>NZ_JACZFS010000072.1 GCF_014904795.1 Nisaea nitritireducens
CTGGCGGCGGAGGCTCTGGCGGCGTCGGCGGCGGCGGCGGCGGCGGCGGCTCTGGCGGACGCGGATCGAACCTCTCCGCCCCTTGTTGGCCATGTGCCCGCAATAAGGGGCGGAACCATAGCACGTAAAAGCGGCAAAACGAAGGCATCGGAACGCGTGGGCGGATCTTCGAGAATGTAGGACCGGCATAAAGGAAACACGCGCAGAGCCAGCCGCGCCGCCATGGCGATACAGACCTCGCGCGGCTGGTCCTCGAACCAGCGCTCTGCTTCTTTGCGATTTGAAAAATCGACCACGGCCCCTCCCGCGTCGATCCTAGAGGGCGGAGACGGGGAACGGAAGACGGGAAAGTTGTCAGACCTCGTTCGTCATCCCGTTGAAAAACGGGATCCAGAGATCGTAGGACGTCGCCCTTCATCCATGGATCCCGGATCGGTGTCCGGGATGACGGTTTTTAAGGCCAGGATGACGGTTTTGGGCCGGGGCGATGAGACTGTGTGGGGTGGCGCGTTAAGCCGGGATGACAACCTTCCAAGCCGTCATCCCTGCGGACGCAGGGACCCAGTGATGACGGGCGGCGCTTTATGATCTCTGGGCCCCCACTTGCGTGAGGATGACGATTAAGGGTGGGGATGACGATTGAGGGTGGGGATGACGAGAATAAAGCGGGGCGCTTGCCCGATCGTCCCTACCCGGTGATCGCCTTCGTCTCCAGAAAATCCTCCAGCCCCATCGGGCCGTTCTCGCGGCCGATGCCGGATTGTTTGAAGCCGCCGAAGGGCACGTCCGTATCCGCGTAATTGCCGTTGATATAGATGTTCCCCGCCCGAAGCCGCCGGGCGACGCGCTGGGCTTTTTCGGGGTCGCCAGTCTGGATATAAGCGGCGAGGCCATAGGGCGTGTCGTTGCCGATCCGGACAGCCTCGTCCTCGCCATCGAACGGGATCATCACCAGCACCGGGCCGAAGATCTCGTTTCGGGCGATATGCATGTCGTTCGTAACATCGGCGAACAGGGTCGGCTTGACGAAGTAGCCGGTCTCGAAGCCTTCCGGCTTGCCGAGTCCTCCTGTGACGACGCGGGCGCCTTCCTCGATGCCCTTGCGGATATGGCCCTGCACCCGCTCGAACTGGAGGGCGTTCACCAGCGGGCCGATATGCTCGCCCGGCTGTTGCGGATCGCCGACTTTGACAGCGGCGGCGAAGCGCCCGGCCATGGTGACGGCTTCCTCATAGACCGAGCTTTCGACCAGCAGGCGGGTCGGCGCATCGCAGGACTGGCCGCTGTTGGAGAAGCAGTTCTCCACGCTGAAATGTAGCGCCACCTCAAGATCCGCATCGGCAAAGACGATGTTCGGCGACTTGCCGCCAAGCTCCAGTGCCACCCGGCGGATGCCGTTCGCGGCGGCGGTCATGACAAGCTGCCCCGCCCGGGTGGAGCCGGTGAAGGACAGCAGGTCGATCTCGGGATGGGCGGAGAGCGCGGCGCCGGTGCCAGGGCCGTCGCCATGCACCATGTTGAACACGCCGGGCGGGCACCCGGCCTCGGTCAGAACCTCGGCGACGATACCTGCGGAAAGCGGGGCGTACTCGCTCGGCTTCAGAACCATGGTGCAGCCGGCGGCAAGCGCGGAGGCAACCTTGGCCATGACCTGATTGACCGGCCAGTTCCATGGCGTGATGAGACCGGCAACACCCGCCGCCTCGTCCCGGAGCGTGCTGCCACCGCGCAGGCTCGGCCGCTCGAATTGATGCGCCTCAAGCGCTTCGATCGCCGCCGCCAGCAGGGCGTCCCCGCAAGGTGCCTGGCTGTCCCGGGAGAAATCGTGGGGCGCGCCCATTTCGAGCGTCATCGCCTCGGCGATCTCGTCCCGGCGGCGGAGATAGATCTCCAGCGCCCGGCGCAGCATGTCAGCACGCTCAGAGGCCGCCGTCTCACTCCACAACTCGAACGCGTCGCGGGCGGCCAGCACCGCCCGGTCCACATCCACATCGGAAGCAAGCGAGATCACCGCGACCGGCTGCTCCGTCGCCGGGTTCAGCACCTCGAAATCGCGGGCCTCGGACGGGGCAACCCAGGTGCCGTCTATATAGAATGCGCGCCTGTCCAGCATGGCTTTCTCCCGGTTATGCAGGCCTGATTAAGCCCGCCTGACTATGCACGGCCTTGAGGGACAATTTCATAGCCCGGCTCTTCCGGCTCGTCATCTTCCATCTCCGTCGGGAAACCGGGGGCGGTGATGTCGAGACCTGTTGCCTCTTCCAGACGCTTGATGATGTTCGGCGACAACTCACGCGGCCCGAAACGATCGATACCATCGGCGAAGATCTTGTTGATCAGCGGCGAGATCTCGAGCGGAACACCGTGGGTTTCGGCAATTTCCTGGAACAGCCCGATATCCTTCAGCACCAGATCCATGGTGAAGCTGATATCGCGTGAGCCGTTCAGGATGACCTGGCTTTCCGTCTCGTGAACGAAGGAGTTTCCGGAGGAAATCTTGATCGCCTCGAACGTGGTGTTGAGATCCATGCCCGCCGCCTTGGAAGTGACCAGAGCCTCGCACACGGAGATGAGATTGACGGTCGCAAGGTAGTTGGTCATTACCTTCAGCACCGAGGCAGTGCCAAGGTCGCCCGTGTGCAGGATGCGCCTGCCCATCATGGTCAGCACCGGCAGGATCTTCTCGAAAGTCGAGCGCTCACAGCCAGCAAGGATCGCGATATTACCGGTCGCCGCCCGGTGGCAACCGCCGGAGACCGGGCAATCAACGGCTTCCCCGCCCTTCGCCGTGACAAGGGCGCCGAGCCGCTTCACCTCTTCGGCGTGGGTGGTGGACATTTCGGCCCAGATGGTGCCGGGCGTCAGGCCCGCGAGAATACCGTCCTCACCTTCCATCACGGCGGCGGAAATCGCCGGGCTGGGCAGGCAGGTGATGATCACGTCGCAACCCGCAGCCATGGCCTTCGGGCTCTCGCCAAAGGCCGCGCCCTTATCCAAAAAGGGCTGCACATGCGCGGGATCGAGATCGCGCACCACCAGATCCGCGCCGTTGCGGAGCAGACTTCCCGCCAGTTTTGCCCCGACATTGCCGAGCCCGATAAACCCAATCTTCATTGCCATTCCCCGCTGTCTGGCACTCCAAAACGGGGAGCTTGGCGAGGCGGGAGGCAAAAAGAAATCGATAAATAATTATCAGTAGATCAAGCTGTGCTTATGAAAGCCGGGGCCGGCGAAGCGGCTTCGCCCGGCGGGTCCGGGGAACCTCTCTGGAGAAGGAAAATCGCGTGTGATAAAGGTGAGGTCTGTCGAGGATTGCACATCATCGCTGACGCGATAAGGGATTGTGATTTCCGTCCCTATTGTGCCGTTCAATTCGCTTGGATCGTCGGCTGTGCCCTTCACTCAAATACGCACCCAGGTACGCATCCGGATATGTCGCTGGTCGAAAGAATTCTCAACGGGGACCCGGAAGCGGTTCGGGAGGCGGAAATCTGCCTTCGGGATTCCGCGGCGGTGGAGGATGTCTTCGAGCTCCGCAGGGTTTTGATAAAGCACTATATGGATTGGAAGGGCGTTCGCCGGGACGCTGGCGTCAATCATCTGGAGCGTGACTCCGAGTCAGCCCTCCGACATATGAGAGCCATCCACGAGACTTCTCCGGAAGATACTGGTCTGGCCCACCGCTTATCCTCCTTGTTGATCGAAAATGGCCGGATCGACGAGGCGTTGCATCTACTCGAAAAACTTCTGGAGACGGTGCCGGGCAATTCCCTCGGCCTCAAGATGACCATCATGGAATCGCTCGCACGGGTGCTTACCGTCCGAGGAGAGCTTGAACGAGCAGCCACAATATTTGAGCAGATATTCTCACTCTCGCTGAAAGCATGCGGGCCGTCCCTGAGCGAGAATCAGGAGAACTTCTTCGGCTCGGCCCTCGCACGACTGTCCCGCATCCACGTCAATACCGGCAACTATGCGGAGGCGGTGCGGGTGATCGAGACATTTCCGCACGCAATCGACCTGCCATTTCTCAACAACACGCAGAAACGGGCGCGCGCGTTATTACACGACGGGCCGCCATCACAAAGCCCCGACGCAAAGCCGGTAGACCTCGATCACCTGACCGTTGCCTGCGTCAAGCACGGGACGAAATACGGGCCGGACTATGTCAATCGTCTGTACGCGATGGTCCGGCGTCACCTGCCGGGGAACTGGCGGTTCGTCTGCTTGACAGACGACCCCCAAGGCATTTCTCCCGAGATCGACATTATCGATATATCGGCACTCCAGACCCGGGGATGGTGGACCAAGCTGGCCCTGTTCGATCCGCAAACGCCGTTCGCCGACCAGACGATCTTCTATCTAGACCTCGACACGGTAATTGTTGGAGATCTCGGGTTCATCGAGGGTTTGAAAGTCGGTTTCTACATCCTCGAGCATTCATTCATACCGGGCTACAACTCCTCCGTCATGCTGTTCGACCGGACTTTTGCCGCGCCGGTTCATGACCGTTTCAACAGCAGCGACATCGACCGGCTGGTCGGTGACCAGGACTGGATCGAGGAATGCATGCCCGGGATCGACACCTTCCCGCGCGCGCCCGTCCGGCTCTATAAATCGCTCGAACCTGACATCACTTCGACAGATCTGGCGCGGAGCAACGCGAAGATCGTGACCTTTCCATCGGTGCCAAAGCCTCACGAGATCCCGCACGGGTGGGTGGCGCAGCATTGGCAGTAAGCTTACCCGAAGTCGGGACGTCACATGACGGCGGGGTTTTCAGGAAACGTCGCTTGAGGCAGCAAATTGTGCATCATAGCGGATAGTGGTTTCCGTCGCTTTATGCCTTTCAATTCGCTTGGATCGTCGGCTGTGCCCTTCATTCAAATACGCGCCCAAATAGGTATCCACATATGTCGCTAGCCGAGAGAATTCTCAACGGGGACCCGGAAGCGGTTCAGGAGGCTGAAATCAGCCTTCGGGATTCCGCGGCAGTGGAGGATGTCTTCGAGCTCCGCAGGGTTTTGATAAAATATTATATCAACTGGAAGGGCGTTCGACGGGACGCCGGCGTCAATCATCTGGAGCGTAACACCGACGCAGCGCTCCGCCATTCGAGAGCCTTCCACGAGGCCTACCCGGACATTCCAGGTATCGCCTACCAGCTATCCTCCTTGCTGATCGATAACGGTCGGCATGACGAAGCGTTGCAGCTGCTTGAAAAACTGCTGGCGTCCATGACACCCGACACTCTCGGACTCGAGTTGAGAATCCTGGATTCGATAGCCAGGGTGCTTTACGTGCGAGGAGAGTTCGAACGAACCCTCGCAATATTTGAACAGATCTTCTCCCGCGCGCTGAAATCAAACGGGCAAGCCCTGAACAAGGAACAGGAAAGTTTCTTCGGCTCGGCCCTCGCACGCGTTTCCCGGATCCACGTGAATACCGGCAACTATGCGGAGGCGGTGCGGGTGATCGAGGCGTTTCCGTATAAAATCGACCTTCCGTTACTCAACAATACCCTGGCACGGGCACATACGTTGTTACGGAACGGGCCGCCATCGCAAAGCGCGGACGCACGGCCGGTAGACCTCGACCACCTGACCGTCGCCTGCGTCAAGCACGGAACGAAATACGGGGCGGATTATGTCAATCGCCTGTACGCGATGGTCCGTCGCCACCTGCCGGGGAACTGGCGGTTCGTCTGCCTGACCGACGATCCCCAGGGCATTTCCCCCGAGATCGACATTATCGATATATCGGCACTCCAGACCCGGGGATGGTGGGCCAAGCTGGCCCTGTTCGATCCGCAAACGCCGTTCGCCGACCAGATGATCTTCTATCTCGACCTCGACACGGTAATCGTCGGAGACCTCGGGTTCATCGAGGGTTTGAAAGTCGGTTTCTACATCCTCGAACATGCCTACACACCAGGCTACAATTCCTCCGTCATGCTGTTCGACCGGACTTTTGCCGAGCCGGTTTATGACCGTTTCAGCAGCAGCGACACCGACCGGCTGGTCGGCGATCAGGACTGGATCCAGGAATGCATGCCCGGGATCGACACCTTCCCGCGCGAGCCCATCCGGCTCTATAAATTGCTCGAACCGGACATCACTTCGACAGACCTGGCGCGGAGCAACGCGAAGATTGTGACCTTTCCGACGGAGCCAAAGCCCCATCAGGTCCCGCACGGGTGGGTAGCCGAGCACTGGCGCTAGGCTGCTGAGGAAAGCTTCCGGAGCTTGGATATGCCGGTCTAAGCCTTCGGCCCGACCGACAGGGCCAGTGTGCGGCTGATCGCGGCCTGGGACTGTCCGCTCTCCGTGCCCCACCGATTGAAGGCGGCCTGGATTTTGGCCAGCGTAGATTTGGACGTGGCCGGCCCGTCGATCACGCCCGCCGCCTTCAGCGCCGTGGTGACATCCTTAGACAGAACGAACCCGTCGCGCCCGACAAAGCGGAGAAAATACTGACCGGTCAGCCCGCCGAGCCGGTTGCCGTGCTTTTTCAGATAGTCCAGCAGGCCGACGTGATCGGCCGCATCCCAATTGGCGATGAACTTGCCAGCGCTGCCGTCGAGGGCCGCCATCTGCTCCACCAACCGCGCATTGTCACGCACCGCCAGGATCTTCGGTTTGTTGCGGATGATCCCGGTATCGGCAAGCAGTGCCGACAACCGTTCCTCGCTCATCTCGCTGTTCACCGCGATATCGAAGCCGTCGAAGGCCTCTTCGAATCCCGGCCATTTGCTCTCGATGATCTTCCAGACGAACCCGGCCTGAAAGACCCGCTTCGACATCTCCGCGAGGATGCGGTCGTCCGGCAGGGACGCCGGGTCCGGCCTGTCGGCGAGATCGGCGAGACGAGCGTCGATCGCCTCTGCGCCGCCATGATGCGCTTCGGCCCGGGCGCGGATTACCTGAAAGGGCTCACTCATCGGCCTCGTCCGTGCAGTTATAGAGTTCCGTGCTGAGATACTTTACCCCGCTATCACACATAATGGTGACAACAGAGCGGTTCGAGCCCAGATCCGCCGCAACGCGAAGTGCCACGATCACGTTTGCACCGGTCGAGGTGCCGGCGAAGATTCCCTCCTCCCGGGCAAGCCGTCGCGCCATGGCCATGGAGTCTCCAGTCGAAACGGTCGCAATCTCGTCAATCGGCTCCGGATCCCAGAGCGGCACGACAAATCCAGCGCCGACACCCTCGATCCTGTGCGCTCCGGTCTCGCCACCGGACAGGACAGCGGACTCGCACGGCTCGATGGCGACTGTCCGGATGGAGTCGCGCTTCGATTTCAGGAACTCCGAGACCCCGCGCGCGGATGCCGCCGTACCGGTTGCCTGTACGAACGCATCAACCTTACCGCCCGTCTGCTCCCAGATCTCCGCGCCCATCACATGATAAGCGGCAAGCTGGTCCGCGTTTTTGAGCTGGTCCGTCCAGAAGGCGCCTATCTCCCCCCTGATCCTGTCCGCCTCGGCGATCATGGCATGGGTCAGAGCCGCATCCATCCGGCCACCGTCGCTCGGCACCACTGTCAAATCCGCGCCCAGCGCCCGCATGTGCCGCCGCTTCTCTAAGCTGAAAGCATCGGACGAAACGATATGCAGCGGGTAGCCCTTCACAGTGCAGACCATGGCCAGGGAAACGCCGGTGCTGCCGCCGGTATATTCCACCACCGGCGCGCCGGGCCGCAGCCTGCCGTCCCGTTCCGCCGCCTCGATCATCGCCAGCGCCATGCGGTCCTTCATGCTGCCGGTCGGGTTCTCGCTCTCGATCTTCAGCAACACCCGCGCGTAACCTTCCGGCACGAGCGTTTTCAGCTCGATCAGCGGCGTGTTTCCGATCCGGCTCAGAATGGAATTCTCGACGTCAGTCACAACCACCTCCAGAGAACTTGGCGAAGCGGACCGTAAGCGTTTATTTTAACATCTCTAAGACTGGATTATTCGAACAAACCGGATATTATTTTGAACACTGACTGGGACGATCTCCGCTTCTTTCTGGCACTCCACAGGCATGGCTCGCTGCGCAAGGCTGCGGCAGCGCTCGGGGTCAATCACGGCACGGTGCTGCAACGGCTGAAGCGGCTGGAAACACGGCTGGGCGCCCATCTGTTCGACCGGACCCGGAACGGTCTGGTAACGACGGAGACCGGGCGGGAGCTGGCGGTTCATGCGGAGCAGATGGAAGAGACCGCACGCAATGTCAGAAGCGCCGTCGGCGGCAGCAACGACGCCTTGCAAGGCAAAATCCGGCTCAGCCTGCCTTTCGCCCTTTTCGAGAGCGGCCTTGCGGCGGCGCTTGCGGATATTGCGGATCGCTTTTCCGGAATTGATATCGATCTCGATGTCGGGGACCGGTTCTCCCGGCTGGCGGACCTTGAAGCGGATGTTTCCGTCCGCATGGCCTTTGCCGTCGAGGACGAGGCAATCGGTCAGCGTATCCTGCAATACAACAAGACGGCTTTCGCCAGCCCCGAAACCTGCGCCCGGCTTACGGCAGGCGATCCGTCCGTCGCCTGGCTGGGCTGGAAAGAACCTCACGATGAGCAACCATGGACCGGGAACACCGGTTATCCCGATCTGCCACTCCGGCACAATGCGCCGGAGCACCGCGCACAGATCGGCCTCGCCCGGAGCGGCCCCTACCTGACCCTGTTGCCCTGCTTTCTCGGTGACAACGTCGAAGGATTACAGAGGGTCCCCGGGGCCGCCCTGCTGCCCGATCGCAGCATCTGGCTGTTATACCGGACAGACCTGCGCCGGACCGCCCGGATCCGGTTGCTCCGGGACGCCTTGATCGCGCATTTCGAGGAGCGGAAGGCGTTCTATGTCGGGGCGCAGAGCCCGACGGGCTAGTAAGCCTTGCCGCGCGCCGTTACCGGCCAGAGGCATTCGACAGCTCCGCCGCGCGCGCCGACATACCAGTCGTGGATATTGCAGGTCGGGTCGCAATGGCCCGGCACCAGCTTCAGCTTCTCATTGATCCGCAGCACACTGCCCGGATCGCGGATGGTGCCGTGCTCGTCGGAGCAGGCGACATATTCGACATCGTCCCGCCCGAAGATCACCGGCAGGCCAGAATCGACGCTCTGCACCTTGAGACCTGCATCGCAGACCGCCTGCCCCGGCTTGGCATTGCTCATTACCGAGGTCAGCAGGAAGAACGCGTTCTTGAATTCGGAGATCGGTGCGCCGCTCTCGTCCCGGACCTGCTGGTAGTCCGCATCCATGAAGGCGTAGGAGCCGCACTGTATTTCCGTGTAAACGCCGGAATTGCCTTCGAACGGATAGGAACCCGTCCCCGCTCCGGTCACGCTCGGACAGCCTATGCCCGCTTCAATCAACCGGTCCCGCGTATCGCGCGCATGACCGATCGCCGCTTCAATCCGGGCCTTACGCTCGGCAAAATCACGCACATGCTGCGCGCCGCCGTGATAGGCCTGAATACCTTGAAAGCTCAGTCCCGGCGCGGCAATGATGGCCTTCGCCAGATCCACAGCAGCAGCGCCCGGTTCGACACCGCAGCGTCCGGCACCGCAATCGATCTCCACCAGAACCTCGATCCCGCTACCCGCGCGGACCGCGGCCTCGGACAATTCGGCAACATTCGCGATATCGTCGATGCAGACGCCGACACGGGTCGTCTTCGCCAGTTGCGCCAGCCGGTCGATCATCAGCGGGCTGCGCACCTGGTTCGTGATCAGAATGTCGGCAATGCCGCCGCGCGCGAAGGCTTCCGCTTCCGAAACTTTCTGGCAACAAATCCCGACGGCCCCGCCCTGCTCGATCTGGTAGCGGGCAATGTCGGCCGATTTGTGCATCTTGCCGTGCACGCGCAGATCGACGCCCATCTCCGCCGCGAAACCCCGCATGGCGACGACATTTTGCTCGAACGCGTCGAGATCGATAAGGAGGCAGGGCGTCTGGATATCCGCCTCCCTCGTGCCCACCGCCGCAGGCACATCGAACCCGATTTCCAGCGTTCCGTTCCCGTCCATGATCTTCACCCTCCCTCGCGCGGCCAGGCGGCCAGAACAACCACGATCAGCATCGACAGCGCCATGCCCTTGTTGATGTAGGACTGGGACCGGTCCGAAAGGTCCAGCTTTTTAAGCGAGACACCGGCCCAGAGCCAGACCAGGTGCACCGGAATCCAGATGGCGTTGATGGCGAGGAATTTCAGCGCGATCTCCATGCTCTGGTTTTCCACCATGAAATGGAACCCAGAAAACAGGGTCGTGTTCACCGCATAGGCTTTCGGGTTGATCAGTTGCAGGCCGAACCCGCCGATCACCCCCGGCGCGCTCTGCCGCTCCACGAACGCGATCTTCGAGCCGGCCCAGCCGATCCGGAAGGCCAGATAAAGCAGATAGGCAACCGAGCCGTAGAGCAGGATCGGCCCGAGAATGGGGTTGGCCAGAACCACGGCGGCAATCCCGGTGACCACGAGAATGGCCACGGCGTTTGTGCCGAGGAACAAACCGATCAGGAATCGCGCACCGGGCGCAAAGCCGTATCCCGCGCCGATGCCGGCCGTGGTCAGCACGCCAATCCCCGGTGTAATGAGCAAAAAGAAGACAGCCGTGACGAAAGACAGCATGAGGACTCTGGAAATAAAGGGCGGGGCGGATCTGCCCGGGAGACTATCCGGATCCCCAAGACTGTCAAATGCTTCAACACCGAATACGCAGCACTGAAATCAACCTTGACGGTGCGTCCCTACTGAAAAGCATACCTCCTATGCAGGTCGACTTCCGCAAATTAACGGCTTCTTTAATATCGGATGATAAAAAGGCGTACTCTTTACGGAGTGAGAAAACCAATGACCAAGCTTCACATATTCTTCTTCGGCCTCGTACTGCTGGCATCAACGATAGTTATTCCGGCGCAGGCCTCCGCCCTTACCCTGGCGGAAAAGGCATCGATCCAGGCTTCCATGCAGCGGCATGTGGACGGGCAACTCGTCGACGGCGCTCTGCTCTATCTCAACCAGAAGGCTGGAGAAGTGCAGCGCCTGCATCCCGTGACGGCGCACCCCATGATCCTGACCATGGGGGATCACTATGTCCTCTGCTTCGACTTCAGGAATGACAGCGGCAAGAACGTGCCCGTCGACTATTACATGGCGCGCCGGGATAGTGAGTACGTGGTGTTCCACACGGCTGTTGCCGACCGGACATTGCTGAAGCGCCTGATGTCGGACGGAAAGATCGCAAGGTTGCGCTGAAGCGCTCGACCTTGCGCATCCGGGTGAGATGAAATGAACACCAAACTGGCACTGCTGAAACGCCTGAAAGTCAAATTGCTGGCAATTGTCGGCCTGGCTTTTCTCGCGCTCATCGTGCCTGGAATCTGGATGCTGCTCCATACGACTTCGCTCGCAGACGAAGAAATGCTGGCAACCAGGATCGGAAACCTGACCGCGCGCACCGCGCTCGCACTCGACCGACATCAAGCCTACGACCACCCGTTCCTGGCGCGGGACCTGATGTCTCCATTAGCCGCGGATCGGGCTTTTCTTTGCGCTGAGGTCTTTAAAGTCGGACATCAACCCGTTGTGGCTATCCCCTCCTCCCAAGGCTGCCCTCCCGGGTTGGATGGGAATGAAATAGAGATCCCGATATCCGTCGAGCCAAAGTGGCATCTGCGCGTCCTCTTCACCGATGCGGAACTGCGCGCAGCACGGAACTTCGAATACACACTGGGCCTTTCGGCCATCGCCGTCGCGTTTCTCGCGGCCATGATTGCTGTGGTGGCGGGTTTCGCGTTCCTTGTTGAACGGCCGCTGACGCGATTGCTGACAGCCATCCGGAATTCGTCTGAAAGCGGTGAGCTGCAAACCGCGAACTGGCGCGGCAGCGACGAGATGGGGCAGGTGGTCCACGCCTACAATGCGATGGTCGAACGCGAACGCCAGCGCGAACACACCCTGGTGAATACGAACGAAGAACTGCGCCGGTCGGAAGCAGATCTGAGCGACCTTAACCGGCAGCTGGAAGACCGCGTCACGGATCGCACGCGTGAGCTGGAACTGGCGAAAAAGTCGGCGGAATTCGCCAACTTCTCCAAGACCCGTTTCCTGCGCGCTATGAGCCATGAGCTGCGCACTCCGCTTAATGCGATCATCGGCTTTTCCGATATCATGGTGCAGGGCACCCTCGGCAGGCTGGAGAACGACCGCTACCGGGAATTCTCCGCTGACATCCGGGACAGCGGCCGCCACCTGCTCAAGATCATCAACGAGTTACTCGACATCGCCCGGATCGAAGCCGGACAGGATACGCTTGAGGAAGAGATCGTCAGCGTCAACGTGCTGATGACAGAATGCATGCGGCTTGTGAGCCCGCTTGCCAAAGAACGCACTATCGCGTTGCACACTTCAGAAATCGACCCAGAGCTCGTGCTTGATGTCGATGCGACGAAAGTGAAACAGGTTCTGCTCAACCTTCTCGGTAACGCCGTGAAATATACCCCGAACGGCAGCAGTGTTCATGTCGCCGTGTCACTGCGCCCGCGCCACGGGGATCCGCGCAGGGGCGGTATCGAATTCCACATCCGGGATACCGGGAAAGGCATGTCCCCGGACCAGATCCCACAGGCAATGGCTGCTTTCGAGCGCCTGGATAACGAAATGACAGCCTCCCAGAGCGGTACCGGCCTCGGCCTGCCGCTCGCCCAGATGATGATCGAACTGCATGGCGGCTCTCTCACTCTGGAAAGCGAAGTGGGCGTTGGCACGACGGTCTCCGTCTGGCTGCCGGCCACGCGCGTGGGCTATATGCGCTCCATTATCAACGACATCCCGCCGGTTCAGAAGGCTGGCTGATCCGGTGCGGGCTCAGCTCCGCCTGTCGATCATTTCGCAAACGTCCCTACCACAGTCGGAAATCTGCGCAGCGTTACCCTTCCTGCGACAAGGTGCCGCTTTGTTGGATAGCTGACCTTCACATAGGAAGGTCGGATGCGTTTTTTGGGAGTTCCACACCGCGCCGTCCTGACGCGCCTCCTGATCCTCAGCCTGACCCTTCAGCTGTTGGTCCCGACGGTTTTCGCTTCCATTCAAGGCGGGGCGGGGCAACGGGCATCTGACGATCCCTTTCGCACGGCCGTCATCTGCACCGCCAAAGGCCTGGTCCGGATCTCCCTGGACGAGCAGGGTAATCTCGTCAAAAACGACGATAAAGAGCCCAGTTCGGCCGTCACTCCGGACTGTATCTATTGCAGCCTGGCCAGCAGCGTTCTGCCATCCCAGGCGCAACAGCCGGGCCCGGCCGGGCTCATGCCAGGCACACGCTGCCAAACCCCGCTCGTCGACGCCGAGCTTCCCCGGATGGCGCACCATGCGAGCAGTCTGCAACCCCGTGCGCCTCCACGCCGTCAGGCGTGATTTAGCACACGGCGCCTGCCGCCACGCTTCACGCCGCTTCTTTCAGAAATCCAGGACAGACCCAATTCGCCGGCCTCATGCGTCGGACGAAGACAGCTGTCGTTTGAAAGATTCCGACCATGCGAGGAACCATGGCACAGACAATGACTCTCAAACTCCTGCGTACCGCCGCAATCGCGGCCCTGTTCGCAGCACCATCCCACGCAACATTCGCGCAACATACCAATCATGGCGCAAAGGACCACAGCGCGATGCAGCACGGCCATGACGCAAAACACGGCATGGCCATGGACGCGCACGGGCATCCGTTGCCGATCGGCGTCATGGGTGCACGCACACCGATGAAAGGCCGCTTCATGCTCGGCGCCCGCGTCATGCAGATGAAGATGGACGAGTTGCTGCAGGGCTCGAACGAAATCACGCCGGAAACAGCGGCAGCCAGCGTCGCCAATCCCTTCGCGCCACCCGCGACCGTGCGCATGGTACCGACCGAGATGGAAACCAGAATGGCCATGGTCAGCGCGATGTACGGCGTCACCGACACTCTCGGCGTGATGGCCATGGTGCCCTATATCGAGAGGGACATGACCATGGTCACCTTCTCCGGCATGTCGGGCACGACGCGGCGGGGCGAGAACAGCGCCTCCAGTTCGGGGATCGGAGACGTCAAGGTCGGCGCGGCCTATACGCTCTACAAGGAAGGCATGCATCGGATCACCGCGGCCGGCGCGGTCAGCCTGCCCACGGGCAGTATCGATGAAACCGGCCGCATGCTGATGCCGACCGGCATGTACATGACACGGCGTCTGCCCTACGGCATGCAGCTCGGCTCCGGTACCGTCGATTTCCTGCCCGGCATCACTTATTCCGGTGCCGCCGGCGCCATCTCATGGGGTGCCCAGTACAAGGCCGTTCTTCGTATGCAGTCCGAGAACTCCGAGGAGTACCGCCTCGGCAACATCCACCGCGTGACCGGCTGGGTCGGCTATCGGTTCACCGACTGGTTCCAGGCGACTGCGCGGATCAATGCCCGGACCGAAGGGAAAATCGACGGCCAGGACCCGAATATCAGCGGCGCTGCCATTGGCGCCAATCCGGACAATTACGGGAGCGACCGGATCGGCGGCCTGCTCGGCTTCAACATCACGCCGGGGAATGGCGTCAGAATTGGTGCGGAGGCCGGCCTGCCCCTCTATGAAAAGGTCAACGGCACCCGCCTCGGCGCGAGCTGGAGTGCCCGGCTCGGCGTCACCTATATGTTCTAGGCAGGTAATCTGCTGATGGGCTCAGCAGGCTCCCCTCCCGGTATGGACCTTGGAGGGGGGCCTGCAGCCTTACGAAAGCTCAGGCACGCGCATCCAGCATCTCGTAAATCGCCCCCATCGCGGTCAGATAACCGCGCGGGCCGAGACCGCAGATAACCGCTGTCGCCGCTGCCGACAGCAGGGAATACTCGTGCAGCTTGTCACGGGCATGAATGTTGGAGATGTGCAGCTCGATCTTCGGACCCTCGAATATTTTCAAAGCATCGAACAGCGCGACCGAGGTGAAGCTGTAGCCCGCCGGGTTGATGATCAGCCCGTCGGCCTCGTCTTCGGCCTGCTGGATCATTTCGATCAGCTCGCCCTCATGGTTGGTCTGCTTGAATTCCAGCGGGCCTCGGGCCGCTTCCCGGCACCATCCCTCGATTTCGCCAAGCGTCGTGTAGCCATAGAACTCCGGCTCGCGCTTGCCGAGCTTGTTCAGGTTCGGCCCGTTCAGGATATGGAGCTTGTGTGTCATGGCGTTTCGCCTCCCTCTTGTTTTCTTGCGCGCCCTCCCGGCGCGTATTTCTTGTGCGCCACCCGGCGCGGTGGCCCAAGTAACGCGGCTTTGATCTCATTCAGCAAGAGGAGGTGCCGGACGGTCTCGAGTTTTTTCACATACCGCGCATATGATCTTCTGGCGGTAATTGTGAGATCACTCCCAGGGAGGGACGAGATGGACACGTCGAAAATCGATCCGCGTATCTACGCACTTTACGATCAGTATTGTCACAGCAGCATGAAACGCCGGGAATTCCTGAAACGTGCGTCTGCCATCGCCGTTGTCAGCGGGTCGGGCCTCGCCATGGCGGAAGCCCTGCTGCCTAACTATGCGGCGGCGCAGACCATTTCTTTCACCGATCCCCGGATCAAGGCAACCTATGAGACCTACGAGTCACCCGGCGGCAACAGCGGTGAGATGAGGGGCTATCTTGTGCAGCCGGCAGGCGACGGGCCGTTTCCCGCCGTCCTGGTGGTCCACGAGAACCGGGGCCTCAATCCGTATATCGAAGATGTTGCCCGCCGGGCCGCCGTTGCCGGGTTCCTGGCCTTCGCACCCGACGGGCTCTGGCCGGCCGGCGGCTATCCTGGCAATGACGACGACGGCAAGGTCCTGCAGGCCAGCCTCGACCGGGGCAAGATCCATGTCGACATGCTGAACGGCGCGAAATTCCTGAAGTCCTATCCCCTTTCGAACGGCAAGCTCGGCGCCACCGGGTTCTGCTTCGGCGGCGGCGTGGTGGGCTACCTTGCCGTGGAAATGGGAGCCGATCTCAATGCCGGTGCTCCGTTCTACGGACGTCAGCCGGCGGATGCGGATGTTGCCCGTATCAAGGCGCCCATCTTGGCCCATTACGCGGAGGAAGACCCACGGGTGAATGCCGGGATAGGGAATTTCGAGGCCGCCCTCAAGGCAAACAGCGTCGAGCACACAATCCACGTCTATCCCGGCACCAATCACGGCTTCCACAACAATTCGACGCCCCGCTACAACGAGACGGCCGCGAAACTCGCCTGGGAGCGGACGACCGCGTTCTTCGCATCCAAGCTCGCGGGATAGCCCGGTCAGCCAGTCAATCAGTCAGTCAGTGCGGATCGGGATAATGCGCCGCGACCTCGGCCCCGGCCTTGAACAGCAGATCAATCATCCGCTGCTGTGACAGGGTCGGCCGCCAGTTGCGGCGCAAGGACAGACCGATCTGACGCGGCGCGGAAGGCACGCGGAAATTCAGCCTAGCCAGAATGTTGAGCGATTCTTCGTGCCGGATCTGGTGCGCCGAAATCAGCGCCACCGCGTCACTCTCCGTCAGAATGCCCCGGATCAGGATAAGGGAGCTGGCCTCGACGACATGGGTCGGACGCAGCTCCGGACGATCCTCGAACATCCCCTCGAAATTGCTCCGGGTCGGCGCCCCGGGACGCGGCACGATCCAGCTGAAATTCGACAGATCTTCCAGCGTAATTTCTGTACGTGCTGCCAGTGGATGGTCCGGCCGGGCCACCAGCGCCAACCGGTCCTCGAAAAGAGCCTGCTGTTCGATATCCGCGACCGCTTCCGGCGCTCTCAGGGCACCGATCAGCATGTCGATCTCGCCATAGCGCAAGGCATCGACCAAGGTGTCATATGGACCGTCCACGACGCTCAGATACGCGTCAGGGCGTTCATCGAGGAAGGCGTTGATGGCGTGCGGCAGCAGATAGGTCCTGGCCAGCGGCAGGGTGCCGATCCGGACGCGTGCAGTATCCCGCCCGCTCCATGCCGCGATATCCTCGAGCGCCTGCTCCAGCTCTTCGAAGGCAAGCGCCGCGTGCCGCGCCAGCCGGTCCGCCGCCCGGGTCAGCACGACCCCGCGCGACACCACATCGAACAGCGCGATCCCGGCATCTTTCTCAAGGCTCCGGGCCATGCGGTAGAGCGCCGACTGGGACATGCCGATCAGACGCGCCGCCCGTGAGAAGCTGCCGGTCTTCGCCACCGCCAGAAGCGCGCGCAACTGGGCGGCCGTGATCCGGCGCTCAAACCCGCCTGCAGATCCGCCAATCTGTTTTTGCCCTCGCCGCGCGGTGGGCCGTGTCCCTTCTTCAATATGCTGGATTGCGCTTTCGGCACGCAGGTGGAACAACTCCCCGGGCTCGGTCAGCAGCAATCCCTCCGTCGTCCGCTCGAACAAAGCCACCCCGACCTGTCCCTCAAGCTTCGCGATTGCTTGCGTTACAGCGGGTTGGGACAGATGCACCCGGTGCGCGGCGCCACTGATGCTGCCGAGCACGGCAACTTCGCAGAACGCCCTTAGGTGGCGGAAATTGATGCGATTGACATCCATGAGACAGGCAACCTTCTACGCGCAGGAATCAGTATGCATAAATCTTATACAGCTTGGCGCCGTTTGAAATTGGATGATCCGCGTACGCGCCGCATAGTTGGGGGAATTTCCCAATTGAGAGGCGAGAAATGGCAGGAAACAAGACCGCGCTGGTCATCAGCGCCCATGCGGCCGACTTTGTCTGGCGCGCAGGCGGCGCAATCGCGAAGCATCAGACCCTCGGTTACGACGTCACCGTCGTCTGCCTGTCCTATGGCGAGCGCGGCGAGTCCGCCAAGCTCTGGAAAGAAAGCGGCATGACACTGGAGAAGGTCAAGGCAGCGCGCCGGACCGAGGCGGAGAATGCCGCCACCGCCCTCGGCGTACATGACATTCAATTCATGGATCTTGGGGACTATCCGCTGATTCTGGAGCGCGACGACAAGTACAAGCTGGTCGACATCATCCGCAAGGTGCAGCCGAGCTTCATGATGTCCCACTCGCAATACGACCAATACAATACCGACCATATGTACACGACCGGGATCGCTCTCGAAGCGCGGATGATCGCGCAGGCCTGGGGTCATAATCCGGGCGAAAAGGTACTCGGCGCGCCGCAGCTCTATCTGTTCGAGCCGCACCAGACAGAGCAGATGGGATGGAAGCCGGACACATTCCTCGACATCACTGATGTCTGGGACAAGAAGAGGGCCGCCATCGAATGCATGGAGGGCCAAGAGCATCTCTGGGACTACTACACCAACGTTGCCGAGAACCGCGGGAACCATTTCCGGCGTAATTCCGGCGGTCAGTCCGGCGGACGACCGGCACGCTATGCCGAGGGTTTCCAATCTGTGTTCCCGCGCACCGTCGATGAGCTGTGATCATGAGCGAGCCCTGTTTTGACGTCGCCCATCTCGGCCATGTCGAACTGCTTACGGACAAGTTCGAGGAAAGCCTGAACTTCTTCGTGAACATATACGGTCTGACCGAGAGCGGCCGGGACACGGACTCCGTCTATCTCCGCGCTTTTGACGATTACGAGTTCCACACGCTGAAACTTACGCGCTCCGACACTACCGGCGTCGGCCATATCGGCTACCGGACAAGCTCTCCCGAAGCGCTGGAGCGGCGGGTCAAGGTGATCAAGGAGATGGGCTGCGGTATCGGCTGGGTCGAAGGCGATCTCGGCCATGGCCGGGCTTACCGCTTCACCGACCCGGACGGCCATATCTTCGAGCTCTATTATGACACGAACAAGTATATCGCTCCGCCGGAGGAAAAGTCGGCGCTGAAGAATATCGCCCAGCGCTTCCACGGGCGCGGCGTCGGCGTCCGCAGGCTGGACCATTTGAACCTGCTGGCGACAAATGTCGAAGCGATCCGGGACTTCATGCAGCAAGCCCTCGGCTCCCGCGTTACCGAGCAGATCATGCTCGACAGCGGCACCCTTGCCGGTTGCTGGTTCACGGTGAACAACAAGACCTACGATATCGCCTATACGCAGGATCATACCGGGGTCAAAGGCCGGTTCCATCACGTGACCTTCGCGGTGGACCAGCGCGAGGAGATCCTGCGCGCCGCCGATATCTTCCTGGAAAACGGCGTCTATATCGAAACCGGCCCGCACAAGCACGCAGTCCAGGGAACCTTCTTCCTGTACGTCTACGAGCCCGCCGGAAACCGGGTCGAGGTTGCCAATGCCGGTGCCCGCCTGATCCTTGCGCCGGACTGGGAGACCGTCACCTGGACGGAAACCGATCGTAAAAAGGGACAGGCCTGGGGCCTGAAAACAATCCCGTCGTTCCACACCCACGGAACACCGCCTGTTGAAGAAGGAACTCACTGATGGCCGTCGTCGTCCAGAACATCGAGCGGGCAGATCCCGCCATCATCGAGGCTCTAGGGGAGTGCGGCGTCGCCTCCGTGCACGAAGCACAGGGCCGGAAGGGTCTGCTCGCCTCCTACATGCGGCCGATCTATTCCGGGGCCGCCATCGGCGCCTCGGCGGTCACCATTCTGGCCCCGCCCTGCGACAACTGGATGATCCATGTCGCTATCGAACAGCTGCAGCCGGGCGACGTGATGGTGATGGCCACCACCTCGCCGTCCGACGCGGGATATTTCGGCGATCTGCTGGCCACCTCCGCGAAAGCCCGCGGTGCCGTCGGCATAGTGCTTGATGCCGGGGTCCGGGACGTCCGCGACCTGACCGAGATGGGCTTCCCTGTCTGGTCCAAGGCCATCGGCGCCCAGGGCACGGTGAAAGAGACTCTCGGCTCGGTGAATGTGCCGGTGGTTTGCGCCGGGGCTCAGGTCAATCCGGGTGACGTCATCGTTGCCGACGATGACGGGGTCTGCGTGGTCCGTCGCGAGGAAGCGGCCGAGGTGCTGGAAAAAACCCGCGCCCGGATCGCGCTTGAGGAAGAGAAACGTCAGAAGCTCGCCAGTGGCGTGCTCGGCCTCGATATGTACGACATGCGCGGCAAGCTGGCCGAAAAGGGCCTGAAATATGTCTGACGGCATCCGCGCCATGTGGATGCGGGGCGGAACATCGAAGGGCGGCTATTTTCTTGCCTCAGATCTGCCGGCCGATACGGCCGAGCGAGACCGGTTGCTGCTCCGGATCATGGGCTCGCCCGACCCACGACAGATCGACGGGCTTGGCGGCGCCGATCCGCTGACCTCAAAGATCGCCGTGGTGAAGAAGTCGAAGCGTCCGGGGATCGATGTCGATTATCTGTTCCTGCAGGTCTTCGTCGATCAGGCCATCGTCACCGACGCCCAGAACTGCGGCAATATCCTGGCCGGTATCGGCGGTTTCGCCATCGAGCGGGGGCTTGTCTCCGCGCGCGACGGCAAGACGCCGGTGACGATCTTCATGGAAAATACCGATCAGACCGCAGTCGCCGTGATCGAGACGCCGGGCGGGCAGGTCCGCTATGACGGCGACGCCCGGATCGACGGCGTGCCGGGCACCGCGAGCCCGGTCGAGATCACCTTCCGCGACACTGCGGGGAGTACCTGCGGCGCCCTGCTGCCGACCGGCAATGCCGTCGATATGATCGACGGAACGGAAGCGACCCTGATCGATAACGGCATGCCCTGCGTGATCCTGCGTGCGGTGGATCTCGGCATATCCGGGACCGAAGCGCGGGAAGAGCTGGAAGCCAATGACACGCTGAAGGCACGGCTGGAGGCGATCCGCCTGAAAGCCGGACCCATGATGAATCTCGGCGATGTCACCGACAAATCCGTGCCGAAGATGACCATGCTGTCTCCACCGCGGTCGGGCGGCGCGATCTCGACACGCACCTTCATCCCGCATCGCTGCCACGCCTCCATCGGTGTGCTCGGCGCGGCCAGCGTCGCCACCGCTTGCCTCATCGAAGGCGCGGTCGGCTCGGAGATGGCAGTCATCCCGGAAGGCCTCCGCAAGAGTATGCCGATCGAGCATCCTATCGGGGAGACGACGGTCATTGCGGAGACGGACGGGACGGGAAGCGTTATCGCCTCCGGAATTTTACGGACCGCCCGGAAGCTTTTCGACGGTATTGTGTTCCCATAAGAAACTGAAAATCCCTTCCTACGGAAACGCACCATGACACAACGCATCACTTTCATCGGCTTCGGCGAAGCCGCAACGGCCTTTGTCGACGGCTGGACGGACGTCCCCGATATCCGCGCCTTCGATATCAAGACGGGTGACGAGGCCCAGCGCCCCACCCTGCTTTCCCGCTATCAGGAACATGGCGTCGCCGGACGGCTCAGTGTGAAGGATGCGGTGACGGACGCGGACATGGTGTTCTGTACCGTGACTGCCGACCAAGCGCCGGTCGCGGCACAAGCCGCCGCCCCATATCTGAAGCAGGGCGCGCTCTGGTTCGACATGAATTCCTGCGCCCCATCTTCGAAACGCCAGGCGGCGGAGACGATTGAGGCTGCTGGCGCACGCTATGTCGATGTCGCCGTCATGGCACCGGTCTATCCGCAGCAGAACCTTGCGCCCCTGCTGCTGGCAGGACCGCACGCGGCCGAGGCCGAGCAGCTTCTGAAAGCCTTGCCGATGTCACCAACGGTGGTCGAGGGGCCGGTCGGATCGGCATCCTCGATCAAGATGATCCGCTCGATCATGATGAAAGGCATGGAGGCGCTGACTGCCGAATGCGTTCTTGCCGCCGTCAATGCCGGGGTCGACGAGGCGGTGCTGTCCTCGCTCGGAAAGAGCTATCCTGGCATCGATTGGCCCTTCCAGGCCGCCTACAATCTGGAACGCTCTCTCGTTCACGGCGTGCGCCGCGCAGCGGAAATGCGCGAAGTCGCGAAGACCGTGACGGATCTCGGGTTTCCGTCCGACATGGCCACAGCCACCGTCGTCTGGCAGGAACGTTTGGGGGCAGTGGAGCGCGACAAGGAGCTCGATCTGGAGGCCGCCGACTACCGCACGATCGTTGCTGATATTACCCCCGGGCTGCGTCACAAGGATTGACGCCAACCCGACACTCTATGCATAAAACTTATCGCTTTGGCCGGTATTGAATTTGAACCGCACCTGCCATCTGTGAAAACTCGCGTCAATGAGTGCCGCATCGCGTGATGACGGATGAACTCCTGTCGAAGAAGCGGAGTCATCGGATGCGGAAATTTGCTGCGACAAATTGTATACAAAAATCCAGGGAGGAAGATTGATGGCTTGGAAAACACAGTTGCGAATTATTGCCGCGGGTGCGGCCGTCGCAACACTCGGCGCCTTCGCGCTGGGGCAAGCGGCCGACGCCGCCGACCTCGATCTCAGCGGAAAAACAGTCAATTTCGTGATCCCCTTCTCGGAGTCGGGCGGCTCCGCGAAATGGGCAAACTTCTACGCGCCCCTGCTGAGCGAGGCCCTTCCGGGCAAGCCGACCGTGGCCGTCAAGTATATGCCCGGCGCCGGCTCGACCAAGGGCGCCAACTGGTTCCAGAAACAGAAATACGACGACGGAACCACGATTTTCGGCTCCTCGGGCTCGACACAGTTTCCCTACATGCTCGACGATCCGCGCGTTCGCTATGACTATAACGACTGGAACGTCGTGCTCGCCTCAGGCGTCGGCGGCGTTGCCTATCTGCCGCCGGATATCGCCAAGAAATTCGACGGCGATGCGGACGACCTGAAGGACATCAATTTCATCTGGGGCTCCCAGGGTGCGACACGGCTCGATCTGGTGCCGCTGCTGGCTTGGGAAATGCTCGGCATGAAGGTGGAGCCGGTATTCGGCATCAAGGGCCGCGGCGCAGGCAGGCTGATGTTCGAGCGTGGCGAAGCCAATATCGACTACCAGACATCCCCGGCCTATCTGAAAGCCGTGGTGCCGCTGGTCAAGGACGGCAAGGCCGTGCCGATGATGAGCTGGGGCGTCCTCGACGCCAATGGCGACATCGTCCGCGACCCGACCTTCCCCGACATGCCGACCTTCAAGGAAGTCTGTGCGGCGACGGCGGCATGCGAAACCTCCGGCGATGCCTGGGAAGCCTGGAAAGCCTTCTTCATTGCCGGTTTCCCGGCACAAAAGATGGTGTTCCTGCCGCAGGGTGCTCCGCAGGAAGCCCTCGACACCTATCAGAAAGCCTTCGAGGCGGTGATCGCACGGCCCGACTTCAAGAAGCTCTCCGCAGCCCGGCTCGGGATCTACCCGCAGCTCACCGGAAAGCAAGCCGAAGCCACCCTGAAGCTCGGCACCCAGGTGGACCCGAAAGCGAAAGCCTTCGTGAAAAACTGGCTGGTTGAACGCTACGGCGTAAAACTGAACTGATCAGGCTTATGGAAATGCCCCCGGACCAGCACGTCCGGGGGCATACCGACTTTACTTCTCCAGGGACTTGGACATGGACCTGATTTCAACGGCGCTGCCCGCTCTCGGGGACGCTTTTGCCTTGATTCTGCATCCTGAACAGATCGGGTTTCTGATACTGGGCGTTGTCCTGGGCCTTTCCGTCGGCGTCTTTCCGGGGCTCGGCGGTATCGCCGGCCTGTCCATGGTCCTGCCTTTCATCTTCGGCATGGATCCGGTCTCGGGCCTCGCCCTGATGGTCGGGCTGATCGCTGTGATCCCGACATCCGACACTTTCGCCAGCGTATTGATGGGAATCCCCGGCTCCTCCGCCAGTCAGGCAACTGTGCTGGACGGCTTCCCTCTGGCCAAGAAAGGCGAAGCGGCGCGGGCACTGTCGGCTGCCTTCGCCTCCTCACTGTTCGGCGGATTGCTTGGCGCCGCTGTACTCACTGTTTTTATCCTGGTCGCCCGGCCGATCGTACTCGCTTTCGGTTTGCCCGAAATGCTGATGATCACCGTTCTCGGCCTGTCCGTAGTGGCAACGCTTGCCGGACGCGTGCCGCTGAAGGGTATCGCGGCGGCGGGGCTCGGCCTGATGGTCGGCACCATCGGCGAGGCCGGTGCGGGCGGCAGCCTCAGGATGTCGACCTACGACATCCCCTACCTGATCGACGGGCTCAGCCTCGTGATCGTCGGCCTCGGCACTTTCGCCATCCCCGAAATCATCGGCCTGCTGCGGCACGACCGGCCAATTGCCGGATCGGATAGCCTCGGCGCCGGATGGGCCGCCGGCGTGCGCGACTGGTGGAAGAACATCTGGCTGTCGGTGCGCTGTTCCGTGATCGGCGTGATCGTCGGCATCATTCCGGGGCTTGGCGGCTCTGTCGTCGACTGGATCGCCTACGGTCACACCGTCCAGTCTTCCAAGGACAAATCCAAATTCGGCTCCGGCGATATCCGCGGCGTGATCGGCCCGGAATCCTCTAACAACGCCAAGGAAGGCGGCGGGTTGGTGCCGACCATCATCTTTGGTATTCCCGGCAGTGGCTCGATGGCCATCTTCCTCGGCGGTCTCGGCCTGCTCGGCTACGACGCCGGCCCGCAGCTGATCCAGTACGAGCTCGACATCACCTACACGATCATGTGGTCGCTCGCCCTGGCGAATGTCATCGGCGCCGGGCTCTGCATCATGCTGTCCGGCACCATCGCCCGGCTGACCACGATCCGCTTCACCTTGCTCGCCCCTTTCCTGTTCATGATGATCGCCTTCGCGGCCTTCCAGTCCCGTCAGGATCTGGGCGACCTCGTCAGCCTGTTTGCCGTCGGCCTGCTCGGTATCCTGCTGCGCCGGTTCGACTGGTCGCGCCCGGCCTTCCTGATCGGCTTCGTCCTCTCTCATCAGACCGAAAACTTCACCAACATGGCCAACCAGGTGGCCGGGGCGAAATTCCGGGTCGGGCTGGAACAGGGTTTCAGCTATATCGCCTCGCCGATCGTGCTGGTCATCCTCGCGCTCACCGTGCTTTCCGTCGTGATCGGCATTCGCCAGGCGAAGCAAATCCTGCCCGAAGGCGCCGTCAAGACCGGCAAGAAACGGGCACCGATGATCTTCCTGCTGGCCGTCACCGCCTATCTGGCCGTGGCCTGGGTCGACGCGCTCAGCATCGACCTGATCAGCGACAAGATCTTCCCGTTGACCATTTCGTCCATCACCCTGGTCTGCTGCCTGCTGTTGCTCATCCAGATGATGCGTTCGCCGGAAACGGATGCCGTCTTCGCGGACAGGGAGGCGGCCGGGAACGAGGATCACACGGGCGCCGGGCTCTGGGGCACGCTAGCCTGGTTCGCCGGCCTTCTGGTGCTGTCCAGTCTGTTCGGCTTCATACTGGCGCTGGCAATCTTCCTTGTGGCGTTCCTCGCTATCCGGGCCCGGCTCAGATGGCACCGGGTTCTCCTTCTCAGTGGAGCGGGGATCCTCCTGATCTGCGTCATGGCCTATTCCCTCAACAGGGATTTTCCGCCCGGCTTGCTGCAAGACATGGTTCGTTTGCCATGGCCGTTCGGATAACCTCCCCGAAGGCATTTGCGGTGTAGGTTTTGGGTATTTCCGCAAACGGGAACCTTGCTGGAAAGCTCTCGTTCTCCGCTTCCGGCAACGGGTTCTGGCTCCCCGCCATATTCGATTTTTGAATAGGCTGCGCAACGTTTGAATTTCGGCGATCAGTCCTTCGCTGATACTTTCCGGTGGGTGAAAGAGTCAGTGAGCTGGCTCCGAATGACCGGAATTTGTTGGAGATTGACCGGATTTTTATAACGACGGACCGAAAATTAGAATAATTATAGAAACGTGGGAAAATCGCACGGTTCACTTAAAAGCGAATTCCAAGCCGGTCCTGAGCCGGTCCTGAGCCGGTAGATCATCTGGGAGGTGACAATGAAACTCAATATCGTAAAGACCGCCATCGCAGCGGCGGCCCTGCTGTCCACTTCGGTCGTGGCACAAGCCGCCGAAGTGACACTGACAATGTCCCATTTCCTCAGCCCGAAAGCCCCGCCGCACGCCAAGTTCCTTGAGCCCTGGGCGCGGAAAATCGAGGCTGAGTCCAACGGACGCATCAAGATCGAGATCTTTCCGTCCATGACCCTCGGTGGCAAACCGCCGGAGCTCTATCGCCAGCTGCGTGATGGCGCGGCCGACATCGTCTGGACCCTGACCGGCTATACGCCGGGCGTCTTTCCCCGTAGCGAGGTCTTCGAGCTGCCGGACGTCCATGGCGGTTCAGCCAAGGCGACGACCCTGGCCATTCAGGACAATTTCGGCCTGATCGCCGATGACTTCAAAGACATCAAACCGCTTCTGGTTCACGTTCATGCCGGGCAGGCAATCCATCTCGTGAACGGCTGTATTGATGGCGCCCAGGATCTCAAGGGCATGAAGCTCCGCACGCCGTCGCGGACCGGTGGCTGGATGATTTCCGCCTGGGGTGCCGAACCTGTCGGCATGCCGGTACCTGCGCTGCCGCAGGCCCTTTCGAAAGGCGTCGTCGATGGCGCCCTGATCCCGTTCGAGATCGTTCCGCCCTTCAAGGTGCATGAGCTGACCAAATGTTCCGTCGTCGGTGCCAATGGCAGCCGCTTCGGCACCTCCGTCTTCCTGTTCGCCATGAACAAGGACCGCTACGACAGCCTTCCGGCGGACCTCAAGGCGATTATCGATGCGAATTCCGGTATGGCCATCGCCGGACAGGCAGGCGCGCTCTGGGATGAAATCGAGGCCCCTGGTCAGATGCTTCAGAAGAAGACCGGCTCCCCGGTGAAGGAACTCGATCAGGCCGCAACCGATGCCTTTGCCAAGCTGGGCGGAGCGGTCACGGCGAAGTGGGTCGAGGAAGCCGGTAAAGCCGGCATCGACGCCGATGCTCTGGTCAAGGCCGCCAAAGCGTCCGTCGCCAGCCACTCCAACTGATAAATCTTCCGCCCTATGACCGGCGGGACGCCCTCGGCGTCCCGCCGGCATTCTGGAGAATCGCGCGGTGAAACTGATCGACCGGCTGGCCTCGAACTGGGCCCTCCTCGGAGGCGTGCTGGTTTTTGCAATCATGATCGTCACATCGGTCAATGTCGGGGCCTTCGGCCTGGATCGGATTGCCCGCATGTTCGACGCTAACGTGTCCGGCCTGCCGGGATACGAGGACTTCGTGCGCCTCGCAATTTCCTGCGCCGCCCTGATGTTCTTTCCCTATTGCCAGCTGCGCCGCGGTCATGTGGTGGTCGATCTCTTCGCCTCCTCCTTTCCAGCCGCTTTCGTTCGCCTCCTTGACCGCCTCTGGCTCGTCATCATCACCCTTCTGGCGTTGTCGCTGCTCTACTGGATGATCCTCGGAATGCTGGAAACCATCTCGGACAACGCCTTGTCGCCGGTTCTCGGCTGGTCTGAATGGCCCTTCTATGTTCCCGGTATCATTTCCTTGTTCTTGTGGGCCCTGACGGCCGGATTTCAGGCCATCAAGGGGCTCGAAGATGCTTGATCGCGAAACAATCGGCCTGATCGGCTTTGCCATCCTCTTCGTGCTTCTGATCTTCCGTGTGCCCGTCGGGCTGGCCATGATCATGGTCGGGGTGGGCGGTAATTTCGCGCTCTCGATCATCGCGCCCTACCTCCGGTTCGAGCCATATCTGGCTCAGTTCAAGACCCTGCTCTGGGGGACCGTCGCCAATTACTCCCTTTCGGTCGTGCCGCTCTTCATCCTGATGGGCTATCTCGCCAGTCACTCGAAGCTGAGCCGCGATCTTTTTCAAGGCTTCAACGCGCTGGTCGGCCATTTCCGTGGCGGCGTCGCCATGGCGGCAATCGGCGCCTGCGCCGGTTTCGGCGCGGTCTGCGGCTCGTCACTGGCGACCGCTTCGACGATGGGCCGTGTGGCCCTGCCGGAACTCGAACGGCTGCGTTACGCGCCGAAACTCGCGACGGGAACCCTGGCCGCCGGCGGAACGCTTGGCATCCTGATTCCACCCTCCGTCGCGCTGGTGATCTACGCCATCATCGTCGAGGCCTCGATCATCCAGATGTTCCAGGCGGCGATCATTCCCGGCCTGCTGGCGGTGCTCTTCTTCATCCTGGTGATCGCAGTGATGGTCCGCCTGAAGCCGGACCTGGCGCCGCAGGTCGCCGTCATGACTCCGACCGAAAAGAGGCGCGCCCTGCTCCGCCTCGTTCCGGTCGTATTGATTTTCGGCTCCATCATTCTCGGCCTCGGGATCGGCCTCTTCACCCCGACACCGGCCGCCGCCGTCGGCGCGATGGCAATCCTGCTCTACGGTCTCGCGCTCCGCTTCAAGAGCAAAGATGCCGGGCTATCTCTCACGGGCATCAAGTCCTCCATTCTCGACACGGCCGTCACCAGCGGCATGATCTATTTCATCCTGTTCGGCGCCGAGGTCCTGAAAGGCTTCTTTGCCCGCGCCGGATTGCCGGCGGCGATGGCGAGCTGGGCGACGGATAGCGGTGTCGATCCGTGGGTATTGATGGTCCTGTTGCTGATGATGCTCATCGTGCTTGGCTGCTTCATGGACTCACTGGCCATGATCCTGGTCGTGGTGCCGTTCTTCTGGCCAGCCCTGGTGGAAGTCAATGGCGGCGACTACGCGACCGCCGCCACAGCCGCCTACGGGCTGGGCCTCGAGGATCTGAAAATCTGGTTCGGCATTGTCGCGCTGGTCGTGGTCGAACTCGGCCTGATAACGCCACCCGTCGGACTCAATGTCTTCATCATCGCCACAATGGCGCGCGGTATCCGGATGGGGGAAATCTTCGCCGGGGTGATGCCGTTCTTTGGCATCGAGATCGTTCGGATTGTCATCCTGCTGCTGCTGCCCGGTCTCTGCCTGTTCCTGCCTCACGCATTGTCCGGAGGCTGATTGCTCAAGGGGTTACTGACAGGTCCGGCACAGAATTGGCCGCGCCCTATGAAATCAAGAAACGAATGAGGAAACGCAGCAATGATCCCTGATAACTGGGACCCTGGCAACTGGGATAAGGAGACCGACGTCGTCATCGTCGGGTTTGGCGGCGCCGGTGTCGCAACAGCAGTATCGGCCCATGATCTCGGCTCCAAGGTCATGATCCTGGAGAAGGCCCCCGAAGGCCTGCATGGCGGCAACACGCGGGTGGCGGCTCAAGGCTATCTCAATGTCTCGTCCAAGGACGATGCCATCGCCTATCTCACCGCGCTCTGCGGCCCCTACAAGGTGCCGGAAGAGATGATCCGGGTCTGGGCCGACGAGATGGCCGTCAACAACGAGTGGCTGTCCGGGCTCGGCGGCGACCCGCAAGAGCATCAGCATCCACCGGCGGGTATCGAGTTTCCGGAACTGCCCGGCGCGCAAAGCTCTCATAAGTTCCATGACGGACCGAAGCTCGGCTACGGGCTGACCTGGGACCGGTTCGAGAGTTTCGTGCTCGAACGCGATATCCCGATCCTCTACGAAACACCGGGACGTGAGCTGATCCAGCATCCGGAGACGAAGGAAATCCTCGGCGTCCGGGCAGAGCAGGACGGCAAGAGCATCCTGATCAAAGCCCGCAAGGGCGTCGTGCTGACCTGTGGCGGGTTCGAGAACAACCAGGACCTGATCCGCACCTACCTGACGGGCGTGCCCTACTGCTACCCGTCCGGCAGCCCCTACAATGAGGGCGACGGCATCCCGATGGCCCAGGCGGTCGGAGCGGATCTCTGGCACATGAACAATTTCGCCGGTCCCTCGATGGCGCTGAAGGTGCCGGAATTCCCGGCCACCCTGTCGATGCAGCCGCTGCATTTCTCCAAGGAGTTTCCCGGCGGCATGATCGTCGTCGGTCCGGACGGCAAACGCTTCGGGGACGAAAAGTTCAAGACCCGGCACGGCAAGGTGCCGGTGAACGGTGTCTGGAAGGCGCAGCAGGTGCCCTGCCCGATGTTCATGATCTTCGACCAGCCGCTGATGGCAGCGGGACCGCTCTACAACAAGGAGCCGAACCGGGGCTGGACGGCGATGATGGATCGCTATGACTGGAGCGAAGACAATACCGCCGAGCTGGAAAAGGGCTGGATCCGGAAAGCGGAAACCGTCGCGGAGCTTGCCGGGATCATCGGCGTCGATGCCGCCACACTGGAAGACACCATCTCCCGCTGGAACGCAGGGGCTGGCAATGGCGAAGACCCGGAATACGGCCGCAAGCTGATGCTCTCAGCCTTCTCCGAAGGCCCTTTCTACGCCATCGAACTTTCCCCCTCGATGATCAACACCCAAGGCGGGCCACGGCGGAACGAACGGTCGGAAATCCTGCGCCCGAACGGCGAGAAGATCCCACGCCTCTACAGCGCGGGCGAGCTCGGTTCGATCTACAGCTATCTCTATCAGGGCACCGGCAATATCGGCGAATGCCTCGGCTTCGGCCGGATCGCCGGCCGCAATGTCGCGGCGGAGACGCCCTGGGACTGACAGATCTCCATGCCTCGAACGACAGAGCGGAGGCCAAAGGCCTCCGCTCTTTAAGATCTGATCGGGCGGCTATCCGCCACCACCGTTCCTACTTTTCGGGGATCAGGCCTTTCGGCGCAAAACGCATGACCAGCAACAGGATCGCGCCCATCAGCAGGTAGCGCATATAGACGGAACCGGCGACGAGATGATCGGCCAGGGCCGATCCTTCCGGCATCGGAGCGGTCACGACATTCATGACCCAGCTTCCAAGCGGCTCGGCCTGGATCCATAGGAACCAGATCACGAACCCGCCGAGCACCGCGCCCCAGTTGTTGCCTGAGCCGCCCAGGATCACCATCACCCAGATCAGGAAGGTGTATCGCAGCGGAATGTAGCTGGTCGGCGTCAGCTGACCGTCGAGGGTTGCCAGCATGGCACCGGCAACACCGCACACGGCACAGCCGAGCACAAAGACCTGCAGGTGCCGGGCCTTCACATCCTTGCCCATGGCCGCAGCCGCGTCCCGGTTGTCCCGGATCGCCCGCATCATCCGCCCCCAGGGCGATTGCAGGGCCCGCTCGGCCAGCCACATAATGATGGCCAGTACGGCAATGAAGAGCAGGGCGTAACAGATCTTCACAAACACACCGGCTGCTTCCGACGTGTCGCTCACCCCAAGCGAGGAGGCAAAGGAGATGAACCAGTCCGCCTCGACAAGATCCACCTCGTAGGGCACCGGGCGCGGAATGCCGGTCACGTTCTTCACCCCGCGCGAGAGCCATTCCTCATATTTGATGATGGCGATGATGATCTCTGAAATGCCGAGTGTTGCGATCGCCAGATAATCTGCGCGCAGGCCGAGAGAGATCTTGCCGATCAGCCAGCCCGCACCGGCCGCCACAAGACCGCCGACAGGCCATGCCAACAGGACCGGCAGACCGAGGCCTCCGAGATAGCCGGTTAGTGCGGGATCAATGGCTTCAATGCGCTCCGTCGCCGGAATGAAGAAATGCGTCGTCAGGAAATAGCCGGGGATCAGCAGCAGAACCACGACATAGGGGCGCAAGCCCGGCGGAACGGCGCGGCGGGCAAGCATAATGACGACGACGGTTCCCGCAAGCGACAGCAGCGAAAGGAAAAGATCGCCTCCCGCGACCTCCCAGGCCTCCTGCACCGGCGCCATGGAAATCAGCACGGCGGCAAGTGCGCCAAGCGCGGTGAATCCCATGATGCCGACGTTGAACAGTCCGGCATAGCCCCACTGCATGTTTACGCCGAGCGCCATGATCGCCGAGATCAGACACAGATTCAGAATGCCGAACGCAACGTTCCAGCTCTGGAAAAAGCCGACTGCGATCAGCACCAGGCCCATCAGACTGTAATAAAGGGCGACCTTCTTCGTCATATGACTTTTCCTCGAATGATGCCCGTCGGTCTGACCAGAAGAACAGCCACCAGGATGACGAAAGACACCGCGAATTTGTAATCGGTGGAAAGCAGCTGGACGAGCCCGTCAGGCACCCAGCCGTCCGGGCCGAGAAAGGCCAGGAAGCGCTTGAAGGCATAGGTCACCATCACTTCCGAGAAAGCGATGATGAAGCCGCCAAGCACGGCCCCCACCGGCTGGCCGATACCGCCCAGAATGGTCGCGGCGAAAATCGGCAGCAGGATCTGCAGGAAGATGAAAGGCTTGTAGGTTTTGTCGAGACCGTAAAGCGTGCCGGCAATGGCCGCTAGGGCGGCCGCAATGATCCAGGCAATCAGAACCACCTTCTCCGGATCGATACCGGAGAGCAGCGCCAGATCCTCATCGTCGGAATATGCCCGCATGGCCTTGCCCCAGCGCGTCCTTTGCAGGAACCAGAACAGGAAGGCGACAACGATCAGCGCGACCACCACGGTGATCACCTGGCTTTGCTTGATGGCGATGCCCTGGCTCAGACCTGTCGCCGCCTTGAATTCCCGGACGGTGACCAGGAACCTGGCGCCGTCCGCGAAGCTCTGGTCGTCTGGGCCGATGATGATACGGATCAGCCCCGCCATCACGAACATGACGCCCACCGAAACGATGGCGAAAACGATCGGGTTCGAGCGCTTGCGGCGGTAGAAGCGGAAGACGAAACGGTCCGTCACGCAGGCCATGCCGATGGCGGCGAGAATGCCGATCGGCAAAGCAAGAAGCGCCGTTGGCAATGGCGCGATACTGACCCCTTGCGATTGCAGGAACCAGGTGGCGAGGATCGCCGCCATGGCACCGAAGGACATCATCTCGCCATGGGCAAAATTGGCGAAGCGCAGGATGCCGAAAATGATCGTGACCCCGAGCGCACCGAGCGCGAGCTGGGCGCCATAGGCGAGCGCCGGGACGAGGACGAAATTGCTGAGCAGAGCGAATGCGTTGGCGATATCCATCTCAGCCCCCGAGGAAAGAACGGCGAACTTCCTCGTTCGCCAGAAGGGCCTCGCCGGTATCGGTGAAGCGGTTGGTGCCCTGCACGAGGACAAAGCCGTGATCGGCGATCTCCAGCGCCTGGCGTGCGTTCTGCTCGACCATCAGAATGGCGATACCTGTGCGCGCGATCTCGACGATCTTGTCGAACAGCTCATCCATCACGATCGGCGAGACACCGGCCGTCGGCTCATCCAGCATCAGCAGTTTGGGTTTGGTCATCAGGGCGCGGCCGACCGCGACCTGCTGGCGCTGCCCGCCGGACAACTCGCCCGCAGGCTGGTTGCGCTTCTCGGCCAGGATCGGGAACAGGGAGAAGACCTGCTCCTTCGACTCCGAGATGTCGTCATCACGAATGAAGGCGCCCATCTCGAGGTTTTCCTCGACGGTAAGCGAGACGAAGACGTTCCGGTTTTGCGGCACGAACCCCATGCCGTGACGCACCCGCTCCTGCGGCGCCATGGAGGTAATGTCCTCCCCGTCGAAGACAACGCTGCCCTCGCGCAGGGTGAGCATGCCGAACACCGCCTTCATCGCCGTCGACTTGCCAGCGCCGTTCGGGCCGACGACGACGGCGACTTCACCACGCTCCACGCGCAGTTCGCAATCGGTCAGGATATCGGCCCCGCCATAGCCGCCGGTCATGCCGGTCGCGGAAAGAAAACTCATTGTTCCGACACCCGCTTGTGTTTGCGGCCGGTCCCGAGATAGGCCTCGATGACCTCTTCGTTGTTCATTACCTGATCGACGGTGCCTTGCGTCAGCAGCTTGCCTTCGGCCATGACGATGACCGGATCGCAAAGCCGGGCGATGAAATCCATGTCATGCTCGATCAGGCAGAAAGTGTAGCCGCGCTCCTTGTTCAGGCGCTGGATCGAGCGCGCGATGGTCTGTAGCAGCGTCCGGTTCACGCCGGCGCCGACCTCGTCGAGAAAAACGATCTTGGCATCGACCATCATGGTTCGGCCGAGTTCGAGCAGCTTCTTCTGGCCACCGGAAAGATTACCGGCCAGCTCATTTTCGAGATGCTGGATTTCCAGGAATTCGATTACGTCGCGGGCGCGCTCGCGGACCTTTTTCTCGGTCTCGCGCACCGCGGCGAAATTGAACCAGGCATGCCGCAAATCCTCGCCGGACTGGTCGCCCGGGACCACCATCAGGTTCTCCAGCACCGTCAGGCTGGAAAACTCGTGAGCGATCTGGAAGGTGCGCAGCAGTCCCTTGTGGAACAGCTCGTGCGGCTCCAGTTCGGTCACATCCTCGCCGTCGAGAAAAATCTTCCCCGACGTAGGCGGAAAAGCGCCGGCGATGATGTTGAAGAGCGTCGTCTTCCCTGCCCCGTTCGGACCGATAAGCCCGGTGATGGAGCCTTGCTGGATTTCCAGCGACACGCCGTTGACGGCGTGGATGCCACCAAATCGCTTGGTGACGTTTTCAACTCGGATCATTTTTCAGTCCATATAGGCGAAACGGTCAGGCTGACGCCCGACCGTTTCCCAATAAAGTCTCTGCCTGACCGATCAGTGATAACCGACGGTTTTCCATTTACCGTCAGCAACCGTGGTCTCGCGGAAGCTGCCCGCGGACTCGCCCGGCGCGATCAACTCAAGCGCGGTGCCGCCGACATAGTCGATGTCGCCGCCATCGGCAAGAATCTTGAGTGCTTTCGCGAGTTCACCCGGGAAGATCTTCTCGCCGGGAGCATTCGACACCTTCTCGATATGGCTCTTGTAGGCTGCCGGATCGGTGCTGCCTGCGGATTGCATGGCCAGCAGAAGAATGGCGGACGCGTCATAAGCTTCCGGAACATAGGGGTCGTCGCCCTTGAAGCCTTTGCCTTCGGCCAGCTTTGCCAGCAGCGCCGCGCCCGGGCTGTCGGTGCCCGGATTGGTGCCGATGGAACCGTCGAGATCGGCGCCGAAATGATCGGTCAGCGCTTCACCGACCATGCCGTCGGGCAGGACGAACCGGTCGAAGGCACCGGTATCAAGTGCAGCCTGGATCATGCCCTTGCCGCCTTGGTCGAGATAACCGGCAACAATCAGGATATCGCCGCCAGCGGCCGCGAGCGTTGCGACTTCAGCGGAGTAATCGGCTTTGCCGTCTTCGTGCGCGGCAACGGCGGTGATCTTGCCGCCCTTGGCTTCGAAAGCGGACTGGATCGAGTCAGCCAGGCCCTTGCCGTAATCGTTGTTGGTGTAGGTCAGAGCGGCGGACTTGATGCCTTGCGCGACAAGAACACTGCCGATGATCTGGCCCTGACGGGCGTCGGACGGAGCGGTGCGGAAAAAGAGACCATCATCCTCAATGGTGCTCAAAGCCGGCGACGTGGCCGACGGGGAAATCATCACCATGCCGTTCGGGCGGGCGACATTGTTGAGGACCGCAGTGGTCGCGCCGGAACAGGTCGCGCCGACGATACCGGCAACCCCCTCTGACGTGATCAGGCGATCGGCAGCGGCCGTCGCCGCAGCCGCATCGACGCAAGTGCTGTCGCCACGGACGGACACAACCTTCTTACCGCCGAGGAATGCGCCGCTGTCGGACACTTCCTGGATGGCCATTTCACCACCAAGCGCCATCGGCTTGACCAGTGATTCCGTCGGGCCCGTAAAGCCCTGCAGCATTCCGATTTTGACGGCGTCTTGCGCATGAGCAGCTGTCGTCGACATTACCGCCGCACACAACAACGGTAGAAATCGTTTCATGGTCGCTTCCTCTATAAGGTTTCGTTTCGTGATTCTGAACACTATACAAATCCCCAGACGCCCGGCAATGCCAAGCGATTCACTCTGGATCGAATCTGCTATCCCGCCATGCCACACACTTCAGGCTGAGGTTTTTGGCAGCATTCCATCGATCGCCGCCATCACCCGCCCGAAAGAGGCGCGGGCCCGTGCAGATTGACTGCGTCCACGAAAGTATCCATGGACGAGGCCCTTTTCCTCGACCCACTCGGCTTGCCCGCCCTCATCCCGAATTCGGGCACAATAGAAATCGCCGTCCGACGACAGAGGATCGCATTCCGCCGTGAAGACAATTGTCGGCGGCAGACCGGAGAAGTCCGGGTCGGCATAGGGAATGAGGCGCGGGTCGGAATAGTCCGGGTTGTCGTTGGTGCGCAGCCGGAGATAGACATCGAGATCCGCTTCAGTCAACAGCGGCGCATGAGCATGCGTGACGTGGCTGCCGCCTTTTCCCTGATCGCACAAGGAGGGACCGCAGAGAGAGGGATAGACAAGCACCTGTCCAATCGGCGGGCGCGGCAAGCTGCGGGCATGATGCGCGAGGCAGGCGGCCAGATTGCCGCCGGCGGACTCACCCATCAGCACAACCGGCTTGCCGATGGTCCTGCTTATCCATTCGAAAGCAATGCAGGCATCTTCGAATGCCGCCGGATGCGCGTGCTCGGGGGCAAGCCGATAATCCACCGCAAGCACCTGAAACCCTGTACGGGCACAGGTCTCCGCGCAGATATCGTCGTGACTTTCCAGGCCGCCTAGAACGAAGCCGCCGCCATGGAAATAGAGAATGGCCGCACGGTTGTCCGGCTCCTTCCGCCGATAAAGCCGGACCGGCAACGGTCCCTCCGGGCCTTCGAGCGACAGGGTTTCCGAGGTGACATTCTCTGGTGGGGCCTCCCGGAAGACCTCGGACATATGGTCATAGATTCTGCGGTTTTCTTCCTTTGGCAAATTCAGAGATTCCGGTGGATAGAACCCGTTCATCCGGTCGATGAAGCCGAGCACCTCCGCATCCAGATAGGCGCGATAATCCATATCCATAACCGTCCCACTAAAACCGGCCCAACCTCAGACCGGATCAGATCCCGTGCTCGACCCGCTTGCGGCTTTTGGAGAACTTCATGCCGGGCTCCGCCAAACGCTCCCCGGGACCGATCCAGGCCCAGGCCAGAAGACACGGGTCGAATTGCCCGGTGGTGATACGGTGCTCCTGCCCCGGTTTGTTCAGAATCAGCGAGCCCGGCGCATAAACCGCCTGCTCGTTCTCCGACCAGGCGCCAGCGACGGAGATATAGCTTTCCTCGATGTCGCGATGGCTGTGTTGCGGATAGGTCGTGTTCGGCGCGAACAGGACGAAGCCCAGGATCAGCCGCTCCGATTTGACTGGACCCTGCGGCCCGAGGATATGGCAAAATCCGTATTTCTTGGCGAGCGGTCGCGGGACGCGATCATACCCGTATTCCCATGTCAGCAGATCGGAGACCCGCTCAAGCGAACGGCTCAGACTGCCCAGCACATTGCGGGCACCAAGATCGAAAGCCCGCGGCAGATGTGCCGTGACCGGCTTCTGCTCCGGCACCCGCTCAATCACTTCCGGGTTTGAATCGATCACGGCCGAAAGAGTATCGCGAACACGCTTGCGGTGACTCCGGATCGCCTTGCTGCCGCCCGCCGAGCCGTGCCTGTAGAGGATCTCGAACTCGTGCAGCAGATAACCCCAATTGGGGCAGCCTCGAAGACGCTGGATTTCGCACTCTTCGCTTGGCGGCTCGGTAACAAATTGAGGATCGAGCATCTCCGGAACCTTTCTCGTCAGCTCAGCCCAGATCGGGAGAAATCGGTACGATCACGCGACCACGAACATCGCCCTTCAGGAAGCGTGGCGCTGTCTCGATTACGTCGTCCATCGGAACTTCGGCGACCATGGATTCAAGCTTTCGCATATCGAGATCGGTCGCGAGACGGTCCCAGGCAGCAACCCGCTCCGGTTTCGGGCACATCACACTGTCCACGCCCCGGAGCGTCACCCCGCGCAGAATGAATGGCGCCACGCTTGTCGGCAGGTCCATGCTGGCGGCAAGCCCGCAGGCTGCGACCACGCCGCGATATTTCATCATGGACAGGACATTCGCCAGCACCATGCCTCCAGCGACATCGACTGCGCCCGCCCAGCGCTCCTTGTTCAGCGGCCGGGCCGTCTCGGAAAGCTCGGCACGATTGACGATGCTCGCAGCCCCGAGATCCTTGAGGTACCCGGCCTCGTTCAGACTACCGGTGACAGCAGCAACCCGGTAACCCTTCGCGGCAAGAAGGGTCGTTGCCACGCTGCCGACGCCACCGGAAGCACCGGTGACAACCACCTCGCCCATATCCGGCATCAGGCCTGCCTCTTCCAGTGCGATGACGCAGAGCATCGCCGTGTAACCGGCCGTGCCGATTGCCATGGCTTGGCGCATCGAAATGCCGTCCGGCAATGGCACCAGCCAGTCGCCCTTCACCTGCGCACGCTTCGCCAGTCCGCCCCAATGCTTCTCGCCGACACCCCAGCCGTTCAGGACGACCCGGTCGCCGGCCTTGTAATCCGCATGGCGGCTTTCCTTGACGATGCCGGCAAAGTCGATCCCCGGCACCATCGGGAAACTGCGCACCACGGGCGAGCTTCCGGTAATCGCCAGCGCATCCTTGTAGTTCAGCGTCGACCAGGCGACATCGACAGCGACATCGCCGTCCTCGAGTGCCGGAAACTCGACCTGTCCGAGGGCAACACGCCGTTCGTCCTCGTCTTTCTCGATCAGGATTGCGTCGAACATTGCTTCCTCCTCCTAGCTTGCAGGCATTTCTTAGTGTGTCGCCAGGCGCAAAAACCCGTCGGCAAATTGCCGCAACGGCTCTGCCTTGCGTTCAAGCTTGGCGCGCAGAACCGCGCCTTCCCATCCGATCCAGAAAAACGCGGCCAGCTCATCCGGATCATGTTGTGCCGGAATTTGCCCCGCCTCTTGCGCCAACCGCAGACAAACGGCAGTACGCCACTGCCAATCCTCCAGCACTGAGATCAGACGATCGCTGAATTCGGGCGGAAGCGCGGCCATCTCCTGGCCGAGATTCCCGATCAGACAGCCGCGCCGAAAACCATGCTGCGCCATGCCCAGCTCCGCATCGGAGATAAAACCGCGCAACCGGTCGAGCGGCGCGAGGTCGGCCTTTTCGAACCAGGACGTGAGCTTGGCGGCGAAGTAATCGTGATAGGCGTCGATCAAGGCACGGCCAAACGCGGCCTTGGAGCCGAAATGGTAATAAAAACTGCCCTTGGCCACCCCGGATGCCCGCAGGATTTCATCCACACCGACCGAGGAGTAACCCCGCTCCGTCAGATAGACGAGACCGGCCCGCATCAAGGCCTTGCGCGCGATCTGATCGCTGGCCGCGACAGGAGGGCGCCCGCGCCGACGCGGCTTTTCATTCCCGGATTGCACTTCGGTTTGTCTCATAAAAAATTATTAAACTAATTCGTCCAATAAATAAAAACACTATATAATTCATGTTATCTGACACGCTTGTCAGCGCCTCGTCCCGCTCGGGAATTATCATTTCGGCCAACCACAGGGGAGCCCCAGCCGCCAGATGAATCGCGCTACAGACGAGGGAACTCTTTTCTGACTAAAATCCATTGTCGGGGAAAATTTTGGGGACTATCCCGTCAAACAGACGACAGGGCCGATCGCAAGGATAACCTTTGGTAACTCAAGGCAACTTCCAATTTAGAGCAACACCGCCGCTCGGCGGATGGCCACAGGCGCCCGCGATTGCCTCCGGCTGGTCTTACGGATGCTGTCCGCTCGACGCTCGCTCTCAGAGTTTCGGACCGTTCGCCAATCTGGTTGAAATCTGGCAACAGCGGCGCCCGGACAGTGGCGGCCTGCCTCCACGCAGGGCATTTGAAATGAATGATTTCGAGGCTTGGCTCGGACGGATCTTCATCGCCAAGATCGAGAAGAACCCGACCGACATCCGTTTCACGCTCTGGGGCACAACGCTCGCCGATTGGTGGGGGGTCGATTACACCGGGGAGACTCTCGGGAAACAATCCGAAAGCCCCGAGAGCTGGGCAACTGAACGCCGCTATTTCGAAGCTATGTCAAAAGCGCCGTTCATCGGCATTGCCGGCGGCCTTCTTTCGCAACACGGACGCGATCACATCAAGGTCCTTGGTCTGGACCTGCCCATGTCGGATGGCAGCAATGGATTAACACAGGTGCTGTCAGCGCATATCAGGATCGATCTTGACGATGATTTCAGCACGGTGGCGCCGGATTGTCCTGTCACGCCATTTGACGGCAACGGCCCCTAAGCAAACCCGGCGGCGGAAATCAGGCCGGAATTCTAACCGGACTATGCCCTCCACCGCTCTCGCTGACCATGCCGGCGCGGGCTGCCGCATCGGCAAAAACAGCCCCCACACCGATCAGGACCGGCCGATCAAATCCGACCTCCCCTATCCCGTCGCCCAGTGCCGCCAGGGTTCCGAACCAACAACGCTCGCCGGGCCTGCTGATATCCCGCGCAATCGCGACCGGGGTCTCAGCCGGTAAGCCCGCCTCGCGCAGACGGGTCGAGATTCGCGCACCCGTGCGACCGCCCATATAGAACAGTGTCGTCGTCGCCGGGTCGGCAATTCCATTCCAGTCGAGCGTCTCCGGCAGCCCGCCGTCCCGTGAATGTCCGGTGACAAAGCGGACCGACTGAGCCCTGTCCCGATGGGTAAGAGAAACACCGAAGGCCGAGGCCATGGCGGCACCGGCCGTGATACCGGGAACAATCTCGACCGGCAGTCCTGCCGCTTCAAGTTGCGCGATCTCCTCACCGGCACGCCCGAAAATCATCGGATCGCCAGACTTGAGACGCACCACATGCTTTCCCTGCCGAGCCAGCTTCACCATCAGCGCGTTGATGTCTTCCTGACGGCATGATTCCCGACCGCCGCGCTTGCCGACCAGCATGCGTTTCGCTTCGCGCCGGGCCAGCTCCAGAACCTCGTCCGAGACAAGATCGTCGAACAGGATGACATCCGCCGATTGCAGGACACGGACCGCCTTCATTGTGATCAGATCCGGATCGCCCGGACCGGCGCCGACAAGGGTCACACGCCCACGGTCTTCGGAAGCGGATACACCAACAATCGTCGCCAATTCAGTTTTCTCAAGCCCCGGAAGGAGGCCAGAGAAAGCCCGATCGACAAACCTCTCCCACGCCGCCCTGCGTCCCGCTCCCGGCGCAAACTGGGTCATGATCTTGCCCCGAACCCGCTCCGCCAAGTTGCCCCAGACCGAAAGCGCACGCGGCAGAACAGTTTCGATCCGGCGGCGCACGGCCTGGCCAAGGATCGGTGCCGCACCGCTGGTCGAAATGCCGACCACCACCGGTGAGCGATTGACGATGGAGCCGAACTGGACCTGACAGTAATCGGGCTTGTCGATCACATTGACGATGACACCGGCGGCGCGTGCCGCCGCGTGAAAGCGAGCCGCTTCTTCATCGGACACGGCATCACAGATGGCGAAAGCCATGCCGTCGAGATCCGCAGCACTCCAGTCCCGCCCGATCCGCATGATTTCGCCGGAAGCGGCACCATCTCTCAGCAGATCCAGCATCTCTTCGGAGACATCTTCGGCAAAGACGGAGACCATGGCGCCGGAGGCTGCCAGCAACTCCGCTTTCCAGGCGGCCGCGTCCGTGCCGCCTGCGACCAGCACGGGCTTGCCTTCAAGTGTGCAGAAGACAGGCAAAACCGACAAAGGTTCCAGCCGCACCGGGCGGCGCTCAACCGGTTTTCTGATGTCTCGCATGATCGATAATCCTCTGGATTTCACCACGACATGAACCGCAATTACTGCCCGCGGAAAGGACAGCACCAATCTCGTCGACAGTCGCCGCCCGTCCATCCGCAACGGCACCCGCGATCCTGTTGATGCCGACACTGAAGCAGGAACAGATGATCGAGCCTTCCTCAACTTCACCGGCAGCGGGCCGTCCGGCGAGCGTCAAAAGCCGGTCCTGGGGCCGGCTGAAATCCGCTTCGAGAAGCCCGGTCGCCCAATTACGGGAAGCGGCAACGGGCTCCGGCCCGACGAACAAGGCGCCGATCAGCCTGTCATTCTCGAATGCCGCGAACCGGTGATATCCGCTGCTTTCATCCAGAAACGAAAGAATCTCCTGGCCCGCCTCCATACCGAACAGCGCACGGGCATATGCCGGCCAGTCCTCCGGATTGGTGTCGCCCGCCAACTCCAGACGCCAGCCGCCCGGCGCCGTCGCCAGCGCCCAGTAGCTGCCCGGGACGTCTTTTGGACGCTCATTCAGGACTGCGAAGCCGAACCATTTTGGGATGACGGACGAAATCCGAGCGAATGTTCCCTTCAGCGCGGGTTGGCCGGATACCGGGTCTGTATCCGGCTTGATCACGGCACCAATCCGGCCCGCATTCGAGAACTGGGCCGTCCAGTGCATCGGCGCAAAAACCGTCCCCGGCGCAACCCGGTCGGAGCGTAGAACCCGGAGTATTGCAGTCCCAAAACCGGACTCGACACGGGCAAGCCCAGCCGCATCCAACCCGAGCGCATCTGCGTCGCGAGGGTGAATTTCCAGAAACGGCTCCGCGATATGCTGCGACAGCCGGGTGGATTTCCCGGTGCGCGTCATGGTGTGCCAGTGATCGCGCACCCGGCCGGTATTCAGCCTGAAAAGGCCCGGCTCCCGTGCCCGCTTGGCTGGCGGCGTGACCGGTATGAGTCTCGCCCGTCCATCCGCCGTGGGAAACCCGCCAGTAGAAAACAGCCGCTTCTCGCCCTGACGCTTTTCCGCGCCCGCAAGCGGCCACTGGAACGGTACCATCTCGTCATATTCAGCCGCGTCGATATTGGCATGGGCCGCTAGCGAGAAGAGCCGTGCGCCTTCGTTCCTGTACTCGGAAAGCCGGGCATGCTCGCGATATATCTCCACAGCCGACCGATAGGGAAACGCATCCGCAAACCCCATCCGGCGGGCAATTTCGGAGACAATCCACCAGTCGGCTCTTGTCTCTCCCGGTGCTTTCAGAAAGGCACGCTGACGGGAGATCCGACGCTCCGAATTGGTGACCGTGCCGTCTTTCTCGCCCCAGGCCGTCGCCGGAAGCAGCACATCCGCATGCAGGGTCGTATCGGTCTTCTCGATCACATCGCTGACCACCACGAACGGGCAGTTCTCCAGCGCTTTTGTCACCAGATCGGCATTCGGCAAACTGTCGGCCGGGTTCGTCGCCATGATCCAGAGCGCCTTGATCCGGCCATCGGCCACCGCATCGAACAGATCGACGGCCTTGAGACCCTGACCATGCGGCAAGCTATCACTGTTCCAAAAACCGCCGACGACATCGCGAGCCACCGGATCGCCCAGATCCATGTGAGCTGCAAGCTGGTTCGCAAGGCCCCCGACTTCCCGTCCGCCCATCGCATTCGGCTGCCCTGTGACGGAAAACGGCCCCATTCCCGGACGCCCGATCCGGCCCGTCGCCAGATGGCAATTGATGATCGCGTTCACCTTGTCGGTCCCGGAGGCGGACTGGTTCACGCCCTGGCTATAGACCGTGACAACACGCTCGGAGCTGGCATAGGCCGCGTAGAAAGCCTGGATCGTTCCCTCGGACAGGCCGGTCGCTTCGGCGACCCGCTCCACCGTCCATTCCGCCGCCGCGGCAACGGCTTCGTCAAAACCCGCCGTATGCCGCGCGATATAGGAGCGTTCGAGCGTCCCGGTCTCGGAGAGATGGCGCAGCAATCCGTTAAACAGGGCCGCATCGCCGTCCGCATCGACCGGCAAGTGACTGTCGGCAGCATCGGCCGTCACCGTGCGGCGCGGATCGATGGTCACGATCCGCATCTCCGGCCGCCGCTCCCGCGCCGCCACGACCCGCTGGAACAACACTGGATGACACCAGGCGAGGTTGGAGCCAACCAGGATCAGCAGGTCCGCCTGTTCCAGATCCTCGTAGGTACCGGGGACGATATCCTCACCGAAGGCCCGCTTGTGACCGGCGACGGACGAAGCCATGCAGAGCCGGGAATTGGTGTCGATGTTGGCGGAGCCGATGAAGCCCTTCATCAACTTGTTGGCGACGTAATAATCCTCGGTCAGGAGCTGTCCCGAAACATAGAAGGCCACCGAGTCCGGCCCATGCTCGGCGATGGTCTCGGAAAAACGGGACGCCACCAGATCGAGGGCTTCCTCCCAGCCACTCTCCCTGCCGCCGATCTTCGGGTGCAGCAGGCGCCCCTCCAGATCGACCGTCTCAGCGAGAGCGCTGCCTTTCGAGCACAACCGGCCGAAATTCGCCGGGTGATCAGGGTCCCCAGAGATCCGCACCGCGCCGTCCGCCGCTGTTTCGGCAAGAACACCGCATCCGACCCCGCAATAGGGACAGGTGGTGCGGACCGGCGCGGCTGGTGTCTCCGTCATTCCGTCTTCCCGGAACCACCTGACAGCGATACAGAAACAAGACCGTCGGCGTCCTTGCGCACTTCATAGGTCCGCACGCAGCCCTGGTCGGCCCCCATGGCATCCCCTGTCTGCAGATCGATCACCCAATTGTGCAGCGGGCAAGTCACCGCGCCGTCATGCACGATGCCCTGGCTGAGCGGCCCACCCTTGTGCGGACAATTGTCGTCGATCGCGTAGACCTCGTCCGTCTGGGTCCGGAACACGGCGATCGGCCCACGCGGCAGAAGCACCTGCCTGGCGCCCCGGCGCGGAATGTCCGACAGGCGGCCGATGGTGAACCAATGCTGCGCCTTCGGCTCGGTCGATGTTGGGCTCAACTCGTTCATTCCGCAGCCTCCCGCATGGCGATCCGGTTCATCGGCGCAAACTCATGCGCGTCCTTGCCCGCAACCCTCTCCGCCCACGGATCTTTCTGGGCGAAGCGCTGCGAGTAGAGGAACTTCTCGAAAAGCGCTGTCCGTTTCGCCTCATCCTCGACGACCTGCTCGCGGATAGCGTCGAGACCGACCCGGTCCATCCATTTGTAGATGCGTTCGAGATAGCGGCCCTGCTCGCGGTAGAGCTGGACCACGGCGGCGCAATATTCCAGCGCCTCGGCCTCCGTCTCCACGCTGCACATGACTTCAGTGCCCTTGATATGCATGCCCGCCGCGCCGCCGACATGCAGCTCGTAGCCGGAATCGACGCAGATCACGCCGATATCCTTGCAGGTCGCCTCGGCACAGTTCCGGGGGCAGCCGGAGACCGCCATCTTCACCTTGTGCGGCGTCCAGGAGCCCCACATCATCTTCTCGATCTTCACGCCGAGACCGGTCGAATCCTGGGTGCCGAAGCGGCACCAGTCGGTGCCGACGCAGGTCTTCACCGTCCGCAGGCCCTTGGCGTAGGCATGGCCGGAGACCATTCCGGCCGCGTTCAGATCCGCCCAGACCGCCGGAAGATTTTCCTTCGGCACCCCGAGCAAATCGATCCGCTGACCGCCCGTGACCTTCACGGACGGAATGCCGAACTTGTCCACCACATCGGCGATGGCGCGGAGTTCCTGTGAGCTGGTCATCCCGCCCCACATGCGTGGGACGACGGAATAGGTGCCATCCTTCTGGATGTTCGCATGCACCCGCTCATTGATGTAGCGGGACTGGTAATCGTCCTCGTACTCGCCCGGCCAATCCGCCACCAGATAGAAGTTCAGCGCCGGACGGCATTTCGCGCAGCCGCAGGAGGTTCTCCATTCCAGCTCCTGCATCACCGCCGGGATCGATTTAAGCTCCTTGGCGACGATCAGACGGCGCACATCGTCGTGGCTGAGATCCGTGCATCCGCACATCGGCTGCACCGCATCCGGGACAAAGCCGTCGCCGAGCGTGAAGGCCATCAGCTGCTCGACCAAACCGGTGCAGGAACCGCAGGAGGCAGAGGCCTTGGTGCGAGCGCGCACCTCATCCAACGAGGTCAGGCCATGCTCTGTGATGGCACCCACGATTTTCGATTTGCAAACGCCGTTACAGCCACAGATTTCCGCATCATCCGGCAAGGCTGCAACGGCCGCCGTAGGGTCCAGCGGGGACCCTCCGGCATAGTTCTGACCGAAGATCAGCGTCTCGCGCATCTCTTCGATGGAGGCACCCTCGCGCATCAGCTGGAAGAACCAGGCGCCGTCCTTGGTGTCGCCGTAAAGCACGATGCCGATGAGCTTGTCTTCCTGGATGACCAGACGCTTGTAGACACCGTTCGTCGCATCCCGCAGGACAATCTCCTCGCGGTCCTTGCCCTCGGCAAAGTCACCGGCGGAAAACAGGTCGATGCCGGTGACCTTGAGCCGTGTCGAGGTGACCGAGCCGGTATAGGTCGCGCTGCCATCCTGCAGCCGGTCCGCCACGACGGCAGCCATCTCGTAAAGCGGCGCAACCAGCCCGTAGGCCGTGCCGCGATGCTCGACGCATTCACCAACCGCGAGGATGTCCGGATCCGAAGTCTGCATGGCATCGTCGACGACAATGCCGCGATTGACCTCAAGGCCTGCATCGCGCGCCAGATCGCCGTTCGGCCGGATGCCGACAGCCATGACCACAATATCCGCCGGAAGCTCTGTCCCGTCATCCAGGCGCACACCCTCGACACGCTCCTCGCCGAGGATCTCGTGGGTGTTCGCCGCTGTCCGGACCTTGATGCCCCGCGCCTCGATTGCGCGTTCAAGCAGATAGCCCGCCGCCGTGTCGAGCTGACGCTCCATCAGGGTCGGCATCAGGTGCAGGACGGTGACGTCCATGCCCCGTTCCGTCAGCCCTGCCGCCGCTTCCAGACCGAGCAGGCCGCCGCCGATGACGACCGCCGATCCGCCAGACTTGGCGGCTGCGAGCATTGCCTCGACATCGTCCAGATCCCGATAGGTCAGCACCCCGTCCAGATCCTTGCCCGGAATGGGAATGATGAAAGGAGAGGAGCCGGTCGCGATCAGCAGCTTGTCGTAATCAACGACGCTGCCATCGGCACCGGTGACCTGCTTCTTCTCCCGGTCGATGGAAGTTGCCTTACAGCCTTTCTTCAGGGTCAGACCGTGCTCGGCATACCAGGCATCGTCATGGATCAGGATGTCCTCGTAGCTTTTCTCACCGGACAGGACCGGCGAGAGCATGATCCGGTCGTAATTGACCCGGGGTTCCGCGTTGAAAATGGTGATCTCGTAGGCGTCGGGTGCCTTTTCCAGCAACCGCTCCAGCGCCCGCCCAGGCGCCATACCGTTTCCGATCACGACGAGTTTTTTTCTTATTGTCATGATGATCTCCGTTTCCACCCTTTAAGCCGCCTCGTCCTTGGAACTGGCGGGAGACGATGGCGCCGGAGCCGGTTTCTTCGGATCGGCGCCACCTTCGTAATCAGCAAGGAATTGCAGGACCTGCTGGCGATAGCGGTAGTAGTCGGGATGATCGAGCAGTGCCCGGCGCGAACGCGGCCGTGGCAGGTCGACTTCCATGATTTCCCCGATGCGGGCGTTCGGCCCGTTCGTCATCATCACCACCTTGTCGGCCAGCAGAATCGCTTCATCGACATCGTGGGTGACGCAGATCGAGGTCACCTGGGTACGGCTCCAGACCTCCATCAGGACTTCCTGGAGATCCCAGCGCGTCAGGCTGTCCAGCATGCCGAACGGCTCATCCAGCAGCAGCAGTTTGGGAGACAGGGCAAATGCCCGGGCAATGCCGACGCGCTGCTTCATGCCGTTGGAAAGATCCTTGGCGGACCGGTCCATGGCATCGGCAAGGCCGACGCGGGTCAGGTAATATTCGACAATGTCGCGGCGTTCGCTTTCGGAGGCATGCGGATAGACACGCTCCACCCCGAGCTCGACATTTTGACGCGCCGTCAGCCAGGGCATCAGGGACGGCGCCTGGAACACCACGCCACGATCCGGCCCGGCGCCGGAAACTTCGTGACCATCGAGAATGATCCCGCCGCCGCTGATGTCTGTAAGGCCGGCGACCATCGACAGCACCGTGGACTTGCCGCAGCCCGAATGCCCGATCAGCGAGATGAACTCACCCTGCTTCAGCTTCAGATCGAAACCGTCGACGACTGTCAGCGGGCCTTTTGGCGTCGGGTAGACTTTCCGGACGTCCGAGAACTCCACATACCCTTCCTGGATCGCGGACTTCGCGGTGTCCCGATAGACTTTCGGCGGCGCATCCTTCCGGGTGATCGGAACCACTTGCGGCAGCGATATGCTTTCGTCCGCAGTACCGGCCGCAGTCGCGCCGATATCCATCAGGTACTGGGTGATCTCCGCCCGCAACCGTTTGAAGGTCGGGTTATCGTTCATTACCGAACGTTCGCGTGGGCGCGGAATATTCACCTTGAAGTCGGGGCCGAGCGTGGCACCCGGTCCGGTCGTCAGCGGGATCACCCGGTCGGCGAGCAGCAGGGCTTCATCAACATCGTTGGTGATCAGGATCACCGTCTTGCGGTCCCGGCTCCAGATCTGCTCGATCTCGTCCTGCAGCTTTGCCCGCGTCAGCGCATCCAACGCGGAAAGCGGCTCGTCCAACAGCAGCATCTCCGGGCTCATCGCCAAGGCACGAGCCACGGCCACACGCTGCCGCATGCCGCCAGAAAGCTCCGCCGGCCGCCGCTCGGCGGCATGGCTGAGGCCGACCATGGCAATCGCCGCCTCGACGCGCTGACGGCGCTGGGCCCTGCTTTCGCCGGAGAAGATCTCGTCCACGGCAAGCGCGATGTTGCCCTGAACGGTGAGCCAGGGCATCAGCGAATAGCTCTGGAACACCACGCCCCGGTCGGGGCCCGGCCCTTTCACCGGCGCCCCCTTGAGCAGGATCTCACCCTTGTCCGCTTCGATCAGTCCGGCAATCGCGGAGATCAGGGTGGTTTTTCCTGAACCGGAGAAGCCCAGGATGGCGACGAATTCGCCTTCATCCACCGTCAGGTTCACATCCTCCAGCACCGAGGTTCGGCGATCGCCAACACCGTGGGATTTGGAGATATTTCTGAGTTCGAGAAATGCCATCCGACCGCTCCTCACCGGGTTTCCGAGAAGGAGAACATCGTCTGCAGCGCCATCATCACCCGGTCCAGCAGGAAGCCGATAATGCCGATGGTGAAAACCGCGACCATGATCTTGGCGAGGGACTGGGAGGAGCCATTCTGGAACTCATCCCAGACGAACTTTCCGAGCCCCGGATTTTGCGCCAGCATCTCGGCCGCGATCAGCACCATCCATCCGACGCCGAGCGAAAGACGCAGCCCGGTGAAGATCAGCGGCATGGCAGACGGCAGCACCAGTTTGATGACCTTGACCGACCAGGAGAGATTGAGCACACGCCCAACATTGATCAGGTCCTTCTCGATGCTCGCGACCCCGAGTGCCGTATTGATCAGCGTCGGCCAGAGCGAGCAGAGCGTGACCGTGACCGCGGAGATGATGAAACTCTTCGGGAACATCTCGCTGTTGGTTGTCGAAAGGGCCGAGACGATCATCGTGACAATCGGCAGCCAGGCGAGCGGACTGACCGGCTTGAAAATCTGGATCAGCGGATTGAGCGCCGCCGTGGCCGAGCGTGACAGGCCGCAGATAACCCCGATGGGCACGGCAAACAAAGTGGCGATGCCGAACCCGAGCGCGACAGTCACCAGCGACGTGCCGATCTGGTCGAGATAGGTCGGCTGGCCCGTGTAGTTGCGGTGCTTGACCTTGTCCGCCTTGCCGGCGGCAATCAGCTTCTCGTTGCGTTTGTCCTGGCGGAGATAGAAGGCGTCCTCCTTCTCCCGCTCACGCATATGGTCGGCATAGAGGCTTTCCACCTGCTCCCAGACACCCGCCGGACCCGGAACCGTGCCAAGAGATGTCTGCACCATCGGCGCCGTCATCGCCCAGAGAGCCAGGAACAGCCCGATACCCAGCGCCGGCAACCCGAGGCTGCGCCAGAGTTCTCCAAGCTGCACGGACGGATTGTCTCCGGCAGCAATCTTCAGCAGCGGCGAAATCCAGCCAAGCGCGACGAGATTGAGATACGGGTCCAGCCGGGCAATCCGTGCAAAGAGCCGGTCACGGCGTGCGGCGCGGGCTTTCTCCGTGGCTTCATCGGGGAGCTGCATCGCATCTGTTGCGGTCATTATCTGCGTCCTCGGTATTATTTGGATCAGACAGGAATGGGGAGCGGGCCGGCGACTGGGGACGCCGGCCCGGCTCCGTTCAGCCTCCGGCAACCTGGTTGCCGGTGACGATTTCCTTGCCCTTCAGGCCGATCGGGAACTGCTCCAGATAGGCGTTGGGCGTACGGCCATCGAAGGTCTTCTCATCGATGAACTCGGACTGCGGCGCGCGATATCCGTCCGTCTCCCAGGGGAAGTCGGCTTTCGCCACATGACCTTCCTCGACCAGCATCTTCGCGGCCTTCAGATAGAGATCCGGGCGATAGACCTTGCGCGCGACCTCGTCATACCAGGCATCGGTCTTGGCTTCCGTGATCTGGCCCCAGCGGCGCATCTGGGTCAGGTACCAGACCGCGTCCGAATAAAAGGGGTAGGTCGCGAAATAGCGGTAGAAGACGTTGAAATCCGGGACCGAGCGCTTGTCGCCCTTCTCGTATTCGAAAGTGCCGGTCATGGAGTTGGCGATGACTTCCTTGTCCGCGCCGACATATTCGGAGCGGGACAGGATCTCGACAGCTTCCATGCGGTTGGCATTGTCGTTCTCATCCAGCCACTTGGCGGCACGGATCAGCGCCTTGGTCATGGCCAGCGTGGTGTTCGGGTATTTCTCGGCGAACCCGGCAGTGATACCGAAGACCTTCTCCGGATTGTTCTTCCAGATCTCGTAGTCTGTGATCACCGGCACCCCGATACCCTTGAACACAGCCTGCTGGTTCCACGGCTCACCCACGCAATAGCCATAGATGGTTCCGGCTTCGAGGGTGGCCGGCATCTGCGGCGGCGGCGTCACGGAGAGCAGCGCGTCGCCCAGGATCTGCCCGGAGATATTCTCCTTGCTGTAGAAGCCCGGATGAATACCGCCTGCGGCGAGCCAGTAGCGCAGCTCGTAATTATGGGTCGAGACCGGGAACACCATGCCCATGTTGAAGGGCTTGCCTTCGGCCTTGTACTGCTCGACCACCGGCTTCAGGGCGTCCGCCTTGATCGGGTGAACCGGCCTGCCGTCCGCGCCTTTCGGAATATGCGGCAGCATCTGCTCCCAGACCTCGTTGGAAACGGTGATGCCGTTGCCGTTCAGGTCCATGGAAAATGGCGTAATGATATGGGCCTCGGTGCCGAACCCGATGGTTGCGGCAAGCGGCTGGCCAGCCAGCATATGGGCACCGTCGAGCTCACCGGTGATCACCCGGTCCAGCAGCACTTTCCAGTTCGCTTGCGGCTCCAGGCTGACGAACAGCCCTTCATCCTCGAAATAGCCCTTCTCGTAGGCGATCGCGAGCGGGGCCATATCCGTCAGTTTGATGAAGCCGAACTTCAGCTCGTCTTTTTCAACGTCGAGCATTTCGGCACTGGCCGGTCCGGCCAGGGCGGCGGCGCAGACCAGCGCGGCCGATAGCATTCTCAATCCACGAACGAGTTGCATCTTGTCTCTCCGACTTCGGCCTTGCGTGACACTTTTCCTGTCCGCTGGCCGGATGTTGTCCGAGGGCATAAAAAAAGCCGCCGACCCCGAAGTCCGCGAAACGCGGTACTCTGGATCGAGCGGCTTTGCCCGGCTACCGCCCCGTCATCGGGGCTTTATGTGCAGACGGCCCGCCTTTGGGCCTGTCCGTATCTCGCAATGCAGCATAAACCAATTTCAGAGTTGCACAAGAGCGAAAAGATGAAAAATTGACCAAATAGGTTTTTTGCCTATTTTTTGCTCACCTGCTCAATTTAGTCGCGCTCACTCACTCGGCGCCGGGTCGAAAACACCCCCGTCGCAGAAGGCATCAGGGCCGAGAAACAGGCGGCCAAGAGCGGATGCCGCCGGTGTTGATTCATGCAGCGCCCCCTCTACTTTCGAATTGGCACTCGGGATCGCAATGCCGAGTGGCGTCAGGGCTTCGCGATAGAGGTTCGGCGCCATGGTATTGCGGACCACACGCTGCAGCTCCGGCGTTGCAGAGACAAAGCCCCAACGCTCCATTTGCGTCAGCAGCCAGAGCGCCTGGGACAGCCATGGGAAACTCGACGCCCCGTCCTGGAAAACCACGAAACGGTCTATTTTTCCCTGCAGCCCCTGCGGCGTTCTGGTCAGATCACCCGACAGCGCCCGCTCAATCACCTCCGCCGAGAGATCAAGATAGGCCTCTCTCGCCAGCAGCTCGGAGAGCGTCACCCGATTGCTCGGGTCCTGCACCCATGCCGACGCCCGGTAAAGCGCACGCAGCAGGCCCTGCACGGCACCCGCATTCGCCTCCGCCCAGCTTCGGCGCATCCCGAAAACCTTCTCCGGCGCTCCGGCCCAGATCTCGGTCGCGGACAGGAAAATCGAGGCCTCGCCCCGGTCCACCGCGACAGAGCCCCAGGGCTCCCCGACCATCATCCCGTCAATGACCCCGTTGCCAATCGCCTCCGGCATCAGCGGCGGCGGAACAACCTCGATCCGGACATCGCGAGCCGGGTCTATGCCTTCGGAAGCAAGCCAGTAGCGCAGCAAAAAGTGATGGGTCGAAAAGAAGAACGGCACCCCGAATGTCACTGGCCGCCCCAGGGCGCCCGCCCGAATACGGGCCGCAATATCCTTCGCCCCGGCATCCGGAGGCAGCCCCACCGCCTCAAGAAAAGCGGAGGTGGCGCAGAGAACATCGCCGTTGAGATTCAGAACATAGGGCACGATCAGATCGGCTGGCGGCCCTGCCAATCCGAGATTCGTCGCCAGCGCCATCGGTGCCAGCAGGTGGGAGCCATCATAGAGCCCAACCGCAAGCTTGTCGCGGATATTGGACCAGGAAATCTCGCGGTGAAGCGAGACCTCAATGCCTTCCTCGCGGGCGAAGCCGATTTCCTTCAGGGCAACCAGCGGCGCTACGTCGACCAACGGGATAAAACCAATTCGGATCTCGGTCATTGGTGAAAGAGCTCCGCAGTAGTCACAATACCCTCGGCAATCTCGACGATCCGCCTGTTCTGATTCATCGCGGTGTTGCGCAGGAGCTTGTAGGCCTCCTCCTCCTCAATCCCCCGCATCTTCATCAGGATGCCCTTTGCCCGGTCGATCAGCTTGCGCTCGGCAAGCGCGGCCTTGGCTGTGTCGAGCTCGGTCTGCAGGCGGGTGAAAGCGTTGTAACGGCTGATCGCCAGGTCCATGACCGGCTTGATCCGCGCCTTGGCGAGACCGTTCACGACATAGGCACCGACACCAGCCTCGACCGCTGCCGCAATCGAACTCTCGCCGGTATCGTCGACGAACATGGCGACGGGTCGCTTGACCTGGCGCGAGACCTCGAACATCTGCTCCAGCATGTCTCTGCTCGGCGCCTCGAGGTCGATCAGCACGGCGTCGGGATCAAGCTCGCCCAGCCGTTCCAGCAGCCGGTCCGTCTCGGCGACGACCACAACATCCGGAAACCCGGCCTCTGCAAGTGCCTCCTTGATCAGGCCGGCACGCTCGTTCTGCAGATCAATGACAACGATCTTCATGGAATAACAGGTATCCAGCAGCGGTGAATCGCCATATCGCAATGCAAAAAACACGCCATCACCACGCCCATGGCGCTGAAGGCATTCTTTTCCGCTTGAAAGATGAAACAGGCTCACAACCGCGCTTTTCCTGACAAAAAGCCGATATCAGTCAAGCCGCCGAAAGAGAACTTTCCTGGCGGTCAAATATTTCGCACTTGCAAAATAAAAAATCTTCTCCCTACCCTGTAAGCATGACTGGTTCTCATTCACATGAGGGCCAAGTCTCCGCCGCAACGACGCGGTATTTCTGTCAAGCGGCCTCCCAGGAGGCCAGCAGCAATGACGCTGCAACTTCGTCTCTCCCGATTTCCGGGCGAGGCGTGGGTGTGCGGCGTTCATTCATCTCCGCATTCCCGGACCGAATACCGTGCGACGCCGGAGTCCCGGCGTCTTCCAGGTCAGAGCGGAGACAAGATGCCGGACCAATCTTCCTTCATCGCTCAAGTACACCGCTCGGCCTCTGGCTTTCTTCCCGATGAAAGGACCCAGAAATGGCTTACATAAATCCTTCTGAGTTCGCGGCAAAGATGATCGACGCAGGTGAGTCGAAAGTCTTCATGTCCACGAAGGATACCCTGATCCGCGCTTACATGGCGGGCGCCATCCTCGCGCTCGCGGCGGCTTTCGCCGTCACCGTCGCCGTGAATACCGGCCAGTTTCTGATCGGTGCCCTGCTCTTCCCGGTTGGCTTCTGCACGCTCTACCTGCTCGGCTTCGATCTGCTGACGGGCGTGTTCACGCTCTGCCCGCTCGCCCTGCTCGACAAGCGGCCCGGCGTGACCGTGAACGGCGTGCTCCGCAACTGGGGCCTCGTCTTCGTCGGTAATTTCGCCGGCGCTTTCACTGTCGCCGTGTTCATGGCCATCATCTTCACCACCGGATTTTCCGAAGCGCCAAATGCGGTCGGCCAAAAGATCGGCGTGATCGGTGAATCCCGGACCGTCGGTTACGCCGAGCACGGCTTCGCCGGCATGCTGACGCTCTTCGTCCGGGCCGTCATGTGCAACTGGATGGTCTCGACCGGTGTGGTCGCGGCAATGCTGTCGACTTCCGTCTCCGGCAAGGTCATCGCCATGTGGATGCCGATCCTGATTTTCTTCTATCTCGGTTTCGAGCATTCCATCGTGAACATGTTCCTGTTCCCGTCCGGATTGCTGCTTGGTGGTGACTTCACCGTGATGGACTACCTGATCTGGAACGAAATCCCGACTGTGATCGGCAATCTGGTCGGCGGCCTGACCTTCGTCGGCGCCACGATCTACGCCACCCACTACAAGACCTCACCGAAGCGTACCCCGGCGGGTACCTCGACCAAATCCGCCAGCGTTCCGGCTGAGTAATCCACAATCGCGCGGGAGCCCGGCCGGATGGCCGGGCTCTTCGACAACCGGAAACTCATAATGCCCAACGACATGAGCCCGGCACCGGGCCTCACGGTCAGCGTCGGAAGTTATTCGGCCGCAGGCCGCAAACGCGTAAACCAGGATTTCCATGGCGCCATGCTGCCCGAAGGCAGGAGCCTGCGCCTGAAAGGCATCGTTCTGGCCGTAGCCGACGGCATCAGCACCAGCTCGGTCAGCCGGGAAGCTGCCGAGACCTGCGTCAAGGCCTTGCTGACCGACTATTACTGCACCACCGATAGCTGGACGGCCAAAACAGCCGCCAGCCGCGTGATGACCGCGACCAATTCCTGGCTGCATGCCCAGAGCCGGCGGGCCCATCTCGAGAGCATTGATCTCGGCTGGGTCTGCACACTCTCCGCCATGATCCTGAAACACCGGACGGCACATCTGTTTCATGTAGGAGACAGCCGGATCAGCCGCCTCAGCGGAGAGAGTCTGGAGCCACTGACCCGCGAGCACCACCTCACGCTATCCGCGGGCGAAACCTGCCTCAGCCGGGCCATGGGTGCCGCCCGC
>NZ_JACZFS010000073.1 GCF_014904795.1 Nisaea nitritireducens
AGCCATCGCGGAGGAGGCCACCGCCCTTGGCAGCCCGGACAATCTGACGATCCAGATCGTGCGTATCGACGGACTGCCCGAAAACGCGCTGGACGTTCCATCCGTTGAAGGCGGACACCTGATCCCGCCGCCCCTGCCTGAAACGGGCGCCGAGATCGACGGCTACAAGATCCTGCGCTCCATTCATGCGAGCCATCGCAGCCACATCTTCCTCGCCGCAGCTCCGGACGGCTCCCGCGTTGCCCTGAAAATCCCGTCCATGGACATGCGCGAGGATCCGGCCTATCTGCGCCGCTTCCTGATGGAGGAATGGGTCGCCCGGCGGCTCGCCAACCCGCACATCGTGGCCGCAGTTCCCGCGCCGGAAGCGAAGAGTGCGCTCTATACGGTCTCCGAGTTCGTCGAGGGCCGGACCCTAAGGCAATGGATGGCCGACAATCCGAACCCGGATCTCGACCAGGTCCGGGACATCGTCCGACAGATCACACAAGGCCTGCGCGCGTTCCACCGCCAGGAGATGCTGCATCAGGACCTCCGCCCCGAGAACGTCATGATCGACGGGGACGGGACGGTGAAGATCATCGATCTCGGATCGACCTACATCGCCGGGGTAGACGAAGCCGAACCGGAGCAGCGCAACATTCTTGGGACCCTGCAATATGCCGCGCCCGAATATTTCAACGGCGATCCAGTGACATGGACCGCGGACCTGTTCTCGCTTGGTGTCATCACCTACGAAATGCTGACCGGCCGCCTGCCTTACGGAACCGCCGTCTCCAAGGTGCGCAGCCGCCGCGATCTCGGCCGTCTCGCCTACCGCAGCGCCTGTGACGAGAAAAACGGGGTACCGGACTGGATGGACGACGCCCTGCGCCGTGCCGTGCATCCGCATCCGGAACAGCGCCAGCAGGCCCTTTCAGAGTTCGACCTGGAACTGCGCCAGCCGGGCACCGGCTGGCGTGCCCGGAAACGGCGCCCGTTCGCCGAGCGCGACCCGGTCCGGTTCTGGAAAATCGTCTCGCTGATCCTGGCCATTCTCGTTGTCCTGCTCCTCGTCCAGAACGCCGGAGCACTCTGAAACCCGAACAATGAAGAGGAAGATCTATGATTCTGCAGAGCAAGGAAGACGTCACCGCGTTGATCCTGTCCGCCAAGCGGCAGACCGGCATGACCTGGGAAGAGATTGCCGAAAAGATCGATATGAGCCCGGTCTGGACCCATTCAGCCTGCATGGGCATGAACGCGATGCCGAAGGAAAAGGCCGAAGCCCTGGTCCGAACCCTCAGCCTGCCGCAGGAAGCAGGCCTCCTGCTCGAGGAAAGCCCGACCAAGATCTGGGAACAGGCGATCCCGACCGATCCCTGCATCTACCGGCTGTATGAGATCGTCGGCGTCTACGGCCCGACCATCAAGGCGCTGATCCACGAGAAATTCGGCGACGGCATCATGTCCGCCATCGATTTCGACATGTCGGTCACCCGCGTCGAAAACCCGAAGGGCGACCGGGTGAAGATCGAGATGTCAGGGAAATATCTCGGCTATAATTCCTGGTAGGCGCAGAGCGCGCCTCCGAGCGTCAATCGCACCGCGCCGTCATGCCGCCATCGACGACGATCTCCGTTCCGGTGACAAAGCGCGCCTCGTCGGAGGCGAGGTAGACCGCCGCATTGGCTGTATCGCGACCGTCTCCCATGAAGCCGAGCGGGATGCGTTTCACCCGACTTTGCAGCAGGGCATCGACGTCTCCGCCCGAACGCTGTCCGGCGAGACGTGCTTCCACCATCGGGGTGTGCAGCTGGCCCGGCACGACGGTGTTTACCCGGACACCCTTCGGCGCATATTGCACGGCCACCACTTTGGAAAGCTGGATCACGCCCGCTTTGGTTGCGGCATAGGCCACCTGGGCAGCACCCGTCCAACGCTGGCCTGAGGTCGAGGCGAGATTGACGATCGCGCCAGATCCCTGCGCATCCATGTGCGGCAGCACGTGCTTGCAGGTCAGAAAGACGCTTTTCAGATTGCGGTCGATCTGGCTGTCCCAGGCATCCTCGCTGAGCTCGACCGGTCCGCCGGCGGCGGACCCACCGACATTGTTAACGAGGATATCGACCCGGCCGAAACGGGCGATGCAGGCATCGACCATGGCCCGGACAGCGTCTGTGTCCGTCACATCCGTCAGACGGGTTTCGATCTCCCCGCCGGCCTCCCGGACCCGCTCGACGGTTTCCGCCAGTGCTTCCTCGCTCAGGTCGACCGCGAAAAGTTTCGCGCCTTCCTCGACAAAGCGTACCGAGATCGCGCGTCCGTTGCCCCAACCGGGACCGACACAGCCCGCGCCCGTGACAATGGCAACTTTTCCCTCAAGACGTCCGCTCATACTCGCTCCCCCTATTCAAAACCGTAGAGGCGGGCCGGATTGTCCACCATAAGTGCCTGCCGGGCAGCCGCGTCCGGCGCGATCTCGCCGATCAGATCGACCAGTTGGCCGTCATCCGGCACAGGCCCCGCCAGATTGGGATGCGGCCAGTCCGTCCCCCACAGGACACGATCGCCATGCTCGGCAACCAACGTGCGCGCGAACGGCACGCCGTCGCTGTATGGCGGCCCCTGCCGCGACGCCCGCTCGGAGCCGCTGACCTTGACCCAGAATTTCTCATCGTCGAGCAACTGCCGTAGTGCGGTGAAGGCAGGCTGGTCGAGACCAAGCCTCGCATTCACGCGGGCCATGTGATCGATCACCACCGGCACCCGGGAGCGCTTCAGATCCGGCACCATCTCCGCCAACAGCTCTTTCTCCATATGGACCTGCAGGTGCCAGCCGATTTCTGCCAGCCGATCCGTCATGGCAATCACATCTGCCAAGGATGCCCCTTTGCCGAGATGCCGCATGAAGTTGAAACGCACGCCCCGGAAGCCCTGAAGGTTCAGAACCCGCAACGCGTCGAGCGATGTATCGGTCGGCGCCAGAGCAATACCGAGATAGCGCCCCGGCCGGGCGGCGATGGCATCGGCGACCACGGAATTGTCGAAGCCGTGACAGCCCGCCTGCACAATGACACAGCGCTGGAGGCCCATGGCATCGTGCATGGCGAACAGCTTTTCCTTCGGCGCTTCACCCTCCGGCGTATAGGTCCGGTCCTCGGCATAGGGAAATGCGGAAACCGGCCCGAAGACATGGCAGTGGCAGTCCGTCGATCCGGGCGGCAAGGCCAAAGCCGGTTTTGACGGGTTCGGATGAAAACTGGATTTCTGGTCCATTGTTATCTCGTCTTCTTTTCAGGACTTGGCCGGGGCCTCGATTTCAAAGGCATTGAGCGTCATCGAAATCAGGCTGTAATAGCCAAGCACCCCGACAAGATCGATCAGCCCCTCAAGCCCAAGGACGACCACCGCCCGCTCATGGAGTTCGTCCGACAAGCGTCGGTCCAGATTGAGCTTGCGCGCCACCTCGTAGACGACCGCCTCGTCCTCTGCCTCGAATTCGGGTTCCCGATCTTCTTTCAGCGCATCGATCACCGGGCGCGGCAGGCCGGCCTTCTCTGCATGCGGCTCATGCGCCGCCCACTCGTAGGAAGCGTCCCAGATCCGTGCCGTTGTCAGGATCGCAAGCTCGGAAAGCCGGGGCGACAGCGAGCTGTCATAACGGCAGTACCGGCCGAGCGCCTGAGCCTTGTCGGCCAGCCCTGGTCGCCGCAGCCAGACAGCGAGCGGTCCACGCACGCCGCCGCGGGGCCCGGACGCGATCTCGTCATAGACGCGCTTCTGTTCCGCCGTCAGGCTGCCGGGATCAAGCTCAGGTATGCGGGGCATCGTCATTTCCTTATTGGTTCAGGTAACGGGCTTCGGCGCCGCACTTCGCTCCCATGCGGGCACCTGCTGTCCAAACTCTTCGAGCCATGCGGCAAGCGGCGGAAACTCGGCCCGCCAGTCGAGCTGCTGGCGCCAGTCCGCGTAACCAAGTGCGCAGGCAAGCGTGATCGCGGCAATGCCGGGCGCGCGATACTCGTCGAGATTGCGGCAGACTTCCGTCAGGCCGCGCCGGATCTTGCCATACTGGTGATCAAGCCAGACCTGACTGATCTGCTCCGGCTCGCGAAACCGGCCCTCATAGGTGACCATCAGCAGCGCATCGTTGATCCCTTCGGCGAGCGCGGCCAGCGTGAGCTGCCGGAAACGCCGGTCAGGGTCCCGGGGCAGGATCGCCCCGTCGCCATAACGGGTCTCAAGGAAATCCACGATCACCCGGCTGTCATAGAGCGCCGAGCCGTCTTCGAGGATCAGAGCCGGGATCTTGCCCAGCGGATTGACCTGCCGGAGCCGGTCTTCCGGATCGAGCGTGCTGGCGTGCTGGACGGCGATTCGGTCGGCCAGCCCCAGAAGATCAATGACGATCCGGACCTTGCGGCCATAGGGAGAGGTCAGCGAGGAGTAAAGTGTCAGCATATCGGTTCCGTTGGTCAGCCGCGCATTTCATTGGAATGGCGACGGCCTACTGTTTCATCGTGTCCGGCAGGAAGGTTGCGATCTCCGGGAAGAAGCAGAGCAGGAGGAGCATCACCAGCCCCGCCAGGAAGAACGGCGTCAGGCCGCGAAAGACCTCGTCCAGCTCAACCCGCCCTTCCGACGCCGCCTGAACAACGAAGCAATTGATGCCGACCGGTGGCGTCACGGCTCCCAGCTCGCAAAGCAGCACCACGAAGACGCCGACCCAGATTTCATCGAAGCCGAGACCAAGCATCACCGGATGGGTGATCGGCAGCGTGATCGCCAGCAAGCCCGGTGCATCCATCAGCATGCCGAGCACCAGATAGATCAGCACGATGAAGAAGACGATGACCCAGCGATTGGTCTCCAGCCCGGTAAGGAAGCCGCCGAGCGCATGGGTCACGCCCGAGAGAGCCAGAAATTTGGAGAACAGGATCGCGGCAATGATGATGGCGAAGATCATGCCCGAGGTCTTGACCGTGTCGAGCAGGGTCTGCCGGATCTCGATACCCCGCAGTCCGCGATGCCTGATCGCGGCTAGGATCATGGTGACCAGCGCGCCGACACCGCCCGCCTCGGTCGGTGTGAAGAAGCCGAGATAGAGACCGAAGATGATCACCATGATGACCAGAAGCAGCGGGCCGACAAGACGCAGCGAGGCCACTTTCTCACGCAGGGTGAAGCGCTCGACCATCTGCGGCGCGGCTTCCGGATAGATCCGGACCCAGAGATAGGTCGCGAAGCAGAGGATGAAGGCAAAGAGGAAGCCTGGAATGACACCTGCCAGCAGCAGGCCGCCGATACTGGTATCGGTCAGGATGCCGAACACCACCATCAGTGCGCTCGGCGGGATCATCACCGCGAGAGTGCCGGAAATGGCAATCGAGGCGGCGGCGAGCCGCTTGTCATACCCGCGCGCCAGCATTTCCGGCAGGGCCAGCTTGGTGAAGACAGTCGCCGAGCCGACGCTCGACCCAGCCGCGGCGCCGAAAGCAGCGGCACCGATAGTCGTGGAGATCGCAAGACCGCCCCGCAACCGACCGAGCCATTTCGTTGCAGCGTCGAACATATCCTGACCGAGGCCCGCCCGCATGGCGAAGAAACCCATCAGCAGGAACATCGGGATAACGCTGAAATTGAAGCTGTGTGTGGTATCGAAAAAGACGTTGCCCATCAGGGCTGTCGCCACATTGAAATCGCTGACAACCGCGAGACCGATGCCGCCGACCAGGGCCAGTGCCACCATGACATTGGCGCCGGACAGGATTGCCGCGATCAGCACGAAGGTGCCGATGGTTCCGATAACGAGGCTCATCGCGGTGTCTCCCCGTCCTGGCGCTCGCCCATGGCGACGATGCCGATCTCAAGCAGGTAGCGCAGTGTCAGAGCACCAAGGCCAAAACAGACGATCATTTTAACCGGCCAGATCGGATAGGTGATCGACCCCCATTCCTGCTCTGACATGGAATAGGACTCATAGGCGAACAGCCAGCAGGCATAGGTCGCCCAGCCGAAACAGACGAACCCGAGGACCGGGGCAGAGAGATCGAGAGCCCGCTTCACGCCGCCGGTCAGATGCCGGTTCAGCACATCGACGCTGATATGGGCGCCAGCCTTCTGCGTGTAGGCGAGGGCGAGAAAGATCGACAACGTCAGCATGGATGCGGTGAGCTCGAACGCGCCGGTGATCGGCCAGTTGAGAAACTTCCGGGTCAGTGTGTTTGCAACGACCAGAAACATCATCAGGAACAGGATCGCCCCGGAAAGAACGGCCATCAAATCGATCAGGCGATCAAGCCAGGATTCAGCCCGGCTCAATGGCCCCGGCGCGGAACGTGACGCGCTCATCGGATACTCCCGTCGCTGGATTTCAAGAATGTCAGGATAAAACAGGCGACGCGCACCGAATGACCCGGTGCGCGATCCCGGGAAGATCAGAACTTCAGTTCGGCTGCGATCGCATCGGCCGGCAGACCAGCTGCGTTAGCCTTTTCGATCCAGCCCTTCCGGATCTCCTGCACACCGGCATCCTCGACCAGGGCCGCCGCTTCCGAAATCGGGAAATCGATGACCGTGACGCCGGATGTCTTCCACTCTTCCAGCACCGCGGCAATCTGCACCTCCAGATCCACGGCATAGCGCATCGCATATTCCCGGCCGAGGCCGTCAACGATGGCTTTCACGTCATCCGGCATGCCGTCATAGGACTTCCGGTTCATCGTCACCAGATGGCCGAAGGAGGCGCCGAACGGGAACTTGACGTAATATTTCGCGACTTCGTCCAGCTTCCAGCCACGTGCCAGGGCCGGGCCGATCGGCGAGCAGTCGAGGATGCCCCGCTGCAAGGCTTCGTAGGCTTCCGAGGACGCGATCGAGACAGGTGTCGCGCCCATCGCCTCAACGATCTTCGGATAAGCAAAACCGTACGTCCGGATGCGCTTGCCCTTCAGATCCGCGAGGCCGTTGATCGGCTCGCGGCATAGCAGGCCATAGCTTTCCAGCGGCCGGAAGCCGATGGCCTTCAGGTTGTATTTCGCCATTTCCGCATCGAACTGCGGATACATCCGGTGCCATTTCTGCATCATCAGCGCGACCTCGATGGTCGAGTTCGGCTGCGGAATGAAGAAACCCACCGCATTGTTCAGCGGGAACTTGTCCTGGAAATACGGCGTGATGATATCGCCGAAATCACCGGCACCGGCGGACAGCGCATCGGGTATCTCGCGCGTCTTCGCAACGCTGCCGCCCCAGAAAACCTGGATATCGTGCTTGCCGCCGGTGCGGCGCGCGAACTCGTCGACCATCCATTGCGTGCTGATCGCCTGGGCATCGTTCGCGCCCTGCGGCTTCGAGGTGATCCATTTGTAGGTGTCGGCTGACGCGATACCTGAAAACAGGCTGGCACCAGCCAGAACAGCACCAAACAGACCCGTAACGGCGTGGCGCCGCATACTGCGGAATTTCATAAGTACCTCCCTTTTTTATCAGGCGTCGGATTCAGACCTCGCCCTTATTATTCCTTAGCTTGACGAGAATCCCCCTATCCCACCAATGCATTAATTGTATTCATTCCATGCCTTAAAGAGATGGATATCGAGACGGTTTATCTCCGATACTCCTCGAAGTGCTTTACCCGCGCCGCTACCCGGAGTGCCGCCATGACGATCCGCGCCATAGACTGCCACATGCATTTTTTCGGTGAGGCCGCTCGCTATCCCTTCGCTCCGCGGCGCAGCTACACCGTGCCGCCCGCCACCATCGAGGATTACAGGAAGGCGATCCGGGGAACCGATATTGCCCGGCTGGTGATTGTGCAGCCGAGCCTCTACGGCACCGACAATCGCTGCACCCTCGATGCGCTTGAAGAGCTTGGAGACACAGCGCGAGGCGTTGCCGTGATCGATCCGGAAGCCACCGGCGACACGGAACTGGCGACGATGCATGAGCGCGGTATTCGAGGTGTGCGGCTGAACCTGCATTCGGTTCGCACCGGCGCTCCATCGATCGAGACAATCCTGCCAGCCATGGATCGCGCGTTGGCCGGCAGCACCTGGCACATTCAGGTTTTCTGCGCACCGGAGACATTGGCCGCGATCATCCCGCTGCAGGACCGCCTGCACCGGCCCCTTGTGCTCGACCATTTCGGGCTGGTCGATCCGCTTCAGCCCGACCCCCATATCGAAAGCCTGAAACAGCTGGTCGACGGCGGCGCCTGGGTCAAGCTGTCAGGCAGCTACCGGATCTCCACCGGCCCCGACGGCCCGGGTGTCGCGGACCTCGCCCGGCGGGTTCATGCCATGGCGCCGGACCGCATGGTCTGGGCCAGCGACTGGCCCCACACCCCGAAGCACGACGGCGGGCTCTATAGCGGCACGGAACCACTGCCGTTCCAGAAGATCGATACGGCGGGCCTCTATCACGCCATGGAGACATGGTTTCCAGACATGGGCACACGCCGGGCCATCCTGCAGGACAATCCCTGCCGCCTCTATGACTGGGCTGACTAGACGGGAGCTGCATCGCAATGTTCGATCACAGGATCCTCAGATACGTCATCACTGTCGCCGAGGAAGGCGGCTTCACGGCGGCGGCGCGCAAACTGCGCATTGCCCAGTCGGCGATCAGCCGACAGGTCAGCTCGCTTGAAGAGGAACTCGGCGGCCGGCTGTTTCTGCGCCAGAAGAATGGCATCGAAGTCACGGAAGCGGGTCAGCGCTTCCTGCAGCACGCCCGGGAGATCCTGACCTCCATGGGGCATGCCCGGGACGAGATCAGCTCCCTCCTCGGGGAGCCCAGCGGCTCGGTGGTGATCGGTGTGCCGCCGACCGCGGGCGAAACCCTGATGCCTGAGCTGTTCCGGATTTGCAGCGAGAAACTGCCGGCGATCCGGTTGCATGTCCGGGAAAGCTATTCGGCGGCAACCTATGAGGCCGTGCTGCGCAAGGAGCTCGATATGGGGCTCGTACACGACCCGGAACCTTTGGAGGAAATGCTCATCCTGCCCCTGGTCTCGGAGCAGATGCATTTCATCACCCACGCCGACAGCAATCTGCCGGATCGCATTCCCTGCAGCTGGCTGCAGGACCGCGACCTGATCCTTCCCGACGCGGCGTTCGGACTTCGGGACCTGCTGGAAAGATATGCCGCCCGGAACGATCTCAAGCTGAACATCGCGGCTGCGGTGAATGGTGTCTCCATCACCAAGGCCATGGTTGCATCGGGTTTGGGTTCGACCGTGCTTTCGAAAAGCGCGATCACCCATGAAGCCAGCCGGAGCATCCTGGCCTCCCGTCCGCTCCATCCGGAACTGAGCTGGCAGCTTTGCCTGATCATGCGGGCCGACCGCGCCGGCAACCGGAGCTTTTCCGAGCTGCACCGGGTGTTGAAGCAAGTGGTCGAGGCGCTTTCCCGGCAGAACGTCTGGTAACGCGATCTCCCGATGCATCCATAAACAACAATATGGAAATGATTATCATTCTCATATACAGCTTGGGGCGTTCCCGCCTGAAGCGCCGATCACGTCATACGGACGATGGCATTACTTTCCGGAGCTCAATGAGCACCCATGCCCGCGTCCCCGAAGGCAATGGACCTGATCCTCACGCATCGAAGCGAGCTGATTAGCTATGCGCGCCGTATTGTCGGCAACCACTCGACCGCGGAAGATGTGGTTCAGGAAGCCTATCTGAAATACTGGGCCCATGCAGGTTCCGGCGCTGGCACGCCCGAGCCGATCACGGAGCCGGTCGGCTACCTCTATCGCATTGTCCGCAACCTGGCCTTCGACTGGCAACGACGCCCGGCACGCACACTGACCAGCAACGTCAGCAGCGACATCCTCTCGTCCTATCCGGCCCCGGATGCATCGCCGGAAGCAGACGCCATGTGGCGGCAGGAACTCGCGGCGGTCCAGTCCGTTATCGACAGCCTGCCCGAGCGCACCCGGATTGCGTTCGAGATGCACCGGCTGGGAGGCATGACCCTGCAAGACGTCGCCGACCATCTCGAAATATCGGTCACCCGAGCCCATCAACTGATCAAGCAGGCGCTGATGAAATGCGCTCTGCATCTGGAAAAACTGGAGCGTAACGAGCACGAAACAGCCGTGTCCGAAAGCGCCTCTGAAAAAAAGCGCGGTTCACGCGTCTAATATCGAGGAGAGCCTATGCAACAAGATAAAGACGCGCCCGACCGCGCCATGAGAGGCGCGGGAAAACGGAGTCCGGAAGACACGACTTCCGGGCATGATGACGACCAGCTTGATGCCGCCACAGACTGGCTGCTTCAACTGCGTGCGTCGCCCGATGACGCCGATCTGCATAGCGCTTTCACCCGTTGGCTCTCCGCGTCCGAACTGCACGGCGCCGCGTTCCGGCGCGCGGAAAAAGTATGGCACCTCAGCGGCTCAGTGACGCCCGCGTTCTCCGGCATATGGGACGGCCATGCGGGCACGGCCGGGGACTCCGCTCCGGCAGCCACCGTCACGACACTCAGACCACGCCGCAGCCGCCCGGGCAGGCGTGCGGTGATTGCCGGTGGCCTCGCCGCCTGCATCGCCCTGATTTTCTTTACCGTTGCACCTCCTCCGGAATACGCGGACGCCGATCTTTCCAGCGGCGTTGCCGAGGTCACACGCTACGACCTCGCCGACGGCAGCCAGGTCACCCTCAATGCCGGCAGCGCTCTCAAGACGGCGCTCACCGGACAGGTACGACAAGTCACCATATTGGCCGGGGAAGCGTATTTCGCCGTTCGGCCAGACCCGAAACGGCCGTTCAAGGTCCTTGCGGGCGATACGGTCGTGACCGTCACAGGCACGGAATTCGGAACGCGCCTCGCCGACAGGATCGTCACCGTCGAGGTGGAAGGTGGACGGGTTAAAGTTGCTTCCGGCACATCCGGCAAGAAAGCCCCGATCGCAACGCTCGCCCGGGGAGACCGCCTCTACCTTGAACGCGGAACCAGCGAGACAATGCAGACAAAAGTACCCGTCTCGCATATCGCCGCCTGGCGTCGCGGGCTTCTGATTGCCGACAAGGAAAGCATCCACGATCTCGTGGAACGGATTAAGCCCTACTATCCGGGGCGCATTTTCCTCACGCCCGGCGGCCTGGCGGGAAAGCGGGTCAGCGGCGTGTTCGATCTGAGCAAACCTGTTGAGGCGCTCCGGGCCGCCGTTCATCCGCACGGCGCCTCGGTCCACGAAATCCCCTCGCTCCTGGCCGTCGTCACACCGGGCTGACCGGCTCCGGAAAAAAAACTTCATCCCTCCCCCTTAAAAAACAAAGCTCCCATCCGTCTGATCTTTTGCGAATTGTTCTCATTCGCATAGGGGTTGCATTTGCGCCGCCCGGCGCATCCGTGAAGGGGGATACCGAATAATGATTGTCCGTAAGGCACGCACGCGCGCCACGTCTTGTGGTAACGCGCCGAAAATCCGGCGCGACCGCAATGGACTGCTTGCGACAACGAGCGCCCTGGCGCTGGGCGTCGTCGTGTTGACTGGCTCGCACGCGTTCGCCGAAGCCGTAAAACCGGCGCTGAGCGAGGCACCCGGTGCGGCGCGCGAGCTGGCTCAGGCAACGGAGTCTCACGACTTCAACATTCCGGCCCAGTCTTTGGCCGAGGCGCTGATCACCTTCGGGCAACAAGCCAATCTGCAGGTAGCGTTCGAGCCGTCCATCGCCGAAGGCCTGACCTCCAGCGCAGTATCCGGCAGCTACAAAGCCGAAGATGCGCTCCGCATCATGCTGACGGGCCTCCCCCTGCAACACGATTTTACCGGCACGTCCAATGTCACCATCAGCAAGTTGGGGCAGAGCAGCGATGGCTCGGTCCGGCTGAAGAAGCTCACCGTAGAGGCCACCGAGCAAACCGCGACCGGACCGGTCGAAGGTTATGTCGCCACCCGTAGCGCCAGCGGCACCAAGACGGACACGCCGCTGATCGAAACGCCGCGCGCGATCTCCGTCGTGACCGCCGATGAAATCGCCGACCGAAAGGTCCAGAGCGTCGAGGAAGCACTGCGCTATACGGTCGGCGTGCAGGTCGATGCCTATGGCAACGACATGCGCTTCGACCAGATCCGCTCTCGCGGCTTTAACCTCGTCACCACCGCCGACTTCCTCGACGGCATGCGTCAGCCGAACATCAACTGGCTGTCCTACTCGCATACCGAAGCCTACGCTCTGGAGCGGCTTGACGTGGTGAAAGGGCCGAACTCCGTCCTCTACGGTCAGGTGAGCCCCGGCGGTCTCGTCAATCGGGTGACCAAGCGCCCGACCAAAGAAACCTTTCAAGAGGTCGAGGTCCAGCGCGGGACCGACGAATATGTCCAGGGACAATTCGACCTGAGCGGACCGGTCCTCGACCGCGAAGACGTTCAGTACCGCGTCGTCGGCATCGCCCGGGACAGCGAGTCCAACATCGTGGGCGTGGTCAACAACGTTAAATACTTCGCCCCGTCCGTCAGCTGGCAGCCGACGGAAAAGCTGGAAATCACCCTGCTCGGCAGCGCCCAGGAATTCGAGACCGCCGGGTCCCCGCGTCCCTATCAGGACCCGACCGGTTACCTGACCGACTTCTGGGCCGGAGACGAGGATTTCGACAAGCTGAAGCAGCGGCAATATACCGGCGGCTATGAAGCGAAATACGAGATCAACGAGATCTTCTCGCTGCGCCAGAACCTGCGTTACACCGACCTCAACACGGTGAACCAGTATACCAGCAAGACCCTGCAGAGCGACGGGCACACCTTCTCGCGGACCGCCTACGGCATCTACGAGAACAGCCAGCATATCGTCGTCGACACGTCCGGCCAGGCCCAGTTCGCCACCGGTCCCGTCGAGCACACGCTGATCGCCGGTGTCGACTACCTGCATATCGACGGCAATGTCGAATACACCTACGGCAGCGCACCCGACATCGACAGGCTCAACCCGGATTACGATCAAAGCATCGACCGGCCGTCGAGCCAGATAAGCTGGCAGAACACGAAGGCGCATCAGGTCGGCTTCTACGCCCAGAACCAGATGGCCTACGAGAACTGGCGGTTCAATCTCGGCCTGCGTCACGACGAGGCGGAAACCACAAAGGACAATCTGCTCACGGACACGAAGACCTCGCAGGAAGACGGTGCGACCACCGGCAGCGCCGGCCTCCTCTATCTCTTCGATAACGGCTTCGCGCCTTATGCGAGCTACTCCACCTCCTTCATTCCGGAACTCGGAACCAACAAGGCGGGCGCGTATCTCGATCCGACCGAAGGCGAGCAGGTCGAGCTCGGCTTGAAATATCAGCCTCCGGGCAGCCGCAGCCTGTTCACCGTCAGCCTGTTCAATCTCGTCGAGAAGAACGCCAAGACCTCCGACCCGGATGATCCGACCAACACCATCCAGACCGGCGAAGTCCGCTCCCGCGGGATCGAACTGGAAGGCAAGACCGAGATCCTCGAGGGTCTCGAACTGGTGGCCAACTATTCCTACACGGACATGGAAGTCACCAAGAGCAACGACGGCAACGAGGGCAATGTTCCGATCGGCGTGCCGGAGCATCTGGCCTCCGTCTGGGGCAATTACAGCTTCTCCGGCCCGTCCCTGGACGGTCTCGAACTTGGTCTCGGCGCCCGTTACACCGGCGAGAACTACGCGGACTCCGCCAACAAGGTGAAGAACGACGCCTATCTGCTGTTCGATGCCCGCGTGAGCTACAGCCTGGACAAGTTCGCACCGGGCGCGACCCTCTCGCTCAACGGCACCAACCTCGGCGACGAGGACCAGGTGATGTGTGAGAGCGGCTATTGCTACAAAGGCCGTGGGCGCACCGTCATCGCCAGCCTGAACTACCGCTGGTAGGCGGCTGAAACTTGAGGTTCGATCTGAAGAATGGGTGCCCGGCCTCGCTGCCGGGCACCAGCTATTTTGACCTCCCCTGCATGGACTTCCGCGGGAGCGGCGCTCTCTACCGGATCTTCGTGCATGTCCCGGACGGAGAGCCGCCGGCAGATGGCTGGCCCGTGCTTTACATGACCGATGGCAATGCCGTCATCGCCACGGCAGCCGATGCCCTGCGCGCGCAGGCGAGCTACCCCAAGGGAACGAATGTCTGCCAAGGCATGATCGTCGCGATCGGATACCCGACGGACGACGCCTACGACCCTCTCCGGCGGTCCTGGGATCTCAGCCCGCCTCCCGGCGCCGAATATCCCCCCTTCTTCGAGAACACACCGGTCGTGCGAACCGGCGGGGCGGATCAATTCCTCGACTTTCTGCTGCAGACCATTCGGCCATGGCTGGAACAGCACTATCCCATCGACAGAGCTTCACAGACCTTGTTCGGCCATTCCTTCGGTGGCCTTTTCGCTCTTTATGCGCTTTCCCAACACCCGGACGCATTCCGGAACTGGGTCGCGGCCAGCCCGGCGATTTACTGGGAAGACGGGATTGTCCGCACCTGCCTGGACCGGATGGATGAGGCCGCGTGGGGCAAGCTCACCGGGCGGGTTCTTCTTTCCGCCGGGGCATATGAAAGCGACGTGCCTGCGCCTTTCGAGATTGGCCGGGAGGACGAGGAACAGCGTCTCTCCCACCGCCGCAAGATCCGGACGGTCGGCCTTGCCGAGGAACTCGCTGCCGAAATCGTTGAGCGGACCGGACGCAGCGGCGCCGCCAGCTTCGAGCTCTTCGCCGGTGAAAACCACATGTCCGTATTACCCGTGGCCGTGAACCGGGCTGTGCAGACCGCTTTCGACTGGGCTGCGGGACAACGCATGAAATGACCACCTCTCCGCTCTTCTCTCTCCAGCACGTCGGCTGTGCCTATGACGGCCAACCCGTCCTGCATCCGCTGACGCTCGACTTGCCCGCAGGCTGCGTGATCGGCCTGCTCGGACATAACGGGTCCGGCAAGTCGACCCTGATGAAAATTCTCGCGCGGCAGATCGCGCCCGGCAGCGGCCATGCCCTGTTCGAGGGACGGCCGCTTGGCGATTACGCGCCACGGGAGCTTGCCCGCCGGCTTTCCTATCTGCCGCAACAGAACGCGGACACGGACGGCCTGACCGTCCGGGAGCTGGTCGCGCTGGGCCGCTATCCCTGGCATGGGCCGTTCGGGCGAACCAGCAGGGCGGATGAGGAGATCTGCGAAAAGGCGCTCGTCGCGACCGATACCGCGCGGTTTGCCGGCCGCTTCGTCGACAGTCTTTCCGGCGGGGAGCGGCAGAGAGCCTTCCTCGCCATGCTTGTTGCCCAGGATGCGCGCTGCCTGCTGCTCGACGAGCCGATCTCCGCCCTCGATATCTCACAGCAATACGAAATCATGGATCTCGTCTCCGGCCTGAGCCGCAAGCATGGCCGCTCCGTGATCGTCATCCTGCACGATCTCAACATCGCCGCCCGCTATTGCGATCGCATCATCGTGCTCTCCAGCGGAAACCTGTCCGCATTCGAGAAGCCCGCCGACCTGATGCAGCCGGACCGCCTCCGGGAGTTGTTCGGGGTTCCGCTCGGTATCTTCCCGCATCCGGATACCGGACAGGCAATCAGCTATGTCCGGTAAGCCACGGGAGATCTCCCGCCGCGCCTTCACCAGCTTCGCCCTGGCGGGAGCCCTCGCGCCCTTCAGTGCAAAGGCCTCAACCGGGCTGCCGCAAGATCCCCGGTTTGTCACACCGGATCACGGGCTTGTGCAGACCCTGGTTGCAATCGGCGCGGACCTGTCCGGCGTCGCTCAGATCCCGAACTGGGATGTGTGGACCATCGAGCCTGCTCTGCCGAAGGACGTGGTCAACCTCGGCACCGCACAGGAAATGAACCTTGAGCTGCTGCAGCGCCTGCAACCGGATCTGATTCTGTCGACGCCCTATCTTGAAAATGTCCGGCATCAGCTTGAGCGCATTGCGCCGGTCGAATCCTTCCCGATTCATGCGCTTGGCACCTCGCCCTATCCCAACATTCTGGCGGCAACGCGCAGGCTGGGTGAATTGTCCGGACGGGAAGCGGCGGCCAAAGAGCTGATCGCGGCGACGGAACGTCTGTTCGAGGCATCACGCCCCAAACTCACGCGGCTCAGAACGCACCCGCTTGTCTTTCTGCATTTCATCGACACGCGGCATGTCCGGATCTATGGCCCCAACTGCATCATTCAGGATGTGCTCGACCGGCTCGATCTGCAAAATGGCTGGCCTGAAATGACCAACGGCTGGGGATTCGCCACCGCCGGGATCGAGCGTCTGGTCGATATCGGGGACGCATGGGTTCTGGTGTTCGATCCCGTGCCGCCGGATGTCGAGGCGCTGCTCGCGGGAAGCCCGCTCTGGCAAAACCTTCCTTTCGTCCAGGCTGGCAGAGTTCGGCGTTTTCCAAACGTGCTGGCCTTCGGCACCCTGCCCGCAGCGACCCGCATGACCCGGCTGCTGACGGAGCTTGAGCTTGGCCATGCTTAGCGAGTCCCGTCAGATCCAGCTTTGGGCCGTGCTGTTTGCGACACTGGCGCTCATCGCCATTGCGAGCAACCTTGGGCCGAGCGTGACGGATCTTGGCATTGCACGTCTCACCGGAACGCCCGCACCGCAGGATATCGATGCAGTCTTGATGCGCTTCAGTCTGCTGCCGCGTCTGGCCATGGCGCCCTTGTGCGGAGCCGCCCTCGGGATGGCGGGGGCACTGTTCCAGCAGGTCCTGCGCAACCCTCTTGCCTCGCCCTCGACTCTCGGCGTTGAAGCCGGGTCCGGGTTGGCCATCGCGCTGGCGATCCTGTTCCTGCCGGCATTGCTCGGCTGGAGCCGGGATCTGGTTTCCCTGGCAGGGGCGGTTTTTGCCTCTGGCATCGTATTTTTCCTGTCGCGAAAATTCGCCTTCCGACCGATCGCCGTCGTTCTGTCCGGATTGATTGTCGGCTTCTACCTCAGCGCCCTGTCCTCCACCTTCATCTTGCTCAATGACTACCAGCTCTCCGGCATGTTCATCTGGGGAAGCGGCTCTCTCAGCCAGCAGGACTGGCGCCCGTTCCGGGACCTGCTGCCCCGCGTAGCCATCTGCGCGCTTGCGGCTGGTCTGCTTGTCCGGCCGATGACGGCCCTGCAGCTGGACGAGACGGCGCGCGGACTCGGTCTGCGCATCGCGGCCATCCGTGCCGCCGGGCTCGGCATCGCCGTTGCCCTCACCGCTTTCACCGTCAGTGCCGTCGGTGTCATCGGCTTCCTGGGCCTCGCCGCCCCTGCCATCGCCCGGGCGGTTGGAGCCCGGTCATTCCGGAGCCGTCTGTTCCTTGCCTCACTGGTTGGCGCCTGTCTGCTGACGGCGACGGACCAGTCCCTGCAAATGCTGTCCAAGGTGGCGGGAATGTTTCTTCCTGCCGGCGCCGTGACGGCCGTGCTTGGGGCACCCGTGCTGTTCCTGCTGATCCGCAAGCTGCCGGTCTCGCCGGGAGCGGCCACGGGAGCGGCTGTGCTCTCCCTGGCCCGGCGCCCTCTCGTGCGGGTCCTCGGTCCTGTCTGCATCCTGCTGCTCTGTCTGTTCCTAATCGCAACCTTCATCGGCCGCGACGAAAGCGGACACTGGGTACTGGATCTCGGAGCGTCACTGGACCCGCTGCTGGTCTGGCGCCTGCCGCGCTCCATAGCCGCCGCAGCGGCGGGAGCACTGCTATCCATTGCCGGGGTTATCCTGCAACGACTGTTACGCAATCCGATGGCCAGCCCGGAAGTCCTCGGCGTGAATGCGGGCGCCGGCATGGGGCTGCTTGTCGTCCTGCTCTGCGTTACCGCGCCCGGCCATTTCGCTCTCACCTCCGGTGCCGCAATTGGTGCACTCACGGCTCTCGGGTTGCTGATCTTCAGCATCCGCAAGTCCTCGCTCTCCGGCAACCGGGCCCTGATGGCCGGCGTTGCGCTTGCCACTTTCCTGTTCGCGCTGCTCTCGGTCGTGACCGCAACGGGAGACCCCCGCGCCCTTCTCCTGCTGACCTGGATGGCCGGATCCACCTACACGGCCGACATGACGAGCGCCGCCATCCTGATGGGCGTAACCCTTGTGATCCTGCCGGGCCTGCCATTGCTGGCACGGCAGATAGACCTGCTTTCCGTGGGAAGTGACCTCGCGCGCGCGGCTGGCGCACGCGTAGAACGCATTCAGCTCATTGCCCTGACACTCGCCGGCCTGCTAACCGCGGTCTCGTCTCTCGGCATCGGAGCGCTCAGTTTCATCGGACTGATCGCCCCGCAAATTGCCCGGCATGCAGGCCTGCAACGATGCTTCCCGCAAATCGCCGGCGCAGCAATGATCGGGGCATCGCTGATGGTCGCGGCGGATTTCCTCGGCCGTACCATTTATTTCCCCTGGCAACTCCCCGCAGGCCTTTTGAGTGCACTGATCGGCGGGCCGATACTGATGATCGTTCTGCTGTGTAAGAAGAAGGCGTAACGAGCGCAGACCGCTCAGTACCTATATGCGGGGCGCACCCAACAACCAAAGCCCCATCGCCGTGTAGCCCACCATGAAGAGCGCCAAGAGGGTCTGGCTAACCACCGCCTTGCGGCCGGAACCCAGACGATCCAGCGCGATCGTGTGGGCCATGCAGATGCCAATGACATGGCCGATGGTGATGATCGCCGTCTGGATGTTCCAGAGAACGAACACACTCTCCGGACGGCTGAAGAATGAGGTGGTCGTGTGGTAATGCGCGGTGCCGAACAGATCCCAGCCCAGTCCAAAAGGATCGGAAATCACCTGATAGACATACTGGTAGTCGACCAGAAGTCGGGTCAGGAAATGGGAGCCGTGATAGGCGACGGAAATCGGCAGGATCGAATAGACCAGACGTCCAACCAACTCCTGCTCCGCATCCCGCGCTCCGGCCAGGCGGGCACCGATACGGACGCAGGCATGATAGAGAATCCAGACAAGCGCCCACGCTGCCAGCAGGCCGAGCGTGTTCTGCCACATCACCGCAGAGCGGCCCGGATAGTTCAGCGGGTTGAAACCGAGGATCCCCATCCAGCGGAAGGTCGTGGACCAGCCGTCGAAAGTTCCCGCCGCGAGCGACAGCAGCACAAAGGCCACGCCGCTTTGCGACAAGGACGGCAGGGTAATCGCATGCACTCCGGGAAAACCAAGGCGGGCCCGCCCTTCCCTTCCGGCTCCCAACGGCGCGATGGCGCTCACCAGACGGAAATAGACGTGCAGCGGCTCGGCGCGGGCACACCAGTCTTCTTTTCCAAACAGCACCATGCCGGCGAAGTTGAAACCCCAGAACAGGGACAGATGCAGCACGAGCCGGTCCGGGTCCATGCTGTGCGGAGATATCAGGTCGACCCAGATGAAAATGAGAAACTGCGAGACCGCCAGCAGATAGCCGAGGCGGGCAGGCAAGGTCATACGTGGCGGGAAATGACTCCGGACGATATCGACGAGGCCAGTCCAGGGGTTCAGCACGGCCCAGAGGTTGCCGAAAAAGGCACAGGCCAGAGTCATGCTGATCCATCCGATGCTCCAGAGAACAAGTGGCAGCGGGTTCCGCAAGGGATCGTGCGCACCGGTCAGACCGGCGATCAGCAGCACCAGGACCAGGGCCGTCGAGGCAAGGGACAGAGAGCGGCCACCGCCCTCCGGCATGCGAAAAAGGGAAAGCGTGGCGGTCGCGATACGGTGAAAGGGTTTCTGGGGAACCACCGCAAGCAGAATGAAAGACGCGGCGACCGCGAGGGTCGCCCCCATCGTGTAGAAATCCCTCGGAAGCAGCAGGATCAGGCCGCCAGCTGCCTCATGGGCAATGGCAACGGCGGGAACAAGTAGGAGGACAATGAGAGCGGCCGGGAGCAGGACAGCGCGCCGTCCCAACGGCGACAGGCAAGACGGCATGTAATTCTCCCGGCTCCGGTAAGGATGGACGCGCTCGGACGGTCAGTCTGTTTGACAACCGTCTCCGCGCCTAATGACCAACCCCCACATACTGATGCAACAGCGCGGTATTTTCCCGTACTTCGTCAATCGGGAACTCGGCCTTGATCTCTCCGTGATCCATGAAGGCCACGCGATCCGCGATCGGCAGCACGGCATCGACACGCTGCTCCACCAGAAGCACAGCGACACCGGAATCTCGGAGCTTCATCACCGCATCGCGGATACCCGCAATGGCAGACGGCATAAGCCCCTCGGTCGGCTCGTCCAGCATGATCACCGACGGGGTGATGCACATGGCCCGCGCCATGGCGAGCATGGTCTGCTCGCCACCCGACAAGGTCCCCGAGCGCTGTTTCATACGCTCTTTCAGAACCGGGAAGAGCTCCAGTGCGTAGTCGAGGCCCTCCCGTCCCTGCTCGCGCGTAAGCAGGCCGATTTCCAGGTTTTCCCAGACCGTCAGCTCCGAGAACAACCGCCGCCCCTGGGGCACGTAGCCAATGCCCGCTCTGGGGATTTCCTCGGCTGGTCTGCCGAACAGGTTCACATCGTCCAGCCAGAGTGCGCCGGAAGCGGGCTTTACCGTGCCCATGATTGCTTTCAGCGCAGTCGTCTTGCCGGCGCCATTGCGCCCGAGAAGGCACAGAACCTCGCCACCACGCAGTTCGATACTGAAGTCCCGCAGCGCCTGGCTGCGCCCGTAGAAGGCGTTATAGCCCTCGACCCGCATCACACTCATGCGCTCGCTCCCAGATAGGCTGCCTGAACGGCGGCATTGTTCATGATGGCGTCCGGTGTCCCCTCGGCAAGGACTGTCCCGCGCTCCATCACCGTGATCTGCTCGGCCAGCGTCATGACCACATCCATATTGTGTTCGATCAGAAGGACTGTGGTCGTCTTGTTCACTTCCCGGACAACCTCCTTGAAATTCGCGATCTCGGAGTCCGAAAGCCCCTGCGTCGGCTCGTCGAGGATCAGCAGTTTTGGCTGCAGCGCGAGCCCCATGGCGACCTCGAGAAGACGCTGGTGCCCGTAGGCCAGGGTCCCGGCGACCTCCTCCAGGCGATCTCCCAGCCCGACGGTTTTCGCCGCCTCGGCGGCTTCCGCCTCGATATCGTCTTCGCTCACGTGGTTACGGCTGAGCAGGCTGGGGCGCAGCCGGTTGTGAACGGCGACGCAAATATTCTCCAGCACAGACATGGAGCCGTAGATATTCGTGATCTGGAAAGTATAGGCGATGCCCTTGCGCACCCGTTTGTGCGCCGGCATGCGGCTGATATCCTCCCCGGCGAACTCCACACTCCCCGAGGTCGACTTGATCCGGCCCGACAGCAGGTTGACGAAGGTCGACTTGCCGGCCCCGTTCGGCCCGATGATGGCGCGGATCTCCCCTTCCTTGATCTGGAAGTCCACATTCTCGACCGCCTTCAGGCCGCCAAAATGCCGGGTGAGGCCCTTGGTCTTGAGCAACACTACTTCAGCCATGGCAGCCACCTGTCGCGAAGGGTTCCGAGAATGCCTGTGGGGAACCACAGCGTGACCACGATCAGCAGGGCGCCGATCACGATCAGATAGGCTGTCGTCACGCCGCTGAGGCGGTCGATAAGCAGGGTCATCAGTCCCGTGCCGACGAGCGGCCCGAGCAGGGTTCCCGGCCCGCCGACCAGTGTGAACAGCAGCGCCTCGATGGAGATTTTGAATTCCGCGAAGGCCGAGCCGATATAGCCGAACATCAATCCGTAGAGCGCACCGGCCACACCCGAGATGCCGCCGGACACGGTAAAGGCCAACAGCTTGATCGCGTACGTATCGAAACCGAGCATCCTTGTCCGGTCCTCGTTCTCCCGCACCGCGACGAGCAGGCGTCCCACCGGCCCCTGCGTGAAGGCGAACAACCCCAGCAGGACCACGCCGAACACGGTGAGTGCCAGATTGTAGCGCGCGACGTCGGAGGTCATGTCGACCTCCAGCCCGAACAGGGAGAAGCTCCGCGCAGAGGTGGGCAGGGTCAGGCCCTGATCACCACCGGTGAATTCGGAGAAATACAGGATCAGCAGAAACGCCGCCTGGCTGAACATCAGGGTGACGATCATGAAGGAAACCGTCTGTGTCCTGAGCGCGAGCAGACCGATCAGGAAAGACAGCGCGATGGCGGCAAGGATGCCGGCCAGAAAGGCAACGGGAAGGGACACCCCGAGATAGTAACTCGACAGACCCGCTCCATAGACGCCAGCGCCGAAGAACATCGCGTGGCCGAGACTGACGAGGCCGGTATAGCCCATCAGGACGTTGTACCCCATGGCGAAGACCGCCAGGATCAGGATCCGCGTGAACGCCAGGACCAGATAGTCCGAGAGCAGGAACTGCAGGACGAACAGACCCGCCAGTGTCGCGAGACAGAGCAGGAAAAGCTTCTTGTTGTGAATAGACATCACCGGCCCGCCTTTCCGAACAGACCCTGCGGCCTGAACACCAGCACAAGCGCCACAAGCAACGTCGAGAAGATCTTGGCGAGGGTCGGCGAGAAGAAGACGGAGAGCAGCCCGTCGGACATGCCAATCAGGATCGCTGCCGCAATCGTCCCGGGGATCGAGCCAAGCCCACCAACGATGACGACGACAAAGGACAGTAGCAGCGGATCATGGCCCATCAGGTAATGCGCCTGCTGGCTCGGCACCACCAGGACACCGCCGATAGCGGCCAGCATTGCACCGACCGCGAACACGCCGGAATAGACCTTGGTTACGGGAATGCCGAAGTTCTGCGCGGTCTCCTTATCGAACTGGGTCGCCCGCATGTAGAGGCCGACCTTCGAGTGACGCAGCAGGTAAAGCAGCCCGCCGACAAGGACGATGGCGACAGCAATGATGAAAAACTTGTAGCCGGAATAGCCGAACCAGGGGAACCGGACCGTGTGATAGAACGGCGCTTCCACGGCCTGCGCGTCTGGCCCGAACGTGATCAGCGTCATCTGCTGGATGATGTACATCAGGCCGATCGTCGAGACGATGGTCGCCTCCGGATTGTAATTGATCCGCTTCAGGATGGCCCAGTCGGCGGCCCAGGCCAGAGCGCCGACGAACACGGGCGCAATCAGCAAGGCGGCGATAAAGGGAACGTAAGGCGGCCCCGGAATCAGGTTCGCACAGACCCAGGCCGCGACCGCGCCGAGCATGAAGAACTCGCCGTGCGACACGTTCACCACGCGCATCACGCCGAAAACCAGCGACAACCCGAGCGCCGTCAGCATCAGCACGGATGCCTGCACGAGCCCTTCCAGCGTCGCCAGCAAGAGATAAGGAACAATATCCATTGAGTTGTTTGCGCCTTCGCCGCATGCGAATAGCGGTGAGCCGCCGTCGCCACGGTATCAGTTTTCAATGAAGAACAGCGGGCGCCGATCGTCTCGGCGCCCGCCGGTTATCGTGCAGGATCAGAAGGACATCTTCGTGTAGTCGGCTTCGTCCGGATACAGCGTGTCTTCGGGCGATACCGTGTGGACCACCTTCAGTTTGCCGTCGACCACCTTGGAGATGTTCTGCTGGGCAAAAGACTGGTGCATCTTGCCATTGAAGATTTTCCGGCCCTGCGGGAACTCGTTGCTTTCCTCGAATCCGGTGATGCTTTCCATCGCTTCCAGCATGGCGATCTTCTGCTTCGGCCCCTTGTAGTCGGCCATCTCCATCGCCTTCTTCATGGCGAAAAGCGTCTCCCAGACGGAGAACATGTGAGAGAAGGTCGCGACGCTTTTGGCATCGTCGACGCTCGCGCCATTGGCATCCACGCCGACCTTTTCGCGATAGAATTTGTCGAACGACGTCTGGTTCGGCTGGGCATAGCGCGGCATGGCTTCCCAGAAGTGTGTGCCTTCAAGGTAAGCAAGCTGCGGGATATCGAAGGACACCGCTTCAAGGGAGTCGATGAAGCCGAAGATTTCCGGACGCTGGGAGCCGAGATGCTCGCCCAGCTCCTTGACGAAGGTGAGCACGCCCGGGCCGACCAGCACGTGGTAGATCACCTCCGTGTTGAGCGGAATCCGCGGCAGATAGCGGGTGTAGGAGGTTTCGGTCGGCGGAATTGCGATATCGCCGACGATTTCACCGCCCTGCGCCTTGATCGCCGCTGTCAGGTTGTCCCGGTGATCGTATCCGAAAGCATAGTCCGGATAGATCATCGTCACCTTCTTGCCGAGATTGTCGGTGATCCACGGCGCCATCGAGCTGACCTGGCTCTTCACGTCGCTGATCGACGGCTGGAAGACATACCGGTTGAAGGCACCCGCCGCGAGCGAGTGGGCTTCGGAGCAGAGGAAATACGGCATCTTCAGCTCGCCGGCGCGCGGCGCACTGGCAGCCGAGACATGCGAAAACAGGTGACCGAAGATCGCATCGACCTTGTGCTCGGCACTGAATTTCTCAACCGCCTCAACACCGCGCTTCGGGTCTGTGCCGTCATCCTCGATGATCAGCTCGACCGGCAAGCCATTGATGCCGCCCTGCTCGTTGATCAGTTTCACCGCCGCAAGCGCGGTCCGCTCGTACCAGCGGCCATAGGCAGCGCCGATGCCGGTCCGGTGAAAAGGTGCGCCCAGCTTGATCACGTCGCCGGACTGCGCCACCGCGCGGCCAATGATTCCCGGAGCGGCAAGCGCCGCACCAGACATAGCCATACCCTTGAGCAGCGAGCGCCGCGGCAGGGTAAAAGTCTTTTTGGTACCGATAGTATCCATCTTATCCAGTCTCCCGATTTAAGCCATTCCCGTGGGGTAGATCTTGTTTTTCCCGGCCGCCCGTGCCGGATTTTTATTGGTTCAAAGGCGCTTCAGTCCCTGCATGTTTTATTGGGAAACCATCGCTTCTCCGCCCATCCTTGGCGGCAGCGCCGGCTTCCGGAATTCCAGTCACATCACCTTGTGTAGCCCAACTCCTTCATCAGCCGGCTTGCGTGGCAGCCGGAACAGGGAGCAATCCCTCGATCCAGCCGGCAATGTCCTCGGCATCGGTTACATCGGCATATTTCTGGCCCATGTCGTAGAGGTTCGCTTCATGTGGCGCGGCGGCCCGGTCCGCGCAGCAATCTGCCGCGACAAGGACGTTGAACCCGGACTGTACAGCATCCACCACCGTCGCCCGCACGCATCCGGATGTCGTCGCCCCCGCAACCACGAGCGTGTCCACACCGGCCCCGGTCAGCAAAGCGGCGAGAGATGTGCCGTAGAAGGCGGAAGCACCTTTCTTGACGATCAGCGGATCACTGGGCTGGATGCCCGTGCCTGCGTCGATCTCGACAAGCCGCGATCCTTCCAGGAGCGCTGTCATACCGCGCGCCTTGCGCAGCCAGGCGGTGTGTTCCAGCTCTCCCGGCTGATAGGCGATTGTCGTGAAAATCACCGGAAAGCCGCCCGCACGTGCCAGGTCCGCCAGTCGTTTGGTCCGGGCGACTTCTTCCGCCATGTCCGACGCCGTCGGATAGCGCACATCGGTGAAGCCATAGCTGAAATCGACCACAAGGATCGCTGGGCGCACTCCGCGCGGCACGGAATTTCCGAAACCGGCGGCCTGATACACCTGTTCCTGAGACATCAGTTCATGCCCTCCCCGGAAGAGCCGGCCAATCAGCCACGATCCATCTTCATCTCGTCGACAACAATATCCCCATCCACCACGATCGGTACGTCGTCCAGGAACAGAGAGCAGTTCCGCATCGGAATATCGAGGTGACAGGGCGTGTCGTTCGGCCCGCCCAGCTCGTTGTTCGGACCGGTGGAGAACATCACGTTGCCGTAGAAGCTGCGCGGCTCCATACCCATGCCGCCCGGGAACGCGCCCGGGGTCATGCCATGCCATTTGGCGTTCGGGTTCATCCCCCAGCCGACATGGCTCATGCCCTTGCCACGCTCGTCGTTGAAATCCTCCATGTAGGAGATCACCAGCTCCGCATCGAGCCCGCCCCGGATGTCCTGAACCCAGCCTTTTTCGATCGTGTAGACGATCGGCTCTTCCCGCACATACATGTTCTGCGGCAGCAGGATGTCGCCCGGCGCCACGACGATCTGTCCGTCAACGCCGTCATCGTCCGCGCCGGTGAAGACGAAACCGGACGGCCAGTGATCCCACCGCCCCGGCTCATCCGTGCAGGCATATTCGGCAATGGTCGGATAGGTATTCAGCTTGTAGGTGACATCCGTGCCATTCGGCGAAGTGATCCGCATCACCTTGGCCTTGGACAGGATCTCAGCCCCGATCTCGACCTTCTCGCGCAGCTCCGTCGAGGGCAGCATGCGGGCCAGAAGCTCCGGCGGCTCCACCGCGGTCAGAACACGGGTGCCCGACGCCTGGATCGCCATCTGCTCCGGAGAGAACAGCAGGAAGATGCAATCGATCAGCATGTCGCAATTCTTCAGCGCCTCGACGGCTTCCGGCATCCCGGCCAGCCCCGTCATGCCAACATTCCAGCCACCGATCGGCAGCGGCGACGGCAGGCGCATATGGTACATCACCGCCCCCAGCCGCTGGCCCGCGGCCATGAAGGCATCCGCATAATCCAGCCGGTCACTTCCCTGGGTCAGGACGATCAGCTTCTCACCCTCATGCACGCCGGACATCTTCAGCTGATGCAGGCAAATTTCCGTAAAGCTTGCTTGATCCATGGAATGTGCTCCGCGTTCGGTCCAGTTGCGTGTCTACTCTGTTGCGTATCTGCCGGCTCAGGCCGGTTCTGTATTGAAATCCATCACGGCATCGAGGAAGCCGTCCATATTGTCCCACGGGATCATGTGACCGGCACCGGCAACGGTGCGGATCTCCATATGCGGGGCCAGCCCCTTGATTTCCGTCACGTCATCTTCGGTGATCACGGGCGCATCGCCTGCAACGACCAGCCGCATCGGCAGCGTGAGGTGCGGCAGATCACCATGGATATCGTCGGTCTGGAAACCGTCATAGGCAATGCGGATCGCATCAAGCTGACAGGTTCGCAGCCACTCCGCCCGAAGCTTGAGCTGATCCTCCGTCCAGGTCGGGCAAAATGCTTTCATGTCCTCGCCCGTACAGCCCTTCTGCGACATTACGATGGAGTCTTCATACCAAGGCCAGGGGGACGGGTAGGCCGGACGGCCGGGACCGGAAACGGGCGGATCGACAAGCACGAGCCCACCGAACACATTTTCATTGCCGCGTGCGGCCCGGATCGCAATCCGGGCACCCATGGAATGCCCAAGGACAACGGGTTTCCGAAGTCCCGCGGCCTTGACGACGGCAACAGCGTCCGCCGCCATCGCATCGAGCGAATAATCCAGATCGCCTGCCTCGCTCAGGCCGCGACCGCGCACATCCAGAACGTGAACGTCAAACCGCTCCGACAGACGTTCGGCAACAAACCCCCAGGTGATCGCCGGCGAGGTAATCCCCGGAATGAGCAGCATCTGCGGCCCGCTGCCTTCCCCACGGTCTTCGTAGTGAAGCAAGTGCTGCAGGATGCCGTTTGCATGGAGATTATAGCCGTACAAGATCCCGGTCCCTTCAATACATGCCTGAAGCAAAGGTGCCGCCGCCTGGCCTGAGCGGCATCTGCGCGCACCCCGGCAAGAAAGCCGGGCCTTCAGTTCTCATCGTGACGATCGAGCGCGGGACAGTCTGTCCGATCCGCTCGCTCCTCACCATGACAACCTCCGCTGCAACGATGAAATTCAGCGTAATTTAATCATTTGTATAATAACAAGATAAAAATTTGAGCTGACGCACAAACACCGTGTCCGACGCTAGACCGGAGCCCGCAGACCGGCCGACAAAAACGCCACCAGATGGCTTAGCATCTGGTCTTTTCCGACATCCGTGATGTGCCCGCTGGTCAGATCCTGCAGCCGCCCGAGATCGTTCAGCATGAAGAGGTAAGTCCCGACCAGAAACGCCATGCGCATGGAGATGATGTCCTCGGGAATGTCCGGCAGATTCTTCGCCAGCACCGTGATGTAGCGGTGTAGCGAGGCATCGTAGACCTCACGACGCAGGCGCAGGGCATCCTCTTCCGGCTCCGCATGAAGCCGGGCCTGCATCCGGACGAAGGCGGCCCCGCCCGGCCCGCTGTATTTCATGTCCCACTGAGGCTTCAGGTAGGCCAGGATGATGTCTTCCACCGCCAGCTGCTCGCCGCGATCCAGCAGGGCGTCGAGATTGACATGCCGGTGCCCGGCGAGGACACGCCCCCGGCGGCGAAACACATCGTCGAACAATTTCCTCTTTGATCCGAAATAGTAGCTGATCAGAGCCTGATTCACCCCGGCCCGAGCGGCAATGTCGCGGACCCGCGCGCCGGCGAAACCGTGTTCGGCGAAAACCTGTTCCGCATGATCGGCAATCACGTCCCGCAGATCGCCATTGTCCTTCGGCCGGCCCGGCTTGCGTCTCCGCCGACCATCAGCAACGGCCGAATCCGTCATCCCGACATTTCCTGAACTAGTGGATATTTCGTCCATGGCCCCGGCGCCCTGCTCGACCGATAAATGATTTAAAATTCTGTTTTCGTTTAATAATTCAATAGAGCTTCGCGAGCAATCGAAGCAGGCTCGCGCGCTCCTTCGCATTAAGTGGCGCAAGAGTCTCTTCAGTAATCTGGCGCGCCACAGGCACCAGCTTCGCGATCAGGTCCCGCCCCGCCTGCGTTGTGGAAAGCATGTAGCGTCTTTTGTCGGTCTGGCTCTTCTCCATCTTGACCAGGTCCCTCGCCATCAGGCGCGCCAGCACCCCCTTCGTCGTCGCCGCATCCATGCCGACGAGGCGGCCGAGAGCGTTTTGCGAGATCGGACCATCGACCTCGGACAGCCGAACCAGCGTCGAAAACTGCACCGCCGTCAGCTCACCCCCCATCATTTCCGTGAAAATGGCCATATGGCGCTGATTGGCAAGGCGCAGCATGAAGCCGATCTGGTCTTCGAGGTGATATGGCCCGGGCACATCCGTAGCGTCGACAGTCATAAATCCTGGATCTCCATGAAGGCGCCTACACTATTTCAAACAATACAATAGCTGTGAATGCTCGAACCGGCAGCATGACCCTGGCCTCCTATATTTCCCGGCGTCTGGCAAGCGCTCTCGTTCACCTGCATATTAATTAAGCAGGCATCATTCAATGGGCAAAACTGACGGATCCGAGCTCAAATATATTTGCATACATACAAAACTTCGCTGACTATCGACGGCAATCAGGCGGGGGATCATGGCTGGTACAATCGAACTTACTGTGAACGGGCAAGCCCTGTCGCTTGACGTGGATACGCACCTGACACTGCTGGATCTGCTGCGCCACCGGCTTGGATTGAACGGGCCGAAATACGGCTGCGGCATGGCGCAATGCGGCGCCTGCACCGTTCTGGTCGACGGCGCGCCGGCACGTGCCTGCGTCCTGCGGGCGGTCAAGGCAAACGGCGCTTCCGTTACCACCCTGGAAGGATTGCCAAATGCCGAGACCGGTGAGATGCACCCCGTACAGCAGGCTTTCGACGAGAAGCAAGCCGCGCAATGCGGCTACTGCATCAACGGCATGATCATGAATACGGTGGCTCTGCTCGCCCGCAACCCGTCCCCGACAGACGATGAAATCCGACAGGCTCACCGCCATCACCTTTGCCGCTGCGGCACGCATCTGGAAATCCTCGCGGCCGTGCGCACGGCCGCAGAAAACCTGGCAGCAAAAACCGAAGAACACGCCCGATGACCGACACTTCCACCGGCTCCCTCGAAATCTTCCGGCAAACCGACACTGTCCGTGAGACCTTCATCCGAATCGAGGCATCGGGACAGGTCACCGCCTATAACGGCCATGTCGATCTTGGAACGGGGATCGAGGTCGCGCTTGCCCAGATCGTCGCCGAAGAACTGAATGTCCCTCTCGACCGTGTCCGGGTCGTGCTCGGCAATACGGAGGAGGTCCCGGATCAGGGCCCGACGATTGCGTCGGAGACGATGCAGATCACGGCCATCCCGCTACGCAAGGCCGCAGCCCAGGCACATCGACAGCTATTGCGGCTCGGGGCGCTGCGTCTCAACGCACCGGAGGACGAGGTCACATCGACTGACGGCGCCGTCCATTGGCAAACGGAGCGCTGTGACTATGGCGCGCTGATCGCCGGGCAGGAAATAACCCTGCCGCTTGACCTTGAGACGCCGGTGAAGGATCCCGCGCACTACCAGATCGTCGGCACATCGGCCCCGCGCCGCGACATGATGGAGAAGCTGACGGGGCAGCAGCTCTATGTGCACGACCTCGATATCGAGGGAATGGTCCACGGCCACGTCATCCGGCCGCCCTATGCCGGGCGCGATACCGGGAATTTCATCGGCAACAGCCTGCTCGACTATGATCCGGCATCCGTCGCCGGCATGGACGGGCTGATAGACGTTGTCCGCGTCGGCGATTTTCTCGGCGTCGTCGCCGAGCGTCCGGAGCAGGCCCAGCGCATCGCCGAGGCGCTCGACGTCACCTGGCGCCGGCCGCCGCCCCTGCCGGACCTGGGCGATCTGGTAAACAGCCTCAAGTCGCATCCCTCCACGCCACGCGCGCTCGACTGCAGCGGGGATTTCGAAACCGGCATGGCCGAGAGCGCGAAAACCCTCGCGCGCACCTATGTCTGGCCCTACCACGAACATGGCTCCATCGGCCCATCCTGTGCCGTCGCGGACTGGAACGGTGCCGCACCGGTCGTCTGGTCCGGCACCCAGAGCCCGCATCTGCTGCGCGCCGACCTTGCCATGCTGGTCGACTTACCGGCCGAGACAATCGACGTCCGGCGGTATCAGGTTGCCGGTTGCTTCGGGCGCAATTGCGCCGACGATGTGTGTGGCGACGCCCTGTTGCTGTCCCGGGCCACCGGCAAACCCGTCCGTGTGCAACTCACCCGCGCCCAGGAACATCTGTGGGAACCGAAAGGCGCCGCCCAGATTATGGAAGTCGAGGGCGGCATGACGGCGGGCAACGATCTGCACGCCTATGCGCTCGACACCTGGTACCCCTCGAACCGAGGACCTAACCTTGCCCTGCTGCTGACCGGCGTGATTTCCGGCGAGCCGCGACCGGCGGACATGGGCGACAGGACAAGCATTCCGCCCTATCGGGTGCCGCACAAGAAGATCACGGTCCACGACATGGCCCCGATCGTCCGCGCCGCCTATATCCGTGGCGTCTCGGCACTGCCCAATACTTTCGCGCATGAAAGTTTCATCGACGAGATGGCTTTCGAAGCATCCGAGGACCCGGTCGCCTTCCGCCTGCGTCACATGACAGATCCGCGCGAGGCAGACCTCGTCCGGCGCACCGCCGAAGCCGCTGGCTGGGAGAAACACGACGGGCCGCGCTTCCGGCGCGAGGGCCGCATGGCCTTCGGACAGGGCTTTGCCTTCGCAACCTATGTCCACGGCACCTTCCCAGGCGTCGCCGCCGCATCGGCCGCCTGGGTCGTCGATGTCTCCGTCGATCTCGAAAGCGGGGTCGTCACCCTGCACCGGGTGTTTGTCGGCCAGGACCAGGGACTGGCAATCAATCCGGACGGTGTCCGCCAGCAGATCCACGGCAACGTTATCCAGACCGCCGGACGGGTGATGACCGAGCAGGTTACTTTCGACGAAATCACGCCAACGCCGAAAAGCTGGGCAACCTACCCGATCCAGACCTTCCCCGAAGTTCCGGAAATCCAGACCCTGATCGTCTCCCGGCCGGAAGATCCGCCGCTCGGTGTCGGCGAAAGCGCGGCAGTGCCCAGCGCCGCTGCCATTGCGAATGCGATTTTCGACGCCACCGGTGTGCGGATGCGGGAAGTGCCCTTCACACCGGAGGCAATGCGCAAGGCACTCGGAAACACCGACGGCCCGCTTCGCCTGCAAGGACAAGCCGAGGCAAACGATAATGGACGCCGGAACAAGCTTCTCGGCTGGGCAGGCGCCCTCGCCGGTGCCCTGACCCTCGGCGCGATCTCGCTGCCTCTGCATCCCCCGATCCAGCCAAGCCCGGCACCCAAGCCCGGAACCTTCAGTACCGAAACCCTGGAGCGAGGCCGCCAAGTCTTCGCCCTTGGCGATTGCGCGGTCTGTCATACGGCGGACGGCGGCCTCATAAATGCTGGCGGACGGGCCATGGAGACACCGTTCGGCACCGTCTGGACCACCAACCTGACCCCCGACCCGGACACAGGCCTCGGCAACTGGTCCTATGAGGCTTTCTCCCGAGCCATGCGCAGGGGTATCAGCCGCGACGGAAGCCATCTCTACCCGGCCTTCCCCTATACGTCCTTCGCCAAGATCGGCGAGGAGGACATGTTCGCGCTCTATGCCCATCTGCAAACCCTCGAGCCGGTAAAGGCCGAAACTCCAACCGCCCAAATGATGGCGCCGGTCAATATCCGATCCGGCATGGCGCTCTGGAACGCCGCCTATCACGACGCCGCGCCGTTCCAGCCGGATGCATCCGCTTCCGAGATCTGGAACCGGGGCAAGTATCTGGTCGAGGCGGCGGGCCATTGCGGCGCCTGCCATGCGCCCCGGAATCTGCTCGGGGCAGAACAATCGCTGATGACCGGCACCATGGTCGACGGCTGGTTCGCGCCCGCTCTGCAAGGCATGGAAGCCGGTGCGCGCGGCTGGACCGCAGACAGCCTCTTCGCCTATCTGCGAACAGGGCTCTCCGATCATGCCGCTGCCGCCGGCCCGATGGCGGAGGTGGTCAGCAGCATGACGGCCCTGCCGGACGACGATATCCGCGCCATGTCGGTCTATCTCGCCTCGCTGATACCGCCCGGCGCCGCCACCCCGCACGCAACACCGCCGTCGCTGGCGCCGGACGCGACGCACCGGATCTTCGAAAGCGCCTGCGCCGTCTGCCACGATCCCGCCATGCCAGACCTAGTGACCGCCGCACGGGTTCCGCTGGCCGCCTCGGCAGTCCTGCGCGCGCCAACGCCGGAGGCATTCCGGAGCCTGCTCGATCAGGGTATCGAAGCACCGGTCAACCTCGATCTGCGCGATATGCCGTCCTTCAGGGAAGAGTTCACCCCGGCCCAACGGGATGCGCTTGCGGCCTATATGCGGGCGCGTTTCGCACCCGATCTTCCAGCCTGGTAGGGCGTGCCATGCATCAACAGAAACATGGCATTCCCACGCACGGGGCATCGATTGACATTTGAACCAATATTGTTTGCATGCTAATGACTAATATCATTCGCGACGAGGGAAAGGAGCCTGCCCTGTGAGCCAGATCGAGACAGTCGATATCGCCGTCATCGGAGCCGGCATGGGTGGCGCCGCTGCCGTGGCACTGCTGCTGGAGGCGGGTTTTTCCGTCCATGTCTTCGAGCAGGCCCCGGTTTTCTCACGGATCGGCGCGGGCATCCATATCGGCCCAAACGTGATGAAGATCTTCCGAACCATCGGTCTTGAGGATCGCTTGTCCGAAATCGGCTCTCATCCCGATTACTGGTTCTCGCGCGACGGAAACACCGGCGACTACCTGTCCCGGATTCCGCTCGGCGATTATGCGAAGAAGGAATATGGCGCCCCCTACATCACGATCCACCGGGGCGACCTGCATGCCGAACAGATGGACATCCTGCCGGCCGATCGGGTGCATTTCGATCACGGCCTGAGCGACCTGCAGGAACGCGACGACGACGTGCTGCTCAGCTTCACGAACGGCAAACAGGTCTCCGCCCGTCTGGTAATCGGCGCCGACGGCATCAACTCGATGATCCGCGAGAAACTGCTCGGCCCGGAAAAGCCGAAATTCTCCGGCTGGGTCGGGCACCGCGCCATGGTCAACATGGACAAGCTGCGCGCCTCGGGCCTCGACTTCGAGGCTTGCGTCAAATGGTGGTGGGAGCTGTCCCGCCACATCATGGCGTACGACACCAAGGGCGATAAGTCGGAATACTATTACGTCACAGGCGTACCCGTGGACGGCTGGGAACATGACGAGCCGTTCGTCGACAGCTCCCGCGAGGAGATGGAAGCGATCTTCGGCGGCTCGCACCCGGTGATCCAGACCCTGATCGACGCAACCGAGACCGTCACGAAATGGCCGTTCTGGAACCGCGACCCGCTCAACCTCTGGAGCCGTGGCCGGTTGGTCCTGCTCGGCGATGCCTGCCACCCGATGCGCCCGCATATGGCGCAGGGCGCCTGCATGGCCATCGAGGATGCCGCCGTCCTGACCCGGTGCCTGAAGGAGCTGGGGGCAGAGAATTACGGGGATGTCTTCAATCTCTACGAGGCGACGCGACGGGACCGGGCTACCAAGGTGCAGACGATTTCCAATGCCAACACCTGGCTGAAGGAACCGGAAGACCCCGCCTGGGTCTATGGGTACGACCCTATCCGGGCCGAACTGGGTGGCTCCCAAGCCTGACGGCATTTCCGGAGGGCGGGTAGGTGCGGCCCGACAACGGCAATTTCTCCGTCATCTCCAGCAGCATATCGATCATGCCTTTCTCCGCCCTGTTGAGTCGCGAGGCCGGATTGGTGACGAGAAAGACATCGATTGCCGGTGGATCGTCATAGGGCGGCAGGCGCCAGAGCAGACCATCCTCGACATCGCGGGTCATGACATGGATCGGCAACGGGCCGATCCCGACCCCGGCAACGATCAGCCGTTTCACCTCTTCCAGCTGGGAAGAGGTCGCACGGATCGTATGATCGAGATTGAGCTGGGTGCGCAGTACAGCGACGGGCCGGAGTGCATCCTGCAGGCTGTCTGTATCGAAGGTGACCGAAGGCTCACCGTCGAGATCCGCCAGAGTCAGGTTCTTCTGCCCGAAAAAACGGTGGGTCGGCCCGCAAAAGAAGCCGAAATGCTCACGGAAAAGCTTGTCATAGGTCAGATCGGGATGCTGGCGGTGAACAAGGCAGATCCCGAGGCTGGCTTTCTTCTCCAGCACCGATGCCACCACGTTCGCACTGGTTTCGACGGATATGTCATAGGTCACGTTGCTATGCCGGTGACTGAATTCCCTCAGGGTAGCGTCCAGCGGCGGGAAGATCACATGACTGGCCAGGCGTATCCGGACATGGCCGCGGATCTCGTCCTCGATATCGCGTAGCTCCACAGTCAAGCGGGCAATCGTGCCATGAATCTCAAGCGCCTCGTGATAGAGGCTCTGCCCCGCGTCGGTGACCCGGAAGTGACTAGGCCCGCGGTCGATCAGCCGCTTTCCGAGGCTTGTCTCCAAACGTTTGAGAGCATTGCTGACACTCGGTTGTTTAAGCAAAAGCCGGTCTGCCGCCGCAGTGATACCGCCCTCCTGAACGATTGCGATGAAGGTGCGCAACAGGTTCCAGTCGAGCTCCCGCGCGAGGCGTTCACTGTCGTCCACCCGGGGCAGTTCCACAGACCATTCCTCAAATCAATGACCATGATTTTCATTATCTATTGGAACAATGACCGAGCCTGATGAAGATTTCTACATTCGAGATGAGCCGCATGAGCGGCCGCCGAGAAGAGCCGGACAACCGGCCGTTCAAGACAGGGTCGCGTATCGTTGGGGACATTTCAGGTGAGCGCATTGCGTAGCAAGGCCATGAGGCCGTGGTGGCTCTTGTCGCCGGCACTGGTCACGATCACGCTTCTTGTGGTCGTGCCGATGTCGCTGATCCTGATTTATTCCTTCTATATAAACATCGATCTCGGTGTGGACCGCCCCGCTTTCTCGTTCGAAAACTGGTCGGAGCTGTTCACCGACAGCTACTATCACGTGGCCATATGGAAGACGTTCCGGCTCTCCGTCATCGTCACCGTGCTGGCGGCCTTGCTCGGATATATCCCGGCCTACTTCATCGCCAACACCACCTACAAGCACAAATGGCTGCTGCTCCTGCTGCTAATCCTGCCCTTCTGGGTCAGCTTCATCATCCGGACGCTCTCCTGGATCCACATCATGGGCAATCAGGGCGCCATCAATGGCATGCTGCTCTGGCTCGGGGTGATCGACGAGCCGTTGCAGATGATGTTCAACGAGTTCGCGGTTATCGTCGGCTTCATCCACGTCTTCCTGCCCTACATGATCCTCAATGTGTATGTCAGCCTTGAGGGCGTCGACCGGAACCTGGTGCCCGCCGCGCGGACCCTCGGCTGCTCGCCCTGGCAGGCATTCCGTGAGGTAACGCTGCCCCTGTCCCTGCCGGGCCTGGCCGCGGGCAGCCTGCTGGTCTTCGTGCTCACCGCCGGAAGTTACGTGACGCCTCTTATCCTCGGCGGCCCGAACGACTTCCTGTACGGCAACCTGATCTATGACGCGATCCTGTCCGAGCTGAACTGGCCGATGGGCGCGACACTCTCCTTCACCCTGCTGGTTCTGCTCGGTCTCGTGGTTGTCCTCTACAGCCGGATCATGGGCATGAACCAACTCTACAAAGCCTTCGGGTGAGGAGCGGTCCATGGGTTGGAACCTGATCCGTCTCTATGCGGTCGCCGTCTATATCTTCATGTTCGCGCCGGTTGCGGTTGTCCTGCTGCTGGCCTTCAACAGCTCGCAGTTCGGAGGCTTCCCGATCGAAGGCTTCAGCCTGCAATGGTTCGAGAAGCTTTACGAAAACGAGGCGATCGTCCGCGCTTTCAAGACCTCGTTCGTGCTCGGAATCGGCACCGCCATCCTGGCGACCACGATCGGCATTCTCGCGTCCCTCGCCCTCGTCAGATACCGCTTCCCGGGCAAGGCATGGATCACCACTTTCCTGATCTCCCCGGTTCTGGTGCCGGAGACTGTCCTTGCCGTCGGCCTGCTGCTGTTTCTGCGCTGGCTGTCGATGCCGCGTTCCTTCGCCCTGCTGCTGATCGGTCATACGATCATCGCGTTGCCCTTTGTCGTCCTCGTGGTTCAGGCGCGCCTTGTCGGCATTCGCAAGGACTATGAGGAGGCGGCGCTCAGCCTCGGCGCCAATCCGCTACAGACCTTCTTCCAGATCACGTTGCCGCTGCTGATGCCGGCCGTGTTCGCCGGCGCGTTGTTCGCCTTCACGATTTCATTCGACAACATCACCGCGACAATCTTCTGGCGCCCGGCCGGCTCCGAGACCGTACCAACGCAGATCTTCGGCATGCTGCGCAATTCCGTCAGCCCGGAAATCAATGCCCTTGGTTTCGTCATGATCGTTATCACCGTCGGCGTACCGCTCATGGCGGGCGGACTCGCCCGGTATTTCACCCGCAAAAAACGATAATCCGCCATCGCATGAACAGAGGAGAATCAAAGATGAAAATCAGCTCAACAAAGCGATACGAGACCCTGCGCGAGCGCATGGGCAACGGCGACATGGACCGTCGCTCCTTCATGGCGCTGCTCGGCTATGCCGGCATGGCCGCCGGTGTCGCGGGCGGCGCGATGACCGGGCTCAGCCGCCATGCCATGGCGGCCGGAACCGACATCTATTTCGAGGGCTGGGGTGGTGTCGTCAGCGAAGCCCTGCGCAAGCACGCCTTCGATCCCTATACGGCAAAGAGCGGCAACAAGGTCATCGACTCCGCCTTCGGCGGCGAGTCCGAAGTGCTGACCAAGATCAAGGCTGCCGGCTCTATCGACGGCCACAACATGCTGCATTCCTCCGGTGTGAGCTGGTATCAGCGCTGGGTCGACAACGGCTATGGCAGCGAGCTGAACGAGGCCAATATCCCGAACATGGTCAACGTGATGGATGCCATCATCAAGCCGTTCCGGGCGATCACGCCGAACAGCCTCTCGGCCGTCCCGTACGACTACGGCACCACCGGTATCGCCTACAACACGAAGTACGTGTCCAAGGAAGAAGCCGAGGCGCTTGGCGCCAATCTGCTGCTCAAGAAAGAGCTGAAAGGCAAGATCGGTGGCTGGGGCGGCGACTGGGCGAACCGAGCCTGGTATGGCGCGCTGCAATCAGATCAGGATCCGAACAACATCAAGGACTGGGACGCGGTCTGGGAAAAAGCCCGCGAGCATCGCGGCCTGATCGTCAAATACTGGGAGTCCGGCGCCGAGCTGATGGATCTTCTCGCCAAGGAAGAGATCTATGTCACAGAGGCCTGGTCCGGCCGTGTCGCCGCGCTGCAGGCCCAAGGCCATCCGATCGGCTATCTCGACCCGAAGAACGGCCTCGCCTGGATGGAAAGCATGTTCGTGCTCAAGGGCTCTCCGATGGCCGACGCCGAGGAGCTGCTGAACTTCATGCTGGCACCGGAAACCGCGCTCGCGGTCGCCGAAGGACAGAAATACCCGTCCTCGCTCGATCCGAACAAGATTGCCATGTCCGACACGATCAAGGGCCTGCCGGCCTTCGATCCGACCGGCAAGCTGGAAGGCCTCGTGTTCCGCGATCCGACGACCTGGAACCCGGTCGAAAAAGCGCAGAAGAAGCAGTGGAACCGCCTGAAGAAAGGCGCCTGAGCCTTTCATGCAGCACGCTGGCCGGTCTCTCCGGAGGCCGGCCGGACCCGCTGGAACAGTCTATAAAGCGAGGAATGGTCAGTGGCCCAGGTTGAACTTGTCGGCATTCGGAAGGCCTTCGGCCCCGTCGTCGCGGTCGAAGACGCGAACATCACCTTCGAGGAAGGCTCCTTCACCACGCTGCTGGGGCCATCCGGCTGCGGGAAGACAACCTTGCTGCGGATGATCGCGGGGCTCGAATCCCCCACAACCGGCGACATCCTGGTTGGCGGCCGGCGCGTGAACGACATACCGATCCACAAACGCAATCTCGGTCTGGTGTTCCAGAACTATGCCCTGTTCCCGCACAAGACCATCGGCGAGAACATCGCCTTCGGCCTGAAATATCGTGGTGTGCCGAAAGAGGACGCCCGCAAGAAGGTCACCGAGGCCCTGAACATCGTGCGCCTTCCCGGCGTAGAGGAGCGCTTCCCGACCCAGCTCTCTGGCGGCCAGCAACAGCGTATCGCGCTTGCCCGCGCCATCGTCATCGAGCCGGACGTCCTGCTGCTCGATGAGCCGCTCTCGGCCCTGGACGCGAACCTGCGCGAGGAAATGCGGGTTGAGTTGAAAGCCATCCAGAACCGTATCGGCGTCACCTCGATCTTCGTCACGCACGACCAGTCCGAAGCGCTGGCCATGTCCGACAGGATTGTGGTCATGAGCGCCGGCAGGGTCGAACAGATCGGCACGCCGGAGCTGGTTTATAACCGCCCCGCCTCGGAATTCGTGACGACATTCCTTGGTAACGCGAACATTCTTTCCGGCACCGTGAAAGCCCTGAACGACGGTATCGCCGAGCTCGAGGTCCCCGCCCTCGGCAGCCTTTACGCAATGCTGGAGGCAAGTGAGAGGCAACAGGTGAAAAGCGGTGCCCCGGTCAAGCTGTCGATCAAGGCGGAGAAACTCGCTCTGGAAGACCAACGGACCGCCGAAGAGCACGATACCGTGCTGACAGCACAGGTGCGGGATGTCGATTACCAGGGCCAGGTCGCCCGCTATTTCCTACAAGCCGGCAATCAGGCCCTGCAGGCGATCAACCAGATCGACGAACGCCCGCACACGGTCGGCGCCGATGTCTCGGTCCGCATCCGCGCCCGAGATTGCGTCATTCTGCCGGCGTGAGATTCGGCGATGTTTGTTTACGGATCGCAAAGCAACCCTATTAGAATGCGATAGATTTGCCGACAGCGTTGAACAAACCAAGAACGGCACTTGAGCGTCAATTGAGGTAAATCAATACTTTCGAGGAAACTATATTACCTGCGCCTAAATACTTTTACTGCAAGGACACCGCGTCAGTTTTTAGTGGATAATAAGCAATGATTCCAGAGGCTAAAGAGTGGATTTTCGATAAAATCACTTCAGATCGACGAAAATATCTTGAACAAGATATTCCTTTTGAAGAAACAACCAAATGCATATTGAGTTCATGCCAGATATTTTGTTGTGACTATGAAAAATACCATACACCACCCGACGGCACACCGGATAACACAAAACAAGTATTATTTAAAATAAACACTAAAAAAGAGTTTTTCGATCTATTTTATTCATCTCGCGATGGGTTGAGAGGTAGATATTGGCAGAGTCCCGATATCGGAAATGTAGCGACGAAGTATTTCATCAGCCAAATGGAAGAACGGCTTATTGATTACTGGAAAGTCAAACGTGGTACTGATGATCTAGATTTTGTTCGCGCCTCCCTGAATGAGGCTTCCGCAAAAGTATGGATAGCCGAAAAAGACGATGGCGGGAGCTATTTAGTAAAAAACGGTTGTGAAACGACAATTTGTGTTGAGCGCTGGAAACGCAACCAGATTGAAGCAAAAAAAGAAGATGAGCGCTGGAAGTGTGCTCCAGTCGGAAATTGCATCGAAATTAAGGGTGCCCTACTGGATCCAGATCTAGGAGAACATATCCCTGTAAGCAAGCGTGACCGTTCCTGCCAAATACATAGATTTGGTTACACCTGACATAGCATCCATGCACTGAAGGTCGCGGCAGATTCACCGGCAGCTAGCAGGAAAATCGCCCTGAACGCCGCTCGTTTCCTCCATGCTTCCAGACAACAAAAACCGGCCCCGTCGATTATGGCTAAGCCATTGATATATTGTTAAATTTGGTTTCTGGAATAGAACTTGAACCTACGACCTTCAGGTCAAAAAAAAGGCGGAATGCCGGAGCATTCCGCCAAAGCTGCTCGGGAGGGTCACACGAACCGGGATCGGCCCGGGAGTTCCCCCAGCAGGGGATTACTTAAAGAGGCTTTTGAATTCCGCTGGATTGTCGGAGAAGCTGTAGGACAGTCTGAGGCCGATAAAGACCTCATCATTGTCGTCAGTGCCGCTGTCCTCGGTGCCCTCGCTCAGGTTCAGATAAAGCCCCTCGGCCACCTTGAACTGGAAACCAAGGCTGTAGCGCATCGACTCTTCGTCCATTCCGCGATCCCGGTCATGCTCGATATACGCCACTTCACCGAGAAGACTGGCATCGGCACCGGAAATCCGTTCGGCCATGGATCATCCCCCCTATCCACGCGCTGTCCTAATCGTCGTGCGCCCTCGCGCCGTACAGCCCACGATGTAACCGTAATCGCCAAACCGGCGGGTCCGCTAAGCGTGGGATGCGGTCACCTGAAGGCGCTAAGGTGACCGCCGCTTTTGATCTAAACCGGGGCCGGTCCAACCGGCGACGCGGTACGCTAGACCGCCACCCGGACACCCACACCTGACGTGCACCAAGTAGCCTGGAGATGGGTGGACGCGGTTGATCTGGCCGCCTGCGTCCGCCCATAGGGTGTGGGTGTCAGAGCAGCAAGAAATTGTCGGCGAAGCCGATGCCCTGCAGGTCGATCAACGTGTCGGTCCCGTCATCCCCGTTCGCCAGATTGAGATCGGTGACGGTATAGGTGTTGGCGTTCACTTGCGTGATCTCGTAGTCGGCCATCACCCCCTGGTAGTTAACGGCATCTAAGTACCCCTGGGGATGGGTGCCGTCGTTGCCGCCACCGATAAAGGTATCGTCGCCGGGCTCGCCGTTGAAATTCTCGACCTTCGCGCTGCCGGTGATGCTGTCGTTGCCTTCCCCGCCATTGAAGCCGGTCTGGAAAGCGCCTGCGGGAACGGTCAGCGTGTCGTCGAATGGCGTGCCGTTGACGAACAGGTCGCCCGGGGCGTTCTCGAACACCGAGGGCTGGAGGTTGATGAACGCGTCGGCAAAGCCGATCGACTGGACGTTCACCAGGGTATCGGTGCCGTCATCACCGTTCCCCAGGTTAAGATCGGTAACCGTGAAGGTGTCGTCGGAGATCTTGCTGATAAGATAGTCAGCCATCACCCCCTGATAGTTGGCTGTATCTAGGTGCCCTTGAGGATGGGTGCCGTCGTTGCCGCCACCGATAAAGGTATCGTCGCCGGCACCGCCATTGAAATTCTCGACCTTCTCGCTGCCGATGATACTGTCGTTGCCTTCCCCGCCATCGAAGCCGGTTTGGAAAGCGCCTTCGGGAACCGTCAGCGTGTCGTCGAATGGCGTGCCGTTGACAAACAAGTCGCCAGGAGCGTTCTCGAACACCGTCGGCTGGATGTTGATGAACGCGTCGGCAAAGCCGATCGCCTCAATGTCGATCAGCAGATCCGTGCCCTCGTCACCGTCGTTGAGGTCGATGTCGGTCACCGTGAAACTACCGTCGCCGATCTGCGTCACGTCGTAGCCAGCCTGCACGCCGCTGTACTGGGCGTCATCCAGAAAACCCTGCGGGTGATTGCCGGCATTGCCGCCGCCGATCAAGGTGTCGTTGCCGGCTCCACCCCGCAGCCCATCTGACTCGGCACCGCCAACCAGGCTATCGTTGCCTTCGCGGCCGTCGATAGACGTCCGGATCGCCCCCGTTACTCCGGTGATCGTGTCGTCGAACGGGGTGCCGCCAATGAAGAAGTCGCCGCCCCCATTGTCGGTCACTCTGGGCTGGGTATTGATAAACGCGTCGGCGAAGCTGATCCCTTGAATGTCGATCAACAGATCGGTGCCTTCGTCCCCGTCGCTGATGTCGATATCGGTCACCGTGAACGTGCCGTCACCGTTCTGCATCACGTCATAACCAGCCTGCACGCCGCTGTACTGGGCATCGTCCACATATCCCTGCGGGTGATTGCCGGCATTGCCGCCGCCGACCAGAGTGTCGTTGCCGGCACCGCCCCGCAGCCCGTCATACTCGGGACCGCCGACCAGACTGTCATTACCTTCGCGGCCGTCGATGAAGTTTTGGATCGCCCCGGTCACACCGGTGATCGTGTCGTCGAACGGGGTGCCGCCAATGGAGAAGTCGCCGTCACCATTGTCGGTCACTCTGGGCTGGATGTTGATAAACGCGTCGGCGAAGCTGATCCCTTGAATGTCGATCAGCAGATCGGTGCCTTCGTCCCCGTCGCTGATGTCGATATCGGTCACCGTGAACGTGCCGTCACCGTTCTGCATCACGTCATAACCAGCCCGCACGCCGCTGTACTGGGCATCGTCCACATAACCCTGCGGGTGATTGCCGGCATTGCCGCCGCCGACCAGAGTGTCGTTGCCGGCACCGCCCCGCAGCCCGTCATACTCGGGACCGCCGACCAGACTGTCATTACCTTCGCGGCCGTCGATGAAGTTTTGGATCGCCCCGGTCACACCGGTGATCGTGTCGTCGAAGATGGTGCCGCCAACGAAGAAGTTGCCGCCCCCGTTGTCGACCACTTCGGGCGTCAAGTTGAGGTACGCATCATCGAAGCTGACCGCTTCGACTTCGGATAGCCGGTCGATTTCTCCGGTGCCGAGGTCTTCGACCTCGAATTCGCCGCCAGCGAGCTGTCGGATGTCGAACTCGTTGCGGGTCCGGCCCCAATACGAAACCCGGTCGAACCCGTCGCCGCCGACGAGACTATCGCTGCCGGCACTGCCGATCAGATTGTCGCTACCCGCGCCGCCGAACACCGTGTCGTTGCCGTCTTCGCCGCGCAGCTGGTCGTCGCCGCCATGGCCGAAAATCAGGTCATCGCCATAGCTGCCCCGCACCCGATTGGCGGCATCATCGCCGTGCAACTCATCGCTCTGGAAGGAGCCGATCAGGCGTTCGAAACCGGTCAGCAAGTCGAAACCTTCGCCGTCCCCCACATCCTGCACGGTCCCTTGCAACCGCAGGTCAACCGTGACACCGATGCCGTCATTCCCGAAATCATCGGTGAAGCGATAGTCGACCTCGTCGGTCCCCGCGCCACCATCGAGGACATCGTTGCCCTCGCCGCCGCGCAGGTTGTCGCTCCCGCCGCCGCCGGACAAAGTGTCGTCGCCGGTCCCCCCGCGCATCCGTTCGCTATCGTCCGAGCCGAGGATCTGGTCGTCCCCGCCCCGGCCGTAGAGGTAGTCCAGATATCCGCCGAAGCCCTGCAGCACGTTGGCACCGTCATCGCCCTGGATGATTTCGGTGTAGAACGCCTGATTGCTGCCGGTCGGCCCATCCGGGGTCAAGTAACGGGAGAGACCTCCATTCGGCGCGGACGGGTCGGTGTAGAAGTCATTGAACGCGCCATCGATCTCGAAGTAGTCGATCGCATCGACTGACCCGGAGTACTGGCCAACGATGCGGATTTCGCCCGCCCCCGGCACCGGATCGTAGCGCGGACCATCGGCAACGCTAATGACCAGATCGTCGCCGTCGCGGTACCAGTTGGCGTCGTAGTACGATCCGTCGATCCGAACGCCGTCCTCTGCCCCGTCATCGACAGCACCCTGGACGACCACGTCATTGCCGTCGCCCGCTCGCCAGACGAACAGATCGGAACCGCTATTCCCGATCAGGGTGTCATTGCCCACGCCGCCGTCCAGCGTGTCGTTGCCAGCCCCGCCGATGAGGGCGTTATCAGCACCATCACCTGTCAGACGGGCCGCGACACTGGCGCTCGAGACGTCGACATTCTCGATGTTAACCAGGCTGTCAGACAGGACCGGATCGCCCAGGCGGCCGGAATATCCGGTCGCCAGATTACCGTCGTAGACGAAGTCGACTGGTAGGGAGAACAGGGAGAAGTCGACCTCGAACGTATCGGTGCCCGCGCCGCCGTCGAAGGCCTGCGAGCCGGACCCGTCGGTAACAAGACGATCGTCGTCGGCACCGCCATTGACCGTATCGTCACCGGCACCGCTGAAAAGGGTGTCGGCACCGTCACCGCCATCGAGCAGATCGGCTCCCTCTCCACCGCTCAGAATGTCGGCTCCAGAGTCCCCGTTCAGGGTATCGTTTCCGGCGCCGCCCAGCACCGTATCATTACCGCCGAGAGCCGCGATCAGGTCGTCGTCCGCACTACCGATAAGCAAGTCGTCGCCCTCGGTTGCTCCTGAGGCAGAGTCAAGGAGCTCCTCTGCCGACAGGGTCACATCCGCGAATTCGAAGGTCTCGATACCCCGGATCGCATTGGTGCCATCCCGGCCGGCGATAGTGTCGGTGATCGTAAACCGGCTGTTGCCCGTCTTCTCGATCACGTATTCGGAATAGGAGCCGGCGAGTTGCAATGTATCCGCACCGGCATCGCCCCGGATATCGTTGCTGCCATCGCTGGCGATCAACAGGTCGTCGCCGTCACCACCTTGCAGGGTGTCGTCGCCGTCGCCACCGACCAGCGTGTCATTGCCGATCTCGCCGCGCAGCCGATCGTTGCCGGCGCCGCCCTCGAGCCGGTCGCCACCGTCACCGCCCCGCAGGTCGTCATTGCCCTCACCGCCCCGAATTGTGTCGGCGGCGGCACTGCCGCGGATCGTGTCATGACCGGCGCCACCGTCGATCGCCGACGCCGTGACGCTGCTCGCCGAGAAGTCCAGTCTGTTGTCCGAAGACGTTCCGGATATCAGGCCACCCCGGGCATCGACCACTTCTATGGAGTCGCCCCGCCGGAAGTCCGACAGAGTCAGGCCTTGGCTGTCCACCGTCGCCAGGGTGTCGGTTCCGGAGCCGCCGTGGAAATCATCATTACCGGCGCTGGCGATCAACAGGTCGTCGCCGTCACCACCTTGCAGGGTGTCGTCGCCGTCGCCGCCGATCAGCGTGTCGTTACCGGACTCGCCGCGCAGCTGGTCGTTACCGACCCCACCTTCAAGCAGGTCGCCACCTTCTCCGCCGCGCAGGTCGTCATCGCCGTCACCGCCCCGAATTGTGTCAGCGGCCGCGCTGCCGCGGATCGTGTCTTGACCGGCGCCGCCGTCGATTGCCGACGCCGTGACGCTGCTTGACATGAAGTCCAACCGGTTGTCCGTTGCGGTGCCGGAAATCACACCACCCTTGGCATCGACCACTTCTATGGAGTCGCCCCGCCGGAAGTCCGACAGGGTCAACCCTTGACTGTCCTCCGCCGCCGTCAGGGTGTCGGTCCCGGAGCCACCGTGGAAATCATCGTTACCGTCGCTGGAGATCAAAAGGTCGTCGCCGTTGCCTCCTTGCAACGTGTCGTCACCGACTCCGCCGACCAACGTGTCGTTGCCGGACTCACCTCGTAGCCGGTCGTTGCCGGCCCCGCCCTCGAGCAGGTCGCCACCTTCGCCGCCCCGCAGGTCGTCATTGCCCTCATCGCCGCGAACTGTGTCGGCGGCGGCGCTGCCACGGATCGTGTCATGACCCGCGCCACCGTCGATCGCCGACGCCGTGACGCTGCTTGACGTGAAGTCCAACCGGTTGTCCGACGCGGTGCCGGAAATCATACCACCCTTGGCATCGACCACTTCGATGGAGTCGCCCCGCCGGAAGTCCGACAGGGTCAACCCTTGGCTGTCCTCAGCCGCTGTCAGGGTGTCGGTCCCGGAGCCGCCGTGGAAATCATCGTTACCATCGCTGGCGATCAACAGGTCGTCCCCGTCGCCGCCTTGCAGCGTGTCGTCACCGGCACCGCCGACCAGCGTGTCATTACCAGTCTCGCCGCGCAGCCGGTCGTTACCGGCCCCTCCATCGAGCAGGTCGTCGCCAGCGCGTCCACGCAGGTTATCGTCGCCCTCGCCGCCAAGTATGGTGTCGTCGAAATTGCCGCCAATGATTGTCTCGGCCATTGATCATTCCCCCTGTCCACGCACTGTCCTGGTCGTCGTGCGTCCTTGCACCGTCCGATCCACGAAGTAATCGTGGTCCGGGCTTCCGGCTGTCGGTCGACATGGCGTGACAGGCCGACCTGCGAGCCGAGATGTTCTCGTAGGAAAACCCTAAGGTGACAGCGTGAGCCGAGCGTGACTGGAGCGTCAGCAAAACGTGAAATCGACAATCCTGCGGAACCGCCCCGCGGGACGTCCCTGTTCCATCCCGTCATCCGATGGCCAAAACGGAAGAGCGGCTCGGGATCGCGGGGTGGCCGAGACGACTGAGCTTTCGCATGCCCGTGAGCATTTGAAATATCGCCTTTGACTCTATGAAGCTTTCTCACTCATCGTGCTAAAAGGTGAGATTGATCCTGACCCAGGCCGGCCTCCCAACCGCGTCCCTATCGGCGATCGCCTGGTTCCATCCCGAGCGCACCTGGCACACCCGGGAATTGATCGCGCTTCCCCAGGGCATTGCCGCGACCATTTCGATGCGGGACATCCGCCGTCCTCTGGCCAGCCTTCTGCTCCTCCAAAATCGAGATGATGTACTCTTCACTTATCTGGTTGCGCTTCATGTAATCCGTCTCCTCCCGGTTGACGGAATTCACTCAAAATTGGAGGAGTTTGCAGGGTAGTATTTGTTCAAGACTCGACACTTGAGATGGCCATTTAAGGTACATTTCCCACTAAGCAGATCATTTGTGGTCATGTCGGTGGGCACGAACTTACTCTAGGTAATGAAATCTGAAACAACGACTTCAGTTGCTTGATTAACACCGGTCAGGACTATCAAAGAATCACCTGTATTGAATGCGCCGCTATCATCGTGATCAACGGCAACGTAGGCGTTCCCCGTTCCGGCTACATTATAGGCAACGTAGATTCCATCATTTGCACCGGTACCGGCGGTAAACACCGCGTCTGCCGCAACAATGAACGCGGCAAGTCCACTATCTGTGCTGGCAGTTAGGCTGCCTCCGTCAGCAATCGTAGCTTCATCTGCCCCAGCAAGGCCCACCTTAATCTTGTCAGCTTGAGACGCCGCAGTAGAGAAATTAGTGATCGTATCAGCGTCTGCCAAAATTATACCGGTGTCGCCAGTACCAACAACGAAGGTATCAGCCCCGCTCCCACCTGTAATAGTATCAGCACCGGTGCCACCTTGAATGCTTATGGCACCGGTAACACTAGTAAAGTCCAAAGTGTCCGCGCCCGCGGTACCATCGTAGCTGATCACACCGGTTGTGGCCGTATCGATACTATTGATATTGGCTGCGTTAATAGTACCGGATAGCGTCACAGTACCGGTATGTGAGGTGATCCCGGCAAATGCCGCAGCAAAATCAGCGGCCGTCCCGCTCAGATCGGCCGCGTTCGTCTCAGTATTCAGCGTGATTGCACCCGTCGTCGCGGCATTAATCGCAACAAGCTCG
>NZ_JACZFS010000074.1 GCF_014904795.1 Nisaea nitritireducens
TCAGCGCCGCCAAGGGCGTCGCCGGACAGGCACAGTCCCTCGACCGCGAGGTCAAAACATTCCTCGAAAAAGTCAGATCGGATAACTGATCACGATGACAGGCGCCATCCGCATTTCACCTCCGAACGTATGGTCCGATGAAGATTTCCCCTTCTCTCAGGCGGTGGTGGAGCCCCTCGGGAGAAGGGTGCATCTGACCGGACAGGTGGCATGGAATGCGGATGGCGAGATTGTCGGGCCGGACGATCCAGAAACTCAGACGGGCGTTGCGATCGATAATATCGAAACCGTGCTGGCGGCTCTCGGCGGCCAGCTTTCGGACATTGTCTCGACCACGCTTTATTACGTTCGGGATGAAGATCTTCCGGCGATCCAGAATGTCCGTATGCGCCGTTTCTCGAAAGCGCACGGGCCCGCTGCAACCGGCGTCAAGGTCGCAGGCCTGGTGGACCCGGGCCTGTTGGTGGAGCTGACAGTCATAGCGGTCATTCCGGAAGAACGGTTTAAGACGCCCGCCTGAGCTTCCTGGCTATTCAGCCTCCGGAGTACCGGTCCATTCCCGAGCCAGAATGGCGTAGATGAAATCTTCCGCCCAGACACCCTTGAAGAACTCGCTCTCGCGAAAATGGGCTTCCCGCTTCATCCCGAGCTTCTGCATCAGCCGCCAGGATGCCGTATTACGGGCATCGCAATGCGCCCTGATCCGGTGCATTCCGAAATGCCGGAAGCCTAGATCCAGCGCTGCAATCGCGGCCTCCCGCGCATAACCCTTGCCGTGATAGCGGGGATCGAAGACATAGCCGATCTCGCCCTGCAAATGCTCGATGCTGATGATCTGCAGCTTCAGGTTTCCGAGATAGGCACCATCCGACCGCCGCTCGACAGCCAGCGTGAGCTGGTCTCCATCCTCGTCAAAACGGGAGACGGACATGTATTTGGCCAAGAGCCCCGGTGCCTCTTCCTCAGTCAGCGGATCGCCATAGAGCAGCTCCACCACATCCGGATTGGAACGCAGCCGGAAAAGGTTCTCGAGGTCATCCTCCCGGTGGGCCCTTATGCACAGCCGTTCCGTCAGAACCGGAAGCTCAACGGTCCGGCTTTTCAGAACGCCCGGCCCCATCAATCCCTCTCAAGTGGCAGGGCGTCGACCTTACCCAGAAGATCCTCCGCAACATCACCGGAACTCTCCAGAGTACCTAGCTCGATCTCCTCGATCCGCTCGCTGCGCTTTATCACCTTGCCGGTCGAGATCCGGATATCGCGGATATCCTTCTCGGCCTGATGGAAGTGAGTTTCCAGCTTGCCTACCCGGTCGTCCAGCCGCCCGACATCGTTCAGCATGATCCTGACCTCGGCCTGGATGACATGCGCCTGCTCGCGCATACGTGCGTCCTTCAGGACGGCCCGAACCGTATTCAGCGTCGCCATCAGCGTCGTTGGCGAGACGATCCAGACCCGTTCCTTCCAGGATTGCTCGACCACCTGAGGCAGGTTGGCATGCAGTTCGGCATAGATCGCTTCGGACGGCAGGAACATCAGCGCCGATTCAGCGGTTTCGCCGGGCACGATGTAGCGCGATGAGATATCTTTTACGTGCTTCAGGATCGCCACAGCCATCTGCTTGCGTGCGGTCTCCCGCTCGACATCGTTCGTCGCCCGGCTCAGCGCGTGATAGCTCTCCAGCGGGAACTTGGCGTCGATGGCGATGGAGCCCGGCGGGTTCGGCAGATCGATCAGGCAGTCGACCCGGCGGTTATCGCCGATCTGCACCTGAAACCGGTAGGCGTTCGGCGGCAGGATCGATTTGACCAGATCGTTGAGCTGGATTTCCCCGAAAGCACCGCGCGCCTGCTTGTTGGAGAGAATGTCCTGCAGACCGACCACCTGGGTGGACAGCTCGGTGATGTTCTTCTGCGCCGTGTCGATAACGGCCAGACGCTGCTGCAGCTCGGACAGGCTGGTCTGCGCCTTGGTGCTGGATTTCTCCAGGCTCTCGCCGACCTTCTTCGAGACATCGGCCAGACGCTCGTCCAGACGCTTGGTTACCTCGCGCTCCTGCACCTGCATCAGCTCGGCGATACGGGCCTGCGCGGCCGCATGGTTCTCGGAAAGCTGCGTCACCCTCCCCGCGAGTTCCGCCTGTGCGGCGGCGGCACGTTCCGCCTGCTCCGCCTGGCGCCGGGCCGCCTCTTCCAGCGCCGCCGCGAGCAGCGGGTCCGTGCCCCGGCCCTTCAGCAGCACGATCACGGCCAGCAGAACCGCGGCAGCAGCCACGGCCGCCAGAATCAGCGTCAGTCCATCCATCTCGGCACCTTCATCCCAAACGGTCCAGCAAGCCCTTTCGGCGAATCACCATTCTACCACGTCCGGCCCAAGGAAACGGGGGATCGAACAGGCCCGCAATGCTTGACCTCTGCAGACCGATCCCCTACCTGAAGGGCTGCTGGCAACAAATTCGACACACTTTTATGAGCACGCGCGACATCGTCTGGGCACCTGATCGGGTCCTGAAAACCAACTGCACTCCGGTGGCGGAGATCGACGGCGATATCCGTCAGCTCCTCGACGACATGCTGGAGACCATGTATGCCGCGCCCGGCATCGGGCTGGCGGCGCCGCAGGTTGGTCTGACCAAGCGGCTGCTCGTGGTGGATATCTCACGCGACGACGAGGAAAACAGCCCCCTCAAGGTGATCAATCCGGAGATCGTCTGGTCCTCCGAGGATCTGAACACCTATGAGGAAGGTTGCCTCTCCCTGCCCGGTCACTACGCCGAAGTCACCCGCCCGGCCCAGATTACGATGCAGTTCCTCGACGAGACCGGCGCGGAACAGCGGATGGATGCGGACGGCCTGCTGGCGACCTGCCTGCAGCACGAGCTCGACCACCTGAACGGCGTGCTGTTCATCGATCATATCTCCGCCCTGAAGCGGAACATGATCCTGAAGAAGATGATCAAGGCGAAGAAACAGCGTGAAGAAGACGAGGCGGCCTGACGCCGGCCTCTCCTGCCTCAGAACGGATAGAACATGACCGGGTCCGCCCCGCTTCCCGCCGCCGGCATACCGCTCCGGCTCGCCTTCATGGGCACTCCCGACTTCTCCGTGCCCGTTCTGGAAGCGCTGATTGCCGCAGGGCACGAGATCGCCGCCGTCTACAGCCAACCGCCACGCCCCGCCGGACGCGGCAAGAAAGAGCGGAAATCTCCCGTGCATGAGGCAGCCGAAGCGCACGATATCCCCGTCTTCACCCCGCTCTCGCTGAAAAATGCGGACGAGCATGCACGGTTCCGCGACCTTGCTCTCGATGCCGCCGTGGTCGTCGCTTACGGCCTGATCCTGCCGAAGGAAATCCTCGACGCGCCGCGCCTCGGTTGCGTCAACGTCCATGCCTCCCTGTTGCCCCGCTGGCGCGGTGCCGCGCCGATCCAGCGGGCAATCCTCGCCGGCGACACGGAGACCGGCGTCACCATCATGGCGATGGACGAGGGGCTCGATACCGGCGCCATGCTTCTGGCGGAAACCGTGCCGATCACAGCGGAGACCACCGGCGAGACCCTGCATGACGCACTTTCGGCCCTTGGCGCCAAACTGATCGTCCCGGCCCTGGCCGGACTGGCGGAAGGCTATCTGGAAGCGACACCGCAACCGGATGAGGGCGTGACCTACGCTGAAAAACTCACCCGCGAGACAGGCCATCTCGATTTCGCACAGGAGGCTGCCACTCTGGAGCGCACCATCCGCGCCCTCGCTCCCTGGCCCGGCGCCTGGTTCGAGCTCGACGGCGCCCGCTTCAAGGTGTTCGCGGCCGAGGTGCTGGAACTTGGAGCCCTCGGCAACGATCCCGGCACCGTGCTGGACGAGGAGCTCACCGTTTCCTGCGCGAAGGATGCCCTGCGCATCACCCGCTTGCAGCGGCCCGGCAAGGCACCAATGGATGCGGCCGATCTGCTGCGTGGCTATGACGGGCTGACGCCCGGCACAAGGCTCGGCTGACCCCATGCCCCGCTTCAGGATCACAATCGAATATGACGGCGGCGGTCTTTCCGGCTGGCAGCGTCAGGCCAACGGGCCGTCGATCCAGCAGGCGCTGGAAGAGGCCGTAAAAGCCTTCTCCGGCGAAGCCGCCGAAGTGATCGGCGCGGGTCGGACCGATGCGGGTGTGCATGCCCTGGCGCAGGTCGCCCATTTCGATCTTGAATCGGACCGCTTCAATGCCGAGACAGTGATGAAGGCGGTGAATTACCACCTGAAGCCCGCTGCCATCGTCATCCGCCATGCAGTAGAGGCTGAGCCGGATTTTCACTCCCGCTTTTCCGCCACCCGGCGGTCCTATCTCTACCGCATCCTGAACCGGCCGGCGCCGGCGGCGCTCGATCGCGGCCGGGTCTGGCACGTGCCGCAGGAGCTTGATGCCGCCGCCATGCATGAGGCGGCGCAGGCGCTCGTCGGCAAGCACGACTTCACCACTTTCCGGGCCAAGCACTGTCAGGCGCAGTCACCGGAGAAAACCCTGGATGTGCTGACGGTCAGCCGGGTCGGCGAGGAGATCCACCTGAACGCCCATGCCCGCTCCTTCCTGCACCACCAAATCCGCAACATCACCGGCACTTTGCGTCTGGTCGGCGAAGGTAAATGGAACCGGCGGAGCGTGGAGAAGGCCCTGGCGGCGAAAGACCGGGCCGCGGGCGGGCCGACGGCACCGCCGGACGGGCTCTATCTGGTTTCGGTCGAATACTGAGCGCGGTCACATACTGGCCGCGACACTCTCCAGCAGCAGATAAGAAACCAACGAGACCATCTCGTCCGCCAGGACGAAGCCGAAGGCCATCAGCGCTGAAACACCGAGCAACTGCCGGGCCCAGCGGTACATCAGGAACAGCAGGCCCACCCAGACAAACACACTCAGGCTTTCGGCAAGATCCGCTACAGGTCCCTCACCGGCACGGATCACTGTGAGCGCGCAAAAGAGATACCCGAACGGAAGCGTTACCCAGTTATAGGGCACCAGAAGATCGAGAATGCGGTCAAGCGCACCGATCTTCTCTGCGATGATGCAGGCGACCAAAGGGAATACCAGCCAATAGATCGCGTAGCGCAGGGCGTAGCTGACCCAGTCGAGCAAGCCGCCGTCGAGCCATGCCGCCCCACCGTTCACGACGTCGGACAGCACGAAGGCAGGCAAGGCGAGCGCGGCCGCGAAGAAGGACCGGAAGAAACCGGCTTCGCTACGATCGAACAGATCGATGGCGCCAGGCCGGCCAAGCGCCAGACACCAGCAGCCATAGACCGCGCGGATGATTTCGGCAGGGCCCGGCACGGCCATCGGGATCAGGCCCGCGCCGCGTCGAAGAATTTTTCCAGCGCACTCTCGTATATCGCCGTCAGCGCCTCGATATCCGCGACCATCACATGCTCGTCCGTCTTGTGCATGGTCTGGCCGACAATACCGAACTCGACTACAGGGCAGAACTTGCGGATGAAACGCGCATCAGAGGTGCCACCGGAAGTGCTGAGCTCCGGCTCCTTGCCGGTCACGTCCTTCACCGCCGCAGCGACCGCATCGCTGAGCGGGCCGGGTTCGGTGACAAATGCGTTCGAGGTGCATTCAATGCGGAGATCGTAGCGCCCGCCGACCGCATCGAACATGGCGCGGAATTTCGCCTCGAGACTTTCCGCCGTGTGCAGATCGTTGAAACGGACATTGAAGGTCGCACTGGTCTTGGCCGGGATCACGTTGTTTGCCGGATTGCCGGTATCGACCGTGGCAATGGCCACCGTGGTCGGCTGGAAATGCTCCGTGCCCTCGTCCAGCACGCCTTCCGTCAGCGGCTCCAGCATCTTCACGAGACGATGGATCGGATTGTCCGCCAGTTGCGGATAGGCGGTGTGGCCTTGCGTCCCGTGCACCGTCAGATAGCCGGTGAAGCTGCCGCGCCGGCCGATCTTCATCATCTGGCCAAGGAATTCCGGATTGGTCGGCTCGCCGACGATGCAGGCGTCGATGCTCTCGCCCTCTTCCGCCATCCAGTCCAGCACCTTCACGGTGCCGTTAATCGCCGGGCCTTCTTCGTCACCGGTGATCAGGAAGGATATCGAGCCGGCAAAATCGGTGCCGTGCTTGCCCACATAACTTGCCGCCGCCGCTGCAAAGCAGGCGACACCGGATTTCATGTCGGAGCTGCCACGGCCATAGAGCCGGCCGTCGCGGATCTCGCCGGAGAAGGGCGGCGCCACCCAGTCCGCCGCATCGCCCGGCGGCACCACATCGGTATGTCCGGCAAAGCAGATGTTCGGCGCCCCGGTGCCGATCCGGGCATAGAGGTTTTCGACGTCCGGCGTGCCCTCTTCGTGAAAGGTCATGCGCCGGCAGGTGAAGCCGTGCGCCGTCAGCTCTTTCTCAAGCAGTGCAAGAGCGCCGCCTTCAACGGGCGTCACGCTCTCGCAGCGGACAAGATCCTGGGTCAGCCGGACCGGGTCGATCAGAACGTACACATCAATCCCGCAGCAGATCGTTGATCGAGGTCTTGGAGCGGGTCTGGGCATCGACGCGCTTGACGATCACAGCGCAGGAAAGCGACGGGCCCGGCGTTCCGTCCGGCAGCGGCTTGCCTGGCAGGGAGCCCGGCACCACGACGGAATAGGACGGCACCCGGCCGACGAAGATCTCGCCCGTGTCGCGGTCGATGATCTTGGTGGTGGCGGAGATGAAGACGCCCATGGAGAGCACCGCGCCCTCCTCGACGATCACACCCTCGACCACCTCGGAGCGGGCGCCGATGAAGCAATTGTCCTCGATGATCACCGGGGAGGCCTGCAAGGGCTCCAGCACGCCGCCAATGCCGACGCCGCCGGACAGATGCACATTCTTGCCGATCTGGGCGCAGGAGCCGACCGTGGCCCAGGTATCGACCATCGTGCCTTCGTCCACATAGGCGCCGAGATTGACGAAGCTCGGCATCAGAACGACGCCCTTGGCGATGAAGGCGGAGCGGCGGACAACACAGTTCGGCACCGCGCGGAAGCCGGCCTCACGGAACCGGTTGGCACCCCAGCCAGCGAACTTGGACGGAACCTTGTCCCACCAGACGGACGGGCCGAGATCGCCATCGACCGGACCGCCCGGAACAATGTCCATGTCGTTGAGCCGGAAGGACAGCAGCACCGCCTTCTTCGCCCACTCGTTCACCTGCCATTTATGATCGCCAAGCGGCTGGGCTGTCCGGATGGAGCCATCGTCGAGACCGGCCAGCGCCTGCTCGACCGCCTCGCGGATCTCGCCCTTGGTTTCCAGACCGACATTGTCCCGGTCGTCCCAGGCCGCATTGATCACTGTTTCGAGTTGGCTCGCGCTCATCGCCTCACACCCCATAACCTGCATGAAATTCGAGGCGCAACATGAGCACGCGGCGGATTTCTGTCAATCTGTGCAGCGTTGCTTTTTTGGCATCATGGCGCGAAGTAGGCACCGCCATTCTGGTGGATCACCTGCCCGGTGATGTATCCCGCGTCCGGACTGCAGAGAAATGCAACGGTCGCGGCGATCTCCTGCGCATTGCCCGGACGCCCGGCCGGAACATCCCTCACGAAATCGTCGATACGAGCCGGATCCCATGCGGCGGTGAATTCCGTCCCGGCAACAAGGCCGGGCGCAATGGCATTCACCGTGATCCCGTCGCCCGAGAATTCCCGCGCCAAACCGACCGTGAGACCGTTCACTCCGGCCTTGCTCGCGGCGTAGATTGCCGATCCCTGGCTCCGTCCCCCGGTATAGGCGGCGATAGAGCCGATATTCACGATGCGTCCGTCGGGTCTCTTCAGGAATGGCGCGACAGCCATGGATATCTGGAAAGCGCCAGTCAGATTGGTTGCCAGAACCTCGTCCCAGTTCGCCCAAAGCTGCTTCAACTCAAGGTCTGCGGCCCCGTTCCGGGCAATGCCCGCATTGTTGACCAGCACAGTCACCTTCGAGCCGCTGCTTTGCAGATCGCCGACCAACCGGCCAAGCGAAGCCCGATCCGTAACATCCAGGGCATAAGGCAACAATGACGGCCCCATCTTCTCCGCCAGACCTTCCAGCTTTGACAGAGTGCGGCCGATACACAGAACTGCGCCCTGCCCGGCCAGCCGCGCGGCAACCGCCGCTCCAATGCCGGTTCCGGCACCGGTGACAATCGCAAGTTCTTTCGGGAAAGAGGCTTTCATGATCGCGTTCTCCATTCGATTGAGACGCGCCCTTTTTGACGTTCGAAAACCATTTCATCCAATATATGATTTAAGCATGTTTGATATATTCCTTAGGCTAAACATCAGCCTCCGCCAGCTGCACCAGTTCGCCGTGGTTGCACGTGAGCTGCATTTTGGCCGCGCGGCGGCACAGCTGCACATGACCCAACCTCCACTCAGCATGGCCATTCAAAGCCTTGAAACCTCTCTTGGCGTCAGACTGTTCGAGCGCACGAACCGGCAGGTTTCCCTGACCGAAGCGGGCACGGCCTTCCTTACCGAGGTCGAGCAAATCGCAGAGAAACTGGATCTTGCGGTGAACAGGGCCAAGAAGGTCTCTGCGGGTGAAGAAGGAGAGATCCGGCTGGGGGTGCTTCCATCCTGCAGCGTCCTGCCGGAGGTCCTCCGTACCGTCAGGAAGGAGCGGCCCGGTCTTGCCATCGATCTTCGCGAAGCGACGACCGCCGAGCAGCTCGCATTGATCCGGGACCGGCGCATCGACGCGGGATTGATACGTCCGCCTGTCGCCTACCCCGAAGATCTGGAGCATCTGGTCGTCGCAACGCAACCTCTCGTCGCCGCGCTGCCGGACGATCACCACCTGAGCAAACTGCCGGCGATTCCAATAGACGCGTTCCGCCAGGAGCGCTTCATCGGGACACCTACAGACAACGCGAACGGCCTTCATGGCCGGATCAGTGCATTGACCGCAGCCAGCGAGTTCGAGCCGAACGTTGTTCAAGTGGTCCGCGAAATTCCAACCGTCATGGCGCTGGTCGCCGGCGGCCTTGGCGTCTCCATCATACCAAAAAGCGGGCTTGAAACCGGCTATTCGGGCGTCACCATCCGGCCCATAGAAATGCCTGCGGGAGCACCGCCGCCGGAAATTGCCCTCTGGCTCGCCTGGTCAAGGCACAATGGCCGCGAGCCGCTGCATGGTTTTCTGGAAGCGCTGAGGCCGACATTGACCTAGCGCCGTTGGCTGTTAATCTCTCTCGCCATGAGGATGATGCAGGTAAGTGTCGTAGTGGGAAGGCGCATGGGCAAGGCGGCGTAGCCGCCGGGCGAAAGCACCCATGCGCGGTAAGCAGGCCCCTTCCGGGGCCTTTTTCATGACCTGAGCCATCCCTCTCCGAAACCGCCGGCGATACTCCCCATGCCAAGCCCTCACCACGGACCGCGCCTGTCCACGCTGATCCTGCTCTCGGCGCTCTGCATCCTGCCCATCAACATTTTCCTTCCGTCGCTGACGAACATGGCCGCCGAATTCGGTGTGGAATACAGTGTGATCGGTCTCTCGCTGGCTGCCTATGCCGCCGCGTCCGCCGTCCTGCAGATCGTCCTGGGGCCCCTGTCCGACAGGTTCGGGCGCCGGCCGGTTATCCTTTCCGGCCTCGTACTCTTCATGATCGCCACGGCGGGATGCATTTTCGCGCCGGATATCTGGACCTTCCTCGGATGCAGGTTGCTCCAGGCCGTGATCGCTCCGACCTATGCCGTGGCCCTCGCCGTCATCCGGGATACGACCGGCAAGGAAGAGGCCGCGAGCAAGATCGGGTATGTCGCGATGTCCTGGGCCGTGGCACCCATGCTCGGCCCAAGTTTGGGCGGGTTGCTCGACGAGATGTTCGGATGGCGCGCCAGCTTCTGGTTCCTCGAAGCCTTCGGACTTGCCGTCTTTGCCCTGTGCTGGATGGACCTGAAGGAAACGAACCACTCCCGCTCCGTTTCCATGAGCGCACAGTTCCGCACCTACCCCAAGCTGCTCGTTTCCGGGCGGTTCTGGTCCTATGCGCTCTGCATGGCCTTCTCGGTCGGCGCCTTCTTCGCCTTCCTTGCCGGCGCACCACTCGCCGCCGGAGCTGCTTTCGGTCTCTCGCCCGCGGCACTCGGCCTCGGCATGGGGTCAATCACGGCAGGCTTCATGTTCGGAAGTTTTCTCTCCGGGCGATTCGCCGGGAGGGTCCCGCTAACGACCATGATGCTTGCCGGGCGCGCCCTCGCCTGCGCGGGCCTGCTTCTCGGACTGGTGCTGTATGCCATGCAGATCGATCACATCATGGCGCTGTTCGGTCCCTGCATGCTGGTCGGTGTGTCCAACGGACTGACCCTTCCGAGCGCGAATGCCGGCGCTATCTCGGTACATCCAAAGCTCACCGGCAGCGCAGCTGGCCTGGCGAGCGCCATCACCGTGGCTGGCGGCGCCACCATGGCATCGGTCGCCAGCGCCGTCCTGACGGCTGAGAACGCCCGTTACGCGCTTCTTCTCGTGATGCTCGGATCGGCGGTAATCGCTCTTGCCGCGGCTATGGCCGCGCACCGCCTCGATAGGATTGTCCAACCGGCAAGCCCAGACGGCCCGGTAGCGTAGTGTTCAGGCCTGTAGCGGCCCGGACAGACCGTTCAGCCAATCCGTCAGATCGTCGGCGACATGATGGACGTAATCCTGCTCCGCTCCCTCCTTCGCCCAGTCGAGCGTGCCGGAGAGCCAGACCGTCGTCATGCCGAGCGCGGCCGCCGGTTCCAGATTGCGGGCCATGTCCTCGACCATGACGCAGCGCGCGGGATCGAGGCGATGCCGGGACACCAGCGTGTCGTAGGGGCCGGGATTCGGTTTCGGCACGTAATCGGCAGCAACAATATCGAAAACGTCCTCGAAATGATGGTCGACGCCGATCTGCCCCATGATCCGCCGCGCGTGGGGAACCGAGCCGTTCGTGTAGATGATTTTCCGCCCCGGCAGGCGGGCGATGGCCGCCTCCAGCGCGTGGTTCGGCTCGATATCCGCGACATCGATGTCATGCACGAAATGGAGATATTCCTCGCCATCGATACCGTGCTCCGCCATCAGGCCGTTCAGAGTCGTCCCGTAGCGCCGGAACATGTCCTTCTGCAATGCGCGGGCAGGCTCGTGCTCGAGCGAGAAACGGTTCTGGACATACTCCGTTATCCGCACGGAAACACGGGCAAATATGTTGCTCCCGGCGGGATAGAGCGTGTTGTCCAGATCGAAGATCCAGGTTTCGACGTGATCAGGATCCAGCATTCGCTTGTCTTTTAGCGGATTGTTATCTTTCATCGCCCTAGAGTGGCGGCTCGCACCGGCGCAGGCAAGTATGGCGGCGGTTATCGCCCCGGGCACGGGGTAGCGGCGAGGGAAACGCGACGTGACAAGGCAAGAAGGCGGCACCGGCGCGATGGACAGCAAAGAGCTGAAGGAACTTGCAGGGGCCGATTCGGGCCAGATACTGCACCTGCTGGAAGACGGCGCACCGCTCTTCCAGTATCCGGGGCCGATTCTGCTGCTGGACCGGGAAAAGAATATTATCGGCGCGAACCCGGCTGCGATGTCTCTGGTCCACGGCATCATGTCCGGCAGCGCTCTGTCGGTCATCGCGCTTGTCAGCGCCACGCTCTCCAGCGGCGGCCGCCCCCAGAACATGAAGATCCTGGACGAGGAAGCGGGGCGCACAACCGATATCACCGCCCTGCCGGTCGATAGCGGGGATCATGTGCTGCTGTTGGGCCGGGATATCTCCCTCGACCAGAACCTGCGCAATGCGCTCGTCGAATCCCGGCAGCGCTACAAGGACCTGGTCGAGATCTCCAGCGACTTCGCCTGGGAAACCGACATCAACGGAAAATTCGTCTTCGTCTCCACCTCGGGCGCGCTCGGCTACGAGCCGGACGAGCTGGTCGGCCATGTCGCCGACGACTTCGTCAGCAAAATCGACGGCATCCAGGTGGTGACCCCCTTTAACGCGAAAGAACCTTCAACCGGGATCGAGTTCCGGTTCCGCCGGGCAGACGGCAGCATCGCCGAACTGGAAGCCTCCGCCGCACCGCTGCACACCGATGACGGCGACTGGCTCGGCGCACGCGGTGTTTGCCGGGACATGACCGAGGCACGCCGACGCGATGCGGCACTGGCAAAAGCGCGAAACCGGGAACGGCTGATGGCCTATATCGTGCGGACCATCCGCGACGAAATGGACCCGAAAGCGATGCTTGCCTCCGCCGCCCGCGCGATTGCCCGCTCCCTTGCCTCCGACGGCTGCGTGATCTGCCGCAGGACGGATACCGGCAACCTGACGGTCGCCGCCGAACTCGGCAGCGCACCCGAGACTTTCCTCGCCGATCTGCTCAAATCCGGGGCCGAGACGCTGACCCCGGCCACGCTGACCGATGCGGAGGGTGTGAATATCCTCTCCTACCCGACCGGGTATCACCAGAAAGCGAACGGCGCGGTGGTCCTTTGGCGGGACCATGTCGGCGGTGCCTGGAACGAGGATGACAGCGACCTGATGAAGGAGGTTTCGAACCAGATCGGCATCGCCATCGAGCAGGTCGCCTCGCACGAAAACCTGGAACTGCTGTCGACCACGGACCCGCTGACCAAACTGCTGAACCGGCGCACCTTCCAGCAGCGTCTCGACGACCGGCTGGCAAAGGCCGGTGAAGGTGGCGCGCTGATTTATGTCGATCTGGATAACTTCAAGCTGGTGAACGACAATCTCGGTCATCAGATGGGCGACAAGGTGCTGCTGGACGTCGCCGCCATGCTGCATGACGCTGCCGGGAAGCAGGACATGCCGGCCCGGCTCGGAGGCGACGAGTTCGTGATCTGGTTCGGTAGCGCCGATCGGGAGGCTGCACGCGGCAAGGCCGAAGGACTGCTCAAAGCCGCTGGCACTTTGGCGCAGTATGCCGTGGACGAGACCCGCAAGGTTGGCATGTCGATCGGTATCGCCTGCATCGCCGGGCAGCCCGACGCGCCATCAGAGAATGCGGAAAGCCTGGTCGCCCGCGCGGACGAGGCGATGTATGAGATCAAGCATGGCGGCAAGAACGCCTATGCCTTTGCAAAAGACCCGGGGGCAAAAGACCCGGAAGAAAGCGGAGACCGCAGTGATGGCCACTGAACCGAAGCGGCGGATGAGCGACAAGGAGAAGGCCGTTTACGAAAAGGCAAAGAACCTTGCCGCGAGTCAGGATCTGGCGGAACGCCGGCGTCTCGCGGAAGATCACCTGACACCGCCGGAAATCCTGTTTTTCCTGGCCGAAGACGATGATCACGGGATCCGGGAAGCCGTGGCCGCCAACACGGCGACACCGCGCCATGCCGACCAGTTTCTCGCGCAGGACGAGAGCGAGGATGTCCGCTCCATCGTTGCCCGCAAGGTCGCGGCGATTGCCCCGAACCTGAGCTCGGAGCGGCGGGACAGTATCCGCAAGCTGACCGTCGAGGTCCTGGAGACCCTGGCACAGGATCAGGTCGACCGTGTCCGGGCTGTTCTCGCGGACGCGGTAAAGGACCTGCCGGACGCCCCACCGGAGCTGGTCAGCCGCGTCATCGAAGTGCTGGCACGCGACACAGCGCTCTCTGTCTCCGGCCCAATCCTGGAACATTCTCCGCTGCTGGCGGACGAGTTGCTTGTCGAGATTATCCAGAACGAGCCTGTAGCCGGCGCGCTCTCCGCCATCTCGCGCCGTCAGACGGTGTCCGAACGGGTGTCGGACGCTGTCATTTCCGCAAAAGACGATGCCGCCATCGCCGATCTTCTGGGCAACGATTCCGCCCAGATCCGCGAAGAAACGCTGGACGAGCTGATCGAGGCCGCGCCGGATCGTCCGGTGCTGCACCGCCCTCTGGTGACACGGCCGAAACTGCTCGGCCGCCATGCGATAAGTCTCGCCAAATTCGTCGGTTATGCACTGGTCGCCGAACTCAGCAAACGCGCGGACCTTGGCGCCGAAACATCGGCTCACCTTGCAGCCGAGATCGAGAAACGGCTGGCTGAGAACCCGGCGCTGGCCGAGGGAGACGGCATCGTGACCGGGCGCGAACGGGCCCGGCAAATGTACGAAAACGGGACATTGACCGAAGAGGCAGTGCGCGATGCTGTTAGCGAAGGCAAACGGCCCTTCGTGCTGGCCGCGTTCGAACACATCACCGGCCTGTCGGAAGACGCGGTGCACAGCCTTGCCTCGTCGATCAATCCGAAAGCCGTGATCGCACTGGTCTGGAAAGCCGGTTACAGCATGGAGTTCGCCGTTCAGCTTCAGGTCCGGTTGGCGAACATTCCGCCTGAGAAGGCACTGCAGCCGACCGAGGAGGGCGGCTTCCCGCTCAGCGACGATCAGCTTTCCTGGCAGATCGAACTGGTGAGCGAGGAAACCGAAGAGGCGGAGGAAGACGCCTAGAGGGCGCCGCTCAGGAAGCCACTTCGGGCTTCGCCGGCTTGTTTTCTTCTTTCTGCCAGTCGTTACCGGCGGAAATCACGCAAGTCTGCCCGCCAGGCGTCGAAACGGCGATGGTCCAGCTTCCGGTCTCGGAGCTGAAGACCTGCACGAAGTTACCGGCGCCATCGAAACCGGAGGCAGAAACCGCCTCGCCATATTTCTTTCCGAGCTGCTTGACCAGATCCCCGTGCTGGGTGCACAGCCGCGGGTCCATCGCACTGGCCGGAGCGACGAAAGAAACGGTCCCGGCGATAATTGCGGCGGCGCCGATGCAACGCTTCGCCTGAATTTCCAAGCTTCCACTCACGGCATTCTCCTTTCCGAGAAATGCGCCGATCCCAAGTGCGTCGTCCGACATACCGTCTCGCCGCAGCACTTTTTAGAGAAGCCCCTGAGGCTTCCCAATTGCTATGATTGTACGGAAGGATCGTTGACAAATCGCAAACGGGAATCCCGGCGATTTATACCGCTCGTTAAGAATAATAACGGCGAAAACGCCGTTATTTCCGTGTCTTGGAGGTTTTTTGCCGTTGCCGCGACGATCGCGGTACTACGGTTATCGCTGAATGGGTCAGCCGCGGATGATGGTCCCGACGCCATGCGGCGTGAACAGTTCGACCAGGCAGGCATGCGGCACGCGGCCGTCGAAAATGACAGCGGCGCGGGCACCGTTCTCGACCGCATCGATACAGGTCTCGATCTTCGGGATCATGCCACCGGAAATGGTGCCGTCCTCAATAAGCTTGCGCGCATCGCCAACGCTGAGTTCGGGGATCAGGTTGCCGTTCTTGTCCAGCACACCGGCCACATCGGTCAGCAGCAGGAACCGGGCCGCGTCAGAGGCGGAAGCGATAGCGCCCGCAGAAGTGTCCGCGTTTATGTTGTAAGTCTCGCCATCCTCGCCAAAGCCGATCGGCGCGATCACCGGGATCAGCCCGCCTTCGGCAAAGGTTTTCAGGATGCTCACATCCACACTCTCCGGCTCGCCGACAAACCCGAGATCGAGCACCTTCTCGATATTGCTGTCCGTATCGATTTTGGTGCGCCGCAGTTTGCGTGCGGTGATCAGATTGCCGTCCTTGCCGGAAATGCCGATGGCCCGGCCGCCGGCCTCATTGATGGCAGCGACGATGCTTTTGTTGATCGAGCCGGACAGAACCATTTCGACAATCTCGACCGTCGCGCTGTCCGTCACCCGGAGACCGTCGACGAATTCGCTCTTGATAGCCAGCCGTTCCAGCATCTTGCCGATCTGCGGGCCGCCGCCATGCACCACAATCGGGTTCATGCCGACTTGCTTCATCAGCACCATATCGGCGGCGAAGGATTTGAACAGATCGTCGTCGCCCATAGCGTGACCGCCGAACTTCACGGCAACCGTCTTGCCGCTGTACCGGCGCATGAACGGCAAGGCCTCGGTCAGAATACCGGCCTTGGAAAGCCATTCCTGCCGCAGTCCGTTCAAAGACGATTCGCTCATGTTTCTTTCCCCCAACGCTTATCCGTCAGCCAATGCGGCGAGCCCCGCTCTCAGCTCCGGTATGCCCGTTCCCTTATCGGCACTGGTGCAGACGATCACCGGATGCGCGGCGACGTGCTTTCGAAGCTCCGCCTCCGTCTCCGCCACGATCGCATCCAGCTCAGGTTTTTTAGGCTTGTCGACCTTGGTCAGAACGATTTGATAGGAAACCGCTGCCTGATCCAGCATGTCCATCATTTCGCGGTCCGTATCCTTCAGACCATGCCTGGAATCCACCAGCAGCAGCACACGCTGCAACACGGTACGCCCCTTGAGGAACTGACGCAGGGTCCGGTTCCAGGCAGCCACCGTCGTCTTGGAAACCTTGGCGTAGCCGTAACCCGGCAGATCCACGATCATCAACCGGTTGCCCAGATTGAAGAAGTTGAGCTGCTGTGTCCGGCCTGGCGTGTTCGATGTACGCGCCAGCGTCTTCCGGCCGGTCAGTGCGTTCACCAGACTCGACTTGCCGACATTGGAGCGCCCGGCGAAGGCGATTTCCGGCATGGTGGCTTCCGGCAACTGGTCAAGCCGCGCCGCGCCCCAGACAAAACCGCATTCCTGTGCGAACAGATGCCGTCCTGCTTCCAGTTCTTCCGGGTCCAGCTCTTCGGTCATCACACTCCTACTTGACGCCCATGCGCCACATGATGAGCCGCTGCTGGGCAATCGAAAGCAGGTTGTTCCAGGCCCAGTAGATCACCAGACCGGCCGGGAAATTCGCCAGCAGGAAGGTGAAGAAGATCGGCAGGAACATGAACACCTTGGCCTGGATCGGATCGGCCGGCTGCGGGTTCAGCCTCTGCTGCAGGAACATGGTCAGCCCCATCAGGATCGGCCAGATACCGATCATCGGAATGAATTCCGGCGGGGTCCAAGGGATCAGACCGAAGAAATTGAAGAGCGTTGTCGGATCCGGAGCGGAAAGATCGTGGACCCAGCCATAGAACGGCGCGTGGCGCATTTCGATGGAAACGAACAGCACCTTGTAGAGCGCGAAGAAGACCGGAATCTGGACAAGGATCGGCAAACAGCCGGACGCCGGATTGACCTTCTCCTTCTTGTAGAGCCCCATCATTTCCTGATTCAGGCGCTGCTTGTCATCGCCATACTGCTCGCGCAGGGCCTGCATCTTCGGCGTAAGCTCGCGCATTTTCGCCATCGATTTGTAGGACTTGTTGGCCAGCGGATAGAACACCGCCTTGACCGCGACCGTGAAGATCAGGATGGCAATGCCGAAGTTACCCACCACCCCATGCAGCCAGGAAAGCGCATAGAAGAACGGCTTCGTCAGGAAATAGAACCAGCCGAAATCAACCGCCAGATCGAAGTTTGCGATGCCGTATTCGGCTTCGTACTTGTCCAGCAGCTTGACCTCTTTCGCGCCGGCGAAGAGATGCACTTCGGATTCGACAGAGCCGCCCGCCGGGATTGCCCTGGCAGAGCCGAGATAATCCGTCTGATAGCGATCATCCTGCTGCCGGATCATGTGCATGAAGCGGTATTTGACGGCTTCATCCTGGGCCGGCACCAGAGCTGCCAGCCAATATTTGTCGGTAATCCCGATCCAGCCGCCGGTCGCGGCAACCTCAACGTCGCCGTCTTCCTGCAGATCGTCGTAATCGACTTCTTTCAGGGTCTCGTCGAACACACCGAGCGGGCCTTCGTGAAGGATGTAGAACCCGGCAGTCTGCGGTGTCCCGCCACGGGAAAGCAGGCCGTACGGGAACAGCGTCACAGGAGCGCTGCCGCTGTTCCGCACCTTCTGCGTCACGGAGAACATGAACTGGTTGTCGATGGCGTAGGTGCGCTCGAAGGTCAGCCCCGCGCCATTGTCCCAGGTCAGGGTAACCGGCTGGCCCGGGCTCAGCGTGTCGCTGTCGGTAGCCCAAACAGTCTTCGCATTCGGCACCGGCGTGCCCTCGGCCTCCGAAACCCAGCCGAACTCGGCGTAATAGGATTTCGGTACACCGACGGGCTTCAGCAGATGAATGTCGTCGCTGTCCTTGTCGAGGCTCTCCCGATAGTGCGTCAGGATCGTATCGTCGATCCGGGCCCCCACGGTCGAGATCGTGCCGCGCATACCTGGCGCTTCGATCCTGATCCGTTTCGGGTCGGCCGCGATTGCGCGCCGTGCCTGGACTGCATCCTCGGCCGACATCTTGGAGCTGCCCGGCAACGAGGCGCCTCCGACCGGCGCACCGGACGGGACGTTCGACGCCGAGGGTGCTGCGGAAGAGTCGGTTGTTCCGGAGGCCGTGAGCTCGGCCTGACGGGCCTGCTCCTGCTCGACCCTCGGAACTTCATAGAAAAACTGAAACCCGACCAGAATCGCCACTGACAGCACGACGGCGAAAATCAGGTTTTTTTGCTCGTTCATTGTTCGGCCCGACAATTGTGATGCATTCGGCGAGCGGCCCCATCCCGCTCGGGGACGGGATCATAGCCACAGCCGCCCCAGGGATGACAGCGCAGAATCCGTTTAACGGTAAGCCAGCCGCCGCGAAAGGCGCCGTGGCGCTCGATTGCGTCGAGACCATAGCGTGAACAACTCGGCTCGAAACGGCAATTGGTCCCGAGAAACGGGGAAATCATGTAGCGATAGAAAAGAATAATCCCGCGGAAAAGCCAGGCAAGCGGGGATCTGGTGGCGGAAGTCACGTCCGCACCTCCTGCTTGAGGGCATCCACCTTGCCGAGCGCACGCTTGAGATCGGCAAGCAGACCATCATAGGAGCGGGTCAGGGTATTCGCGCGGGCAATAAGGACAAATTCATGCCCCGGTATGGCCATCGCGTTCATTACATCATGAACCACGGCTCTCAGCCTTCGTCTTGCCCGGTTCCGCTGAACCGACCCGCCAACCTTGCGGCTGGCGGTATAGCCGACCTTGATCTCGGTCTCGTGACCGGGCTCAAGCGGGCGGGCCTGCAGGACAATTCCCTGCGTAACGGCCTTGCGTCCGGTCCGGGCAATCGTGAGGAACTGGCTGCGCTTTTGCAGGCGCTCCAACGTTCCGGAGGACGGATTGCGCATGGCAAAAGAGCTTTCTGAAATGCAGGCGACCCGGCCAGACTGGCCGGGCAGCAGCATTTTAGGCGGACAGACGCTTGCGGCCCTTGGAGCGCCGGTTGCGAATGACATGACGGCCGCCAACGGTCGCCATGCGGGACCGGAAGCCATGACGGCGCTTGCGTACGAGGACGCTGGGCTGATAGGTGCGTTTCACGGGAAGTCTCCGTCGACGTAAAATATAGCAATCTCGCGAGTGCCGGGCTGTATATAGTTTTGCCCTGCCCGAGTCAACGTGGGCGCGCACGGTATGTCACATAAATGCAGGGACAGTTCGGACGAACCCGGCATTTCCTCACGCCAAGGTGACTGGTTGTGCCTCGACCGGTGCGCGACATAGATGCGTTGAATACTGTGTCGCGGTTCGCGTTGGTGTTCCGCATTCTACATTCAGGAGCATACTCAGAGCGATGAAAACCGATACCCCCGACCGCCAGACCATCGAACAGGATATATCGGCGGATATCTGCGTTATCGGCGGTGGGTCGGGCGGATTATCCGTCGCCGCCGGCGCCGTGCAGATGGGCGCTTCGGTTGTGCTCTTCGAGCGCGGGCTGATGGGTGGGGACTGCCTCAACTACGGGTGCGTTCCCTCCAAGGCCATCCTTGCGGCCGGCCACGCCGCCGCCACGGCCCGGACGGCAGGGCGCTTCGGGGTCTCCCTGCCGGCGCCCGAGGTCGATTTCGGCAAGGTCCACGCCCATGTCCGCGACGTGATCGCCGGCATCGAGCCGCATGATTCCGTCGAACGGTTCGAGGAGCTCGGTGTCCGCGTCATCCAGGCGCAGGCAACTTTCTCGGATGCCCGTACGGTCAGCGGCGGCGGTTTCCGCGTTCGGGCTCGGCGTTTCGTGATCGCCACCGGGTCCAGCGCCATGATCCCGCCCATCGCCGGTCTCGATAGCGCGCCCTATCTGACCAACGAGACCATCTTCGATCTGACCGAGCGGCCGGATCACCTGCTCATCGTCGGCGGCGGTCCGATCGGTTGCGAGCTGGCCGAGGCGCATCGCAATCTCGGCGCGGACGTGACCCTTATCGAAGCCGCCCGCCTGCTCGGCAATGAAGACGAGGAAGCCGCAGAGGTCCTGCGCGTGCACCTGAAAGAGATCGGCGTCAGCCTTCTCGAAGGCGCAGTGGTGAAAGAGGTCGCCGGTTCTGAAGGAACTGTCCAGCTGTCCGTCGAGAAGGACGGCAAACAACAAAACGTAGATGGCAGTCACCTTCTGGTCGCAGCCGGTCGCAGCCCGAATATCAGCGGGCTCGGCCTGGAGGCCGCCGGGATCAAGCATGGCAGGGCCGGGATCGAGGTCGACGCCGGGCTAAAGACCAGCAACCGGAAGGTCTACGCCATCGGCGATGTCGCGGGCGGCCTGCAATTCACCCATGTCGCCGGTTATCACGCCAGCATCGTGATCCGCAGCGCCCTCTTCCGCATGCCTGCAAAAGCCGACCACAGCGCCGTGCCGCGCGTTACCTACACGGACCCCGAACTCGCCCATGTCGGCCTGCTGGAGCGGGAGGCGCGCGCACAGCATGGTGAGAAGCTGCGGGTGCTGAAATGGCCCTATCAGGAGAATGACCGGGCCAGGGCAGAACGCGTCACAGACGGCTTCATCAAGGTGATGACCCTCAAGAACGGAAAGGTTCTGGGTGCAACCATCGTCGGCAAGAATGCCGGGGACCTGATCCAGACATGGACCATGGTGATCGCCCAGAAGATCAAGATCGGCGCGGTCGCCTCTTCGATCGTCGCTTACCCTACATTGGGTGAAATCGGCAAGCGGGCCGCCGGATCCTTCTACACGGAGACGCTATTCAGCCCGCGCATACGCAAAATCGTCCGCTTCCTCGCCGCCTTCGGGTAAGCTTGCCCTGCGGGTTGCGTCGACGGACATGTGTACATGCTGGGCTTTGCCAACAGTCTCTCTTTCCGGCTCCTGCTGCTGACGGTGTTTTTCATCATGGTGGCGGAGGTGCTGATCTACACCCCGTCGATTTCACGGTACCGGTTGAGCTACCTGCAGGAGAAGCTGGCGGAGGGCCACCTCGCCGCATTGTCCGTCAAGGCGGCCCCGGACGGTATGGTGACAGAGATGCTGGCGCGCCAGTTGCTGGATCATGTGGACGCCTACAGCGTCGTGGCAAACGACGAATCCAATTTCATGCCGATGCTTCGGCGTGCCCAGGTTCCGGAGCCCGATATCGCCGTCGATCTCAGAAGCACCGGCGTTCTTACCCTGATCCTGGATGCGTTCGAGACCCTGGCACAGACCCGCAACCGGATCGTCCGGTTGCACGGCCAGTCTCCGCGAGACCCCGAGGTCTTTGTCACCATGCTGATCGACGAGCGGCCGATGCATATGGAGATGCTGGATTTCTCCTGGCGCATCCTCACGCTCTCGGTGGTGATCTCGCTCTTCACCGCAGCCCTTGTCTTCCTTTCCCTGCGCTGGCTGATGGTGCTTCCCATGCAACGCATCACCAGCAGCATGATTGCCTTCCGCCAACGCCCGGAAGACCCGACTTCCGACCTGCCGGCCTCCGACCGGCGGGACGAAATCGGCATCGCGGTCCGCGAGCTCGCCGATATGAAGCAGGGTGTCCGCCGGGCATTGCGGCAGAACATGCGACTGGCCACCCTCGGCACGGCTGTGAACAAGATCAATCACGACCTGCGTAACATGCTGGCCACCGCCACGCTGGTTTCGGACCGTTTCGCCGAGAGCTCCGACCCGTTCGTCCGCAAGGCGGTCCCGCCCTTCCTCAGGACGATCGACCGGGCAGTCAAACTCTGCTCGGACACTCTGAACTTCACCCAGGAATCGGTCCCCCTGATGACCGAACGTGTGACGCTGAAGGCCCTGCTCGACGATATTATCCCGGAATTGAGGACCTCGACTGCGGAAGGCGATTTGGCCATCGAGATCGATGAGCCACCCGGTGTTCTGGTTACGGTCGACACCGACCAGATTTACCGGATTTTCGCCAACCTGGCCTCGAACGCCTCCCGGGCGGGAGCGACCCGTTTCCACATCGGATTCGAGCATGACAGCGGGACGCTGACACTTCTGTTCGAAGATAACGGCCCCGGCATTCCAGAGCCTATCCGCGAAAAACTGTTTTTACCTTTCCAGCTTTCCGGACATGGCGGCGGCTCCGGGCTCGGGCTGGCAATCGCCCGCGATATTGCACGCGCGCATGGTGGGGCACTTTTCCTGGCCAGTACCGGCGCAATAGGCAGTAGCTTCCGGCTTGAATTACCCTGCCCGACGACAAGGCGGTCAAGCGATAGCACACGCGCAGCATGATGACTCACGCCGAGCCGCTTCCACCCGGCGGCCGAAACCGTTAGTGTTGGGTCAGTCATAGCCACCGGATCGATCACAGATCCCTTGACTGGCACGGACCGGAGCATCGGATGCAAAGCATTTCGGGAGAAAATAGCGCACCCGCAGCGACCGGCTCGCCGTGCGATGATTGCAATATTCGCGATCTCGCCATCTGCGGCGCGCTCCGGGCGGATGAAGTGCAGCGCCTTACAGGCATACTCTCCTCGGTTGAATTGGCGGCAGGCGATCCGATCGTCGATGAAGGTGAGCCGGCGGACTATGTTTATACACTGACGGGGGGAACCGTCCGTCTCTACAAACTGCTGGCCGATGGCCGCCGCTCCGTAACAGGGTTCCTCTTCCCAGGCGATTTTCTCGGCGTGTCCTATCGCGACGCTTATGGCTTCGGCGCCGAGGCGATAACACCCACGACGCTCTGCCGGTTCCCGCGTCCTCAACTCGAAGCCCTGCTTCGGGAAATTCCCACGCTTGAGCATCGGCTGTTCGCCCGCGCGTCCGAGGAAATGAGCCTGATGCAGGAGCAGATCGTCCTGCTTGGCCGGAAGACCGCAGCGGAACGCGTTGCCTCCTTCTTCCGGGGCCTTTCGGCCCGGCAGGTGAAGCGCCATTTGCCCGCAAATCCGGTTTCCGTGCCCATGACCCGGACGGACATCGCGGATTATCTCGGCCTGACCACGGAAACGGTCAGCCGGACTATTACCAACTTAAAGAAAAAGAAGCTTATTTCCGTCGAGCACGGGTCCCGGGTCCGGATCGAGGATGAAGAGCTGCTCGACGAACTCGCCGAAGCCCTTTAGCACCACACTCTTTGGCGCTGGAGCCCTTTACCGGCGGAGCGAGGAGATCGGCTCGACAGGGCGCGGCTCCAGATCCCACGGGAAGTGAATCCAGGTATCCTGACTGACCTCGGTCACGAAAGTGTCGACCAGCGGCCGGCCGGCCGGCTTGGCATAAACCGTCGCAAAATGAGCTTGTGGCAACATGGCCCGCACAGCCTTCGCGGTCTCCCCGGTATCAACCAGATCGTCAACGATCAGCCAGCCGGTGCCGTCACCCGCGATGTCGCATTTTTTCATCATGCGGATGGTGCCACGCTCCTTGTCGGAGCCATCGACCCCGTAGGACGCGGCGCTGACCGTGTCGATAATCCGGATATTGAGCTCGCGGGCGACAACGGCGGCCGGGACGAGGCCGCCGCGCGTGATGGCAACAATCCCGTCGAATGGACCGACTTCCGTCAGCCGCCAGGCCAAAGCCTTTGCGGTTCGGTGAAGCTCTTCCCAGCTGACCGGGAAGGACTTGTTGAAAGAAGCCTGTTCATCACTCGGCATGGCACGTACCCATCAACGTCACATTGAGATGCGGCGACATAGCGCGACCGGCCGCATTCCGCAACGCTGAATGCCCTGACCGTATTGCTAATAACCCGCCCGGACCGATAATTGTGCCGCCCTCGATCTGTCTGACGAACGGCGCCTGGAGCCAGGCGGATACATTTGGCGTATGAAAAAAGCGCCGCCCGAAGATCGGACGGCGCTTTTCTTATCTTTTATTTGCTGGCCCTAGCGGACGAACAAACGAACTTCATTGCCCGTCGTATCGCTGGCCGTGGTCGCCGACAGAGCCACCCGGCTCGGCGGCAGCCCCATATCGGTCAAGGCACGAAGGACATCCTGCGCATTCTTCCGTGCCTTGCTGGTATCGAGCGCAGCCTGCGCCGAGGAACCGCTGGACGGAGAAACCGCCACAAGGTCGAAAGACGCATCCGGGCGGCGTTCCAGGGCCCGGCTGACGGCAGTGTAGAGCGCCTGCTGGTAGTTCACGTTGCTCCGGTCGAACCGGATAACCACCAGCGGCCGCCGGGATCCGGTGGCAGAACTCAGACCGCGTGTCGGCGCGATCGGCGTCGCTGTCGCTGTGGCACCGCCAATCCCGTAAGTCCGGGAAGCGAGGCTGGTACCGAAGAACTCACCGTTCTTGATGGCCAGAGCCAGCGTGTTCAGATCGTTCCGTTCGGTCGCCACATAACGGCTCTGGCGGCGGATATCGTCGCTCAGCTCGGTCAGCAAACGGTCAACCAGAACAACAGTCCTGTTGACGTCATCCTCGAGAATTTCGAGCTGGCGATGATCCTCGTCGACGGCGCCGGAAAGCCCGAAGGCGGCCCGTGTGGCGTCGAGCAGGTAGGTCGACAGCGCGGCATCGGCCGCGACGCGGTTCGAAAGGTCGTTCATATCGCCGATATCGGCATTCACCTGTTCGAGCAAACGCTGCGATTCGTTCCAGGAGGTGACCAGCATCGGGTTACCCGGCGTGGTACCGACCTGCAACCGCGAGCGGATCGTCGCAACGGACTGATGATAGACCTGCGCATTGCCGATTGTCCGCTGACGGACGTTCTGCAGGTCGCCGTTATGGCTCCGTATGGATTCCTGCAAACGCCGGAGATCGTCCCGGAGCTGCACCACCTTGTTACCGACAAAGGTGCCGGTAGCGGCCCCTGGTCTAGGTGGCTGGACCTCGAAGTTTGTGTTGTTCAGACTAAGCGGCTGTTGTCCATTTGCACTCAGCGGCTGGGCCGAAAGTTCGCCGGCAGACGGCTGAATCGCCACCTGAGAAGGCGCTTGCCCGGAAGTCTGAGCGGCTCCGGCGGGAGCTTCGCCTGAAAGGCTCGGCCACAATGCATCGGATGAGAAAGAACAGCCCCCAAGAAGGAGAACCATTGCGCCCAGGACAACGAGCGACGAGCGATTAAGAATCATAGGACGCTGTCACCTTGTAAATAGGTGTTATGTTTGCCGCGGTTTCAGGTAGATCCGTCCGACCGACCAATGCCGACCCCCCTAGCAATGAGCCCCGGCGATCCGCCCTTTCGGGTAGGAGTCCCCGCCTCCGTCCACCCCCGACCGGTACGGGTTAAAGACGGTGGAAGAAGCTTGCCGACGCAGTCCCCCACTGATGGTATCCGCAAGCCGCGAAATTCGTAGGGATAGTAACCAATGCCAATCAGGCCTACAAGTTGTTTTGCCAGACGATTCCGTAAGATAAGCGCTTGCGTTTCCAAATCGGCTTGAGTATGTTCCGGCCTCCTTCGGGAGCGACATGCTTCCCAGGGGCGCCCGTAGCTCAGCTGGATAGAGTGCTTGACTACGAATCAAGAGGTCGGGAGTTCGAATCTTCCCGGGCGCGCCATCTCCCAGTATTCCCCCAGAATTCCCCTGTATGTAAGAGCGTCGACATCGCCCTTCCGTTGCCTGTTTTCATCGGCGCCGGGCAAGTAAACTGAATAAAAACCATTCCCGCACTATATAGCTCTCAGAACGCACAGGAGCTTGAACGCGATAGATGACAAATATTTCAAAAGAAGTCCTGCGCGCCCTTCGAGTGATGGTCGTGGAAGATGACCAGCCGACACGGCGGCTCATACGAACGTTCCTGGAACATCTTCTCTTTGACGATGTCACTGAACGCGAGAACGGTGAAATTGCCCTGAAGGACCTGACCAGGCGGCATTACGATCTGATCGTCACCGATCTTGAGATGCAACCGATGAACGGATGGGACTTCCTGCATCATATACGCCACGATCCGAACGTCACGAATCCCTATGTTCCGGTCATTCTCGTTACCCAGCATGCAAGCAGGGAATCGGTCCTGAGGGCCCGGGATGACGGCGCGAGTGCGTTTGTCGCCAAGCCGGTCGATTTCAAGAATCTGCAGCGGACAATCATGTCAGTGCTTTCCGACGCCCGCCCTTATGTAAAGTCGGGCGGTTATGCCGGGCCGGATCGCCGCCGGCAGGACAAGCTCCCGAAAAACGGCAAATATCAGCGCGACGACGACTACAATTGATAATGCCTCATGTTAAGGCACCAGGACCGCCGCCCCCTGAAGCCGACCGTCCCGCAAATCGGACAAGGCGGAATTAGCCTCTTCAAGAGGATAGGTTTGCGTTGTCGTTCGAACAGGCACCTGAGGCGCCAATTCCAGAAAATCGATTGCATCCTGCCTCGTCAGATTGGCAACCGAGACAATCGTCTTCTCACGCCAGAGGATATCGTAGGGAAATTGCGGAATGTCGGACATATGAATACCGCCGCAAACCACCGTTCCGCCGGGCCGAATCGCCCGTAACGCAAGCGGCACGAGGTCGCCGACCGGCGCAAACAGGATCGCGGCATCCAGCTCCTCCGGCGGCAGCTCCGTCGAATCGCCCGCCCAGACGGCGCCGAGCGATAGCGCAAATTCCTTTGCCGCCTCGTCTCCCGGCCGCACAAAACCGTAGATCTCCCGGCCCTGCCAGAGAGCGACCTGAATCAAAATGTGGGCGGCGGCACCGAATCCGTAGAGGCCGAGACGCTTGCCTGCGCCGGCCATCCGCAGACAGCGATAACCGATCAGACCGGCGCAGAGCAGCGGTGCCGCCTCCGCATCGGAATAAAAGTCCGGCAAAGGAAAGCAATAGCGCGCGTCAGCAACGAGATACTCGGCATAGCCGCCATCCAGCGTGTAGCCGGTAAATCGCGCATCAGGACAAAGGTTTTCCTGACCCTCCCGGCAATAACGGCACGCGCCGCAGGTCCAGCCGAGCCACGGAACCCCGACCCGGCCGCCGATATGCATTCCCGTCACGCCGGGCCCCGTTGCTTCGACTGTCCCGACCACTTCATGCCCCGGAATCACACCGGGCTTCGGATCGGGCAGATCGCCATCGACCACATGCAGATCGGTCCGGCAGACGCCACAGGCGCGGATCCGCACCAGCACCTCCCCCGGCCCCGGTTCCGGCCTCGGCCGCTCGACCGGTTCCAGCAGGCCATCGGCACCGTCAAATTGCATAGCGCGCATACTGCGTCTCCAGATTACGCCTCGGCTCGCAACCGGCATTCCTCACGATAGGGCGTCAGTCGCGGCACCTGTCCCTTGCGCAGCCGCTCCTGCATGTCGGTCCAGTATTTCAGGGTCAGCAGATCGCCATGCGCCTCCCGGAAAATCCGGCGCAGACGGCGATCCTCGATACGCAAGTGCACCTCCAGCTCCTCGGGCAGGAAGATCACCCCCTCCTCGAAGAACCAGTCCGGAATATCTTCCTCCCCATCAAACCGGTCCTGATTGGTCCGCACCTTGACGTCGGTCAGATCCTCAATGGCATCGTAATCAAACAGATAAACTTTGCGGATCCCGCTGATACCGTAATTCCGGCCGTCGAGATCCTTGTTGAAGATGTTCGCCGCGGCATTGTTGGCGATGCATTGTCCGAGATTGAGGATCGCGTTCTCCGCATCCTCCTCCGAAGCGCTCTCCAGGAAGACAGGAAACGGGATCATCTTGATCTGCACGATCAGGTGACGGAACAGCAGCCCTGCCCCGGTCTGGATCACATTGTCGCCCGCCGCCTCAAGGATCTCCTGGCGCAGCGCATCGGTGAAATAGTCCGCCGGCAGGGTGACGTTATAATAGATGATGTTGTCCAGCATCGAGCCGGCCCGGTTGATCTCGTGAACCCGGCTGTATTTCTGCAGCACAGACTGGACACCGGGAAACACGCCCCACTTGTAACCCGCCGTCGGATGATCTCGGATCACCTTGGCGACATAGCCGAGGGACGGCGCCGAGAAGCCGATAGCAACAGTCCCCCGGGAGCCAACCGCATAATCCAGCGTCTCTCCGGATGCCTTCAGCTCATCCTCGATCTGCCGGATCACGGCGACCTTGCCGATATGATTATAGCCGATGGTGGAATACTGCAGGCCGCGCGGGCGATCCGGCATCAGCGCGAAGAGAAATGCCGCCATCTCGTGATAATGCTCGGCGGTCACGTGGAAATTGGCCAGCGTCGAGCTGAAGACATATTGCAGATCGTCCGAGCCGAGAATGACCGCGTCGACCAGAATCCCCTCCGCCTCGTTCAGCAACGCAATGCCGACCGGAACCGGCTCCAGACCGTCACGCAAGATCCGGCCGACGAGATAGGCCCCCCGGTTCCTATAGAATCCGGCATCCGCCATCTCGACCCCGTCGATCCGCTCCGCCTCCGGCACCGCTTCGCGGATACGTTCCGCGACAGCGTCAGCATCCGCCGCAAGATTGCGCCAGGATCGCGAGAACCCGGCCAGAGTCAGCACAGGAACCAACTGCGCACCGTCAACTGGCCCCTCGATATCGAACAGTCGGGTGACGACGGGATGCGGCGCTTTTTCCTCATCCCGGGCGCGGGCGCTGGAATAAGTCGAGGCGCGCCACATGTCCGCATGCACCTGGCGGCGCACCGAATTCAGGAAGGCATAGGCAAGGTCGGCATGGTAGAGCCCGTCGATCAGCGGCAGATACTGATCCTCGACATCCGCCCAGAACGCATCCTTGCCCTGCACGTCCGGGCAATGCAGCAGGATCACCGGCACCAGCGCATTAACCGTGGCTCCATAGATACCGAGCCGCTCCTGGCTCAGAGCCAGAGAGGCCGGCCAGTCCCGTGCCTCGAACGCGGTCTTGGCAAGATGTGCGATTGCCCGGAAACGGCCATAATAGTCTGTGAAGGCACCATGGATCAGCGCTGCAACGGATTCGATCCGGTCCGCATCGCTGCCGGCCGCCTCAAGTTCTTCCTGGGCCGCCGCCGTGATGTTCGGTGTTCTGAGTGTTGTCTCGCCGCGCCGGATCGATTGCACCGTCCCGCCCCTCCCGTGCCGGTTTTCCTTTGATCATGAGCCGGGAGCGGTCTTCGGGGAAAGCCCTTTTCGGCGCAAAGGGGCAGACATCAAAGCAAAACGGGCGGCCACAAGGACCGCCCGTCTGCAATCGTGAAGATCTTGCGCGCTCAGGCGACCCGCTTGCCTTTTTCGTCGTAGCGGTACCAGCCCCGACCGGCGCGGCGGCCGGCGCGACCGGCTTTCACCATCTGACGCAGGATCGGGCGCGGGTTGAAGCGCTCGCCATAGGCTTCGTGCAGGATCTCGGCAACCTGCAGGTTCAAGGTGTTGGAGATATTGTCCATCAGCTCGAACGGGCCGACCGGATGGCCGAGGCCCAGCTTGCAGCCGATATCGATATCTTCCGGCGAGCAGGCGCCTTCCTCGGCGAGCCGCAGCACTTCGTCCCACATGGCGAAGAGGATGCGGTTGACGGCAAAGCCGACCACGTCCTTCACGTCGATCGGCGTCTTACCGGCCGCGATGCAGACCTCGCGGGCGGCAGCGATCACGTCATCGTCCGTGTCCATGCCGCGGATGACCTCGACCAGCTTCATCCGGCTGACCGGGGAGAAGAAATGCAGGCCGAGGAAGCGGGACTGGCGCTTTTCGGAGAAATAGGAGGCGAGCACGGTGATCGAGATACTGGAGGTGTTGGAGGCGATGATCGCATCGTCCTTGCAGACCGCGTCCAGCTCTTTATAGACAGCGGCCTTCACCTCTTCGTCCTCGAACACGGCCTCGATCACCAGATCGCGGTCGCCGAAGCCGGACACGTCCGTGGCGGTGGAAATGTTCGACAGTGCCGCCGCCATATCCTCTTCCGCCCAGAACTTCCGGGCGACACCGGATTCGAGCGTCTTCTGGAGACCGGCCATAGCCTTGTCCAGACGTGCCTGCTCCGGCTCCATCATGACGACGTTCTTGCCGGCCATGGCGAAGACCAGGGCAATTTCGGAGCCCATCATTCCGGCGCCGATGACGCCGATTTTGTTCACTGACATCCCATCCTCCTCGAACGGCTTGGTATCTGAAATTCGTTGACCGATTTCGTATAGGCTCCGCCGCGCAGGTTCAAGCGAACCCGACTAGAATCCGTCCACAGACATGCGGAAGACCGTATCGTCGCCGGATTCGAGCAGACCGAGCGCCGGCTCCGCGCGGGGCAGCAGCCAGGCGAAGACAAAGCCGCAGGTCTCGATCTTGCCGTTGAGAAAGGCCTCTTCTTCCGCACCTTCCGCCGCCGACAGCAAACGTCTGGCCGTGACGGTCTGCGCCAGCCAGGCACGGGCGAGAGTGATATATCCCGCCGCCTCCATGAAAGCAGACGCGTTCGCCAGCGTACGGCGCGCCTCCTGCCGCAACTCCGGCAACACTTGTTCGGCAAGTCTCCGGAACCGGCTCGTCGTCTCCTCAAGAGCCGCCGCATGTCCGGCAAAAGCATCAATGGCCCGCGCGTCTCCGACGGTCCCGGCGATGCTGTCCAGAAAGAGAGTGAAAGAACCGCCGTCCGCCTGTCCGAGCTTGCGGCCCATCAGGTCGATCGCCTGGATACCGTTGGCCCCCTCGTGGATCGGGTTCAGACGATTGTCCCGCCAGAACTGCTCGACCGGGAAGTCCCGTGTGTAGCCGGCACCGCCATGAATCTGGATCGCCGCGTCATTCGCCTCCAGCGCCCGGTCGGAAAGGAAAGACTTCAGGATCGGGGTCAGAAAATCGAGTAGCAACCCGGCATCGCGGCGTACTGCCTCGTCAGGATGCGTACGCTGATCGTCCACCAGCAGCGCGGCTTCCAGGCAGAGCGCGAGCCCGCCTTCTGCCACCGCCTTCTGCAACAGCAGCATGCGGCGGATGTCGGCATGCTCGATCAGCGGGATTTGCGGACTTGCCGGGTCCTTACCGTCCGGATGCCGGCCCTGCGGGCGCGTCCGGGCATAGTCGAGGCTGTGCAGATAGCCGGTATAAGCCTGCGCCACGGCACCGGAGCCGACACCGATCCGGGCCTCGTTCATCATGTGGAACATGTAGGTCAGGCCGCGATGCTCCTCACCGATCAACTCGCCGATGCAGGGCTCCGTCTCGCCGAGATTGATCACCGTGTTGACGGTGCCGCGATACCCCATCTTGTGATTGAGCCCGGCGAGCACGACGCCGTTATCCGCCCCCGGATTGCCGTCCTCTTCCAGCCGGTAACGCGGCACCAGAAAGAGCGAGAGCCCCTTCACGCCTGGCGGCGCACCCGGCGTCCGGGCCAGAACGAGGTGAACGATATTCTCCGCCAGCTCATGCTCGCCACCGGAGATCCACATCTTGGTGCCGGTGAGAGCATAGCGGCCGTCGTCACACGGAGAGGCCGTGCTGCGCACGTCTGAAAGCGAGGAGCCCGCATGCGGCTCCGACAGCATCATGGTGCCAAAGAAACGGCCATCCATCAGTGGCGGCAGGAACCGCGCCTTCTGACTTTCCGTGCCGTGCGCGGCAATCAGGTTGCCGGCAGCGATGGTCAGGAACGGATAGGCGACGGTGGCCAGATTGGCCGCCTGGAAATAGGCAAAGGCGGCCTGCGTCACCACCCAGGGCAACTGCATGCCGCCGAGCGCCTCGTCATGATGAGCCGCGGCGAAGCCGGCTTCGCTGAAAGCGGCGATGGCGGGGCCGATCTCCGGATGGACAACTACCCGGCCATTCTCGACACGCGGCTCCTCAAGGTCGGAAGCGCGGTTGTGCGGACGGAATTTCTCGGCCGCGATGCGCCGCGCCGTCTCCAGGATCGCGTCGTAACTCTCCCGCCCCTGGCCACGGAAGCGGGGGCGGTCGAGCAAACCGTCGATCCCGAGATGCTGATGCAGCAGGAAGCCGAGATCCCGGTCGCGTATCAGAAAGTCCGCCATCCGGTTCGCCTCGCCCTAGCGCAGGACGAAGCCGCCATCGACGGTGACGACCGAGCCGGTCATATAGGCCCCCTGATCGGACGCCAGCAACAGCAGCGCGCCGTCCAGGTCCTCCGGCTGGCCAAGCCGGCGCTGCGGGATCGTCTTGACCATTTTCTGACCGGGCTCTGTCTTGAAAAACCCGCTGTTGATCGGTGTTTCGATATAGCCCGGCGCAATGGCGTTCACCCGGATACCGTAACGGCTCAATTCCAGCGCCATGGCCCGGTTGAGCTGCAACAGCCCGCCCTTGGATGCGCAATAGGTCGAGAGCGCGCCGATCACCTCTGTGCCTAGCACGGAGGAAATATTGATGATCGACCCGCCGCCGCTCCCCTTCATCTGCCGGGCAGCCGCCTGGGCGACCAGGAAACAGCCCTTCAGATTAGTGTCGAGGACCTGGTCGTAATCCTCCGGGCTCATCTCCAGAAACGGCTTCTGCACGGCGATACCGGCATTGTTTACCAGCACATCGAGCGGGCCGAGCGCGGCCTCCACATTCTCAATAGCCGCCTCGACGGAGGCCGGGTCGGTGACATCCATCGCCACTGCATGGGCCGTCCCACCAGCCGCGCCAATCCGCTCCGCCAGTTCCTCAAGCTTCGCTGCCTGGCGCGCAGCAACGGCAACGGCCGCCCCTCTGGCGGCCAGTGTTTCCGCGAAACGGGCACCAAGGCCCTGGCTGGCGCCGGTGACCAGCGCCACCTTGCCGGTAAGGTCAAAAGACCCGGTAAGGTCAACAGACATGGGAAGCTCCAGAATCAGACGGCGAGATTTTCGATCAGCACGGCCATGCCCTGGCCCGCACCCATGCACATGGAGATACAGGCATAACGCTGCCCGGATTCCTGAAGGTGATGCATGGCGGTGATCGTCATGCGCACCCCGGTCGCTCCCGGCGGGTGACCGATGGAGATGCCGCCGCCATAGATATTCGTCACATCGCGACCGACGCCGAGTTCTTTCTCCGCATGCAGGTTCACCACCGCGAAGGCTTCATTGATCTCGTAATAGTCGATGTCGGACGCCTTCATCCCGCGCTTTTCCCAAAGCGCGCGAATCGCCGGTACCGGCCCGCAGCCCATGATCCTTGGCGAGACGCCAACAATGGTCCAGTCGACAATCCTAGCCACCGGTTCGATCCCTTGTGCTTCGACCGCCGCCCGGTCGCCGACCAGCACGAAGGCGGCGCCGTCCGTCACCCCACTGGAATTGCCCGGCGTCACCTGTCCGCCCTTGCGGAAGACCGGCTTCAGGGTCGCCAGCTTTTCCAGCGTGATCTCGGGACGCGGGAACTCGTCCTCGCTCATCAGCCTTGTGCCCTTGCGGCCCTCCGGCACCTCGATCGGCGCGATCTGGCGGGCAAGGAAACCGGTCGCCATCGCTTTGCCGGCGCGCTGCTGGCTCATCAGCCCCCAGGCATCCATGTCCTCGCGGCGATGTTGGAAATCCTCGGAGAGGTTCTCCGCCGTCGCCCCCATCAGACCGTGCCCGAACGGGTCGCTATAGACGGATTCCATAGTGTCTTCGAAGCTCTGCGCGCCACGGATAGCGCCCCAGCGCATCTGCTGGTTGGCAAAGGGCGCGCGGGAGAAATTCTCGCCGCCGCCGGCCAGCGCGATCTTGCCGTGCCCGGTCATGATCTGCTGCGCGGCGGTGAGGATCGCCTGGGTGCCAGAACCACAGGCCCGGTTCACCTGCACGGCGCAGCTTTCGTCCTTCATACCGATATTCAGGCCAGCCGCGCGGCCGGTGTAATACCCGTCCGGGTCGACCGGCAGGACATTGCCCCAGACCACGTGATCGATCTCTCCGGGTGAAATTTCCGCATCTTCCACGCATGCCCTGGCCGCATGGGTCGCCAGCGCCGTCAGCGGAATGTCCTTCAGCGATTTCCCGAAATCCCCGAACGGCGTGCGCTTTCCGCCCGCCAGAACGATCTCCTGAGCCATGAACCCTCACTCCCCTGCACCGGCTATCGCGATGCTTCTTTATCTGTTGTTTGGCGCCGGAACTCTGGCCCAAAGGCCCAAGGAAGCGCAAGTCAGTCTTCGGGCTTCCGGTCCAGAAACAGCTCACCGAACACCGAACCGGTAATGACGATGATCGCAAGGATCTGCGTCGCCGAAAGGTCCTGCCCGAGCACCAGCACGGCGAGCAGGGCTGCGATCACCGGTTTCAGGAAGAACAGGTAGCTGCCGCGCGTGATATCCGGCACCGCTGCGAGCCCGCCAATCCAGAGGAACTGGGTGATGGTGGTGTTCCAGAAAGCGATCACCAGCAGCGAGGTCAGCGCCGGGGTGCCCAGACCGGCCAGCCGGGAGGGCTCGGCCCAAACACCGAAAAACAGGCCGACCACCAGCCACAGGCCGATCCCCCCGAGCATCATGGTGATGGCGGTGATGCGAAGGGCGCCATAGATCGCAATGATCGGCCGCACCAGAACGGAATAGGCAGCCACGGCAGCGGCACAGGCGGTGGCGAGAAAGATCCCGAGCAGGCTTTCGCCGGAGCCCGCCAGCGAGGCGACATAGCCGTCCGTGATCAGCAGGGCGATCCCGACGACCGCGCAGAGCCCGCTGGCGATCTTGCCCCGGGTGATCGGCGCCTTGTTGATCAGAAGATTGGAGATGGCAACGAAGATCGGGATTGTCGTCACCAGGGTCGCCACCTGCGGTACCGAGGCAAAATCGAGCGACCAGTGGAAAACGAGATAGCCGATCGTCACACCGAGCAGGGAGAGGAAGAGCAGCTTCAATCCATGCGTCCTGAAAGGCGCGACCAGATCACGCGTTCCAGGCAGTACAATCGCCACAAGCACCAGCCCGGCGCCGCCAAGTAAAAACCGCCAGACCGAAAGCTCCGGACCGGACACTCCTGATAAAACCGCAAAAAATTCCGTGGATGCATGTCCCAAGACGCCGACGAACACCGCTAAATATGCAACCAATGAGTATTTATGCCAGAGCGCCATGGAAGATCCCGTCCCAAATCATATGTCGCAGACAGTCTCCTATAGGTCGCTTGCTCGCAATGTCGAATTAACATTATGCTTATTAATTAAGCATTTACTTGTTTTGCTTAGAAATCGTGCATCAGATAGAATCGCCTCTCACCCAAAGCCTCCACCGGCCTCCCATATCCTTGGAAACTTCACATGAGTTCGTCTGACGCCACCACCGACCCGGAACAGATCGTCACGCTCACCGCCGATGTCCGGAACACGGCCGAAACCAAGATCTCGGAAATCCATGCCATTACCGGCCGGACCAAGATGCTGGCCCTGAACGCGCTGATCGAAAGCGCGCGGGTCGGCGAGCTGGGGCGCGGTTTTGCGGTTGTCGCCGATGAGGTGAAGGGCGTTTCCGTCGAGATCGAGCAGATCGCCGACGCGCTGCAGACCGAACTCTCCGGCAAGGCGGAGATGCTGGAAACCATCGGTCGCTCGATTGTCGACCAGCTCAAGGGTCAGCGGCTTGTCGACCTGTCCCTGAACGCGGTCGAACTGATCGACCGGAACCTGTTCGAGCGGACCTGCGACGTGCGCTGGTGGGCGACCGACAGCGCCATCGTCGACTGCCTCGCCGCTCCATCCGACGAAGCCGCCGCCTATGCTTCCAAGCGGCTCGGCGTGATCCTGTCAGCCTATACCGTCTATATCGACCTCTGGATCTGCGACGCCAACGGCACCGTTATCGCCAATGGCCGGCCCGAGCGCTACAACGCCGCCGGCCGCTCTGTCTCCAATGCAGGCTGGTTCCGCGACGCCATGGCGACCCGGGATGGCGATGAATACTCCGTTGCCGATATCGCGACGAGCGTAGAACTCGACGGCCAGCCGACCGCGACCTATGCGGCCGCGATCCGGGAAGGCGGCGAGAGCAATGGCGCCGTGCTCGGCGTTCTGGGCATTCATTTCGAGTGGGAGCCGCAAGCACAGACCATCGTCGAGGGTGTCCGCTTCGAGAAAGCAGAAGCTGGCCGCTCCCGCGCCATGCTGCTCGACGCCGATTTCCGCATCATCGCCGCGTCCGACCGGGAAGGCATCCTGAGCGAGCGTTTCGATCTGAAGACCGAGGGCCGGGACAGCGGTCATTACACTCTGCCCAACGGCGCTGTCGTCGGCTTCCACAAGACACCCGGCTACGAGACATATGAAGGCCTCGGCTGGTATGGCTGTGTGATCCAGCAGCCCAGCACCTGATGCTCAGGAAAGGGCCGGCGAGCAGGCCTTTATCCCGATTGCGGGATAGCCCGCCTGCCGCCGCCTAACGGCACCGTCAGCATGACCGCCAGCAACACCATGGCGGCGGAGACCCAGAGCGTCGCCGTCAATCCGGCAAGCTGGTAGACCAGCCCGGAAAGAAGCGTCCCTGCGAACCGGCCGACGGCGTTCGCCATGTAATAGAAGCCGACATTCAGCGCCACCTTGTCCGCGTCCGAATAGGCGACGATCAGATAGGAATGCAGCGCTGAATTGACCGCGAACACCACGCCGAACAAAAGCAGCCCGCCGACCAGTATGATGGCCGGAGCATCGCCTGCACCAAACTCGGCAGGCATCCATCCCGGGGTCAGCCCTGCCGCGATCATGGCCGGTAGCAGCGCCAGAACAGAGCCCCAGAGCACCGCACCGCGCGCTGCCGACCCGGCATCCCGCGTCCGCCGGAGGAACCGGGGCACCAGCGCCTGCACGATGCCGTAGCCAACCACCCAGACCGCCATGAACAGACCGACACGGTCAAAAGACCAACCGAGCTGGTCATAAAGGAAGACCGGCGCCCCGACGACGAACCAGACGTCGCGGGAGGCGAAAAGGAAGACCCGGGCAGCGGAGAGAAAGTTGATCTCCCGCGTCTTGGCGAACAGGTCGCGCTTGACGATCTTTGTCTTCGCCCGGCCGAGATCCGCCTTGATGGTTACGAGAGCAGCAGCGAGGACGACGGCCAGCATCCCGGCCATGGCGTAGAGCGCATGCGTAAAGCCAAGCCCCTCCAGCATCACCCCGCCGAGCAGAAAGCCGACGCCCTTGAGGGCGTTCTTGGAGCCGGTCAACACCGCCACCCAGCGGAAAAGCAATCCGGCCTCCTCCGATGCAACCACCAGCTTGACGGCGGATTTGGAGCTCATCTTGGTGAGATCCTTGGCCACCCCGGAAAGCGCCTGCGCCACCATCACGTAGCCGACCGAGAACAAAGCCGTCCAGGCCGGGTCCGTGGCCGAGAGCATGAGCAGCGCCGATATCTGCACAGCCAGCCCGGCAAAGAGCGTGATCCGCAACCCGAAGCGCGCACCGATCCAGCCGCCGAGGAAATTGGTGATGATCCCCATCGCCTCGTACAGCAGGAACAGAAAGGCGATATCGAGCGGGGTGAAGCCGAGCTGGTGGAAATGCAGCAGCACCAGCATGCGTAACGCGCCGTCCGTCAGGGTGAAGGCCCAATAGGCCCCGGTCACGGACGCATAGGTCCGCCCGTCGCCGGCCGGCGCAACCTTGTTTTCTGTCTCGGTCACAGCCGCTCCGCCACGTGCCGTGCGAGCTCCATCATCCGGCTCACATAGCCCCACTCGTTGTCGTACCAGGCATAGATCTTCGCCTGCGTCCCGTTCACCACCATGGTGGAGGGCCCGTCGATGATGGCAGAGCGCGGATCGTCGGTGAAATCGGTCGAGACCAGTGGCCGCTCCTCGAAACCGAGGATACCGGCAAGCGGCCCGTCCGCCGCCGCCTTGAACAAGCCGTTCAGCTCTTCCACCGAGCTTTCCCGCTCAAGCTCGAAAACACAGTCCGTCAGGGAAGCATTGAGCAGCGGCACCCGCACCGCATGGCCGTCGAGCCGACCCTTGAGTTCCGGATAGATGATGCCGATCGCCGTCGCCGAGCCGGTGCTGGTCGGGATCAGCGCATTCAGGGCCGAACGGGCCCGGCGCAAATCCTTGTGCGGCCCATCGACGATCACCTGGGTGTTCGTCACGTCGTGAATGGTGGTGATGGAGCCATGACGGATGCCGACCCCCTCATGCACCACCTTCACCACCGGGGCGAGGCAGTTCGTCGTGCAGGAAGCCGCCGTCAGCAGGTGATGTTGCGCCGGATCGTAGAGGTGGTGGTTGATGCCCATCACGATGTTGAGCGCGCCGTCTTCCTTGACCGGTGCGGAGACGATCACCTTGGCGATGCCCCGGTCGAAATAGGGCTGCAATGCCGCACCGGACTTGAAGCGCCCGCTGCATTCCAGAACGATGTCGGCATCCTTGCCGCCCCAGCTGCTTTCAGCCGGGGAGGCATGAGCCGTCAGCGGGATTTCCCGGCCGTCGACCAGGATGCCGTTTCCGGTATGGCCGACGGGCCGGTCCCAACGCCGGTGAACGGTATCGAACTCAAGCAGGTGCGCGGCCATTTCCGGCGTGAAAGCGGGATCGTTGATGGCGACGATCTCATAGCCGTCCCTTCCCCACCATGCCCGCGCGCCAAGACGCCCCATCCGGCCAAAACCATTGATCGCAACACGCACGGTCATCCGCTGCTCCTGTTATGCACGCTCGCCCTCCACCATATGCCCGGCGACACGAGGACCGCAGAATAGAATTTACACCTTCTCATTTCAATGATATTTGAATTATTGAAATGAATGAGCATGACGCAATCATCGCGCTTGGCGCGCTGGCACAGGAATCGAGGCTTCAGGTCTATCGCAGGCTGATGCAGGCCGGACCGTCAGGTATCTCGGCGGGGGATCTGGCGGAGCAGGTCGGCGTCTCCCGGTCCAGCCTCTCTTTCCATGTCGCGCAGCTGGAGCGATCAGGTCTGGTCCGGGCCCGCCGGCAGCATCGGAATGTCTTCTACTCCGTGGAAATCGACGCCATGCGGCGGCTTTTAACATTCCTGACACAGGATTGCTGTAACGGAAACCCGGACATATGTGGCGGCCTTACCGCTAATGCCGCGTTCTGCGGCGCCATTCCGGAGACAGAGCAATGACCGGCGACAGGATCTTCAACGTTCTTTTTCTCTGCACAGGCAATTCCGCCCGCAGCATCATGGCGGAAGCCATTCTGAACCGCGCCGGGGCCGGCCGGTTCCAGGCCTACAGCGCCGGCAGCACGCCGCGCGGTGAAATCCATTCCTATGCGGCGGACTTCCTGAGAAATCAGAATTACGCCCTCGATAGCCTGCGTTCCAAGAGCTGGGAGGAATTCTCAGCCCCCGGCGCGCCGGCGATGGATTTCGTCTTCACGGTCTGCGACGACGCCGCGAAGGAAACCTGCCCGGTCTGGCCGGGCCAGCCGATGACGGCCCATTGGGGCGTGCCTGATCCGGCGGCAGTGGAGGGCAGCGAGGCGGAAAAACGCTTTGCTTTCGCCGATACCTTCCGGATGCTGAACACCCGGATCGAAATTTTCGTCAACCTGCCGCTCCAGAGGCTCGACAAGCTCGCCCTGCAAAAGCGGCTGGACGATATCGCCGGCGCTACGAAGACGCCCGAAAACGCCTGACGGCAACAAGAAGGACCCGACACCGCATGAGTTCAGAAACAGTCGCTGCCCCGGGCGGCATCGGGTTCTTCGAAAAGTGGCTTTCCCTCTGGGTCGCGCTCTGCATTGCGGCGGGGGTGCTGCTCGGCAATCTCGCACCGGGCCTGTTCGCCGTACTGGCCGGGCTGGAATACGCCTCGGTCAATATCGTCGTCGCCGTGCTGATCTGGGCAATGGTCTACCCGATGATGGTGGCGGTCGATTTCGAGAGCCTGAAAAGCATCGGTGACCGGCCCAAGGGACTGGTCATCACCCTGGTGGTGAACTGGATCGTCAAGCCTTTCACCATGGCCGCGCTGGGCATCCTCTTCTTCCGCTATCTGTACGACGGACTGATTTCAGCCGCCGATGCGGAGCAATATATCGCCGGGCTGATCCTGCTCGGCGCCGCGCCCTGCACGGCCATGGTCTTCGTCTGGTCCACCCTGACCAAGGGCGATCCGACCTACACGCTGGTCCAGGTTTCCATCAACGACCTGATCATGATCATCGCCTTCGCGCCGATCTGCGGGCTGCTGCTCGGCGTGACGGAACTGACCGTGCCGTGGGAGACCCTGCTGCTCTCGGTCGTGCTCTATGTCGTCATCCCGCTCGGCGCCGGATATATGACCCGGCGCCACCTGACGGCAAAGGCCGCCAATCACGATGCGGGCGAGCAGATCGTCCATGACTTCACCGCCCGGGTGAAACCCTTCTCCGTGCTCGGCCTGCTGGCGACCGTCGTCCTGCTGTTCGGCTTTCAGGGCCAGACCGTGCTGGAAAACCCGCTCACGATCCTGCTGATCGCCATCCCCCTGATCCTGCAATCCTACGGCATCTTCGCCATCGCCTATGGCTGGGCGAAGGCCTGGAAAGTCCCGTTCAACGTTGCCGCGCCCTGCGCCATGATCGGCACCTCGAACTTCTTCGAACTCGCCGTTGCCGTCGCCATCAGCCTGTTCGGCCTCAATTCCGGTGCTGCGCTGGCCACCGTGGTCGGCGTGCTGGTCGAGGTGCCGGTGATGCTGTCGCTGGTCGCGTTTGCGAACCGGACGCGGGGTTGGTTTTCACAGGGATAAACACATGGCGCCAAGCAGCAGCCAACCGATCCTGGAATCGACCATCACCTGCCCGGAATGCGGTCACCGCGAGACGGAGCAAATGCCAACCGATGCATGCCAGTTCTTCTATGACTGCAAGGGATGTGGCGCGCTCCTGAAACCCAAACGCGGCGATTGCTGCGTGTTTTGCTCCTACGGCACGGTCCCATGCCCGCCGATCCAGTCCGGGACGGATTGCTACGGATAGTTGACCGTAAAAAAACCCGGGCCGCCAAAATGGCGGCCCGGGTCAGCCCGAGTCTTCTAAGGGAGGAGTCCCGGGTAAACTCAGTCGTGGATCTTCACATATTCGAAGTCGCCCGGCTTGTTGTCGATGCCGACACGCGGGGCGGAGATCCAGCCGGCGAACTTGCCAGGCTCGCTCACCGATGTCATCAGCGAGGCGATATAATCGCCGTCCCCGGTCGTCGGCAGGAACTCGTCCCGGCGCGCGCCCCATTCGGCATCGCTCAGGACCTGGCCCTGCGGCGTGGTGTGAACATCGCGGAACTCGCCGATATGGCGGTGGAAGGCAACGCTCGGCAAAGTGATCTCGAAATTGATCCCCGCTTTACTGATGATCCGGTTCCAGCGGTTGATGCCGCCCTGGCAATCCCGGACGTAATCGTCCCGCAGCCGCGAGTTAAGAGCGGACAGTGCAGGCTCCTCGACCAGCTTCAACTCGCCGCCGACCAACTTCAACACCGGATAGGTGTCGTTGACCAGGCGATGATCGTCGTCGATCCGCTCTTCCTGGAAACGGCCCTTCAGACCTGAATTGTAGCCGTTGGCCGCATTGGTCGAGATCTCGGAGCCGAACAGGTCGAGGGACAGGGAGAAGTGCAGGTTCGCCTTCTTCTGCAGGGTCGGCAGGTCGATCACGCCGAGAGCGCGGACCTTCTCGATCTCGTACGGGTCCTCGATGCCGGCCGCGCGCATGGCCTCGCAGGTGCGCTGCACGGTGCGGCCGACGCCGGTCTCGCCGACGAACATGTGGTGCGCTTCCTCGGTCAGCATGAAGCGGCAGGTCCGGGACAACGGGTCGAAGCCGGACTGGGCCAGGCTTTCGAGCTGCATCTTGCCGTCACGATCGGTGAAGAAGGTGAACATGAAGAAGGACAGCCAGTCCGGGGTCTCTTCGTTGAAGGCCCCCAGCATGCGCGGCTTGTCACCGTCACCGGAGCGGCGGTTCAGCAGCTCGCCAGCTTCCTCCCGGCCATCGCGGCCGAAATATTTCTGCAGCAGGTAGACCATGGCCCAGAGGTGCCGGCCTTCCTCGACATTCACCTGGAACAGGTTGCGCATGTCGTAGAGAGATGGCGCCGTGGTGCCGAGGAAGCGCTGCTGCTCGACCGAAGCCGGCTCCGTGTCGCCCTGGATCACCACCAGCCGGCGCAGCATGGCGCGGTATTCGCCCGGGATCTCGTGCCAGACGTCCTCGCCTTTATGCTCACCGAAAGCGATCTTCCGGTTCTCGACCTGCGGCGCCAGAAGGATGCCCCAGCGATAGTCGGGCATCTTCACGTAGTCGAACTTGGCCCAGCCTTTGGGATCAACGCTGACAGCCGTCCGGAGATAGACATCGGAGGTCTGGAAGCCTTCCGGCCCCTGATCCATCCACCAGTCGATATAACCCGGATGCCATTGCTCCAGCGCCTTCAGAACCTTGCGGTCGCTGGAGAGGTTGATGTTGTTCGGGATCTTGGTGTCATAGCTGACGTTGAGAACTTCATTCATGATCCGCGTCTCCTCAATGTTTCGGGTCTAGCCTCTTGATGAGGGTTTTGGGCGGTCAGACCCGCTTGATGTCGTATTCCGGCTGGCGGCCTGTGCCGTAACGGCCAAGCGCGCCGTCCGGGCCAACCGCGTTCGGGCGCTGGAAAATCCAGTTCTGCCAGGCGGTCAGGCGGCCGAAAATCTTGGTTTCCATGGTCTCAGGCCCGGCGAAACGCAGGTTCGCCTCCATGCCGGTAAGCGCATCGGGGGAGAAGCTGGAGCGTTCCTCAAGAAACATCCGGACCTCGTCCTCCCAGTCGATATCGTCGAAGATGAAGGTAACGAGGCCGAGCTCGTCCGCCCGCTCCGCATCCAGCGTCTCGCCGATCGAGGCTTCCGCTTTTGTCACGGCCTCGGGGGCGCCGAGGAACCGGGTTTGCAGACGGGTCAGATCGTTGCTCATCGGGAACGGGCCGAAATTGGCCGGGCCAAGCGCGATTTCGGCCGGCGGACGGTTATCGCCGTCAAGCTGGCCTTCCAGCATGTAGCTGCGGTCGGCGGCGAACAGCAGTTCGGCCAGCGATCCGGCAAAGCAGCTTCCCGGCTCGACCAGCGCCACCAGCGAACGCGACGTCACGTCAATCCGCTTCATGACGCGCTTCCAGTAAAGCGCGATTTCGCGGGCCAGCCAGTGACCACGATTGGCCGCGATGAAGGCGTCATGCGCCAGCACCTTGGCGCCGTCTCCAGCGGTCTTCAGGATCAGGGTGCCGATTTCCAGCTCGTTGATCCGCAGATGCAGGATCGCGTCGTCCAGCTCGCGGCAGAGCTTCAGCATCCAGTAGTCGGCGCCGAGCGCGACCAGCGCATCGGTATCCGCCGGTACGTCCTGCTCCGGGCCCTTGATGGTGATGGTCGCATTGCGCTCATCCCGGTCGATCTCGACCGTGACCAGATCGTACTGCATCAGATCGCCCTCGATCTTCCGCTCGATCGGCGGAAAAGCGATGCCTTTGGCGCCGGTCGGCCGGTCGGAACTTTCCGCCATTGCCGCCACCCGGGCCGCGACCACCTCGTCGAACTTCGAGTTCGGGGCGACTTCGTCGACCAGATCCCAGTCCGCGGCGCGCTGGCCCTTGATGCCTTCCTCGATGGCGCAGAACACATCCGCCCGGTCCCGCCGGACCTTGCGCTTGTCGGTGACCCGGGTCAGCCCGCCGGTGCCCGGCAGCACGGCCAGCAGCGGCGCTTCCGGCAAGGCAACGGAGGAAGAACCGTCATCGGTCAGGATGATGTGGTCGGTGGCGAGGGCAAGCTCATAGCCGCCGCCGGCGCATGCACCGGTCACCGCCGCCAGATATTTCTGGCCGGACTCGGCGCTCGCCTCTTCCATGTAATTACGTGTCTCGTTGGTGAATTTGCAGAAATTCACCTTATGGGCATGGGCGGCACCGGCGAGCATGCGGATATTCGCGCCGGCGCAGAACACCCGGTCCTTGGCCGACCGCAGCACAACGACCTTCACTTCCGGATGCTCGAACCGCAGCCGCTGGATTGCATCATAGAGCTCGATGTCGACCCCGAGATCGTAGGAATTGAGTTTCAGCTCGTAGCCCTCGAACAGGCCGCCTTTTTCGTCCACATCCATAACAAGGTCAGCACGGGCGCCGTCGAACACCAGTTTCCAGTGCTTGTAGCGGGACGGATCGGTCCGGAAATCGATCAACATTTTTGCGCATCTCCCATGAGGGCGCCACTCGCCGGGGCGCTCCGTCTTCTTCAAACGAAGGCGCACTATAATGCAATCACGGAAATTGACATGCATTATTTTGCATGTTCGGTGCTACGCATCTAGATCGTTGGTCGTCGTTTAAAAAACCCGGGCTGCGCCTTAAGCAACCTTCGAAGTGCGCCCAGGCCCTCAGCGAGTCGCCGTTGTCGATTGCAGGAAGCTCGTGCACTCTTCCTTTAGCATCGCCCCCTGATCGGCAAGCGAAGAGACTGCCTTCAGGATCTCGGCAGACAAATCCCCCACCGAATACGACGCGGACTGGACTTCCGTGATATTGCGCGCGACCTCCTCGGTTGCCGCACTCTGCTGCTCAATACCGGCTGCAGCAGCCGTGGCGATCTCATTGAGCTGTTCGATCGTCCGGGTGACCGAATGGTTGGCCTCCGCCGCGTCGGTGACAGCCGACTGGATCTGGGCAATCTGCCCGGAGATATCTTCCGTTGCACCAGCCGTCTGCGTCGCTAGGTTCTTCACCTCGTTCGCCACGACCGCGAACCCTTTGCCGGCATCTCCTGCACGCGCTGCCTCGATGGTGGCATTGAGCGCCAGGAGATTGGTCTGCGCCGCAATAGCCTGGATCAGCGTGACTACCTCGCCAATCCGCTGCGCTGTGACGGAGAGCGTCTCCACCATCCCCGAGGATCGTTTCGACTCCTGAACCGACGTTTCCACCACCCGTGCGGCTTCCGCCATCTGGCGACTGACCTCCGCGATTGAAGAGTTAAGCTCTTCCGTCGCCGTGGCGACCGTGGCCGCCGTGCTATTGGCCGTCGATGCGGTTTCCGCCAACTGCCCCGCATTGCTACGCAGTTGAAACGAAGCACCCGCAACCTGCTCGACCACCTCGGAAACCCGGTCCGCCATCCGGACATTCTCTGTCACGACCGACCAAGTGAGCATCGGCGCCTGATAGCCACCTTTCTCGTCAAGCAGCGGCGATATCATGAGATTCAGTTTTTCCTCGCCAAGCGAGATCACCGTCTGAAAAGGCAGGTTCGATGAATCGGACAGCAGTTTGCGCTGATGCTGTGGCGCCTTGTGGAAGATATCGATACTGGCCCCTTCCACCTCAGAGGCCGGGATCGGCAGAAGATGCTCGATCCGCTTCAGGGTCTGCTTGCTGGTGTCGTTGACGAAGGTGATCTCGAATGTCTCCTTGTCCGCGAGCATGACGTTGATCGGCATCTTGTTCAGCATCTGAACCTGCTGGTTCAGCTTCCGCTCTGCCTCCACCCGGTCTGTGACAATGTACCAGGTCAGCATCGGGCCGACATAGGCGCCGCGTTCATCCAGGATCGCACTCACCTGAAGGTCGAGATATTCGCCGCTGATTGAAATCCGTGTCCGGTGCGGCAGGTTGGCCGGATTAGACAGGAAATTCCGTTGACTGTCCGGGGTCTTGTGAAAAATATCGATGCTCTTGCCGACAACTTCATCATGTTTGACCGGCAAAGCGTGCTCGATCCGCTTGAGCGCTTCCAAGGATGCTTTGTTTGCATAGTCGATGACAAAATCCGGAAGCGCGCAGGTCATGACCGCCACGGGCATTTCATCAATCATTTTTCTGAGATTCGACGCCTGACTCTGGGCGCTATCGGCACGAACATACATGTCTCTATTCCCCCCGCTCGTAGACACATTGTTTTCTTGAGGAGAAATAGAATGAATTTTCTTAATAATTGCAATAATTGATATATTTTTTCTACTGCACGTATATTTTTATGATTTAAAGCAAATTTTTTCTCATTTCGTTGATTTTGCTATTTGAAACTCGGTCTCTGGCGAATAGCCCGTGCCTCGGACCCACTCATTTCCACCCAGCGGATGTCAGCTTGCAAAGCAGAGCGCAACATCGCATTATTTGATGAATTCTACCGACACAACATCGAATGTGGATAAAACGCATAATTATGCAGGATTTTGCAGAATCATTTTCGCTGGCCTTCCAGCTTATCTTTTCCGCTGACGCAGATCTCGCGGAGATCGTGCTGCTGTCGCTGAAAGTGAGCCTGTCCGCGACCATGTGCGCCTGCATGATCGGCATGTCCCTTGGCGCCGCCATCGCCATCTTCCGTTTTCCGGGACGCGGGGTGCTGCTGGTTCTGACCAATGCCTTGATGGGACTGCCGCCCGTGGTGGTCGGTCTGGCGATCTACATGCTGCTTTCGAACGCGGGGCCATTCGGCACATTCCAGCTGCTCTACTCGCCAACAGCCATGATCATTGCGCAGACGGTGTTGGTAACGCCGATCGCGACGGCGCTGACCCGGCAGGTGATCGCCGATCTGCATACCGAATATGACGAGCAACTGCGCTCCCTCGCCCTCGGGCCGTTCGCCACTCTGACCACCCTGCTCTGGGATGGCCGGTTCTCCCTGATCACCGTGGCACTGGCCGGCTTCGGGCGGGCTGTCGCGGAAGTCGGGGCGGTGATCATTGTCGGCGGCAACATCAACCATGTGACCCGGGTGATGACGACCGCCATCGCTCTGGAAACCTCGAAAGGCGACCTCGCCCTGGCCCTGGCGCTCGGCCTGATCCTGATCGGCATCTCGATCAGCGTGAATGCCGCCCTGATGGCCCTGAAAGGGACGGCGCGGCGGTTTGCCTATGAATAATATCCCGCAAAATGTCAGCCCGAATGCGAGCTTCGCAGTGACCAATCCGCTGCTGCCGCTGCGTGCGGAAGATCTCAGCTATGCACCGGACGGTCTTGCCCTGCTGGACAAGGTGAGCCTGCAGATCGCCGAAGGCGGCATCAGCATGATCCTCGGCCCGAACGGCGCCGGGAAAAGCATCCTGATGCGCATCCTGCACGGTCTGATCCCGGCGAGCGCCGGCACGGTGAGCTGGCGGGGACAGACCGCCAATCGAGAGATCCGCAAGCGCCAGGCCATGGTATTCCAGAAGCCGGTGCTGCTGCGCCGGTCTGTCACGGCCAATCTCGATCATGCCCTGAATGCGGCGGGCGTACCCCGCGCGGACCGTAACCGCCGAGCGACCGAGGCCTTGAAGGAAGCGGGCATCGCGCATCTTGCGGCGCGCCCGGCCCGGGTGCTTTCCGGCGGCGAGCAGCAGCGCCTTGCTCTCGCCCGAGCCCTCAGCCTGCAGCCGGATGTGCTGTTTCTGGACGAGCCCACCGCCAGTCTCGATCCCGCCTCCACCGCCGCCATCGAGGCGCTGGTGCTGGCGGCGGAACGGCGCGGCTGCAAGATCGTCATGATCAGCCATGACATCCATCAGGCCCGGCGCCTCGCTTCCGAAATCATTTTCATGGACCGGGGCCGGATCGCAGAACAAAGCGCCGCCGCCGCTTTCTTTGAAGCCCCATCGAGCGCTGCCGCGCGCGATTACCTTGCCGGGCGGCTGCACCTGCCGAACGGCGCCTGACCAGACAAAACCACCGACCAATGGGAGCAAACGCAATGAAACACCTGAAGAGTACTTTGGGAGGGCTCGCACTCGCGGCGATGCTCGCCCTGACGGCAACCGGCAATGCCGTTGCCGCGGACAAGTTCATCACCCTGCAATCGACCACCTCGACGCAGAATTCCGGCCTGTTCGATTACATGCTGCCGATCTTCAGCAAGAAAACCGGCATCGAAGTTCGGGTCGTGGCTGTCGGTACCGGCCAGGCACTGAAGAATGCCCGCAACGGCGATGGCGACGTGCTGTTCGTGCATGCCAAACCCGCGGAAGAAAAGTTCGTCGCCGAAGGCTTCGGCGTCAGCCGTCAGGACGTCATGTTCAACGATTTCGTCATTGTCGGCCCGGCGGCCGATCCGGCAAAAGTCGGTGGCATGAAGGACGCCCCGGCAGCGCTCAAGATGATCGCCGATGCCAAAGCGGCTTTCGCATCGCGCGGCGATGACAGCGGCACGCACAAGAAGGAAAAGCGCCTCTGGAAAGCGGCCGGTGTCGATGCCGATGCCTCCAGCGGCTCCTGGTATCGCGAGACCGGCTCCGGCATGGGCGCGACCCTGAACGCCGCCGTCGGCATGGGCGCCTACGCGCTAACCGACCGGGCCACCTGGATCAGCTTCAAGAACAAGGGCAACTTCAAGATCCAGGTCGAAGGCGACAAGGTTCTCTTCAACCAGTATGGCGTCATTCTGGTGAACCCGGCCAAGCATCCCGTCGTGAAGAAGGAACTGGGCCAGAGCTTTATCGACTGGGTAACCGGCGACGAAGGCCAGAAGACCATCAACAGCTACAAGCTGAACGGCCAGCAGCTGTTCTTCGCGAACGCAAGCTGAGCCTCATCAAAGATCCGGGTCAGGGCGCGTTGTCCCTGACCCGGCCGCATTCCGAGATATCGTAACCGCCGAGCTCTGCTGCCCGGTCGCGGAACACCGGTCCCGCCGCGAATTCGAGCAGGGCCTGGAATGGCGGCTCGAAATAGAATTTCCGGCAGACCAGCAGATCGAACCGTTCCTCGACCAGGGGAATGAAATCGAGACCATGCTGCCGGGCCACACTCTCCAGCCCAAGGCCCGCATCGGCCCGGCCAGCACGCACCGCCTCTGCCACGTCGGTCTCCGTCCGCGCCGGCAGATCAAGCCAGCTCACATCCGTTTCAGCCAAACCGCCCCACGCCATCAGTTGCTCCAGCAAAAGCTGACTTCCCGCATGGGCCTGCCGCTGGGCCACTCTCTTTCCCGCAAGATCAGAGATGTTTCCGATACCGAAAGGATTGCCCGGGGCGACGATCAGCCCGCGCGTGCGGGTTGCCCAGGAGATCAGCACGGCGTTGCGGGTGGGACCGAGCGCCCGCACAGCCGACAGGTTCCAGCCGACGCCGTCTTCTTCGGGAATATGAATGCCCGCAACCGAGGCTTCCCGCCTCTCGAACCGGGCAATGCCATCAAGGCTTCCATCGAAAAGCGTCGGCAGGCCGGCGCCGGATTCCCGCAAGGCCCATTCAAGCAAGGGATCATGGCTTCCCGCGACAATCTTGGCATGGGGCCCGGCATGGGGAGCGAGTTCGGTTTTTGGCGGGGTCGGGGCGGCTTCGGCAATACTGGTGCTGGCGTCTCCCGCGATCCACGCCTCGATCTCCTGACGGGGGAACAGCAGCTTTCCGGTAACCCGGCGGCAGGGAACCTCGCCGTCGGCCACGAGCTGGTAGATCTTGCGCTCTTTCACCCGCAGTAATTCCGCGAGTTCGCGGACGGTCAGATAGGCGGGTGGCGGAACGGTCATTGGCTTCGCGGTTCGCAGATCGTGAAAATCATCTCCGCAAGCCTTACTGGCGGTACCTGCCCCCGTCAATCCGCAGCCGACTTCAGGGAGAGGGCATAGGCGAGCAGCGCATCGAGATCGTCAGCGGTCAATTCGACTTCTGCGGCGTTCGCCGGTAACGGCGTCAGCGGCTCAACTCCTTCCATCCGGATGAAGACCGGATGCGGACGGCGATCGAAGAAGGTGACGAAGCGGTGCTCACCGTCCGGAAGAGACATCAGCAACGGAAAGGACGGTGTGCTGCCTATCCCGCCCAGCCGTTTTTCCGCATCGACGACATGGCACCGGGCACAGTGAACCAGCGAAATCTGCCGCCCTTTTTCCCACAGGACTGTATCGTCCGCCCGGGCCGGAAAACACGCAGTCAGCGCCGCTATAAGTATGAACGCCGAAGCCCGGAGCATCACTCGAGCCGAACGTCGCCCGTGGCGGACTGGTTAACTGTCTTGGTGCTGAAATCGATCAGGTGGAGGCCACCCCAGGCAATGCCGGTGATGACGACCAGGCCGATCAGCGCGGCGACGAAGGCTTTCATTTCATTCTCCCTTGTTTTGTCCGGCCTGGCGTTCAGCAAAGGCCAGGGCCTGACGTAAAAAATGCAGCAACGCGCGCCGGTCTTCGGAGCTGCGAAGCCGCTGCAATGGCATCTTGGTACCCGGAACCACGTGCTGCGGCCCCTTCTCGAAGAGCGCGCCGATGGTGTCCTCGTTCCAGATGATATCGCTCTCGCGCAGTGCTTTCGAATAGGGGTATCCGGCGACCGTGCCGACCCGGCGGTCGAACACGCCGTACAGCGTCGGGCCTGCCCGGTGACCGCCATCCGGCGTCAGGGTGTGACAGACGGCGCAAGTTCCGAACAGTTTCGCGCCGCGCGCCGCCAGTGCGTCGCCCGGCGGCACGTAAGGCGTATCGTCCTCCGAATGCCGGGCTCCTATCTGCGAGCCGGTTTCAAGGTCCCAGCGGATCACCCGTCCATCGCGACCGGCGGAAAGAAGCTGGCTGCCGCCCGGTGTGAAAGTAACCGACCAGACCGGCCCCTTATGCCCCCGGAGGGTCTTCAGCGGCCGTCCGTCCGCAAGCGACCAGAAGACGATCTGCCCCCGCGCCCCGCCGGTCGCGAAACGCTTGCCATCCGGCGTAATCGCGATCGAAAGCACCGGTGCTTCATGCCCGAGCATGAAGCGCCGTTCCGCGCGGCTTTCCGTATCGAACAGGCGCACGGCCTCATCGGTCCCGGCAACCACAAGCGTCTTGCCGTCCGGCGAAAGGGAAAGCCGGTTCACCGGCAACCCGATTTCGGCAAAGAGTTCCCCGGCCTGCGTGGCAGGGTTCCAAAGACGTATCGTGCCGTCATAGCCCGCGCTCAGGAGCCGTTCGCCCCCGTCGGTAAAGAGGACTGCATTGACCGGTCCGGCATGGCCTTTCAGAACCATCGGCGCGGCATCGCCGACAACCGGGCTGATCCGCACCATGCCATCGAACCCTGCGGAGGCGATCAGTTTTCCATCCGGAGATACAGCCACCGCCGACACGTTCCCGTCATGCCGGTGCAGGACGCGCAAGGGTTCCGTCTCCCCGATCCGCCAGAGATAGACAGCACCATCATTGCCGCCGGAAACCGCGAGCCCGGTCTGCCGAATAAAGGCAACGTCGCTGACAGCCGCGTCATGGCCATACATCAGGGTGCGGGCTTTCTCCGCAGTCAGATCCCAATGAATGACGGAATAATCGAAGCCCGCGGTCAGCGCTGTTTCGCCATCGTCGGAGACGGCGACGGCATGCACAGGGCCGCCATGGCCGATCAGTTCAGCGTCCGCCGGCGCAGGGGACAGGAGAACACATAACAAAGCGAGGAGAACAGGCGCCACCCGGCAAGGGCTCGCGCCTGTCCCAGATCGTAAAGTGCTGCCGTTCCCTCGTCGCACGATGGGTCTCGGCCGTCGCGCCTAGTCCGAGCCGGACGAGGCTTGTTGTGCCCTAACTTCCTCGACCCAGAGACTATGGTGTTCCTTGGCCCAGTTTTCGTCCACCTGACCGCTGCCCATGGCATCGAAAGCACCTTCCATACCGATGGAGCCGATATAGATGTGGGCGATGATGACCATGATCAGGCCGATGCCGACAATGGAATGCCAGAGCTGGGACAATTGCACTTCCTGCATTACCGACAGCTCTGTCGGCAACGAGGTTCCGAACAGGTTGATGATGGCGAAGGTCTTGCCGAACATCTGGATCTCGAACGGGAACAGCAGCGCGAGGCCCGAGACGCTGATCGAGACGCCGCCGATGATGACGGACCAGAAAATCAGCTTCTGGCCGGCATTGAACTTCTTCGCCGGCGGATGCACGCCCTTAGTGAAGAGACCGCCTGCCTTTGCGATCCAGTTAAGATCGGTCCGGTTCGGAATATTGTGACCGACCCAGAGCACGAACATCATCACCACGCCGACCATGAAGGCGAAGGCCAGGTAATTATGCAGGTACTTGCCGGCCACGGTGATAATCGAGAACGCATCCGCGCCGATGAGCGGGAGCAGAGCATAACGGCCGTACAGCACGTTGAGTCCGGTCAGCGCCAGCACAACGAAGCTGGTCGCCGTCAGCCAGTGGGCGAACCGCTCAACCGTATTGAAGCGCTCGATCAGTTTGCCGCTGAGGCCGTGTTCGACCTTGATCCGGCCACGCAGGATGAAAAAGACACACAGCAGGATGATCATGCCGAGCAGGGCCCAGGCACCGAAAACCGAGAGCGGTCCGTTGCGGAAAGCCCGCCAGTTGTCGCCTTCGGACTGGATCAGGACTCCGGCGCGGACATCCGGGATCGAGACGTTCCCTTGCTCGCCCTGGCGGACGGCCCGCCAGAAATCGGTTTGGCTCGAGGTACCGAGCGTGTTGCCGGGCACGGAGCCGGCCTGTTGCGCCGAAGCCTCGGAGACGAAGCTCGTGTCAGAGACCAGGCCGAGGCCTGCGATGATGGTCACGACCGCTGCCAGGCCGGCGAGATATTTGGTGAAAGCCGAGAATGTCATGTTGTGATCTCCCCCGGGGCCTAGAGGTCGAAGCTTTGCCGGCGGCCGCGATTGCGGATCTCCGACAGGGTTTCGTCGGACAGATGCTGGTCTGACTGACCGAGATAAGTGCCTTTTTTATACAGGAGCACTCGGTCCTGCTCTGTCTCCCGGCAGCCGCCCAGCAGCGCCAGGACGAGCACCGCGAGTGCCGCGCCGCGAATCCAGTTCGGACGAAGTGAAATCATGTCCGTTTGACTCCTCGAAAGATGCAATGCGTCCGTTTTCGCAATCGCGATCCATGGACGACCGGCCGAAACCCAGACACGGCGCCCTGAGATGCGGTGAGGCGGATCGGGCCGGATACGCACGTGTTTGGTCAAAGACCGGGCCGGGGGCCGCAGAACGGCCCCCGGGGTCCAGCGGTTACCCGCCGGTTTTCTGATCGTAGGCTGTACCCCAGCCCCAAGCACCGGAGCCAAAGCCCCGAGCCACGGTCCGCTCGCGATAGATCGCGGACACGACGTCTCCGTCACCAGCCAGCAGGGCCTTGGTCGAGCACATTTCCGCACAAAGCGGGAGCTTGCCCTCGGCCAGCCGGTTCCGTCCGTACTTCTGGAACTCGGCATTGCTGTTGTCGTCTTCCGGACCGCCAGCGCAGAAGGTGCACTTGTCCATCTTGCCGCGGCTGCCGAAATTGCCGGCTTGCGGGTATTGGGGCGCCCCGAACGGACAGGCATAGAGGCAATAGCCACAGCCGATGCACAGATCCTTGGAGTGCAGAACCACACCCTCGTCGGTCTGATAGAAGCAATCGACCGGGCACACCGCCATGCAGGGTGCGTCGGAACAGTGCATGCAGGCCACGGAGATGGACCGTTCACCCGGCTTGCCGTCATTGATCGTGACGACGCGTCGGCGGTTTACACCCCAGGGAACCTCATGCTCGTTTTTGCAGGCCGTGACGCAGGCGTTGCATTCGATGCAGCGCTCGGCGTCACAGAGGAACTTCATACGTGCCATTGTTTCGCTCCCTTACGCAGGCTCAATACGACACAGGGTCGCTTTGGTTTCCTGCATCTGCGTGACCGAATCGTAGCCGTAGGTCTGCGCAGTGTTTGACGATTCGCCGAGGACATAAGGGTCCGCACCGTCCGGATACTTGCTCCGGAGATCCTTGCCCTGGAAATGCCCGCCGAAGTGGAACGGCATAAAGGCAACGCCCGAGCCAACCCGTTCGGTGACCATCGCCTTGACCTTGACCTTGCCGTTCTCCGGACCGGTCAGCCAGACCATCTGCCCGTCTCTGATGCCGTAATTGTTGGCATCGCGGGGATTGATCTCGACAAACATGTCCTGCTGCAGCTCAGCCAGCCAGGGATTGGACCGGGTTTCTTCACCGCCGCCCTCATATTCGACCAGACGGCCGGAAGTGAGGATGATCGGAAAGTCCTTGGAGAAGTCGTTCTTCTGGATCGACGCATAAAGTGTCGGCAGACGATACGCCTTCCTGTCCTCGTAGGTCGGATAATCCGCCACGAGGTCACGCCGGGACGTGTACAGCGGCTCGCGGTGCAACGGCACCGGATCCGGGAAAGTCCAGACCACGGCACGTGCCTTCGCGTTGCCGAACGGTGAGCATTCGTGAGCGATCGCAACGCGCTGGATGCCGCCGGAAAGGTCGGTCTTCCAGTTCGTCTTGTCGCCTGAAATGCCTTCGATCGTCTTCCGCTCCTCGTCGGTCAGATCCTTGTCCCAGCCGAGTTTCTTCAGCATGGCCATGGTGAATTCCGGATACCCGTCCTTCAGGTCCGAATTGGCACCATAGGAATCGACCGCGAGCAGATTGTCGCCGTTCCGTTCGACACCGAACCGGGCACGGAAGGTAAGCCCGCCCTCGGAAACCGGTTTCGACGGATCGTAGAGGATCGGCGTGCCCGGATGGTTCATCTCCGGAGTACCCCAGCACGGCCACGGCATGCCGTAGTAATCGCCATCGCACGGACCGCCCTTCGCCTGAAGAGAGGTCTTGTCGAAGGTGTGCTGGTTGGCCATGTGCTTGCGCAGCCGCTCCGGCGTCTGGCCGGTATAGCCGATGGTCCACATGCCTTTGTTGATCTCGGCAGTGATGTCCTCGACGTGCGGCTCCTTGCCGTTGACCTTGATGTTCTTGAACATCTGGTCGGCCATGCCGAACTTCTCGGCAAAGAGATACATGATCTCATGGTCGGTCTTCGATTCGAAGAGCGGTTCCACCACCTTGTCGCGCCACTGGATGGAGCGGTTGGAGGCCGTTACCGAGCCGTAGGTTTCGAACTGAGTGGCCGCCGGGAGCAGGTAGACCCCGTCCTTGCGGTCATGCAGAACAGCAGAAACCGTCGGGTACGGATCGACGACGACGAGGAGATCGAGTTTCTCCATCGCCTTCTTCATTTCGACCATACGGGTCTGCGAGTTCGGCGCGTGGCCCCAAAGCACCATGGCCCGGACATTATTGGGCTGGTCCATGTTGGCTTTGTCTTCAAGCACGCCGTCGATCCAGCGCGACACCGGAATGCCGCTGGATTCCATCAGCTTCTTGTCGCCGAACCGGCTGAGCATGTAGTCGTAATCGACATCCCAGACCCGTGACCAGTGCTTCCAGGCACCGGTGCTGAGACCGTAATAGCCCGGCAGGGTGTGGGACAGCACGCCAAGATCGGTCGCGCCCTGGACGTTGTCGTGGCCGCGGAAGATGTTGGTGCCGCCACCGGCCTTGCCCATGTTCCCGAGCGCGAGCTGCAGGATGCAGTAGGCACGGGTGTTGTTGTTGCCGTTGGTATGCTGGGTGCCGCCCATGCACCAGATCACGGTGCCCGGACGGTTGTTGACCAGCGTCCGCGCGACACGGCGCATCTGCGAGCCCGGAACTCCGGTGACCCGCTCGGTCTCTTCCGGCGTCCACTTCTTCACTTCGGCCCGGATCTCTTCCATGCCCCAGACACGCTGGCGGATGAATTCCTTGTCTTCCCAGCCATTCTCGAAGATGTGCCAGAGCAGGCCCCAGATCAGCGCGACGTCCGAGCCCGGACGGAACCGGACATATTCAGACGCGTGCGCCGCGGTCCGCGTGAAGCGCGGGTCGCAGACGATCAGCGGTGCGTTGTTCTGCTCCTTCGCCCGCAGCAGGTGCAGCAGCGAGACCGGGTGGGCCTCCGCCGGGTTCCCGCCGATGACGAAGATGGCACGACTGTTGTGGATGTCGTTGTAGCTGTTCGTCATCGCACCGTAGCCCCAGGTGTTTGCAACACCCGCGACCGTGGTCGAGTGACAGATACGCGCCTGGTGGTCACCGTTATTGGAACCCCAGAAGGCGTAGAATTTGCGGAACAGGTAGGCCTGTTCGTTACTGTGCTTGGCGGAACCGAGCCAGTATACCGAATCTGGGCCGCTTTCCTGCCGGATCTTCAGCATCTGGTCGCCGATGTCGCTGATCGCCTGTTCCCAGCTGACCTTGGTGTATTTACCGTCGATCAGCTTCATCGGGTATTTCAGGCGGCGCTCACCATGCGCGTGCTCGCGAACCGCGGCGCCCTTGGCGCAATGGGACCCGAGGTTGAACGGGCTGTCGAAGCCCGGCTCCTGACCGATCCACACGCCATTCCGCACTTCCGCCTCGACCGTGCAGCCGACGGAGCAGTGAGTACAGACCGATCGGACCTTCTCGATACCGGCCAGCGGATTGGCTTGAGCTTCGGCTTTCTTGACCATGCCACCGCCGAGGGTGGCTGCGGCGGCAAGACCGCCGGCTGTAATTCCGGAGCGTTTCAGAAACGTTCTCCGGTCGATCGCGCTGCCGGCCTGGCCGGTCACTGCACGCGACATGCGGGGCGATCCAGATCGCCCGCCCGTCTTCTTCATCAACATATCGTTCTCCCGAACATTACGGCCTCTTTATCGACCGCTTATGTTTCAGCAGGCGCCCCAGCATGTGGCGCCCCGGGCCTCCCAAGTGAGAGGACCCTCCCCGTCTTGCCCCTAGAAGCGTGACAGAGCGTAGGCCGTCTTCACATGCGCGGTTTCCCTGTAGCCGGCACTGACCTTTTCGGGCCGCGATGCGGCCTCGGCAGGTTTCTGCGCCCCGGCAATTGCCGCAGCACCGGCAGCAGCGCCGATGCCTGACAATTTCAGGAAATCACGGCGTGTGGATTCGGGCTTTTTTGATTTCGCCATCTCCAACTCCGTTCTGCTCCGCACGGGTCCGATATGTTGATCCGCAAGCCGGCCCGTGCCCGGCTGCGGGAAATCACTTTCCGGCGCCTTACTCAAGCATCCGGAACGACTCGATCTCGATCTCCAAGAACTGGCGCCCGATGGCGCCGAGCGGCATGTAGAGACTTGACGCCTTGGCGCCCTCGAGATCTTCGAAAAATTTCACGGCCCACGGCGCCACATGCCGGCTGAAAAATTCAGCCTGGCGCTCCAGATGGCAGGCCGGACCGAAATCGCCGCGAATCATCCCCGCCATCACATCGCAAAGAGCCGCGATGTGATCCTCGGGCTCTTTCACGTCATCGGCGCGCGAAACACCAAGCTGCGCAAGATCGTCGCGCAGTTCGGCCAGCGGCTTTTCGTTGAGGAATCCTGTCAGATAAAAGGAGCCATGGGGCACCAGCTCTCCGCGCCCCACTCCATAGAACAGCTTGTGGAATTCTTCGTCGGCGGACTCTACCGTCGCGGCACGCGCCGCAGCCGCGAAAGCGGCGACGGATTTGCCAAGCGGCGTGTCGTCGCCTTCGAAGCTACGGGCAATATCAAGGCTGTCCTGATGCGGCGGACGCGCAAGAAAATGCGCAAGCAGACCGTACCAGTGCGCTCTGACGGCGTCTTCTTCCGACACCAGACTTCGGGCGGTCTCTGTCACCGACCCACTCTCCCTGACGTGCCCGCGTAAACCGATAGGAATCGCAAGCTTCGTTACAACGGCTTAGTGCCGCTCTTTAGAATGATTAAAGTACGCGCGCCCAGTCGATAAGTCCATATGAACACATGCACGGCCGCGAAGGTTTTCCACACTGCGAACGACGCCGCGGGTTATTCGAGGTCTCCGTCACCGACCTCTTCAGCCTCATCCTCGCCCTGGAGATCATCTCCGGAGCCTGCAGCGGAGCCACTATTTGCCGCAGCTTCGGGCTGTTCGGCCGCCGCCAGCCGCCGCGCCTCATCATCCGCCAGCTCATCTTCAGCTTCGGTATCTTCAGTCTGGGTATCTTCAGCTTGGGCGTCTTCCTCGTCGGGTTTCTCGGCAAGCTCCTCGTCGGTCATGAAACCCTTGCCGACCCGATAGGCCGTCTGCATGCCTTCGATCACCATGGCGGAATCCGTGAAATCCCCACCGTAATCGACCAGACCATCGACATTCGCCAGCACCGGATTAGTGCGCCACAGAGCCTGCAAGGCGCGGCGGCGCAGAAACTCGGGAACCTTACTCTGCATGAAAGGTGTGAAATCGCTCTCCGCGTCGAGCGTTTCAATATCCGGCAGACCGTCGACCAGCTCCTGCTCTTCCTCGGTCAGCGGGCGCTCGTCTCCGGTGATCAGGGCAGGAAGCTGATCGTCCGGCGCTTCTTCGGGGAGGACCGGCGCCGCGCCGCCACGCTTCTCGCGAGGCGTAGCCGTCTCCGCGATCCGGGCCGAGTCCTTGCGTTGCGACCATCGCGCCAGGAACCCCCGTCCATCGTCGTCCTGGGTGTCAGTCAAGGCGCCGCCTCCCGGGCATACGCGATCCTTTTTCGTCGATCAGGGGCCGGCGGCCGAACTTGTCCTGCTCGTGGCGATGATCGCTGCGCTTGCGCTTGATGAAAACCTCGTCTTCGTGGTGCGTGTCGCAGAAATCCTGCACCCAGGCGATCAGCCCCTCGGGCATCGGTACGCTCTCGACAGTCTCTTCGCCTGAATCCAGATAATCCTGCGCCTCGTAAGCAGAAGCCGTGGCCAGGAAGGGATAAACCTCGAACGGCGAATCCGGATCGTCATCGGCCCGCAGCACAACATAGACAGACGGCTGGCCCGACAGGTTCACCTTGTAGGATTCGGTTTCTTTTCGGTACAGGGTCAGCGGCAGCGTCGCCGCGTGATAGCGCTCAACCCCGTCGCTCTTGTCCAGCAGAATCCATTCCCGGACCTCTGGCGCCCCGACGATGACGGAGACCGCGTTCCAGCGATGATCCTGCCAGGGATTGTCGATTTTCCGGCGCTCCAGCACCAGTCCAACCGGGATGGTCCGGCTGCGTTCCATTTCCACTCCTCGGATTCTCCAGTCGAGGTCATTGCCCCGGCCGCGCCGTGTTGCAAATATGTGTACCAAAAGTGCGCGCTGAAAAGACTGAAACATATAAAGCGCACGGGAGAGAGAGATATGGCCACCGAAAGCGGGCGGCTGCTGGTCTGCAATTGCAATCAGACCATGCCCCTGGAATCCGTCGCGAGCGCGGTTGCGCAAGGCGGGACGGTTCCCTTCATCCATTCAGCCTTGTGCCGATCCCAGCTTGGGAATTTTCGCGATGCGGCAGCCAGCGGCACCCCGCTGACCGTCTGCTGCACACAGGAAGCGCCGCTGTTCAGCGAAATCGGGCAGGAAAGCGGACTGGATGAGAGCGCGTTAAGCTTCGTCAATATCCGCGAGCGGGCCGGCTGGTCCGAAGAGGCCAAGGATGCCGGACCGAAGATCGCCGCCCTGATCGCGGAAGCCGCGGTCGCGGGAACGCCAACGACACAGGTATCGCTGTCTTCCGACGGGATCTGCCTGGTTTACGGCAAGGATCAGTCTGCTCTCGATGCGGCGCGGCAACTCTCGGAGCGGCTCGACGTCACGCTGCTGCTGAAAGAGAGCGACGGCATCGTGCCGCCTTCCGTCATGGATGTGCCGGTCTTTCAAGGCCGGATCATCCGCACGGCTGGACATCTCGGCGCTTTCGAGATCGGTGTCGACGATTACGCACCGGCCAATCCGGCAAGCCGCGACGCCTTTTCCTTCGAGCGCCCGCAGAACGGCGCTGTCTCGAAATGCGACCTCATTCTCGACCTGACCGGAGAGACCCCGCTTTTCACCGGCCACGACAAGCGCGACGGTTATTTCCGCCCCGATCCGGGCGATCCGGTCGCGGTGCAGAAGGCCTTGTTCGAGCTTTCGGACATGGTCGGCGAATTCGCGAAACCGCGTTATGTGGATTTCAAAGCCGATCTCTGCGCCCATTCCCGCAGCCGCAAGACCGGCTGTTCACGCTGCATCGATGTCTGTCCGGCCGGCGCCATCAGTTCAGACGGCGATGTTGTCGCCTTCGATGCACATATTTGCGGTGGTTGCGGTGCCTGTAATTCGGTCTGTCCGACCGGCGCAGCACATTACGCCTTCCCGCCAACCACAAATCTGGTCGAACGCCTGTCCGTTCTGATGCAGACCTATGCGGATGCCGGCGGGCGCGATGCCGCCTTGTTCATCCACGATACCACCGACGGCGCACCGATGATCGACATGTCGGCCCGATTCGGCCGGGGCCTGCCGGCGCACGTGATCCCGTTCGCGGTGACCCAGGTGACCCAGGTCGGACTTGATTTCCTGGCAGCCGCCTTTGCCTTTGGTGTCGGCCGGGTGGTGCTGCATTCTCATCCGCGCAAGCAGGAGGAGATCGGCGGCTTGGCGGGTCAGATCGGCCTTGCCGAAACCGTCCTCACCGGACTTGGTTTCGAGAGCGGGCGCGTCGAGCTTCTGGTCGAAGCCGACCCGGACGCGGTCGAGGCCAGGCTCTGGTCGATGGAAAGGTCCAAGGGCGTTGAACCGCGTTTCTTCCTCGCCCTCGGCGGCAAACGGGAAATCATGGATACCGCCCTGGCCCAGCTCCGGCTTGCGGCCCCGACCCCGGTCGACACGATTGCGTTGCCGCCCGGCGCGCCGTACGGCCAGGTCAATGTGGACGCCGAAGCCTGCACGCTCTGCCTCGCCTGCGTCAGCGCCTGCCCGGCCAGCGCCCTGCTGGACAACCCGGAAGCACCACAGCTTTCCTTCGTTGAAAGCAGCTGCGTGCAATGCGGGCTTTGCCGGAACACCTGCCCGGAAAGCGCCATCACCCTGGAGCCGCGGATTAACTTCCTGACATCAGCCAAGTCGCCCGTTGTGATGAAGGAAGAGGAGCCGTTCCATTGTGTACGTTGCGACAAGCCCTTCGCCGCGAAAAGCACCATCGACCGAATCGTCAAAACGCTGGCGGAGAAGCACTCGATGTTCGCGACGCCGGAAGCCGCCCGGCGTCTGCAGATGTGCGAAGATTGCCGCGTCGTCGACCAGTTCGAGGAAGGTAACCCGATGGCAGGTGGCGCCCGGCCGATGGTCCGCACGACAGAGGACTATCAGGCAGGCAATGTTCCGGACGACGACGAAAGCATCCACTGACACCGCAAACCGGTCCTTGTGTCAGCCGCCGAAGCGGTCCTGGCACATAGCCGCCGCCCGTTGCTTGAAGAGGGTGTGTTTCGCATCGTCGATCACACCCTCCGCCAGCATCCGGTCGACCGCGCCGTAACGTTCCGAAAGACAGGCCGCCAGTTCGGGGTTCGCCGGCAACGCCGGCGCAGCATCGCCGCGCGCGAACATCGTCAGATCCTCGCGGTGAATGTAGACAAGCGACGCCGCCGACAGGATCAGCACCAGACCCGCAACCAGACGGGCCCGCCAGCTGTCGATAAAGCGCTCGGCGGCCATGGCCGTTACTCGGTCTCGATCGTGCCGTCGATGGTCACTTCAAGGCCCGCCGCCGGGATCGACAGAACAACCTTGGCATCCGCTGCGGCACCAGGCTTCAGGGAGCCGTTCTCCACCGCCGCCCGGATCGCGGTCTCGATCTCGCGCTGGCTCGTGACGCCGACCTTCTTCAGGAACTTGCGGACACTCATGTTGAAGATGTCTTCGTTCATGTCTTTCTCCCTTACGCCGGCACGGCCAGCGGTAAATTGACCAACAGGTTTTGCGGCTTCATGCGCAGCACGCCCTTCGCGTCCTGCGCCAGTCCGAGATAGACCGGACGTCCGGCGATATCCGCCCGCATGGCTTCCGGCTGCTTGAACTCAAGTCGGAACAGCGCGATCAGGTTGACCAGCGTCTCCTCGTCCACCTCTTCACCTTTGTAGAGTGCGTTCAGGATGCCGGTCGAGGTCGCGTCGAGACCGACATGCCAGACCCAGCGCTCGTCCTTGATGCTGCGGACCGGGGTCACGGAGACGTCGACGCCGAGGAAATGGGCGGCCCAGCTTTCCAGCACCCGGCACAACGCATCGAGCCCGGGCCGTGTAAAGGTAAGATCGAGCACAGTGTCGAACCGGTCGCTCCGTCCCCAGTAGATCTCCGCGTTTTCCTCGGTCAGCACGTCGAGCTCGACCGAACGCAGCGGCGTGTCGTTCTCCGCGATCAGACGCTCCAGCGAGCTTTGGCCCTGCCCCGCTGCATGCATGTCGACGATCTCCTCGTCGGCGCACATCACGGTGCCCTCCTGCAACGTCACCCGCTGGCTGCGGAACAGCAGTTCAGCCGCGCGCACCCGGATCGGGTCGGTGACGCCCTCCAGCATGTTGCGGGCGACGACATGGGCAATCTGGTCGAGGAACAGCGGCGGGATGGAGATATCGCCGGACAGAAAGGTCGAGAGATAGAAGGCTTCGAGACTGTCCGCCGCGAGCAGGGCATCGCGGAAGCCGAGCACGATCTGGTAATTCTCCCGCCCGTCCGGATCGCCGAAAGCGGAAAGCTCCATATCGCTGACCGGCCGGCGCGGGTCGTCCAGAAGCGCCGCGTGCAGACTCCGCTCCGTCGCGCAGGATTCTTCCACCGGTGCCACCTCGGGCCGGGCGAGGATCGCGCGCAGGAAATCGTCCGTGACGGCAAGCCGGCCGTCCTCCGTCCGGTCGAGCAGCGCATGGCCGGAGCTGATCCAGAAATCCCGTGGTGCATCCAAAACTGTCATTTACCCGCCTGCTTCAATCGAGGGACCAAGTTGGCTTGCGCAGCACATCGGTCAACGCCACCAGCGGCGTTTTCGTCTCGCCGAGAACCAGTCCGCCATTTTCATCGAGGCCAAGCAAGGTGCCTTTCCACTGGCCGCCGCCGAACCTGAGATCCACCGTCTCGCCACGCTTTGCGGCACGCGGCAGCCAGTTGTCGGCAATAGGGCGGAAGCCGTCCGAGACATAGCGGTTCGTCCAGAGCAGGAAATGCCGCGAGAAACTCTCAAGCAAGCCGCCCGTGGTCAGCTCGCCGCATCCCTCGTCGAACAATGTCGTCCGCTGCAGCATCATGCCTGGCTCCGGAGCATCTGCGCGCGGCGTCATCGCCACTTCGACCGCAAGCACGGCCCAGTCCGGCACCGGATCGTCAGCCAGATTTTCCCATGCGGACGTGTCCACCGTAAGACGAACCCCACCGGCCAGACCGCCATTGACGATCAGCCGGTCCGGCCAGCCGAACGTAACCTCGACCTGCGGCGGAACCTGTGCGCCGAGGCAATCGCCGAGCGCCACCATCGCCACATGAACCATCGCAAGGCTTTCCGAAAGCGGCTTCTCCGGTGCCAGCACGATGGCGCACGACATAACATCAGCACTGTCGGCCCAATACAGATTTGCCGGATCGGCGCCATCTTTCGCCGCGTCGACGGCCAGCGCCAGAATATCGGTCCCCGCATCGTGGCGATGGGTCCGGTATATTGGCGGAAAAGTAAGCTCTTCTTGCATGTTTCACTCCCTGCCGCGAAACCTACCATGCACAGTCCGCCTGTCATGGGGAATCGCCATTGGCAGGTCGGCATGTTAAGCGATTCGAGTGGTTTGGCCCCAGCCGGGGCCAACGGTGGGAAAGGAGACAATACGTGCAGAATCGCGGCGTGCAGATTCGCGAAATGCTGATCGCTGCACACGGCCTGCATCAGGCCGGCCGAATCGCCGAGGCCACCTCCGGATATCGCCGTGTGCTCTGTGCATTGCCCACCGGAGCGGACACCTGGCACCTTCTGGGAACCGCGATGCTCCAGGCGGGGCAACCGGCGCCGGCTATTGTAAGCATCCGGCGCGCCCTTGCCGTGGCGCCCGACCGGCACGATTTCCGGCTCAATCTCGGCTTTGCCCTGATCGATAACGGGGCCGCAGATGCGGCCGTGTCGATCCTTGCCACCGCATGCGCCAGCCTGTCCGGCCAGGCCGCGTTCTGGAGCGCACTCGCATCCGCCAAGAAGCAGGCGGGAGATCCGGCCGGCGCAAGCGCGGCGCTGCACAGGGCGATACTCCTCGCGCCGGGCGATTACGCACCCACCTATAATTTCGCGCTCGGCCTGCAGGAGCAAAACCGCAGTGCAGATGCCCTCGGTCATTATGACCGGGCCATCGCCCTTCAGGCTTCCGGCCACATTCCCTTTGCAAACCGTGCACAGGCGTACCGCACGCTAAACCGCCCGGCTGAGGCAGCCCGGGATTTCAAGCGCGCCCTCGTCCTTGCCCCGGCGCTCGCGGATCTGCTGAACGACCTCGGCATCGTACTCTGGGCGGAGAAAGACAGCTCCCATGCCATAGCGCTCTACCGCTATGCCTTCGCCGCCAATCCGGACAATCCGGAGATCATGCGGAATCTGGCGAACGCCCAATTGAGCGCCGGACGCTACGAGACCGCCCTCGACACCTACATGGATGCGGCGAAGCGTTTCCCCTCGGTGCCGGCCTTTACGGTCCGCCGGGCCTTCGCCCTGCCGGTTATTCCCCGGGATGTGCCGCAGATAGATGCCGCGCGCGGGAAGATCGCCGCATTCCTCGACTCGCCCGAAGCCGGGCGCATCCGGCTGGCGGACCCGCTCAACGAAATTGGCGCCGCCAATTTCTATCTCGTCTATCACGGCCGCAACGACCGGGATCTGGCGGTCGGCATCAGCAGTTTCTACCGGCATGCCTGTCCGATGCTGAATTTCACAGCTTCGCATGCAGATGACGGGCCTCCGCCCGCAACCCGCAAAATCCGTCTCGGCATTTGCTCGACGCATCTCGCCGGGCACACGATCGGCGCCGTGTTCGGCGATCTGGTGACCGGGATCGACCGGGAGCGCTTCACGCTCACCCTGCTGCGCCCACCGGGCCTCCGGGATGCGGCAGCGGCAGAGATCGCGGCCCGGTTCGATCAAGTAGTGGAATTGCCGGCGGATATCGCCCATGCAGCGGAGATCGCGACCGCCTGCAGGCTCGATGCGCTGCTCTATACCGATATCGGCATGGAGCCGTTCACCTACTTTCTCGCCCATACGCGTCTGGCGCCGGTCCAATGGGTCACCTGGGGTCATCCCGTGACGACCGGAATCAGCACGATCGACGCCTATCTCTCCCCGGACTGTTTCGAGCCCGAGGGTGCGGAGGCTCACTATTCAGAGCGTCTGGTGCGCAGCCCCAGCATTCCGATGAACTATCGCGACGAGCAAGTGCCGCCGGCCGCAGCAAAGTCCGATTTCGGAATGCCGGATAACCGGCCGCTTTATCTCTGCCCGCAAAATCTGTTCAAGCTGCACCCGGAATTCGACTTCTGGCTGAGCGATATTCTGCGCGCGGACCCGGAAGGCATCGTCGGCCTGATCGAAGGCGCGAACGACGCCTGGACAGAACGTGTCAAAGCCCGGCTCGCTCCGGCCCTGGGAGCTGACATGGAGCGGGTGCGGTTTGTCCCCTTCCTGCCGAAAGCCGACTACATGCGCCTGCTCGGCGCTGCGGAGGTCATGCTGGACCCGATCCATTTCGGCGGCAGCAACACCACGCTCGGCGGGTTTGCCGCCGGAACGCCCGCGATCACCTGGCCGAGCGGCTATATGCGCGGACGCATGACAACGGGGCTTTACCGGACGATGGGCATCGAGGATTGCATAGCTTCGGGGCGCGCAGACTATGCGGCTAAGGCGACGGAAATCGCCAACGACCCGGCCAAGCGGTCGGACATCGTCTCCCGTATCCGGGCCGCCCGACCGGCTGTCGTCGGAACAGCGGGCGCGGCCCGGGATCTCGGCGATTTACTTGCGGACGCGATCAGCTCGCGGAGCGGTTCGCGATGAAAACGGCTTTACCGGTTTCCATGTCGTAACGCAGCCGCGGCTCGTTCTCCAGTGGCCGCCCGGTCACCCGCACGAAACAGGCCTTGGCCGGGTAGTCGATGGCATGAATGGCCCGCACGTCGTACAGACCGGCCTGACCCGGCTCGAGCCGGTAGGTCTTCACATGCTCGATCTTCACATCGCCATCGCCGTCGCCACCATCGGAACGGCTGAACTCGCTCATGTCGGTATATTCCTTGGCCTGTCCGTAGATCGCCCAGGAAGTGCCATGATCGTGCGGCGGCGAAGCGTGCGGCTTGTCATTCACATGGGCAAGTACGACGAATTCGAACTCATCGTCACGATAAAGCTCGGTCACACCGACCGGTGCGTCCTTCCCGCAAACCTCTTCAACAAAATCCTGGTTCAAGAGCAGCTTTTCGAGGTTCTTGCGGACCGCTTCCCGGCCTGCGGGACTGTTGTCGTGGGCCAGAGCGTCATGGCTGTCACGACTAAATTCGTCCAGACCGTATGCCATCTGAAATCTCCCTCTAAATTTTTTAGGCCTCCCCAATTTGGTTCCGGGCGGAACAGGGGAGTGCAAGCAGGTTCGGTATTCTTGCCCCGATACGGCCAAAGCGCAACGGGGCCAATCAGCCAATAATCGGGATCAGCCCGTGTTCATCCGGGCAATGGTCGCCGTGGTACTGTGACCGTCCTCAAGCCCGGCAAGGACGACCTTGCCGCCGTAAGACTGCACGAATTCTGCGCCCACCACGGTCTCGACCGTGTAGTCGGCGCCTTTCACCAAGACATCCGGACGGATCATCTCGATCAGTCCCTGCGGCGTATCGTCGCCGAAGATCGCGATCCCATCCACCGTCGCCAGGGACGCCAGGACAGACGCCCGCGCCGCCTCCGACTGTACCGGCCGGGTTGGCCCTTTCAGGCGCGCAACCGAAGCGTCGCTGTTCAGGCCGACGATCAAGCGGTCGCACGCGGCCTTGGCCTGCCGCATCAGGGAAACGTGCCCCGGATGCAGCAGATCGAAGCAGCCATTCGTGAAGCCCACCTTGAGACCCTGCCTGCGCCACTCTTCGGCCCGCTTGGCAATCATGTCCGGCGACGCAACCTTGACCTCGCCCTGCAGCAGATCGTGGGCCCGGAATGCCGCCGCGAGTTCGGAAGCGTAGGCCACCGCAGTCCCCATCTTGCCAACCACGATCCCTGCTGCCGCATTCGCCAGCTCGATGCCCTCGGGAACGGGGATCCCACGGCCAAGGGACGCCGCCAGGACCGCAACGACCGTATCGCCGGCCCCCGAGACATCGAAGACTTCCCGCGCCACCGCGTCAAAATGCAGTGGCTCTGCATCCGGGTCGCCGGATACATAGGTCATGCCATCCTGACTCCGGGTGACGAGCACGGCCCCTATGCCAGCAGTCTCGATTATGTGCCGGGCGGCGGCCACGATTTCATCGGCCGTGCCGGCCGGCATCCCGCTCGCTTCGGACAACTCGCGCCTGTTCGGCGTGATTGCGGTCGCGCCGCGGTAGCGCGTGTAGTCTGTCCCCTTGGGATCGACAATGATCGGGCGGCCCTTCTCCCGGGCTGCCGAAATCAGCGAGCCCAGAATGGAATCCGTCAAAAGCCCCTTGCCATAATCAGACAGCACCAGGGCGGAAGAGTCTGCGAGATCAGCAACGGCCCGGGAAATCAGATCTTCCTCGAGACCGGCATCGATCGCATGCACATTTTCCTGATCCGCACGCAGCAACTGTTGTGCACCGGCGACATAACGGATCTTGATCGTCGTCTCGCGTCCCGGAACCGTGAGCAGATGGCTTTCCACGCCCGGCTCCTCGGCCACCAGACCGGTCAGCTCCCGACCGGCCGCATCCCGTCCGATAACGGAAATGAAACAAGCCTCGGCACCAAGCGCTACCAGATTGCGAACCACATTCCCGGCACCGCCGAGCATCGCCGTCTCGCGCTCGATCCGTAAAACCGGGACCGGCGCCTCCGGCGAGATCCGGTCAACGGAACCATAAACGAACCGGTCGAGCATGGCGTCGCCAACACAGAGCAGACGAACACCCGAGAGGGACTCGACTTTGGCTGCGAGGTCGGAATCGTGCGTCATTTATGCCTCCACGAGGCCAAGCTCGATCTCTATAGCGCCACAAAGCGCCTGACCGATGGTGATGTGCATTTCCTGGATCCGCGCCGCCGCGTCGTGCGGCACCTTGAGCAACGGATCCGCGAGGCCGACCATGTCTCCCCCAGTCCGTCCCGAGAGCCCGGCCGCCACAAGGCCCTTCTTCCGGGCCATTTTGAGCCCCTCAATGACATTCGGCGAGCGCCCGGAGGTCGAGATGCCAATGGCAACATCACCCGGCCGGCCGAGCGCCTCGATTTGCCTGGAGAACAGTTTGTCAAACCCGAGATCGTTGCCCGCGGCTGTCAGCGCCGACCCGTCGGTGGTCAGCGCGATCGCGGCAATGGCCGGGCGATCCTTGATGTAGCGTACGGTAAGCTCGGTCGCGAGATGCTGGGCATCGGACGCGCTGCCACCATTTCCGAAGAACAGGATCTTGCCGCCATCCCGAAGCGAAGACACGCAATTCTCGGTCAGGGACGCAAACGGGCCCGCCAGGCTGGCCCGCACTGCTTCGGCTACTTTCAGGTGCTCGCTCAACTCGCTATCGAAGAAGGCGGTCAGGTCCATGCTGTCTCGAACTCCGGCTCTGCATATTACGCCCATTCCAGCCGGATAAAGAACGCGGCACACAGGCAGGATCGGTCTGCGCCGCCCGATTTTAGAATACGGCGCGGGAGTGTTATCCCAAATGCCGTTTTCCGCATCAAGCAAACCTCTGATTCGATATATCGAAAAAAAATAGATGGCTTTTTATGCAGTTTTTCTCCACAGTTATTAGCTGTATCCGTAAAATATTGTGATACAAGCATTAATGTCGCAGAATGAGACAGAAAAATGTATGCAAAACGCACACTCCAATACGTCGCTCTTCGTAATTTTTTCATCTTTTCATGCGATAGGTTGCGGTTTGGCAGAACCAGCACCCAACATCTGCTCTCCGCGAGAGATTAAATGGCTGAGCTGAACGGAACGAACGGAAACGACAATCTGAATGGTACCGCTGATGCGGACACCATAAACGGCGGCGCGGGTGCGGACACGATTGATGGTGGCGCCGGAGCGGACTCGCTCGTCGGCGGCCTCGGTGATGACCTGCTGCTCGGCAGCGCGGGCGCGGAAACGTCGGTCAACGAACTCGCCTATGACGATACGCTAGACGGCGGCGCGGGTAACGATACCCTGCGCGCTGGTGGCGGTAATGACACCTACGAGTTCCGGATCGGCGGCGGCCGGGACGAAATCCTCGACGAATATCACATTTATCCGAAGAATCCTCTGGGCGGTCTGCAGCCGGTGCAGCAGGTGGATGGCGGTTTCGACACGCTCCGCTTCGGCTCGGGACTCTCGGCCGACGATCTCTGGATCACGGTCAGCGGCGGCGATCTTTATGTCGCTATCAGGCAACCAGGCGTCGATCTGTTTGATTCCGATGATCTGGTGGTGATCCAGGGCTGGGAAGACACAGAGACCCGGATCGAGCAGTTTGAATTCGACGACGGAACGGTCTGGACCTCGGCCGACATCCTGGAAAACATCTCCGGCTCCAACGGTGCCGACACAATCGACTGGAGCAGCAGCGAGGAAATCACGGTCTCGTCCGGAGACGGTGACGACTCGGTCAGCTCGGGTTCCGGATCTGATTCAATCGACGGCGGAGTCGGCTCCGATACCGTGAATGCCGGAGCCGGCAGTGACGACATTTTCGGCGACGAGGGCAGCGACGTCCTCTTTGGCGAAGATGGCGACGATACACTCGGTGGCGGCTCCGGTGACGACACCGTCGATGGCGGTGACGGCGATGACAGCCTCGAAGGTGGTGACGGTGACGATCTGCTGCGCGGCTCCGGCGGCGAGCAAGGCAACATCAACGAGGAGACCGGAAACGACACCCTGAGTGGCGGCACCGGTGCGGATACCCTGCGCGGCGGCGGCGGTGACGATGTCTACCGATACGGGACCGGTGACGGCCAGGACCAGATCCACGACGAGTACATTCGCACTCAGATGGCGCCGGGCGACCAGGTCGTCCTCTTCACGCGCGACGAATTTGCCGGCAATGATGTTCTCTCTTTCGAAGACGGAATAACCGCAAGCGACATCTGGATCGATCTTGTCGGCGACGATTTGATCGTCGGCATTCGCGATGGCGCGACGGATATCCTCGATCTGGACGACCAGATCACTATCGTCGACTGGCGTGACTCGCTGAACCGAATCGAAACGTTCGAGTTCGACGACGGCAGCCAGATGGATGTCACCGATATCCTGCAGGACATTTCCGGCAGTGCCGGGGACGACACGCTGACCTGGAGCGGCGCTGACAACACCGAAATGGACGGTGCCGGCGGGAACGACTCCCTCTCCGCTGCGGGCGGCAACGACACGCTTTCCGGCGGCGATGGCGATGACACCATCCGTCTCGGCAACGGTAACAATCTGGGCGACGGCGGCGACGGCGCGGATACGGTTTTTGGCGGGTCCGGCAAGGACACGATCAGCGGCGGTGCCGGTGACGACTTTATCGACGGTGGCGCCGGTGAAGATGTCCTTATGGGCAATGACGGCGACGACACCATTCGCGGCAGTGCCGGTCAGCGCGGCACAATCAATGAATCCGCCGCAAGCGATACGCTCTCCGGTGGAGCTGGCGATGACGAGTTGCGTGGCGGCGGCGGTAATGACACCTATGTCTACCGGGCAGGCGAAGGCCGCGACACGATCCTCGACGAATATGTCTTCACGGGCCAGTCACCGCTCGGCACCGTCTACTCGCCATACGACAGAGATGGCGGAGAGGCCGACAGCCTTCAGATCGTCGGCGACGATATCCTCCAGAACACCACTTTCTCGCTCGATGGATCGACGCTGAATGTTTCTGTCTGGCAGCCTGGCGCAGCCAGCCTGGACGATTACGACGATCTGGTTCAGATCCAGCGCTGGACCGAGGATTTCCGCCGCGTCGAAGGGTTCGAATTCACCGACGACGGCGTGACCGTTACCGACACACAGTTGATGGATGTCTTTAACGACATCAGCAGCGGTGACGACATCATCGATGCGGATTTCATCGGACTCGGCTTCAATGCAGGCGCCGGCAATGATCAGGTTAACGGCAGTGCTTATGCAGACCGGTTCGAGGGCGGCGCCGGAGACGATACGCTGTCCGGTGACGGCGGCAACGACGTGCTGCTTGGCGGCGACGGCGGCGACTCCCTTGTCGGCGGGTCCGGCGACGATCTGCTGGATGGCGGCGCGGGCAGCGATACGCTGGTCGGCGGCTCCGGAGCGGACACTTTCTCAGGCACGCCAGACTCTTTCGACGGCGATCTGATCGCGGATTATGACGATCAGGACGTTCTGCGCTTCAACGATACGCAATTCTCCGAAAGCGCCGTCACACTCACGCCCGCAAACGGCCAGACCACGGTTCAAATCGATACCAATGGTGCCGGCTCGCCGGATGTGACCTTCACAGTCAATGGTGAGTTCCTTGGCGCCCAGGTAACCCAGAACGGCGGCAATACCGAGCTGAAATTCAGCACGGATTCCCTCGACGATACCCTTTCCGGAACCGACGACGACGACACAATTAACGGCGGTGCCGGCAGCGATGATATTTCCGGCGGTGACGGCGACGATTTCCTCATCGGTGGCGACGGCAACGACACCATGGATGGCGAAGGCGGCGACGATACGCTGCTCGGCGGCCTCGGCAACGACAGTCTCGACGGCGGTGTCGGCAATGACAGCATCGACGCCGATGCCGGCAACGATACGATCGACGGCGGCGACGGAGATGACGTCCTAGAAGGCGGCGACGGCGCGGATAGTGTCAGCGGCGGCGCGGGCGACGATACGCTCGACGGTGGCGCGGACGACGATCTGGTCGATGGCGGCACGGGCAATGATGTCATCGACGGCGGTAGCGGCGATGACACCGTGCTCGGCGGCGACGGTAATGACAGCGCCGATGGCGGTTCCGGCGATGACACTGTTCTCGGCGGCGACGGCGATGACACGCTCGACGGCGGCGACGGGAACGATCTGGTCGATGGTGGCGCGGGCGATGACAGCCTCGCCGGTGGTGCGGGCGACGATACCGTGCTCGGCAATGAAGGCCAGGATACGCTTGACGGCGGTGACGGTAACGACAGCCTCGACGGCGGCGCGGACGATGACGTGCTCGATGGTGGCGCGGGCCAGGACACGGTCGATGGTGGCGATGGCAACGACAGTGCCGATGGCGGCGCGGGTGACGACACCGTTCTCGGCGGCGCGGGCGATGACACGCTTGATGGCGGCGACGGAAACGATCTGGTCGATGGCGGAGACGGCAACGACACGGTGACCGGTGGCGCCGGTGACGACACGGTTCTCGGCGGCGACGGCGAAGACACGCTCGGTGGCGGCGACGGTAATGACAGCCTGGATGGCGGCGCGGATAACGACACGCTGACGGCCGGCGCAGGCGACGACACTCTGGTTGGCGGCAGCGGCGACGATGTCGCCGAAGGCGGCTCTGGCGACGACAGCCTGGATGGCGGTACCGGTAACGACAGCCTGTCAGGCGATGCGGGCGACGATACGCTTGAGGGCGGCGACGGGAACGACAGTCTTGTCGGCGGAAGCGACGACGACCTGCTGATCGGCGGCGATGGCGACGATACTCTCTCCGGCGAAGCCGGCAACGACACGCTCTTCGGTGACGATGTCGAAGATACCGTGATCGGCGACGACTGGAACGAATTCCAGGAAGACGAAGACAGTGTCTCCGGCTCTGACGGGGACGACTCTGTCTCAGGCTCTGACGGTGACGACAGTGTCTCCGGCTCCGACGGCGACGACAGTATCTCCGGCTCCGACGGCGACGATAGTGTCTCAGGCTCTGATGGTGATGACAGCGTCTCCGGTTCAGACGGCGATGACTCTGTCTCAGGCTCTGATGGTGATGACAGCGTCTCCGGTTCAGACGGCGATGACTCTGTCTCAGGCTCTGACGGTGATGACAGCGTCTCCGGATCCGACGGCGACGACTCTGTCTCCGGCTCTGACGGTGACGACAGCGTCTCCGGATCCGACGGTGACGACAGTGTTTCCGGCTCCGACGGCGACGACTCTGTCTCCGGCTCCGACGGCGACGACAGTGTTTCCGGATCCGACGGTGATGACAGTGTCTCTGGCTCCGACGGTGACGACAGCGTTTCCGGATCCGACGGTGACGACTCTGTCTCCGGCTCTGACGGTGACGACAGCGTCTCCGGATCCGACGGTGACGACAGCGTCTCTGGCTCCGGCTCTGACGGTGACGACAGCGTCTCCGGATCCGACGGTGACGACAGCGTCTCTGGCTCCGACGGCGACGACAGTATCTCGGGCTCCGACGGCGATGACTCTGTCTCGGGTTCCGACGGCGACGACTCTGTTTCCGGATCCGACGGTGATGACAGCGTCTCCGGCTCCGATGGCGACGACAGTGTTTCCGGATCCGATGACGATGACACCGTGGTTGGCGAGGACACCACCGACGGCGGTTTCGACGAAGATGACTTCACAGTCACCGGCGGCACCGGCGACGATACGATTTCCGGCGATGGCGGCGACGATACGCTGAGCGGCGGTGACGACGACGATGTGTTGATCGGCGACGACACCACTGGCGGCGACGACAGTGTCGCGGCCAGCGGCAACGACCTTCTCGATGGCGGCGCGGGCAACGACGTAGCCTTCGGCGGCGCTGGCGACGACACCATCGACGGCGGCACCGGCAACGACACATTGGTTGGCGGTATCGGCAATGACTCTATGCTGGGCGGCGAGGGCGAAGACCTCATGCTCGGCGAAGAAGGCGAAGATACCCTTCTTGGCGGCGCGGGCAGCGACACGCTGGTTGGCGGCGAAGGAAACGACTCGGTCGACGGCGGCGACGACAGCGATCTTCTGTTCGGCAGCGCCGGGGACGATACGGTCGATGGCGGCGCGGGTGACGATACCGTCCTCGGCGGCACCGGCGACGATGTGGTCCGGGGCGGCGCGGGCAGCGATCTGCTTTATGGCGGTGACGGCGCGGATACCTTCGCGGGCACGGCGGCAGAGCTGAATGGCGAGACCATCGCCGACTATGATCAGGCCGGCGGCGATGTCATCCAGATCGACGGCGTTGAGCTGAGCGCCGATGCCTTCTCGTTTGAATCCGCGGACGGCAAAACCACGGTTTCCGTCGATACCACGGGTAACGGGACAGCGGACACGACCTTCACTGTCCTCGGCGACTACAACGCTGTCACAACAACCGAGGTCGACGGCAACACCCGTATCTTCTTCGGCAACGACGATGACACCAGCGTCGGCGGCGCGACGCCGGGCGATGACAGCCTCGTCGGCACGGACGGGGACGACACGATTTCCGGTCTTGCCGGCAACGATACGATCGACGGCGGCGCCGGAAACGATCTGGTCGACGGCATGGACGGTGACGACACGGTCACCGGCGGTGCGGGCGACGACACCGTGCTTGGCGGCGACGGAGAAGACACGCTCGGCGGCGGTACCGGTAACGACTACCTCGACGGCGGAACCGGAAACGACACGCTGACCGCGGGCGAAGGCGAAGACACTTTATACGGCGGCAGCGGCGACGACGTCATCGATGGCGGCGCCGATAACGATACGATCAATGCCGGCGACGGCGATGACAGCGTGCAGGGCGGCGGCGGCACGGATTATATTTTTGCCGGCAGCGGCAACGATACAGTCGACCAGGGTGAAGGCGGCGGATACGTCAACGGCGGCGACGGCGACGACCTGATCTATGGAGGCGAGCTTCGCGACATTGCCTTTGGCGGCAACGGAAACGACACGATCTATGGCGGCGACGGCAATGATAATCCGCTTGGCGGGGCCGGAGACGACCTGATCTATGGCGGAGATGGCGACGACGGCATCGATGCCCATCAGGGCGCCGACACCTTAATCGGTGGCGCAGGCGCGGATACCTTCAGCGGCGGCATGGAGACCCTCGACGGCGATACCATCGTCGATTTCGATGCCGAAGAAGGGGACGTCGTACGGACCAGCGAAAAGGTCGATCAGGAAGATATTTCCCTTACCGTCGAGAACGGCAACACGACTGTCGATATCGATCTGGATGGCGACGGAACCGCCGAGGCGAGCTTCACTCTGGTCGGAGAATACAGCTCGTCTACGGTCGATACCGCCGATTCCGAGCACGCGGACAGCTACATCCAGTTCCATAAAACCACGGAAGCTACCGCGACGCCGGGCGATGACAGCCTCGTCGGCACGGACGGGGACGACACGATCTCCGGTCTTGCAGGTAACGACACCATCGATGGCGGCGACGGCAACGATCTGGTCGACGGCATGGACGGTGACGACACGGTCACCGGCGGTGCGGGCGACGACACCGTGCTTGGCGGCGCGGGTGAAGACACGCTCGGCGGTGGTCTTGGCAACGACAGCCTGGATGGCGGCACCGGAAACGACACGCTGACGGCTGGCGAAGGCGAAGACACGCTTGTTGGCGGTTCCGGAAACGATCTCGCAGAGGGCGGCGATGGCGACGATCGGATTTTCGGCGAGGCGGGCGACGATACGCTCAGCGGCAATACCGGCGCCGACAGCCTTGATGGCGGCACCGGCGATGACGTCCTTGAAGGCGGCGCGGATGCCGACACACTCGCGGGCGGCAGCGGCGCGGACAGCTTTGTTGGCGATCTCTCCGACCTGAACGGCGACAGCATCACGGATTACAACCCGGAAGACGGTGACCTTGTCATCGCCAATTCCGAATTCGGCGATGACGCGATCTCCCTCGACTACGCTGATGGCGAGACGACGGTCACCATCAGCGCGGACGGCACGGACTCCACCTTCACGGTCAATGGAGAGTATCACTCGGTCACCACCACGATCGAGAACGGCCAGACCTCGATCTCCTTCTCGGCCGACGTTACGGCGACACCAGGTGACGACAGCCTGGTCGGCACGGATGGCGACGACACGATTTCCGGTCTTGCCGGCAACGACACCATCGACGGCGGAGCCGGAAACGATCTGGTCGACGGCATGGCCGGTGACGACACGGTCACCGGCGGTGCGGGCGACGACACCGTGCTTGGCGGCGCGGGTGAAGACACGCTCGGCGGCGGCACCGGTAATGACAGCCTTGATGGCGGCACCGGCAACGACACGCTGACGGCTGGCGAAGGCGACGATACGCTTGATGGCGGCGCCGGAAACGATCTGCTCGAAGGCGGCGAAGGCAATGACAGCCTGGTTGGCGGTGACGGCACGGGCGAGCCGGAAACCGAAACCGGCCGCATCGACGGCAGCAATTTCACCTCCACCGATAGCGGCTTCCGCATCACCGCGACCCGTTCTCTCGAAGATGGCAGCCGCAGCGAGCCGAGCGTCGATCATGTGACCTCAAGCTCGGAAGGACTCGGCGTCGACGGCAATACCGGCGGGCCGGGCAATCAGCTCGGTTACGATGCGGGCCTCGGTTTCTCCGAAGAGCTGATCGTCGAGTTCGACAATCTCGGCACCGGTGCAACCGTCGAGATCGCGCGCCTGTTCAACAACGAAGGCAATGGTGGCGAACAGGGTCACTGGACAGCCTATCGCGACGGTGAGGTGGTTGGCGAAAGCGACTTCCAGGCCGATAGCGGCAGCTCCACCACACTGACGATCGACGTCGCGGGCGGCTTCGACAAACTTGTCTTCACCGCGACCGATTATGCAGACGGCCCGAATGGCGGCAGCGATGCCAGCGATTATCTGGTCAAGAGCATTGAGTTCACCACCGAAACCGCTGGATCCGGCAGCGACGACACCCTGCTTGGTGGCGACGGTGATGACACGATCAATGCTGGCAACGGCGATGACAGGATCGAAGGCGGCGCAGGCGACGACTCGATCCTTACTGGCGAGGGCGACGATACAGTCTACGGCGGGGCCGGCGACGACACCGTACATTACGGCACCGGAGACCACGGCGATGATCTGATCATCGGTGGCGAAGGCAACGACAGACTTGGCGACGGAGCCGGTAACGACACCCTTTCGGGTGGTGTGGGTAACGACTCCCTGTTCAGTGGCGACGGCGAGGATCTGCTCGACGGCGGCGACGGCGACGACTTCATGATCGGCGGGGATCACAATGACACGCTGATCGGCGGTGACGGAAACGATACCCTCTTCGAGAACCATTACAACGACGACGACCTGCTGCAGGGCGGCAATGGCGACGACCGGCTCGACGGTGGTGGCGGTAACGACACCATGGAGGGCGGCGCTGGCGCCGATACCTTCTCCGGCCAGATCTGGGAGCTGAACGGCGACACCATCACGGACTATGACGCCGATGCCGGCGACAAGGTTGTAGTCTATTCGGATGGCGGCTCCACCCCGGCAGCATTCGATATCAGCGATGTCACCCTGACGGTCGCGGACGGAAAGACGACCGTCCATATCGACGGCGATGACGACAATGACGCGACCTTCACCATGGTCGGCGAATTCAACTCCGTCACCTCTACGATGGACGGCAACAATACATACCTCGCCTTCTCGGCCGACGTTACAGCGACACCAGGTGACGACAGCCTCGTCGGCACGGATGGCGACGACACGATTTCCGGTCTTGCCGGCAACGACACCATCGATGGCGGCGCCGGAAACGATCTGGTCGACGGCATGGACGGTGACGACACGGTCACCGGCGGTGCGGGCGACGACACCGTTCTTGGTGGCGCGGGCGAGGACACGCTCGGCGGCGGCACCGGCGATGACATCCTGGATGGCGGCGCAGATAACGACACGCTGACCGCTGGCGAAGGTAACGACACGCTTGAAGGCGGTTCCGGCAACGATCTCGCCGAAGGCGGCGACGGTGACGACTTCCTGATCGGTGGCGAAGGCGACGACACACTCTCCGGCGGCGACGGCGCGGACAACCTCGATGGCGGTGCGGGCAACGATACGCTGATCGGCGGCGGTTATTACGACTCGACCGAATCCGATACCCTGTCCGGCGGCGATGGCGACGACATCCTGTTCGTCTCCGGCGGCGACAACAGTCTCGATGGCGGCAGTGGAAACGACACCCTGAACGGCGGCACGGGGGACGACACGCTCGAGGGCGGCGCAGGCGACGACTACATAATCGGCGGACCGAGTGCGAACGGCGTATTCGGAGACGACTCGCTGGTCGGCGGCGCGGGTGATGACACGCTCAACGGCGGCCTCGGCAACGATACCCACGCCGGCGGCACCGGTGCCGATCAGTTCCTGGGCAACCTCAACGAGTTGAACGGCGACCACATCGCGGACTACAGCGCGGAAGACGGCGATCTCGTCGTTGCTTATGCCGAATTTGGCGACGATGCAGTCACGCTGACGGCCGAGAACGGCCAGACCACGGTCTCGATCGACGCGGACGGCGAAAACGCGACCTTCACAGTCGATGGCGAATATCACTCGGTCACCACCACAAACGAAAACGGCCAGACCTCGATCTCCTTCTCGCCCGACGTCACCGCGACACCGGGCGATGACAGCCTCGTCGGCACGGACGGGGACGACACGATTTCCGGCCTGGCCGGCAACGACACCATTGATGGCGGCGACGGCAACGATCTGGTCGACGGCATGGACGGGGACGACACGGTCACCGGCGGTGCGGGCGATGACACCGTTCTTGGTGGCGCGGGAGAGGATACGCTTGGCGGCGGGATTGGCGATGATAGCCTCAATGGCGGAGCGGACAACGACACGCTGACCGCTGGCGAAGGCAACGACGTCCTCGAAGGCGGCGCCGGTTCCGATGCGCTTGAGGGCGGCTCCGGTGCTGACAGCTTCGTCGGTAACGTCGCCGATCTGGATGGCGATCTGATCTCCGATTACGACGCTGATGAAGGCGATCTCGTTATCGCCAATGCCGAATTTGGCGACGATGCGGTCACGCTGGACTACGCGAACGGCCAGACCACGGTCACCATTGACGCGGGTGGCGAAAACGCGACCTTCACGGTCTCCGGCGAATACCATTCGGTCACGACCACGACCGAGAACGGCCAGACCTCGATCTCCTTCTCGCCGGACGTCACCGCGACACCGGGTGACGATAGCCTGATCGGCACGGATGGCGACGACACGATCACCGGCCTCGCCGGTAACGACACCATCGATGGCGGCGACGGCAACGATCTGGTCGACGGCATGGACGGTGACGACACGGTCACCGGCGGTGCGGGCGACGACACCGTTCTTGGTGGCGCGGGCGAGGATACGCTTGGCGGTGGCACCGGTAATGACAGCCTCGACGGCGGCGACGGTAACGACATTCTGACCGCAGGCGACGGCGCAGACACATTGGTTGGCGGCGACGGAAACGACGTGGCCGAAGGTGGCGACGGCGATGACAGCCTGTTCGGCGGCAATGGCAGCGACGCGCTCTCCGGCGATGCCGGGAATGACCGTCTCGACGGCGGGGCCGGTAACGATACGCTGGTCGGCGGCGAAGGTTCCGACACCCTTTCCGGCGGCGCCGGGCGGGACGACCTGAATGGCGGCGAAGGCGGCGACCTCTACGAGTGGAGCGTCGACTCGAACAGCAATATCCGTCACTACCAGACCGGCGATCCGGAGAACCCGACTATGGTCGGCGCTGCGGAGAGCTTCAACCCGACCGATCCGGGCCATGCCCAGCACGACAATTACAAGGATGACGGCGATACCGGCATCGACACGCTGACCGGCACCGACGGCAACGACAATATTGCCCTCGATTTCGGCGGCGAGCGGCTGCAGGGCATCGAGGTCATCGACGGCGGTGCAGGCGACGATGTGCTCGACCTCGCCAGCAACCGTTATGACTATGACGACGCCACGCTGATCGGCGGCGACGGCAATGACGTGCTCTGGGGTAATCAGGGCGAGGATTATCTGGACGGCGGCGCCGACAATGACTGGCTGGCCGGCAATTCCGGCGACGATACGGTCGATGGCGGCGCGGGCGACGACAGGCTCGACGGCAATAGCGGCGCGGACAGCCTGATCGGTGGTGCCGGCGCGGACACACTTTCCGGCGGAGCCGGTGCGGACAGTTTTGTTGGCGATGTCGCCGACCTGAACGGCGATCTGATTGCCGACTACGACGCGAACGAAGGCGACTTCATCATCGCCAATGCCGAATTCGACGATGACGCAGTGTCCCTCTCCTATGCGAACGGCCAGACCACGGTCTCCATCGACGCGGGTGGCGAAAACGCGACCTTCACGGTCAATGGCGAATACCATTCGGCCACGACCACGACCGAAAACGGCCAGACCTCAATCTCCTTCTCGCCGGAAGTCACTGCGACCCCAGGTGACGACAGCCTGGTCGGCACGGATGGCGACGACACGATCTCCGGTCTTGCAGGTAACGACACCATCGATGGCGGCGCCGGCAACGATCTGGTCGACGGCATGGATGGTGACGACACGGTCACCGGCGGTGCCGGGGACGACACCGTTCTCGGTGGCCAGGGTAACGATACGCTCGGCGGCGGCGACGGCAATGACAGCCTTGATGGCCATACCGGCAACGACATCCTGACGGCAGGCGCGGGTGACGACACCCTGAGTGGCGGCGACGGGGATGATTTCCTCGACGGCGGCGCGGACAATGACAGTCTCGACGGCCATACCGGCAACGACACCCTGTCGGCCGGCGCGGGTGACGACACCCTCAGTGGCGGCGACGGCAATGACCAGCTCGATGGTGGCGACGGCAATGACAGCCTCGACGGCCATACAGGAAACGACAGCCTCGCGGCGGGTGCGGGCGACGACGCAGTTGCCGCCGGTGACGGCGACGACACCCTCGATGGCGGCGCAGGGAACGACGTTCTCGATGGCGGCACGGGTAATGATGCGCTGGACGGCGGCGCAGGCGATGACAGCCTGGTCGCGGGCAACGGCGCGGATACGCTCGACGGCGGGGCCGGTAACGATACGCTGGTCGGCGGCGAAGGTTCGGACAGTCTTGCGGGTGGTGCCGGCAGTGATGCGCTTTCCGGCGGAATCGGCGACGATGTGCTGGATGGCGGCGACGGCGGCGATCTGCTTGAGGGCGGTGCGGGTGCTGATACGCTTGCCGGCGGCGCCGGGGCGGACAGCTTCGTCGGCTCCCTCACCGATCTGAACGGCGACGCGATCACCGACTACAATCCGGAAGACGGCGATCTCGTCATCGCCAATGCCGAGTTTGACGACGATGCAGTGACCCTGACGGTCGCCAACGGTGAAACCACCGTCGTGATCGACAGCAATGGCGACGGCAGCGCCGACGCCACCTTCACCATGGCCGGCGAGTTCAACTCTGTCAGCACGGTGACGGAAGACGGTACGACCTCGCTGATCTTCTCGCCTGATGTGACGGCAACGGAAGGCGATGACAGCCTGGTCGGCACGGATAGCGACGACACGATCACCGGTCTTGCCGGCAACGACACTATCGATGGCGGCGACGGCAACGATCTGGTCGACGGCATGGACGGTGACGACACGGTCACCGGCGGTGCGGGCGACGACACTGTCCTCGGCGGCGAGGGTGAAGACACTCTTGGCGGCGGCACCGGTAATGACAGCCTCGACGGCGGCACCGGTAACGACATTCTGACCGCGGGCGACGGCGCAGACACATTGGTTGGCGGCGACGGAAACGACGTGGCCGAAGGTGGCGACGGCGATGACAGCCTGTTCGGTGGCGAGGGCAGCGATACGCTCTCCGGCGGAGCCGGGAATGACCGTCTCGACGGCGGGGCCGGTAACGATACGCTGGTCGGCGGCGAAGGTTCCGACACCCTTTCCGGCGGCGCCGGGCGGGACGACCTGAATGGCGGCGAAGGTGGCGACCTCTACGAGTGGAGCGTCGACTCGAACAGCAATATCCGCCATCACCAGACCGGCGATCCGGAAAACCCGACCGTGATCGGCGCTGCGGAAACGTTCGATCCGACCAACCCGGGCCATGCCCAGCACGACAATTACAAGGATGACGGCGATACCGGCATCGACACGCTGACCGGCACCGACGGCAACGACAATATCGCCCTCGATTTCGGCGGCGAGCGGCTGCAGGGCATCGAGGTCATCGATGGCGGCGCGGGCGACGATGTACTCGACCTCGCCAGCAACCGTTACGACTATGACGACGCCACGCTGATCGGCGGCGACGGCAATGACGTGCTCTGGGGCAACCAGGGCGAGGATTATCTCGACGGCGGTGCCGACAATGACTGGCTGGCCGGCAATTCCGGCGACGATACGGTCGATGGCGGCGCGGGCGACGACAGGCTCGACGGCAATAGCGGCGCGGACAGCCTGATCGGCGGTGCCGGCGCGGACACACTTTCCGGCGGCAGCGATGCCGACACGCTTGAGGGCGGTGCCGGTGAAGACGTGCTTGAGGGCGGCAGCGGCGCCGACAGCCTTGAGGGCGGCGAAGGCTCCGACACCCTTAACGGCGGCACAGGAGCCGACACGCTGCGCGGCGGCGAGGGCGAAGACCTCTTCAAAGGCAGCGCGGACGATCTGAACGGCGACACGCTGGCGGATTATGAAGGCGGCGAAGTGGTTTCGGTCACAGATGCCACCTTCGACGCGGAAGCCGTTACCCTGACAGTCGATAATGGCCAGACCACGGTCGCGATCGACAGCACCGGCAGCGGCAGCGCGGACACCACCTTCACGATCGACGGTGAATATCGTGGCGTCATTGCCACCGACGGCAACGGCAGCACGGATCTCGTCTTTACCGAGGAAGTGCAGGGCCGGGTCATCATCGGCACGCCTTACCAGGACTACATCACCGGCACCGAGGGTGACGATACCGTCAGCGCGCTGGATGACCACGACACAGTCTTTGGCGGTGAAGGCAACGACCTCGTCTCCGGCATGGGCGGCAATGATTATCTGCACGGCCAGGAGGGTGACGACACCCTCAGCGGCGGGGCCGGCTATGATCGCCTGTCCGGCGGCACAGGCGATGATGTGCTGGATGGTGGCGCAGACGCCGATGTCCTCGACGGTGGCGAAGGCAATGACATCCTAAGCGGCGGCGCTGGCAGAGATTATCTTACTGGTGGCGACGGCGACGATTTCATCGATGGCGGCCAGGACCGGGACTATATCCTCGGTGGTGCGGGCGACGATACGATCTCCGGCGGCGGAGATCATGATCGGATCACCGGCGGAGATGGTGAAGACCAGATCTACGGCGGCGTCGGCCACGACCAGCTCAAGGGCGGGGACGGTAACGACACAATCTCGGGTGGCGACGACAGGGATTACCTGAATGGCGGCGATGGCGAGGACAGCCTCGCCGGAAACGACGGTAAAGATACACTGATCGGAGGCCGCGGCGCAGACACGCTCGACGGTGGTGAAGACCGCGACGAATTGGCTGGCGGCGACGGAAACGACGTCCTGAACGGTGGTGACGGCGATGACAAGCTGACCGGTCAGGCTGGCGACGACTCCATGATCGGTGGCGACGGAAACGACAGTCTGTTCGCGGGCGATGGCAATGACACGGTCGATGCCGGAGCGGGCAACGATTACGTGATCGCCGGCGACGGTGACGACAGCGTCGATGGCGGCAGCGGCAGCGACTATATGCGCGGCAATGACGGCAACGACACGATGTCGGGCGGCGACGGCAACGACAGCATTTCCGGTGATGATGGCGACGATCTGCTTGACGGCGGGGCCGGCAATGACACGGTCACCGGCGGCGACGGTAACGACACCGTTCTCGGTGGCGAAGGACGGGATACGCTCGGCGGCGGACGCGGCGATGACAGCCTCGACGGTGGCGAGGGCAACGATATCCTGACGGCCGGCAGCGGAAACGATGTCCTGGTCGGTGGCGAAGGCGACGACTTCCTGGAAGGCGAATCCGGTAGCGACACGCTCTCCGGCGGTTCCGGCGCGGACAGCTTCTACGGCGAGCTTTCGGATCTCGACGGCGATGTGCTGGAAGATTACAGCGCCGATGACGGCGATGTGGTGATCGTCGATCACAATATCGACGAAGACGACATCACCCTGACGGTTGCAGACGGCAAGACCACGGTCTCCATCGACACCAACCATAACGGCCATGCCGAGGCGACCTTTGTCCTGAATGGCGCGTTCTCCGAGGTTGAAGCGGATAGACATCACGGCAAGACCACCCTCTCCTTCGTACCCGATGAGGCGGCCACCGAAGGCGACGATAGCCTGCTCGGCACCAGTGAGGACGACACGATCGACGGGCTCGCCGGCAACGACACCATCGATGGCGGCGAAGGGAACGATCTGGTTTCCGGCGGCGCGGGCGATGACACGGTCACCGGCGGTGCGGGCGACGATACCGTGCTCGGCAATTCCGGCGACGATACGCTGGGTGGCGGCACGGGTAACGACAGCCTCGATGGCGGCACGGGCGACGATACGCTGACGGCCGGTGAAGGCAGCGACACCCTTGTCGGCAGCTTCGGCAGCGACCGTCTTGAAGGCGGTGCTGGCAGCGACACGCTCTATGGCGACGTCGTCAGCGCCTCAGACGTCGAGACGGCAACCGTCCGCATCGACTCCTCGAATTTCGGCGAGACCGGCAGCGGCTTCACGGTCACCGCGACCCGGGCGCTTTCGGATGGCAGCCAGAGCGACGCCAGTGTCGACAACATCGTCATCGAACGGGATGCGCTCGGCGTCGAGGGCACCATGACCCCGGGCGGCATTCCGGATCAGCTCGGCTATGACCCGGCACTCGGCTTCTCCGAGGAACTGATCGTTGATTTCGACACCATGGCGAACGGCGCCAGCGTCGACATCCTCCGGCTGTTCTCCACCGAGGGGAATGGCGGCGAGCAGGGACGCTGGACGGCATATCGGGACGGCGAACTTGTCGGCCAGGATGATTTCACGGCTGCCAGCGGCAACGAAACCACGGTCACTATCGATGTCGATGGCGGCTTCGACAGGCTTGTCTTCTCCGCAACCGACTATGCAGGTGGCGATGACGGCAACGCCCATGACAGCAGCGATTATCTGATCCGCAGCATCGAAGTGACCACCGATCCGAGTCTCTCGGCCACGGCGGACGACACCCTGATCGGTGGCGACGGCGACGATGTTGCCTATGGCCAACAGGGCAACGACGTTCTCAATGGCGGGGCCGGCAACGATCTGCTCGATGGCGGCGACGGCAACGACACGCTGATCGGCGGCGATGCCACCACTTCCGAAGAGCTCGGACCGGAATTGATCGTCAATGGCGATTTCGAGAATCTCCCGGGCAACCTGAACCACGGCAACTGGGGCACCTTCACGGCCATCGACGGCTGGACGGCCGAAGACCTGACCCCGACCAGCGGCGGCACTGCTCCGATCGAAATTCAGCGGGGCAACCTCGGCGGCGCGCCGCAGCAGCCGGACGACTGGGCGGACGACAATCATGTCGCCGAGCTCGACAGCCATCCGGAGAACGGTGGCACCTACGGCGACACCAATGTGCTGATGGCACAGACCGTCAATGTCACGGAAGACGGCGAGTTCCGCTTCAGCTTCGACTTCGCCGCGCGTCAGCTCGGCAATCAGGTCGAGGAAACCAGCGAGATCACTGTCTGGGTCGACGGCCAGCAGGTGCTGAAGATCGACGACGCGGCCAAGGAATGGACGCATCAGACGCTGTCCGTCAGCCTGACGGCGGGCGCCCATGTCATCGCCTTCAGCGGCGGCGATGCGGACGGTACCTCCGACCAATACGGCGCCCTGATCGACAATGTCTCGCTGCGTCAGATCACCGAAGCGAACCTGAACGACACCCTGATCGGTGGTGCCGGTGACGATGTTATTTCCGGCGGCACCGGTGCGGACAGCCTGGTGGGCGGCGACGGCAACGATGTCTTCCGCGGCACGGCAGCAGAGCTGGAAGGCGACCGGATCGGCGACTACCAGGAGGGCGACTCGATCACCCTGACCGGCCTCGCTCTCGAGGACGACGACGTCAGCCTGGTGGCGGACGGCGCGAACACCCGGGTCTGGATCGACACCGACAATGACGGTGTGCCGGACACATCCTTCCTGCTGATCGGCAGCTTCGAAAGCGTGAGTGTTTCCGCCGATGGCGACACCACCCTCACCTTCGCTAGCGCCATCTACGGCACCGAAGACGACGACTTGCTCGGCGCGACCGAACTCGACGATACCCTCGACGGTCTTGCCGGCAACGACACCCTGAATGGCCTCGCGGGCGACGATGTCATCTATGGCGGCACCGGCGATGACCGCGTCAGCGGCGACGAAGGTGCGGACAGCCTGCATGGCGGCGACGGCAACGACAGCCTCTACGCCGATGCGGACGATCAGGTGATTGACGGCGGCGAAGGCTTTGACCGGGCCTTCATCAATATCCGGGATGCCCGTGACGGTGCGGACTTCCAGAATGTCGAACAGATCGAGCTCACCGCGAACGCTGCGTGGGAATCCGGCTGGTCCCTCTTGACCTCGACGGATATCGACGGCGATGGCGACGAGGACATGCTCTGGCGCAACGACGACAACGGCCGGGTCACTGCCTGGAGCATGGAAGGCTCCGTCGTGGTCGACCGCACCAGTCTCGGCACCATGGACAATAACTGGTCGGTCGAGGCCATCGAGGACTTTAACGGCGACGGCATCAGCGATCTGCTGATCCGGAACAGCGCCACCGACGCGGTCTCGGTCTGGGAGATCGATGGAACCTCCGAGCCGGCCAAGGGCTTCTCCGGCTTCCTCGGCAACAACTGGGATATCCTCGGCACCGGCGATTTCAACGGCGACGGCAAGGAAGATTTCCTCGCCCGGAACGACAACGGAACCGCTACGGTCTGGCGCATGGATGGCTCCACGGCGCTCGAGAAGAGCGATGCCGGGACCATCGGTGCAGACTGGGAGCTGGAATCGGTTGCCGACTTCAACGGCGACGGCAAGGATGACCTGCTGCTGCGCAACACCAATACCGGCAGTGCCTCGGTCTGGGAAATGAACGGCGGCACGGCCTCGAACAAGAGCGATGCCGGTGCTATGAATTCCGAGTGGGATGTCGAGCACGTCTCCGACATGAACGGCGACGGCACGGACGACCTGGTCCTGCGCAATACCGACAACGGCAAAATCTCGGTCTGGGAAATGAACGGTGGCCTGGCATCGAACAAGGGCTATGTCGGCACCCTCGGCGCCGACTGGTCGATCGAGGGCTTTGCAGACTTCAATGGCGATGGCACGGACGACATGCTGATCCGGAACAGTGCCAACGACGCTGTCTCGGTCTGGGAGATGGATGGAGCAACGTTGCTCAACGCCGGCTATGCGGGTGATATGACTTCTGATTGGGCGGTGCGCGGCCTCGCCGATTTCAACGGCGACGGCAGAGCGGACATCCTGGCGGAAAACACCTCGACCGGTGCGGTCACAGTTTGGGAAATGGACGGCTCGATGGCGACCAACAAGGGCTTCGTGAAGTCTCTTGGCGCCGACGAGAGCATCACCGACATTGCCGACGTCAACGGCGATGGCAATGCGGATATCCAGGTCACGTCCGCCGCCAACGACGGCGTCTCCTATTGGGAGATGGATGGCAGCGACCTGAAGAAAGTCGTGCAGGGCGGCCACTATTACATCGATACGCCGTTCATCTAGGATCCGGCTTCCGGGGGCAGTCGCCGCCCCCGGTATTCCACCTGCCTATTATTACCCGGCGAGATGCATCGCCGGGTCGCGAACCGCATCGAAACTCGGCCGGGCAGAGACCTGGCCGTAATATCGGGCGAGATTCGGCGAAAGCGCATCCTGCCCTGCCAGAAGTGCCCAGCGATGCACCCGGATCGTCATCGGGATATCGCCATAGCTCCAGCTGTCATCCGCGATATGTTCTGTGCGGGAAAGTTGATCCTCGACAATATCCCAGGCCCGGGTGAGTGCCGCCCGCGCCGTCTCCGCAACCTGTGGCTCGCGCTGCTCTTCGGGGAGCCTGATGGTGTGTTTCACCAAAGTGTGCATCGGCGGAATAAGCTCGTTATTCTCCCACATGATCCAGCGGCTTGCCGAAGCGAAGCGCTCTGTGTTCGAGCCGTAGAACCCGTCCGGATCGTACTTCATGGCGAGATATTGCAGAATCGCGTTCGATTCCCAGAGCACAAAGCCATCATCCAGGATCGTCGGCACCGTACCGTTCGGGTTCATCGCCCGATATTCCGGCGTATCCACTACACCGAAAGCTTGATTGCCTTTCGCCACATGGCCCTGCGCGCCCATCGTCCCGCTGGCCAGAACAAGCTCGTGCGGCAGCCCCAGTTCCGCCATCGTCAGCAGCACTTTCTGTGTCCGCGCGGATGTCGGCCGCCCCCAGATCTTGATACTCATACCCGCTTCGCTCCGCATATATTCCATGACGCACAAAACAACCTGGCGCGTAGATGCTGGCGCCGTCAGCGACGTTGCAGGACCGGACCCCATCGTTCAACAGGCTTGTGAATGAAAGCCGCGACCATACATACAGTACGAACCGTTGTGATACCCAGTTCCGGCCCACTGCATGGCCGCGAATTGCTCTGATTTTCTTTAAGAAGCTAACTATTTTTTAGGGGATTTCGGATAAACTCCGAAATCATGTCGCCTTCTGATAGGATGTATTTAGATAAATTTTTATTGAAATTATCTTCAAACGCATTTATTCAAGGTAACGTATGGTCAACAGAAGTCCCGGCCGGAGAAACCAGCCGGTTTCGCCCGCGCTCTGGAGCAAAGAATGGCACGGCCCTCGTCGCACAATAATGACACCCAGAGATCCGGTTTGATTACCGGTAACGACGGCCGTGACACCATCACCGGCTCGTCCGAGGACGATTCGATCTATGGGTATGGCGATCGCGATACGATCTCCGGGGCGGACGGCAACGACCTGCTTTTCGGCGGTGACGGAAGCGACTACCTCAAGGGTGGTGATGACGAAGACATTCTATACGGCGAAGATGACAACGACACGCTGAGCGGCGGTGACGGCGACGACACGCTCTATGGCGGTGCTGGCAGCAACAGCCTTTTCGGCGACGATGGCGAAGATTATCTCTATGGCGGCGACGATGCGGAGACCCTCTCCGGCGGTCGCGGCAACGATACTATTATCGGCAATGGCGGTAACGACGCGCTGCGCGACACGAGCGGCAATAATTATTTCGACGGCGGCGCGGGCAGAGACACCATCACCGGCGGCCAGGGTAGCGACACCATCTATGGCGGCGCGGACAACGATCGGATCACCGGCGGAGCCGGTAATGACAGCATCGATGGCGGTGCCGGCGATGACACACTCTCCGGCCACTATAACAACGACACAATTCTCGGCGGCGACGGCAACGACCTGATCCGGGGCCGGGGCGGTAATGACAGCCTGGACGGCGGCGCGGGCGACGACACCGTCTCCGGCGATTACGGAAATGACGCGCTGATCGGCGGTGACGGCAACGACACGCTTTATGGCCGGGGCGGCAGCGATACGATCGATGGCGGCGCAGGCGACGACCTTCTGTCCGGCGACAGCGGCAAGGACACGCTGATCGGCGGTGCGGGCGACGACACCATCTCCGGACGGGGCGGCAATGACAGCATCGACGGCGGCGCCGGAAACGACAGCATCAACGGCGAGTCGGGCAATGACCTGATCTCCGGTGGAGATGGCGACGATACTATTTCCGGCAGAGGCGGCAACGACAGCATCGACGGCGGTGCCGGCAATGACAGCATCAAGGGTGAGTCCGGCAGAGACACGATCTCCGGCGGCGCAGGCGACGACACGATCTCCGGCAAAGGCGGCAACGACAGCATCGATGGCGGTGCCGGCAACGACTATGTCCGCGGTGATTATGGCAGCGAGACCCTTCTTGGCGGGACCGGTGACGACACCATTTCCGGCAAAGGCGGCAACGACCTGATCGATGGCGGCGACGGTGCGGATGAGCTGGATGGCGGCGATGGCCATGACACCATCTATGGCGGCGCGGGCAACGACCAGATCACCGGTGGAGACGGCAACGACAGCCTTTCTGGCGGTGCTGGCGACGACACCATTGCAGCCGGCCGCGGGTACGACACCATTGACGGCGGTGCCGGTAACGACCTGATCAGCGGTAAGGCCTCCGACTTCCAGGGCGACCACATCAAGCTGGACAGCGGCGACACTCTGCTCCTGACCGACATCAGCCTCGACCCAGACCAGGTCTCGCTGAGGGTCTATCGCGGCACGACCTATGTCGCCATCAACACGAGCGGAGACAGCTGGCCCGAATATTATTTCTCCATCGAAGGCGATTTCGAATCGATCAACGTCTCCGTCGACGAAAACGGTACAAGCCTCGGCTTCGTCGCCGGGCCGATCACCGGAACGAGCGACGATGACAGTCTCGCCGGCACAGACGACGCCGATACCATCTCCGCCCTCGACGGCAACGACACCGTCTCCGCAGGCGACGGCGCAGACGTTGTATATGGCGGTGCAGGCAATGACGAGATCACCGGCGGTGCCGGCAGTGATGCCATCGACGGCGGCGAAGGCTCAGACACGCTTTATGGCGGCGCGGACAGCGACACGCTGTCGGGCGGCGCGGATGCCGATCTGCTGGACGGCGGTACAGGTAACGACGTCATCGACGGTGGCGCGGGCGACGACACCATCGACGCGACCGAGGGATCCGACACGGTCAGCGGTGGTGACGGTGCAGACGCTATCTATGCTGGCGACACTGGCGTCATTGACGGCGGTGCCGGCGAGGACACGCTTTATGTCGACACACGCTCCGACCTGGACGGTCTGACGGTCTCCAACGTCGAAGACATCGTTATTGCCGACGAGCAAGCCACAGACGGCGACGACGCCATCAGCGGCTTCGAAGGCAGTGACACGCTGTCCGGTCTCGGCGGTAACGATACGCTCGACGGCCTGGCGGGAGACGATGTCCTCGACGGCGGTGCTGGCAACGATGAGATCACCGGCGGCGCAGGTGATGACGTCATCGACGGTGGCGCGGGCGACGACACCATCCATGCCGAAGACGGATCCGACACGGTCTCCGGCGGCGACGGCGCGGACGCGATCTATGCCGGCGACTCTGGCGTCATCGACGGCGGTGCCGGCGAAGACACGCTCTATGTCGACACACGCTCCGATCTCGGCGGCCTGACGGCCTCCAACATCGAAGACATCGTCATTGCGGACGAGCAGGCCACTGAGGGCGACGACGCCATCTCAGGCTTTGCCGATGCAGACACCCTGTCCGGCCTCGGCGGCGACGACACCATCGACGGTCTCGCAGGTGATGACAGCCTCGACGGCGGTGCTGGCAACGATGAGATCACCGGCGGTGCCGGCAGCGATGCCCTCTCCGGCGGTGAAGGCTCAGACACGCTGTATGGCGGCACGGACAGCGACACTCTGTCGGGTGGCGCGGATGCCGATCTGCTGGACGGTGGCGCCGGGAACGACGTCATCGACGGCGGGGCCGGCGACGATACCATCCATGCCGAAGACGGTGTTGATACCGTCAGTGCCGGCGACGGTGCCGATGCCATTTACGGCGGTTCCGAAGGCGTCATTGACGGCGGAGCTGGCGAAGACACGCTTTATGTCGACACGCGCTCCGACCTCGACGGTCTGACGCTCTCCAACATCGAAGACATCGTCATTGCGGACGAGCAGGCGACAGACGGCGACGACGCCATCAGCGGCTTCGAAGGCAGTGACACCCTGTCTGGTCTCGGCGGCAACGATACGCTCGATGGTCTTGCAGGCGACGACAGCATCGACGGCGGCGCGGGCAATGACCAGATCACCGGTGGTGCTGGTGATGACACGCTGCAAGGCGGCGTTGGTTCCGACACTCTCTCGGGTGGTGCGGGCAACGATCAGCTGGATGGCGGTGAAGGTTCCGACGTTCTGTACGGCACCGACGGGACGGACACGGTCTCCGGCGGCGACGGCGCGGATGCGATCTACGCTGGTGACAGCGGTGTGGTTGACGGCGGTGCCGGGAACGACACGCTTTATGTCGACACCCGCTCCGACCTCGACGGGCTGAGTGTCAGCAACATCGAAGACATCGTCATTGCGGACGAGCAGGCGACCGAGGGCGACGACGCCATCAGCGGCTTCGAAGGCTCAGACACCCTGTCCGGTCTTGCCGGCAACGATACGCTCGACGGTCTGGCTGGTGACGACAGCCTCGATGGCGGCGCTGGTAACGACGAGATCACCGGCGGTGCCGGTGATGACACCCTCCAGGGTGGCGCTGGCGACGATACCATCCATGCCGAAGACGGCAGCGACACCGTGTCCGGTGGCGACGGCGCGGACGCGATCTATGCAGGCGACAGCGGCGTCATTGACGGCGGTGCCGGCGACGACACGCTCTATGTCGACACCCGCTCCGACCTCGACAATCTGACGGTCTCCAACATCGAAGATATCGTCATTGCCGACGAGCAGGCCACCGACGGCGACGACGCCATCTCTGGCTTCGAAGGCAGTGACACGCTCTCCGGTCTCGGCGGCAACGATACGCTCAATGGCCTGGCAGGCGACGACGTCATCGATGGCGGCGCGGGCAATGACCAGATCACCGGTGGTGCTGGTGATGACACGCTGCAAGGCGGCGTTGGTTCCGACACTCTCTCGGGTGGTGCGGGCAACGACCAGCTGGATGGCGGCGAAGGTCCCGACGTTCTGTACGGCACCGAGGGCACGGACACCGTGTCCGGTGGCGACGGCGCGGATGCGATCTATGCCGGCGACTCTGGCGTCATCGACGGCGGTGCCGGGAACGACACGCTTTATGTCGACACACGCTCCGACCTCGACGGCCTGACGGTCTCCAACATCGAAGACATCGTCATCGCGGCCGAGCAGGCCACAGACGGCGACGACGCCATCAGCGGCTTTGCCGATGCAGACACACTGTCTGGCCTCGGCGGCAACGATACGCTCGACGGTCTCGCAGGCGACGACAGCCTCGACGGCGGCGCAGGCAACGACGAGATCACTGGCGGTGCCGGTAACGACGTCATCGACGGTGGGGCTGGCGACGATACCATCCATGCCGAAGACGGCAGCGACACCGTGTCCGGCGGCGACGGCGCGGATGCCATTTACGGCGGTTCCGAAGGCGTCATTGACGGCGGAGCCGGCGAAGACTCGCTCTATGTCGACACACGCTCCGACCTCGACGGCCTGACGGTCTCCAACGTCGAAGACATCGTCATCGCCGACGAGCAGGCCACCGAGGGCGACGACGCCATCTCCGGCTTCGAAGGCAGTGACACCCTGTCCGGCCTTGCCGGTAACGACACACTCGACGGCCTGGCCGGTGACGACAACCTCGACGGCGGCGCGGGCAACGACGAGATCACCGGCGGTGCCGGTGATGACACCCTGCAGGGTGGCGTTGGCGACGATACCCTCTCGGGTGGCGCAGGCAACGACCAGCTGGATGGCGGTGAAGGTTCTGACGTTCTGTACGGCACCGAGGGCACGGACACCGTGTCAGGTGGTGACGGTGCGGACGCGATCTATGCAGGCGACAGCGGCGTCATCGATGGCGGGGCCGGGAACGACACGCTTTATGTCGACACACGCTCCGATCTCGACGGACTGACGGTCTCGAACGTTGAAGACATTGTCATTGCTGACGAGCAAGCCACAGACGGCGACGACGCTATCAGCGGCTTCGAAGGCAGTGACACGCTCAGCGGCTTGGCTGGTAACGATACGCTCGACGGCCTGGCCGGTGACGACAGCCTCGACGGCGGTGCGGGCAACGACGAGATCACTGGCGGTGCCGGTGACGATACGCTGCAAGGCGGCGTTGGCGACGATACCCTCTCGGGTGGCGCAGGCAACGACCAGCTGGATGGCGGTGAAGGTTCTGACGTTCTGTACGGCACCGACGGCACGGACACCGTGTCCGGCGGCGACGGCGCGGACGCGATCTATGCAGGCGACTCTGGCGTCATTGACGGCGGTGCTGGCGAAGACACGCTTTATGTCGACACACGCTCCGATCTCGACGGGCTAACGGTCTCCAACATCGAAGACATCGTCATTGCCGACGAGCAGG
>NZ_JACZFS010000075.1 GCF_014904795.1 Nisaea nitritireducens
GCTGTGTTTGGTCTGAATTACAAATTCAGACTGAACAGAGGGGGTGGGGCGAAGCCCCGCCCACGGTCGGCCGAGGGTCTGTCAATTGGTGCGAAAACGGCCTCTGGTGCGGCCCGCAGGCGCAGCCGAGGACACGGGGCCGTTGGAGCATGACGCGCGGAGCGCGGCGCCTGCCGATTGACAGAGCCTTGGACTACTGTTGGGGCGGACAAAGACAAAAAGGTTCAGCCTGGCTAGAGCGCAGCGGAAGCCGGGCTGTCAAATATTCAACTGGGTCCGCGCAGCGCGCGGATCTCAACATTCATACCCGGTGCCGTTTACGAGATCGGGCCACGGCCAGGTGCCGGCGTCTACGCTGCGCGATAGGGATCGTTACCCGAATGGGCGGAGACACGCTTGCGTGGCTCCGTGGAGCGACCGAAGGGAGCGGAGTAGAGCCTGGCCCCGACAGGGGATCGCCATATCTAGGGATAAACAGCATCTTATTGATTTTATTAATTAATATAATTCATACATTAGCGGTCCTTCCCATAATGTTCATTACGCGATATTTATTTTAAACTCCGTAGAATGCAACTCATCGCCCCTCCCCATCTACGCGGACCCGTGAACAAAAAAAGAACATTGACGGCCGATCCCTCTCTGTGGATTCCTGATCGACCACATAATGGAGCTATCTATGCCGGTGCCGGTCTCAATGAGCGCAACGACGCTGGGCCACGGTGAAGCAAACCTGTCGGCCGGTTTTCCCAGTCCAGCGGAAGATCATGGTGAAAACCGGATCGATCTCGCCGAAATACTGGTTCCACACCCGTCAGCCAGTTTCACGCTGCGGGTAAACGGCCACTCGATGACAAGAGCCGGCATCCATGACGGTGATCTGGCGATTGTCGATCGATCGCTGACAGCCCGGCACAATGACGTGATAGTTGCCGCTCTAGACGGTGATTTGGTCTGCAAGCGGCTGCTCATTAAACACGGCCGCACCTGGCTCGTTCCAGACTGTGAGGATCCTGCCTATAAGCCTGCAGAAGTAACCGGCCGAGACGGTTTCGAGATATGGGGTGTCATCACCGCCACTATCCGGTTTCACAGGCGATGACGGTCTTCGCGTTGGTCGATGCCAACAACTTCTATGTCTCATGCGAGCGGGTATTCAACCCGCGCCTGGAGGGTGTGCCGGTCGGCGTGCTTTCGAATAATGACGGCTGTTTCGTTGCGCGCTCGAATGAGCTGAAGGCGCTTGGCGTCAAGATGGGCGAGCCCTTGTTCAAAGTGCGCGACCTTATCCGCCGGCACAACGTCCGGGTACTGTCATCCAATTACGCGCTGTACGGCGATATGTCCGCCCGGATCGTTGATTGCCTCTCCTGCTTCACGCCAGACATCGAGATCTATTCGATTGATGAGAGTTTCCTTGACCTCACGGGCATGGAGCACCGCGACCTGATTGAATACGGACAGGGGATCCGTGCGACCGTGAAGCGCTGGACGGGTATTCCGACCTGTGTCGGCATCGGTCCGACCAAGACGCTCGCAAAACTGGCGAACTTCGCGGCAAAGAAAGCGCTGATTGACGGGACGAGCGTGTGCGATCTCCGGGACCAGGAGGTGCGGGACAAGCTGATGACGCGCACGCCGGTTGATGAAGTCTGGGGCATCGGGCGGCGATCAGCGGCAAAGCTGACCGCCCTCGGAGTTCATTCCGTCGCGGATCTTCGGGACATGGACACAAAGCGGGCACGGTCCCTCCTCACCGTCACTGGTGAGCGTATCATCCACGAGCTGCGCGGCATGGCCTGCATGTCGCTGGATTTGCTTGAGGAGCCACAAAAGGGCCTTGCCGTTACTCGCTCGTTCGGCCAACCCGTTATCGGGAAAGATGAACTGCTGTCCGCCCTGGTGACCTATGTCACGCGGGCTGGTGAAAAGCTGCGCCGCGGGGGCCTAGTCGCCGGGCATATGCAGGTTTTCGCCCGAACATCACCTTTCCGTGGTGATCCACCTTACAGCGGATCCGGACAGGCCAGTGTCTCGCCCGCAACTGATGACACGTTCGAATTGATCGGGCATGCGACACGGATACTGGACCGAATTTGGAAGCCCGGCTTTAGGTACGCCAAGGCCGGGGTAATACTTACCGACCTGACTCCGCGTGGCCAGGCTCAACCCTCCCTACTCGACCGCCGCGACACTGACCGGTCAAAGCGCCTCATGGCCGCGATGGACGCCGTGAATTCCGGCATGGGCCGGGGAACGATTAGGCCTGGCATGGCGTCGGCAACAAAGGGATGGGGGATGCGTCAGGAAAGCCGGACACCTGCTTACACGACACAGTTTGCGGATGTCCCCGTAGTGCGCGCGTGAAGGTACTTCGCAACTTTCCTGTATTGAAAGCCAAGATAGGGCGCTTTGCGCCTGATCATTCCTATTAGACCCACGCTGCGACCGCGATAGCGGGCGCACGAAAACAATAGGGCCGGGCCAATGGCCCGGCTGACAAAAGCGCGAAACTTCCGAGTGTAGTTTAGGCTGTCAAAGCGACGGGGCACGACCCAAAGCGGACTTTTAGCTTTGACGCCGGCCGTCGATTAGAAATACGAAGAATGAGGTGTGGCCAGTACTGCCTTGGTAAGTAGGGCTGCGGTGGGCGTCACCAGAATATCCAGGCCAAGGGTCAGACATTCCATGGACCGTCTACAAGCGCTTCAGCTTTTCGCCCGCGTTGTCGAGCGGGGGACGATCTCGGCAGCAGGTCGCTCGCTAGGGTTGTCGAAGACGGTAGCCTCGAAACGCCTTCAGGACTTAGAGGCTGACCTAAGCATAGGTTTGCTCAACCGCACCACTCGTCACGTTTCCGTGACCGAGGCGGGTCAGGCGCTCTATGACCGAATCATACCGATGATTCGAGACATGGATGCCATCATCGAGCAAATCTCCGAAAGCACCGAGGCGCCATCGGGCGTGCTGCGCATTCTCGCCCGGCGATCTTTCGGGATGCTGCATATCGTGCCTACCCTGCCATCCTTCCGGGCGGAGTATCCCGAGGTCTCGGTCGACCTGCATCTGACCGAGACTGTGGAGATTGCCCCGTCATATGGGACCGACATCGCCATCCGTCTGGGGCAACCGACGGAGAAGTCCCTCGATTGGCAGCGCCTGACGACCGACCGGCGCATGCTCTGTGCCAGCCCGGAATACTTTCGACACCATGCGCCTCCCGCTGACCTCAGCGACCTGGACCGCCACAATTGCCTAACCTATGGCCAAGAGGCTGAACCGGCGGTCTGGGTGTCCGAGCATCTCGGCAAACGTCGGGACATCGTGGTCACGGGGTCTCTGCGCTCCAACAGCGGGGAGGTGCTGCGCCAGGCGGCTTTGGATGGCCTCGGCCTTGCGCTCCTGCCGGAATGGATGATCGCTTGGGACGTCGCGGCAGGGCGCCTGCAAATCTGTTTCGACGACTTGCGGCTGTATCCTGCCGGCTACAGCGCGGAGATCTACGCGGTCTACAGGCGCGTTTCACGCCTGCCTGGAAAACTCGAGGCTTTCCTTGGTCATCTCCAGAGGCATCTGGGCACCCATCTCAACTAATTGTCCCGATAATCGGGAGGGTATTTCCTGTATTATCCTACTTTCGCGGAGGAGCGTGTTGCGTCACGGTTTGGTCAGCAAATAACGTTCTACGGATTGGGGGAACGCCATGATTGGGACCAAGCAGATGCATCCGCTCTTAGCGGCCGAAATCACCGGGCTGGACGTGTCGGCACCGATCCCGGAAGCGGTGTTCTCCGAGATAAATGAAGCATTCCGCCGACATTCGGTTCTTGTCTTTCGTGATCAACCGATCACCGATGACCAGCAAATCGCTTTCAGCGAGCGCTTCGGGGATTTGGAGACCACGAAAGTCGGTACTGTGGGAACGGGCAGCAAGCTGATCGTGCTGTCCAACATGGATGCCGATGGCACCGTCGTGCCGCCGAGCGACCGGCAGTCTCTGAACAATCGAGCCAACCGTTCCTGGCATGCCGACAGCTCCTTCAAGGCGGTGCCGGCCATGGCCTCGATGTTGTCAGCCCGTATCATCCCGTCCAAGGGCGGCGACACCGAGTATATCAGCATGCGGGCGGTCTATGCGGAGCTGCCCGACCGGTTGAAGCAGGCGGTCGAGGGCAAGGTCGTGGTTCATGACTACGCCTATTCCCGTTCCAAGATTGACCCGAACCTGGTGACCGACGAGGAACGTGCGGCGGTACCGCCGGTCCGCCAGGCGATGGTGATTGACCACGGGTCCGATCTTGGCAGATCGTTGTATCTTGGTGCCCATGCGGCGCGGGTCGAAGGTATGCCGGAAGACGAAGGGCGGGCTTTGATCGACGAGCTGATGGCATTCGCCACGCAGGAGCGGTTCGTTTATGCGCACAAATGGCGACCCCTTGACCTGATCCTTTGGGACAACAGGGCTGTCATCCATCGGGCGACACCGTTCGAGAGTGCGACCGAGAAGCGCCTAATGGTGCGCACGACCATCGCCGGCGAAGCGCCGACTTTGGCGGCGGTTGGGTGAGCGAGACCGCTGACTACGTGATCGTCGGGGCCGGCACTGCCGGCTGCGTCCTGGCGAACCGGCTGAGCGCCGATCCCAATATCCGCGTGCTCCTGCTGGAGGCCGGCGGCAGCGACCGCCATCCTTATGTCCAGGCTCCGGTCGGATTCCTGAAGACTTTCCAGGATCCGCGATTCAACTGGTGTTTCTCGACGGCGCCTGGAGCCGGTGTCGACGGTCGCGCAATCTTCTTTCCGCGCGGACGCGTCCTCGGCGGATCGAGTTCGATCAACGGCCACCTGTACGTTCGCGGCCAGCACCGGGACTTCGACACCTGGGCGCAGCTTGGCAATCGCGGCTGGGCCTATGAGGATGTCCTGCCCTATTTCCGCCGGGCGGAGGACCGCTCGACCGGCGGCGACGCCTACCATGGCGCCGGCGGACCGCAGCACGTCTCCGACATCCATGAACGGCACCCGATCTGCGAGGCCTTCATCGACGGGGCCGAGAGCCTCGGGCTACCGCGCAACTCCGACTATAATGGTATGCGTCAGGAAGGCCTGGCGTATTACCAGCGCACGATCCGCAGCGGCAAACGCCATAGTGCGGCGAGCGGCTTCCTGCACCCAGTGCGCAACCGGCCGAACCTCGAGGTCGTCAGCCATGCTCATGTGGAGCGTGTGGTGTTCGAGGGGCGCCGGGCGGTTGGGGTGCGCTATCGCCGGTATGGACAATCACACACCGCGACTGCGGCGCAGGAGGTCATTCTGGCGGCCGGTGCGATCGGTAGCCCGCAATTGCTGCAGGTCTCGGGTATCGGAGACCCCGAGCACCTGCGCGGAATCGGCGTCGACATCGTCCATGCACTGCCGTCGGTCGGGCAGGGCCTCCAGGATCACTACGCAGTCCGGGTCGTGCATCGGGTGACGCGGCCGATCACGTTAAACGAACGCGCCCGTGGGCCCCGCCTGCTTTGGGAGATCGGGCGATGGCTGGCAACCGGCAAGGGGCTGCTCGCCTTCAGCCCGGCCCATGTCGGTGCCTTTGTGCGATCTTCCGACGAACTTGAGGAACCCGATCTTCAGTTCGTCTTCACACCGGCAAGCTACTCGGATGGCGTCATCGGGCAGCTGCAGCGCGAGCCGGGCATGACCCTCGGCGTGTGGCAGATGCGCCCCCACAGCACCGGGCATGTCCGGGCGCTGTCTTCGGATACCGATGATGCGCCGGAAATCCAGCCAAACTATCTGACGGACCTGGCCGACCAGCGAGCAATCGTCCAAGGGATTCGTTGGGGCCGAAAGCTGCTGTCGAGTGACGACCTTGAGCAGTATCGCGGGCCGGAGACCCTTCCTGGTCCGGACATTCGGACGGACGACGAATTGCTCGCCTATGCCCGGGCGAAGGGGGCCACAGTCTACCACGCGGTCAGCACCTGCCGGATGGGCACCGATGCAGGTGCCGTTGTCGACCCGACCCTGAGGGTCTGCGGTGTCGAGGGTCTGCGCGTGGTTGATGCCTCGGTCATGCCAACAATGGTTTCGGCCAACACCAATGCCGCCACAATGATGATCGCCGAGAAGGCGTCCGATCTGATCCTGGAAAAGGCAGCACCATGACGAGAAAAGAGGAGAGTACCCGATGATTGATATCAGGAATCACGCGTTGGACCGGCTGCGGGCTGGCGAGCTGTCGCTCGGTGTGGGGCTGCGCCAGGCGCGGACCGTTGACATCGCTAAAGCGATGAAAACCGCAGGGTTTGACTGGCTGTTCATCGACATGGAACACAACGCCATGGACGTCGACATGGCGGTGCAGATCTGTGTCGCGGCGCAGGATGCCGGGATCACGCCAATCGTGCGCGTGCCCGGCTTCCAGCATTTCCACGCCACCCGTGTGCTCGACGGCGGAGCTCAGGGCATTGTAGTGCCCCATGTGGACGACGCGGAGACCGCCGCGCAGATGGTAAGCAATGTCCGCTATCCGCCGCTCGGTCACCGTTCTGTGACCGGGGCGCTGCCGCAGCTCGACTTCGTCTCGCACGCAATGGCCGAAACGGCAGAAGCCGTGAACCGCGAGACCCTGCTGGTGCTTATGCTGGAAACGCCGACAGCGATCGCCAATGCCGACGCCATCGCAGCCGTGCCCGGCGTCGATGCCCTGCTGATCGGCACCAGCGACCTGACGATGGAGATGGGGATCCCCGGCCAGTTCGACCATCAGGACGTGATCGCGGCCTATGAGACCGTGATCGCCGCTTGCCGGAAGCACGGAAAACACCCGGGCATGGGCGGCGTCTACGATCCGGCGAACATGCAGCGCTATATTTCGATAGGCGCTCGTCTGATCCTGTCAGGTAGCGATTTCTCTTTCCTGATGGCGGGTGCGCGGGCGCAGGCGTCAGCAGTCCGGGCGATGAGCCCTTCATAGCGGACCGGCTGAGTGCCATCTGGAAGACTTGGGATTCCAAGCTCGACTAAGGTGCCGGGCTTCGTCGAGTTCCGCCTGCTCAAAGGCCCCGAAGCCGAAGACCACACCCTCTACGCCTCGGACACGCTGTGGAAGGATTACGATTCCTTCATCGCCTGGACGAAATCCGACCATTTCCGTAAGGCGCATGCCAATGCGGGCAATGCCGACCGGAAGCCGCTCTATCAGGGCCACACGCAGTTCGAGGGTTTAGAAGATTTGAGCGCGATTTGAGATGCATGGAGCACCGTGCCCGGACGCGGAGCGGCGCTTTATGTAAGGGGATCGAGTGCCGTAAAACGGGAAATGTTGCAGATGACTGCTTCCGCCCCAAAGCGGCCAGTCAGTTGAAGCTACGCGGACAAAGTGGCCGTGCGAAGAATGTCGCAAATGTTTCATACATTCTATTATGCGGCCATCAGGTAAAAGCTAACCACGAAAAAGCTCTTTTAGCATCGGGCAATCTTTTCGACCTTTGCGACACGATGCAACAAGCTCACGCAACGCCTGTTCCATATGTCTAAGGTCGGCAATCTTCGCACGCACAAGCGTCAAATTCTCACTACCAATTTTTCCTGCCTCCTCGCAGGTCGATGCGTCTGAATGGGAAAGTTCCAACAGCGTTCGAATGTCTGAGATTGAGAACCCAAGCTCTCTGCTCCGCTTCACGAAACGCAATCGAGAAACAATCTCTGGGTCATAATCACGACGGCCAGCCGCCGTTCGTGCTGGCTTTGGTGTGATGCCCTCCCGTTCGTAATAGCGAATGGTTTCGATACTCACTCCACTTAACTCTGATGCCTTGCCGATAGGCCAACCCATTTTCTTCTTGCTCCTGTAGTTACTACAGAAGTCATAATTGAAATATGAAGCAAACGGAACATTCAATTTCAGCGCCGCAAACCAATGACGGTGGGCTAACGTCTGCCGTCACTGGCGGCGCAATCCTACTGGCTGGCTTGTCAGCATCATGCTGTATTTTGCCCTTGGCGTTATCGATAGTCGGTCTGGGCGGCTCTTGGCTGTCCTTCCTTGGCCCGTTTGTGCGCTATCGCGAAATCATCCTGTTGGTCGTTGCTGTGACACTCGTTTGGTCTTGGGTAAAGCTCTGGCGCTCACCATGCGGCATCACTGGTAATCGGAATAATACGATTTTCACTGCGATTGCGACGCTTGTTTTCCTCGGCGCTCTTAGTGCGCCCCTCTGGGAAAATGAGGTCGCCCGCTCCCTCTGGGACGTTTTAAGGAATCAGTCATGAATAACAATAAACTGCTAGCAACAGGGCTTATCGGCACTGTCATTGCTGCCCTGTGCTGCTTCACACCCGTGTTGGTCGTACTGCTTGGCGCGGTCAGTCTTTCAGCGATTGTTGGCTATCTCGACATCGTTCTTCTGCCCGCGCTCGCCATTTTCATTGGCATCACGATTTATGCTGTATGGCGCAAAACGCGCCCTTCAACCCAATAAAACAAAAAGGAATAATAGATGATGATCGAATGTTTTTCAGCAATGGCTGGATTTGGGAATGTTGGAACATTCACAATAATTGTGGCGCTTCTCGCTTCCGGTGCAACCTACCTTTTTATGAAACAATCACCGCTCAAGAGAGAAGAAGTATAAAACATGGCTGATTGTTGTGGGCCTAAAGGCGAGAAATTCGATGTTGCTGTCATCGGCGCGGGGTCGGCGGGATTTTCTGCGGCCATCACGGCTGCCGATGAAGGGGCAAGAGTTGCTCTGATTGGATTTGGAACAATCGGGGGAACGTGTGTCAATGTCGGGTGCGTTCCGTCAAAAGCACTGATACGCGCTGCTGAAGTGCTTCATGTAGGACAGGCAGCAGACCGTTTCGACGGAATTGAGGCCACATCTCAGGTGTCAGATTGGGCTGCAACTGTTCAGCAAAAACAAGCACTGGTCGATGATCTTCGCAAAGCGAAATACAGCGACCTTCTGCCCGCCTATGATGCTATTTCCTATCTTGAAGGAGAGGCAAAATTTTCCGATGACGGAACGCTCTCTGCTGGCGGCAATGTCATAGACGCAAAGAAGGTCATCATCGCAACAGGGTCACGGCCTGCTTTACCCTCAATCAAGGGCATCGAAAGCATTTCCTATCTGAGCAGCACGACCGCTCTTGAACTGGAAACACTACCTGAATCTCTTTTGGTTATCGGCGCGGGCTATATCGGCGCGGAAATTGCTCAAGTATTTGCCCGTGCAGGCGTGAAAGTAACGCTGATTAGCCGACGTGGATTATTACCTGAAGCTGAACCCGAAATCGGTGAAGCTCTGACAAACTATTTTGAAAATGAAGGCATCGAAGTCGTCAGCGGCATTTCCTATGAACACATCAAAGAGCGGAATGGCTCTGTCATTTTGAGCGTACAGGACAAGGGAGTTACCCGCGAAATTTCATCTGAAAAAGTTCTGGTCGCAACAGGGCGTGCGCCAAATGTGGAAAGCCTCAATCTCGGCTTGGCTGGTATCGAGTTGAACGAAGTTGGCGGGGTAAAAGTCGATGAAAGGCTGCGCACTACGCGCGAAAACGTCTATGCAGCGGGTGATGTCACAGGACGTGACCAGTTCGTTTACATGGCTGCCTATGGCGCGAAAATCGCCGCAAAGAATGCGCTGAACAGTAACCCGGTATCTTACGATAATTCAGCCATGCCCGCTGTGGTCTTCACCGACCCGCAAATTGCCAGTGTTGGCCTCACCGAAGCGCAAGCAAGGCAACAGGGCTCGGACATTCGCACCTCTGTTCTCACTCTCGACAATGTGCCCCGTGCATTGGCCGCTCGTGACACACGTGGCCTAATAAAGTTGGTAGCAGACGCGAAAACGAAAAAGCTGGTCGGTGCGCATATTCTTGCGCCCGAAGGTTCTGACAGCATTCAAACTGCAGCTTTGGCTATCAAAATGGGTATGACGTATGAAGACCTTGGGGCGATGATTTTTCCCTACCTGACAACAGTGGAAGGATTGAAGCTTGCTGCTCAGACTTTCGACATGGACGTAAAAAAATTATCCTGTTGCGCAGGGTAATTTGTCGCAAAAAACATCCATTGTGCAACGTTCTAACTGCTTAAAACCAAACCAATAGCTCGAGTGTCGCAAATAGTGGCCGCAATACTCGAGCCAACGACCGACTTGAGCTCGAAAAGCCGCCTTTCGCTGTAAAGCCAACGAATAACGGAACCTGGCTTGGCGTTGTCGTCGTGCGCCTCGGTGCGAATGTCCGCTCCCCACCCGAAGCCTAACGCCTATTCGGCACAACAGGATGAGAAGCAGTCGAGTTCCTTAAGCGGCGAACAATGGTAGCTCGACCGGCTCGAGATAGGGCTTTCGCTGCTTAATGCGCGAATTGACGGCCCCGCGCTGATCGGCACCGCCGGCTTTTTGCCAATGACTTACCAATGGCGCGCATTCGCCGTTCGCCATCGTGAGCACATAAGCACTTCCGAGACGCCTCCGTGCGGATAGGCGCCGGCGTAGAGCGCAAGTGGCGATGCGATTTGCTTCATCCAGGTTGCTGGCTACAGAAACAACATCCCGAAGTTTGGATCCATGTCGGCCAAACCGTGCCGTTACCGTAATATCGCCAAATAGATCATGGTCGATCTCAAGCTCGTAAACCCGGTTGCGATTTTGCTCGGAATCAATGAGGCGCAGACGAAGGTAAACAAGTGAAAGCATAACCAGATTTTATCATGCTCAGAACAAAACATGAATCGCCTAATTTGGCTCTTTTGCAATTACCTGTTTTGGCGATCATATCTGAAGGGTTTTTCTGCGGTCGAAAAAGTAGTGGTTGCCCATTCCGTGTAGCGGTGACTGTTGCTCCGGAGCGTCCAATGGGCAAACACCTACAGGATGAGGACCGCCGCTCGCAGTTCACGAGCGGCGGCTGTTCCTCATAATTCGACCTGCTCTGATATCGCCAATGCGTCTTCGACCTCTATACCGAGGTAGCGCACCGTGCTCTCAAGCTTCGTGTGACCGAGTAGAAGCTGAACGGCCCGCAAGTTTCCGGTCTTGCGATAGATCTGAGCCGCTTTGGTCCGGCGCATGGTGTGCGTCCCATAAGCCGAGCTATCGAGACCGGCGCTCTCGACCCAGCCATGTACAATCCGGGCGTATTGGCGCGTCGACAAGTGAGCGCTCTTGCGGAGCCGGCTGATGAAGAGATAGTCGCCGGGACGTCGTCCGGCTTGGTCTATCCATGCGGCCAGTGCGTTCCGGGTTGCCGCTGTCATCTCAAACTGGACAGGACGTGCGGTCTTCTGTTGAACAACTGTCGTGCGCTCGCGAATACGACCGTCGGACAGAATATCATCGACCCGCAGGCTCACCAGGTCGCAAGCCCGCAGCTTGCTGTCGATAGCGAGATTGAACAAAGCGAGGTCACGCAAGCTCCCCGCTATCTCAAGCCTCACCCGGATTGACCAGACATCCTTCGGCTTGAGTGGCCGCTTCTGGCCGACCAATCTTCCCTTGTTCCAGGGTGTACGCAGTGAGGAACTTCCAAAATCATCATGGTCGGTAAGCATCGTCGCATCCTCTCAAAAGAATGCTCCTTACCTCCTGTCACGGGATTCAATGCCTTCGCGCTCATCTTGGCAACAGGCGACCCAAAGCGGGCAGTGGTGCTGCGCGATAGGGATCGTTTCGGCATGGGCGGAGACCCGCTTGCGGGGCTCCGTGGAGCGACCGAAGGACGCGGAATAGAGCCCGGACCCAACGGGGATCGCCAAACAAGCCCGGATAAGATCGAAACTTATAACGTCATAACGCATTGATAGTATTATTAATTTTTTAAAAACTTCTCATAATTTAAGCAAGCAGCCCACAGTTAAGGCATGTTCTTACAGCTGCCACCAAAAACCATCGATCTAACTATCTAAAAAATTCCCATCATATCTCTTGACCCTCCACCAACTGGAAGGACCAGAGTCAATTATCATCAAACTAAATAGATCTGGAAGCGAGCAGACTATGGTCAATTTGTCGTCAGAAACGCGGAGTTCCGGGAAGACGATTGTTACCCGGGATCCGGTGTGCGGCATGATTGTCGAGCATAGAAAAGATGATCTGACACTCAATCATGCGGGTCACCTGTATCACTTTTGCAATCCAAAATGCCTGACCAAGTTCCAGTCCGACCCCGAGAGTTATCTGAGGAGCGAGGACCCGGTCTGCGGCATGTCGGTTGACCACTCCAGTGCCGCGCATATGCAAAAACATGGCGGGGAGAAATTTTATTTCTGCTCGTCCTTGTGCGAAGACAAATTCCTGGCAGCTCCCGATACATATATGACCGGCAGGCCAGCGCATGAGCCGATGCCGGAAGATACCCTCTTCACCTGTCCGATGGATCCAGAGATCATTCAAGAAGGCCCCGGAGACTGTCCGATCTGCGGCATGGCGCTTGAACCGTTGTTGCCCTCGGCCGACGCGGGCCCAAACCCTGAACTGATCGATTTCACCAAGCGATTCTGGGTTGGTGCGATCCTGACTCTACCCGTTCTGGTTTTGGCCATGGGGCCACACTTAGGCATACCGGTTCGCGAATGGCTCGGCGAACAGATGGCGAGTTGGGCTGAACTCGTTCTGGCAACGCCGGTCATACTCTGGTCCGGCTGGCCATTTTTCGTGCGTGGCTGGAAATCGTTCCTCTCCCGAAACCTGAACATGTTTTCCCTGATCGCACTCGGTGTCGGGGCGGCATATGGTTTCAGTTTGATTGCAACGATTCTGCCACAGACGTTCCCCGATGGCTTCAGAAACAGTGACGGGTCGGTCGGTGTCTATTACGAGGCCGGAGCGGTCATCGTGATTCTGGTTCTACTCGGTCAGATCATGGAACTGTCCGCTCGAGAAAAGACGTCGGGAGCAATCAAAGCCCTGCTGAGCCTTGCGGCAAAGACTGCGATCATTGTCCGGGACGATGGAACAGAGGAAGAGATTGATCTTGATCAAGTGGTCGTCGGCAACCGGTTACGCGTCCGACCGGGAGAAAAGGTTCCCGTCGATGGCGTCGTCCATGAAGGTCGCACATCGATTGACGAGTCGATGATCTCCGGCGAGTCTATTCCCACGGAGAAATCATCCGGAGACACCGTGACCGGCGCGACGATCAACCAGTCGGGTTCGATCATCATGGAAGCGCGTCGCGTCGGCAAGGACACCCTGCTCAGCCAAATCGTCGACATGGTGAGTCAGGCGCAACGCAGCAGAGCGCCGATTCAGCGGCTAGCTGACACCGTGGCCGGATGGTTTGTCCCTGCTGTCATCTTGATAGCGGCCACGGCTTTTGCTGCTTGGTCAATATGGGGCCCGCCACCGGCCATGGCCTATGCATTGGTTGTCGCCGTTTCGGTGCTGATCATTGCTTGCCCCTGTGCGCTCGGGCTCGCAACGCCGATGTCCATCATGACTGCGACGGGCCGAGGCGCAGAAGCTGGCGTGCTTATCAAGAACGCCGAGGCTCTCGAACGGTTTTCCGCTGTCTCTATACTGGTTGTGGACAAGACGGGCACTCTGACCGAGGGGCGCCCAAAGCTGGTTGCTGTGGAAACTGCGGAAGGATTTGACGAAACTGAGCTTCTGACGCTCGCGGCAAGCTTGGAGCGCGGCTCGGAACACCCCCTTGCCGAAGCCATCGTGAAGGGCGCAAAGGAAAGAGGTCTTACTCTACGCTCTGTCGGTGAGTTTGAAGCAATCACGGGTATGGGGGTGGTCGGCAGTATCGACGGAACTGAGGTCGCTCTCGGCAACGAAAGACTTCTTTCAAAACGAAACATTGAAACCGGAGAACTGGGCGAGGCGATCAAGGCCCGTCAAAATGACGGCGAGACAGTGATGTTCGTCGTAATTGACAAAAAGGCGGCCGGTCTTATCGCAGTGGCAGACCCGATAAAGGAAACTACACCGGCAGCACTCAAGGCGCTGCGGGATGCCGGGCTACGGATTCTTATGGCGACTGGCGACAACGCCAGGACCGCGAAAGCGGTCGCCGATCGCCTTGGAATTGCGGAGTTTCGCGCTGATGTCTTGCCGGAAGACAAGGTCAACATCGTCCGGGAGCACCAAGGGCAGGGCCAAAAGGTTGCAATGGCTGGCGACGGTGTGAACGACGCGCCGGCGCTGGCACAGGCGGATGTCGGCATTGCAATGGGTACCGGAGCCGATGTTGCAATCGAGAGCGCTGGATTCACGCTGGTAAAGGGCGATCTACAGGGCATCGTACGAGCGCGTCACCTGTCGACGGCGACGATGCGAAACATCCGTCAAAACCTGTTCTTTGCCTTTATCTACAACGCAGCCGGCGTGCCGATCGCTGCGGGTGTGCTCTATCCTGTTTTTGGGATTCTGTTGTCTCCAATCCTTGCGGCGGCAGCCATGAGCCTTTCGTCGCTTTCCGTGGTCGGCAACGCGCTGCGTCTCAAACGAGTCCGGCTAAAGTAAGGCTACGTGGCACCTTACTGGGCCGCACACATCCGGCGCTTACAGCTCGTGAGGAAAAAATGAGCATTCTCAAGAATATAGGTCAAGCATCAAGGGCGTCGAACCTGCCGGTCAAGACAATCCGCTACTACGAGGATATCGGTTTGGTTGTGGCTCCACGCTCCGAGAACGGTTACCGGCAGTATGGAGACATCGAGATCCACAAATTGCGCTTTGTTCAAAGAGCCCGGAGTCTTGGTTTCTGCGTCGATGATTGTCGAACGCTTCTGTCGCTTTATGAGGACTCGGGGAGGAGCAGTGCCGACGTGAAGAGACTTGCCCAGAAAAACCTAGATGAGATCGAGGTGAAGATCGTCGAATTGAGAAATCTCCGTGAGGTTCTTGTTCACCTTCTCGATCATTGCGCTGGGGACGATCGCCCTGAATGTCCGATTATCAACGATCTTTCCGGCGACGGTAGCTCCGGGAACCTTATACGTCACTAGGCTCACGCACACGGGAGGACAAAACATGCTAATCCGACAAGGTATCTGCAGCCTAACTGCTTTAGCTGGATCAGCGGCCCTCGCGCGCACCGCGACAGCAGCTCCAGGCGACGGTTTCTACGGCGAACACATGATATACGGCGGCTGGTTCATGGGGCCATTCATGATGCTGGTCGCGCTTGGACTGATCATTGTCGCAATTGTTGTCGTCAGCCGCTTGTTCGGGTCTGGAAGCAGTGCCGGTTCCGCCTTGCGCATCCTTGAAGAGCGTTTCGCACGAGGGGAAATCGACAGAGAAGAGTTCGAGGATCGAAAGAAGGCTCTTTCGCGGTGAAGGCCCGAAACATCGTACTCGGGGCCGCTGCGATCGTCGCGATTATCGGAACCGGCTTGGCCGCTTTTTATTGGCAGGGACAGAACAATACGTCGGCCCCCGCGTTGGATACCAACAATCCGGAGCTCGTGACCGCCGGGAAAATCATCTACGCCGAAAATTGCGCAGTTTGCCACGGACAGAATCTGGAGGGGCAGCCGTCCTGGAGACAAAGAAGAGCGGACGGGCGGCTACCCGCACCGCCTCACGATAAGAGCGGCCATACGTGGCATCACCCGGATCGCATCATCTTCGAACTGACAAAATTCGGTCCGGCCGTTTTGGTGGGTAACGGTTACGAGAGCGACATGCCCGGCTTTGACGAGATCCTCGACGACCGTAGCATCGTCGCCGTGCTGTCTTTCATCAAGAGTACCTGGCCACGGGAAATTCAGCAAAGGCAACAGAAAGTCACGCGTTCGGACAAGGGAGAATAATTTGCGCGTCCTTATATCGACTGCGATTGCGTTAGTGGTTCTGTCCACTTCCGCATGGAGCCAGGAGGTCAGACAACCGGACCTGAAAGGCGCGGCAGTATTTGGGAAAATCGCTTACGACAAATTCTGCGCAGCATGCCATGGAATAAATGGCGTGGGGACCGACAAGGGTCCTCCATTCCTGCATCGTGTATATGCGGCGGGCCACCATAGCGACGAATCCTTCTATCTCGCAGCCCTGCGCGGCGCACGAGCCCATCATTGGCAGTTCGGAGATATGAAGCCCGTTAATGGCGTGACCGAGAAGCAAGTCGAGATGATCGTTAAGTACGTTCGCGCTCTGCAACTTGCAAACGGGATCCGGTGAGAGAATGAGGAGTAGCGAAAGTGTTTCTGTACGCTTTCTTCTTGATCTGGATCAAGGCACCAAACGCTGAGATTGTCCAAGTTACTCAAAAATAGGAAGATAGAGAATGCTTGGCCTTTTTGGCAGACAGAGAGCTTATTGGGCGGCACCAATTTTCGTCGCAATGGCCTTTCTGTCTCTAATTGCCAACAATGCTGTCGTGATCGATCCGTGGGAATCCCAAGCGCATCATACCGAGTTGACCGTGCAGGATTTTGACGAACAGGACACTGATTCAGAAAACACTTCTCCCTCCGATCCGGAGGTGCGTTGTCATCTCACATTCGCTTGTCTGACTTTTATCGTCGCGAATGATGTTTTGCGGCTTTTCCATCTTATTTCGAGACATTTCCATTCCCAGTCGAATTTCCTTGGTGACGGATTGCCTGTGTCTGGTTTGTTCAGGCCGCCATCGTTGAGCAACCCGATCTAATGGTTTTTCCGGAGGCTTGGCCAATTGGCGAGCCGTTTGATGGGGCTAAGGCGTGCCTCCGTAATTCCGGGCCGCCTGGTCTCTGCCAAACAATCTGAAAAATATACAAGGACCTGATCTCTCAGGGGGGGTGAACTCTGAGGGTCACGACCAGAATCCATGGAGTGAACGATGTCGTCGAGATTTTCTCAGCGATCCCGGTGCTGTCTCGTGACAGCGAGTTCCTTTGCTAGCGCTTTGTCATCTCACCTGAAATCCACATTCTCTAAGCCATTTGGGGCGATCATTACTACCGCTATGCTAAGCGTCACCTCCAGTTTGGTTTATGCCCAGACGATTTATGTCCCGGAAGGGAGTGCCGATTCGGTTCTCGTAGTCGATGGTGCAAACGGATCTACGATCCGCCGAATTGACGGATTGGAAGCGGTCCACGGTCTGTCCGGGACGGCGAATTCCGGCGTTCTCGTCGCCGGAAGTTTCATAGAAACGGACAAACCCGTGGAGGCTCCAGCTTCCGTAACTGCTGGCGAGCATACTGCCCATCATGGGGCCTCTGGAAAATCGATCGGGCCAGCCATTGCAGGTATCAGCATCCTCTCCATCATCGACCGAGCTTCAGGAACTATCATTCGTCGATTAGAAGTTCCCGGTGCAGTACATCACACGGCGATGTCCCCAGATGGCCGCTATGCAGTTGCCACCCATCCGGGGGCCGACGGCATCTCTATAATCGATTTGAGCAACTATGAGGTCACCGGATGGGTTCCAACCGGCCCGATGCCTAATTACTCAATCATTGACCAGTCATCCCAAACGGCCTTTGTGACGAACACCGGGAACGGGACTGTAAGCGAAGTCGATCTTGCGCGCGCATTTGTTAGGCGCAATTTTCTCGCAGGAGAAGCGCCTGAGCATATGGCGTACGGACTGGGTGCCGGAACTCTTTACATCGCAGATTCCGGCACAGGCCGCGTCATCGAGCTGGATGTCAACACCGGTAAAGTTCTCCGAGACATTGCCATCGATAGTGAAGTTCACGGTCTCGATCTGTCAGATGACGGAAAACGTCTGTTTGTCGCAGTTACAGGAAGCGATGCCGTTGCGTCCATAAACCTAAAATCAGGCTCAATTACGACCTACCCCCTAGGTTCCGAGCCATATCACGTGACCACGATTCCGAATTCTGGTCAGGCTCTAGTCTCATCCAGAGCTAACCCAGAAGCTTGGGTGGTCGACATCTCGAGCGGCGCAGTGGTCAAGAGGTTCCAACTCTCCGGAGTGGGGCATCAAATGGTCGTAGTCAGATGAATGGTGGATTCGATACCGGATCTACCCTTCCTCAGTTACTCGAAGCACATTGAACGACAGCCTCGGAGCTGTCGGTTGGATGGTATAAATGAACTCCTTGTTTAATCGCAGGTCTATTGCTTACGCAGGATTTATTCTAATCGCCGGATACTTCCTCTGGACAGAGCACTCGGCCCACATTCAGTTAGCCGTACCCTACCTCCCCTATCTCCTACTTCTTGCATGTCCGTTGCTTCATGTTTTCATGCATGGAGGACACGGGCACGGCAACGAAGCTCCGGCCGATTCCGATCACAGCCCCAGATCGAAAAAAGGAAACGAAACACCGAGATCATTCGGCGAACAAGCCGGGGAGCGGAATAATGACTGAGCCGCAGGCTGACTACGGATTGTGGTCATTGGTGATCATCAATTCGGCCGTGTTTATCATTTTCGCTTTCAGCTTCTTCAAACCGCAGACGAAACGCGACTGGAGGTCTTTTGGTGCCTTCAGCGCCTTTTTGATCGCTCTATTCACGGAGATGTACGGGTTTCCTCTGACCATCTACCTGCTGTCAGGCTGGCTGCAGAGCGCCTATCCGAATATCAACTGGCTCGCTCATGATTCGGGGCATCTCCCGGAAATGATATTCGGCTGGGAAAACAATCCCCATTTTGGGCCGTTCCACCTTCTAAGTTTTCTCTTGCTCGGCATCGGCTTCCTTCTCCTATCAGCAGCATGGCCCGCCCTCCATCAGGCGCAAAAGGAGGGAAGGCTCGCCGTAGCCGGTCTCTATGCGCGTATCCGGCATCCTCAGTATGTCGGTTTCGTCGCAATCCTGACCGGGTTTCTCGTCCAATGGCCGACGCTACTCACCATCGCGATGTATCCCGTTCTGCTGTTCATGTATTGGCGCCTGTCACTGTCGGAAGAAAAGGCCGCCGAAGCCGCCTTCGGCGAAGAATATCGCCGCTATGCCGAACGGACACCCCGTTTCATCCCACGCTTCGGAGATCCGCTTCCATCGAGTGGAGGCCCTCAAAATTGACCTTCGGCTATCGCTTCACATTGCCGGTCAAACACATAGCTGCAACGGTCACGGTCATATCCATGGCCGGACTACTCTATGCGCTCGCCTCAGCGGTGCCTTGGTGGTCCGCCGACCAAATCGTGGTCAAGATCGCGGATACCGGTCAATGGGGTCCAGTGATTCTCATGCTCATCATGGCAGCCGCTGTCGTGTTCAGCCCCATACCAAGCGCCCCGATCACATTGGCGGCGGGAGCGGTCTACGGGCATCTATGGGGCACTATATACGCACTTGCTGGTGCCGAGATCGGCGCACTAATCGCATTCGAACTCGCCAGACGGTTCGGGCGAGAACGGATTGGCCGCTGGATCGGGACGATCTCGCTTCCGCGAACGGTGAACTCCCAAGTCGGCCTCACCACGGTCGTATTTATCGCCCGCTTGCTGCCGGCTGTGTCCTTCGACGTGATCAGCTATGCCGCAGGCCTCACTCGCTTGGATCGGTCGTGGTTTGCCCTCGCGACCGCCGCCGGGATGATACCGGCGACGTTCCTGCTATCGCATACCGGCGCCGGTCTCAGGGCGATAGAAGATGACGGTATGGACATCCTTTTCAGTCTCACGGGGCTCGGACTCTTGTCGGGTATAGGCATCATTTTCGGTCTTTGGAGAACCAGGGCCGGAAGCCCAGAAACCTACGCGCAAACACTTGAGGAGAACTCGATCAAATGAACAGCGCCAAAAACGAAAAACGCGAAGCAAGCTATCAAGCCGACTCATTGTCACTCGGTGGCGCCGTCGCCATGGGAACCGGAGTCATGATCGGCGCCGGGATCTTCGCCTTGACGGGACAAATAGCAGAACTGGCAGGGCCTTTGTTTCCTCTGGCTTTCATCGTTGGGGCCATAATCACCGGGTTCAGCGCCTACAGTTACATCAGCATGTCGAACGCTTGGCCCTCTTCCGGCGGGATCGCAATGATCCTGCAAAAATGCTACGGACCGGGGGCAGTCGCCGCCGGCGCCGCGCTCCTAATGGCGCTGAGTATGGTTATCGCCGAGAGTCTCGTTGCGAGAACTTTCGCGACTTATGTGCTGCGCCCCTTCGATATCGCGGACGGACCGTTGGTGCCGATACTCGCGGTTGGGGTCATCGTGTTCGCATTTCTGATTAACATTGCCGGAAACCGGTCCGTGGGGTTGTTCTCGATCTTGATGGCCGCTGTCAAGATCGGCGGTATTGCCCTGTTCGGGATCGCCGCACTCTGGTCAAGCGGCTTCAGCTTTGCAGCCTCTTCCTCCAATCCCGGAAGCTCGTTCGGCCCGATAGGTTTCGTCGCATCTGTAGCCTTGGCAATCCTAGCCTTTAAAGGATTCACGACCATCACCAATAGCGGTGCCGAAATCACGAACCCGCATCGCAATGTGGGCCGCGCTATCATGATCTCGATCGCGATTTGCGTGCTAACCTATCTTTTGGTCGCTTTCGGGGTCGGCTCGAGCTTAAGCCTCGACGAAATCATTGCTGCAAAGGACTATTCCCTAGCCGAAGCAGCCGAGCCGGCTTTTGGCAATACCGGCTTTTATATGACCGTGCTCCTCGCAGCCGTCGCCACTGTTTCAGGCGTCCTCGCAAGTGTCTTCGCCGTATCCCGCATGCTTGCCATGCTGACGGACATGAAGATGATCCCCCACAGCCATTTCGGCATGTCCGGGACAATCCAGCGACACACGCTGGTCTACACCGTGGTGATCGCGTCGATCCTCGCTGTTTTCTTTGACCTGAGCCGGATTGCGTCACTCGGTGCATTCTTCTACCTCGTGATGGATATGGTGGTGCATTGGGGTGTGTTCCGCTTCCGGCGCCACGAGACCGGAGCGTCGGCGCCGGTGTTGCTGCTGGCGCTCGGATTTGACGGCACCGTGCTTGCTGCATTCACTCTGATGAAGCTGGATACCGATCCAATGATCGTGTTTTACGCGGCCGGGGCGATTATCTCGGTCTTTGTCTTCGAGCGGTTCTATCTGGCTCGTTGGCTGGCTCCGCAAACCGAACACAGCCATTGAGGATGAGGCTTCGTGACAGGGCGACCCGCTAGGCCGAACGCTCCGCCTCCAAAGCCATCGACACCCGTTGAGCGTTACGGATGGGCGTGGGCGACGACGGGAATGCTGAAGCTGCGGAAGTGAAGGGTCAGATGAACCGTGTCGCCATGACTGATCGGTTCCCGGACATCAAGCAGCACCGCTTCGACATGCGAGGTTCCGAGGTCCAGGCGTTCGCGATCCAGAATCGCCAGCTCGGGGACAGGGCTCATTCCGGTGATTGGAAAGCGCAGCCGCAAGGCACCGGACGACGCTGTGCCGGAACTCACCCCGGTGAGCGTGAGCGGCTGTCCGCTCTCGTTCTCAATGGCGAACTTGACCCGCGCCGAAGCCCCTTGCGTGGCAGGTTCGACGGAGAGCTGCTCGATGGAGATGGCATCGAAGACATCTTTGGAGATGTCCGCATTCGCATCTCCGAAGTCCTCTGAAAACATCAGGGAGGCAAATATGGCGAGCCCGGCGCGGAGAGCCGGTTTTCCCTTGATGACATCCAGTCTCATGCTGTCCTCCGCTCCATGTTGCCAAGATCCACAAGTTCTTCGTCACCGCTCTGGTGGCGGGTTTCGTGAATGAAGTCCTGAAGTGCTGCGTAGCGAATCTTCACATCTTCAAGGATTTGATAATGTTGAAAAAGCTCCCTCAGAGGTGCTGAGATGTCCTTGTAGGCGGCAAGCGCGGCGACAAGCGCGCCAATCGTCAGGCGACCCTCGAGGACAAGGTACCCTCCGATGGAGTAGAAGAAAAACGGGGTGAGCGAGGTCAGGAAGTTGTTCAGCGCTTTCTGGAAGAATTTCCAGCGGTAGATCTTTTCACGCACCTCCTCGAGAAACCGGATCCTCTTGCGTATGGAGAACCGGATACCGGACGAACGCGGGGCGCCACTGTCCTGCAAAACAGCTCCAAGCTCTCGGCCGAAGGCCCGGGTTCCGGAAACTCTCGTTCGTGTCAGCGCGTTCACACGCCGCTGGATTTTAGGGATCAGTGCAAGCTGAACCGGCAGCAGGGTCAGGGCGGCTGCGCCGAGTACGGGGTCCTGGAGGAACATGAAAAACAAGATTGTCGCCAGAGTCCCGCCCTGGAAAACGGGAACAGCGAACGCATCGGCAGCAAATCCGCCTATCGGCTCAATTTCCTGTGTGATCAGTGGGATGACTTCGGTATCTCGCTCTCCGTGAGCCCTGCGCTGCCAATGCCGGAATATGGTCAGGCGAAGGCGACGGAGAAGGCGCTCACCGACACGTCCTTTTCGAACATTGAGCCAGTACTTGGCGAGGCCGTTTGCGGCAATGGCGAGGAGATACAATCCGCTGAGCACGAATAGTAGGGTCGTTTCCGAGAAGCCGAACCGGTCGATCACTGATTCCGGTCTAGCCTCCGATAGTGCGTTATTGATGATCAGTTTCGGCAGTTCGAGCGTGGCATACAGGATGGGAAGCGAGAGGAGGCCGGCTGCGATCAGCATTGCCTGTTTCCGTGCCGAGTAACTGAGCACGAACGCATATATCCCCGCTTCACCCTGCGCATAGGTTCGCTTGGACGGGAGTGATTTTGCCCTTGCGCGCGCATTGTTCCAAAGCGCCTTGACCAGGAAATATAAACCCACGGCAACCAGGGCGAGCGGCGCCCAGACCAATACGACATGCATTACCGGGTGCAGCCACATAGGGACCGATGGTCCTATCTTGTGGCCCAGTGCATGAATGATTTCGTCCAGGAACGGATGCCGGGGATCGATCATCTTCAGGGTTCTCGCAGTATATCGGTATTTTGGGTTTCAACTACTCCGGCAAAGTGGACCGCCGGAGTAGTCGATGAGATATACAGGTCAGAACATGACCCGGAACCCGACGACGAAGGAAACCACGTCGTCATCCTCTCCCTCGTCCCGGACCAGCCGCCCGCTTTCGCCGAGAGTCCGCTCCCAGTGAACGCCGACATATGGGGCGATGGCCCGATCAAGCAGGTCATAGCTGAGGCGCCCGCCGATCTCCAGTTTCGGTCCAAAGGCAGCTCGCCCTGTCGCCTCATCGTCGGCCAGCGGCAGGTCCAGTTCGATGCTCGGGGTGAAGATGATCTGGTTAGTGATAAGACCTTCATACTCGATCTCGAAGCGGGCAGACGGATATTCCGAGAGATACAGATCCGCATCTACCTCAAACCATTGCTTGGCGAGGCCCTTGAGCCCGAGCACACCATACGTTCGGCGTGGTCCTCCGTCCGGGCTGTCGTAGCGCACTCCGGCAACAGCATCGAAGAAGGTGCTCACAGGCACTTGCAGGCGAAGCTGGTTTTCCAGCGTTTCGAATGCGTTTGCGTTGGTCCCGTATTCTGCTTCGCTGCGGACAACGAATTTGTACTCATCGGTTCCGGCGAAGGCATCGAGGTCCCAGGCATAAGCCGGTGAGCCTTCGCCGCTACGCCATTCCAACTGTTCCGCCTGGACGCCCCAGAACCATTGCTCCGCTGAGGCTGGGCTGTCAGATAGGATTGCTGCGAACACGGCGAGAGAAGCAATTCTGATCTTCATCACTCAGCCCCCCGTTTTCATGTTGGTCGTGGTGGCTGCCGACTTGTCCTTCGGGCCGCCTTCTACCACGACCTTGCGGAACATGCCGCTGTCGGCGTGGTAGGAAAGGTGGCAGTGGAAGGCCCACTGGCCCGGCGCGTCAACTTCCGTCTCCATGAAGACCGTTGTCCCAGGGGCTACGCTTACAACATGCTTGATCGGGTTCCACTTGCCCTTTCCGGTATCGAGAATCGACCACATCCCGTGCAGATGCATTGGATGGGTCATCATCGTTTCGTTGACGAACTTGAAGCGCACCCGCTCGCCGTATTTCAGCCGGATCGGATCGGCGTCGGCAAACTTGATGCCATTGATCGACCAGATGTAGCGCTCCATGTTGCCAGTCAACCGAAGTTCGACCTCCCGTGTAGCCTCGCGGTACTCATAGAGTGGTTTCTGGGCACGAAGATCATCGTAGGAGAGGAACTTGCCGCCATTGGCCGCCGACGGCGTCAGGCCGCTCCCCGGAGCATAAAAGGAGTCGGCCTCGGCCATCATACCCTGCGCCCCATGGTTCATACCGCCATGGCTCGTGCCTTTCATTATCGACCCGTCAGGCATCGTATGGCCTTCCTGCGCCATTGCCGTTCCGTCATGTTTCATTGTCGGCATCCCGCCGCCACCTGAATGATCTGTGCCGGCATGGCTCATGCCTTTCATTGAGGAGCCGTCAGGCATCTTGTGTGTGTCGGACATCTGCCCGGTGCCATGATTCGTCTGCCCCTGGTTCATGGCTCCATGGTTCATTCCCTGCATGGCGCGGCCGTCAGGCATCGTATGACTCATTCCACCCATGGACATGCTGCCGTGGTCCATACCTTCATGCGCCATTCCCATATCGGCCATGGTCAGCAAGCTGGGTTTACGCAACTCTGGGGCATCAGCAACCATGCCCTCTGAGGTTGCGAGTGTCGCCCGGACGGAGGCTGTTCGGCCCATGGATTCGGCAAAGATCGCGTATGCTTGGTCCTCTTTTGGCTGAACGAGAACGTCATAGGTCTCGGCGACTGCGATCCGGAACTCGTCGACTGGAACTGGCAAAACATTGTTCCCGTCCGCCTGCACAACGGTCATCTTGAGGCCCGGGATCCGGACGTCGAAATAGGCCATTGCCGAGGAATTGATAAAGCGCAGACGAACCCGTTCGCCCGGCTTGAAGAGGCCGGTCCAGTTCTGTTCCGTGCTCTTTCCATTGATCAGTGGCGTAAAGCCCTGGAGATCCTCGATATCGGTCGGCATCATCCGCATGTCGCCCCAGGCCGCACGGTCGGCGAGTGCCGTGTCAACCCCCTTCTCTCGGGCGTCTTTTAGGAAGTCAAACAGAGTGCGCTGCTGACGGTTGTAGTAGTCCGGCATCATTTTCAGGTTGCGCATGATCCGATTGCCCCGATGAGGATGAGCGTCGGTCAATTGCACAACATATTCCTTGTCGTACTGGAACGGCTCGCGCTTCTTTGGTTCGATTACGATCGAACCGTAAGCGCCATCCGGTTCCTGGAAACCGCTGTGGCTATGAAACCAGTAAGTGCCATTCTGCACGATCGGAAAACGGTAAGTGAAGGTCTCACCTGGGGGAATCCCCGGATAGCTGATCCCGGGTACCCCGTCCTGATCGAATGGCAGGATCAGACCGTGCCAATGGATCGAGGTCGTCTCGTCGAGATTGTTCACCACGTTGATGGTGACGTCCTCGCCTTCGGTGAAGCGTAAGACCGGTCCCGGCGTAGCGCCGTTATAGCCGATCCCGGTGCGTTTGAAAGTGCCTGTGTCGACAATGACTGGATCGACGGTGAGGTTGTATTCGCCGGCATTGGCGGCGCTCGTAAGCGCGCCCGCCAGGCCGGCGCCGAGCACAAAGGCTCGGCGCAACAGCCGTTTGGGCATTGCTCTACTCCTTAGATTTGTGGCGTGAGGCGTGCGCTTGGGTCAGTTGCCAAGTTTAACCGGACCGTGCATCCCGGTTTCATAGTGTCCCGGCACATTGCAGGCAAACTCGAGCTCTCCCGTATCAGGAAAAGTCCAAATCACCTCGCCCGACTTGCCGGGCTCAAGCAGAACACTATTACCTTCTTTGTGCATGCCATGCCCCATAGAGGCCTGCATCGCTTTCGCGGCATCGTAGTTGATGCGGTCGGGCTCAAGGACACCATGCTCCACCATCATCATCATTTCGGGGCGGTGCGCTTCGTGCATCGCTGCGGTGGCGATGTTGAACTCGTGAACGAACTCGCCCGCATTTCGGATAACGAAACGGACGGTCTCACCTTCTTTGATATCGAGGGATTGCGGCTCGTAGTAATTGTCGTACATGGTGATCTCGATGGTGCGAGATACCTTGGCCGCGTCTCCGGGTTGACCGGTATTCGGTTTGTGGCCGCCATCGTGCGAGCCTGCGGCGAGAGCCGCGCCAGAGGAGATCAAGGCAAAAGAAAGGCTGGCGCCGAAAACGGCACTCAAAAGTTTAGAACGGAGCATGTTTGTTCCTTCACGATGTAACTGAGCTTCAGAGCGCTCCCGCACGGGTGCGCTATTTTTAGATGAAGTCCGGTCAGAATCGCGGAGGGGGTATGTCCGCTTCTAGATTAAGGCCGATAACGGTCTGATGTATCGTGTGGAATGAAAGGGTCGACTCAGAGAAAATTAAATCGGAACCTACCCCTGTGGGGGCAAAAAAACCGGAAACGCAATGCCCAATCGCGACTGTTCCGCAGTCCTGTCCACGCTCGTCGCCACGCATGCTGTGTGCATGTTCGCTATGGGCCTGCTGTTCCGTGCAATCTTGGGTATGTGAATGCAATGCATCCACAGAGCCGAACGACGGATGTGTCGTCGCCAGCAACAGGAAAAAAACTATGAGTACGTTTCTCAACATCAGCATATATTTAATGTCTCCACTAGGTGGAGGGTCAACGCCTATTTTCGGGATACCCGAAGATTTTCTCTCCGTCGTCAGGTGAATGGAGACACCGATCCTCATTCTGTGACGATGGCTCTGGCTCTCGTTGGTTGATGCTATTGCATCGTCTCCATTTTCCAAAGAAAGTGCGCTGGTGCGTCGAGCGGTGATCCTCCGTAAACGGCATTTCTTGCATTGGTCAGAGGACGAGGAGCTGGACGGATGTCAATCGCGACAATTGCGAAAATCATTCTGGTGATGATGCTTTGGGCCGCTTGTTTCCCTCTGATAACCGCCGGTATCGAGTTCGCCCCCCACATGACCTTCGCCGCACTACGCGCGTTTCTGGCGGGCGTGACGCTGACCCTTCTGGCGGTCGCGCTGCGGCGGCCGCTACCCAAGGAACCTCAAATCTGGGCGATGGTGGCCATCGTCGGCCTTGGCGCCACGACCCTGGGGTTTGTAGGCATGTTTCATGCAGCGGAATTCGTCTCCCCCGGCATTGCGACAGTGATCGCCAACACCCAGCCGTTGCTAGCAGCCGTACTGGCGGGCGCCGTCCTCAACGAACGGCTCAACGCCCACGGTAAGGTTGGGCTGCTCTTGGGTTTTGTCGGGATTCTCGCCATCACGTCAACTAGGCTCTTCTCCGGCGGGCAGGAAAACTACATCATCGGCGTGGCCTACATTACCCTAGCCGCGCTGGGCATCACCGTCAGCAATGTGTTGATTAAGCGAATTGCGGGCAAGGTGGATGCCCTTATGGCCATGGGCCTCCAAATGCTGATAGGCAGTATTCCACTCGCTCTGAGTGCATGGACCATGGAAGATCCGACGTCGATCCGATGGTCGCTCACGTTCGTGGGCGCACTCCTGGGCCTCAGCCTACTCGGAACGGCTTTGGTCTATTGGCTCTGGTTTTCTGTGCTGGAGAAGACCCAACTCAACCGAGCAAATGCCTTCAGTTTCCTGATCCCAATCTTCGGCTTGACGATGGGGTTCCTGTTTTACGACGAGACTTTGGGCTGGCCGCAACTAGTTGGCATCGCGCTCACAATTCTCGGTGTGGGCTTGGTCACGCGTCGTGGGACAAGGTCTTTAGAGGTCGATACTTAATCAACCGGGCCGGGCCAGCAGCACCCCAAATAATTTTCAGCGGCAACGCGCCGGTCTTCAAGACGCAGGTATTGTCGCTCTGGGTGGGACTAAACCAGAATTGACCCAGGTTAACAAACTCTTGGAATAATACTTTTGGCGTTTGGCGCACTGCCAATCTATCAAGAAGAGGATGCTAAGATTTAGGCGCACGCCAAAAACAATAATGATTTTCACGCCTTTGTAGGCTTCGCCGTTTGATCGAAGCGGTTTTTCGGGAAAGGCTCCGGCGTCCCACGACTTTTTCCAAGGGCGGACGCCTGTTTCCAGTGCAGAAATGATTTTGTCTGTTACCGCCTGCATGCGGTCGGTTTTTATCATCGTCTTGCGCATGTCTAAACCCCTCTTAATTTGGTGCAGGGCAGCTGTTCACAACTGCGCCCCTGCATCTCCGGCGAGGAGCGAGAGAGGGGAGAAAGGCTGACGTGCCGGGAAGGGAATCACCCACCCGCAGGGCGGCGTGCAGTGGCGGGTTGGCAGGGCCTTGGCCCGAAACCTGTGGATACCCGGCAGGACGCGGAGTAGAGCCCGGCCCCAACGGAGATCGACCTTATTTCACATAATCACAATCGTTTGTAGCCAGGTCCACTCGATTGGTGGCTGCCGCGAGGTGAGCGATGTTCAGATAAGATGATCTCGCACAGAAAACTCATGCTTAAGCCCCCTACCCTGGAGATTTTTCATTATCTGCGGAGCGTTGACGAGCGGCCTCCCGCGCCACTTTGGTAAGCATCTGCTGTGTTGTGAGATCCGCTAGGGACCAGCGCCTGCCGCCGAATTTCAGGCAGAAGGCTGCGGCTGTCTCTTCGTCGGGAAAATAGAACCTTCCGCCGAACTGGAACCAACGGCCGCGCACCTGGTTGCCGTGGTGCTCCATCCAGTGCGTGAGTTGCAGGGTTTTCGGCCACGCCAAAGCATCACTGAATTGCTGACCCGCCAGATCATGATCGACGCCATGGCGAAACGCCTTGTTCGCCATTGCTGCATAGGTCGATCGATGGCGGGTTCGGGTCAATATCGTCCTCGATCAAGGGCGGTTGGTCCATGATCGTATGCGATCATGGATTTCGCGGCCGGACCAATGGGACGGCCGCAACGAGCGCAGCGAGGACCGCCCCGGCGCCCGGACACAAATCCAGACCAAGGGTTGAAGTCGGTCTATTCCGCCCGAACAAGCCCCACCTCATACCCCGTCGCTTCCGCGTACCGGGTTACCATTTTAATGCTCGGCATACTGCCGCCGCTTTCCATGCGGGAAACAACGGATTGGGTCGTTTTCATCCGCTCCGCTATCTGGCTTTGCGTCAAACCTGCTCGCGTCCTCGCTTCTATAAGCCTGCCGATCAGCTTGTAGACCGGGCGCATCTTTTCATACTCAGCTTTTACGGCCGGGTTATTTTTGAAATCCTCTTCCCGCACTTCATCGATATCGATCATTGATCCATCTCCCTTGCTCGCTGTTCGGCCAATGCAATTGCCGAAGCCGGTGTTTTCTGGGTCTTCTTCATGAAAGCGTGCAAAACGACCATCCGCCGCCCGGACGCTGTTACATAAACGACCCTACCAATCCCGTCCCTACCGGTCAGCCGGATTTCCCATAGCTTGCCCCTCAAGTGCTTCACTCGTTTCGGACCTAGCTTCTCGATCCCTACCTGTTTCAGCAGATCCTCGAAGTTATAGAAACGTGCTCTGATATCATCGGGTAATGAGAGAAATTCCGCCTTGACCTTCTCGTTCAGAAACTTGATTGACCACTCCATACCGCCCCCTCATTCGGTACTGCAATATAGCAAATATGCGATATTGCAGCAAGTCGAAAACACAGAAAGAGCCATCACGCCAAGCAAGCGGCGGAAGCACGCCGAGAAACTCGTGATAGATTGATTCATTGATTTCCCACATGTCGCCATGCTGACCGGTCCAATCGGCATTGAGGATCGATCCGGTCCTTTCGCGCCCGGCTCGGTTCAAGTTTTCATAATGTTGCTCACGGCTTTCGCGGACTGACGGCAGAACATTGATTTTCATAGTGCGCTCGATGGTGCCGGTCATGTCTAGGTCCCTCTTTATTTGGTGCTGGGTTGCTGTTCACAACTGCAACCCTGCATCTCCGGCGAGGAGCGAGAGAGGGGTGAAAGGCCGGCATACCGGGAGGGGAATCACCCACCCGTAGGGCGCCGCGCAGCAGCGGGTTGGCAGGGCTCTGGCCCGAAACCTGGGGATACCCGGCAAGACGTGAGCGGAGCGCGCTTGGGCTTTGTGGGGAGGGGGCAGCGCTCTCTTCACGCCAAGAGCGAAAGCGAGAAAAAGAACCGCACCGCCTCAGGGCGGAAAAAGGACACCGTAGTCACCAATGACAGAATGCTGCGCATTCATCGTCAGGGGCTGAGCAGATTGTCGAATGACTGTTTTCATCCTGCGGAGCCTGATGGCTTATTCCGCCGGCAGCCGACCCAAAGCGGTCGGTCATTTCTTCAGCTCCCGACGATCAGGCCGCCTTGATGCGGGCATTCGGATCGGCGGAACTGAACTGTTCGTCTTCGAACCAGATACGATCATCGCACTGTACGGTCGATAGGTAACCAGCCCGGCCCAAAATGATCGCTTGAACCTATAGTAGCTATAGGTACTAGATTTCTCATTGCGGCAGATTTAGGTGAGGGGGCAGAAAGCGATGCAGGGTTGGTTATCTGCTTGTAGACGGCTCGTCGAGCTAGGTGGGGCCGCTGCAGCATTGATTTTCTTGCCAGCACTCATTCTTGTGTCGGGCTACGACATCGTCGGACGGCGGCTTTTTCATTTCAGCTCGACCTTATTGCAGGAGCTTGCCTGGCATTTCTTCTTCGGTTGCGTGATGTTCGCCATTGGATACACCTATATTCAAGAGCGCCATGTCCGAGTTGATATTCTGCGTGAACGCCTCCCTGCCCGTATAAAAAGAAGGCTCGAGCGAATCTTGTTGACGGTGCTCCTTCTTCCGTTTTGTCTTATATTATTCTGGTTTGGCGCTGAAATGACTTGGCTTTCTTTTGTTCAGGGAGAAGGGTCTCGCGCAGCTATGGGGCTATCCGCCCGGTGGATAGTCAAGTCTGCGCTGCCAGTCTGCGCTCTGCTCCTGTTCTTGGCGGGTATCTACCGTTTTGCCTTTCCGACGATTGATCGAGGAAGCGAGCTATGATCTTGGTGGATTACCTCCCCCATCTCATGCTGATAGTTCTTGCCCTCCTACTAATGTCGGGCTTTCCCGTCGGGGCTATTCTTGCTGGGGTTGGAGTTGGCTTTGGGTTGCTCGGTGTTGTTATTGGTGAGTATCCGGTTCAGTCACTCTTCCTCATTCCGAGTAAGATTTACATGTCTATCGGTGAGAATCTAACCTATCCGGCTGTACCGATGCTGTTATTCATGGGCGTTGCGCTTGAAGTCAGTGGCGCTGCGCGAGAACTGCTCCTGTGTTTACAGCGTATTTTAGGCCGCGCGCCCGGGAGCATGTGCGTATCGGTGATCTTGATTGGCCTGCTGCTGGCGCCACTTGCCGGCGTGATTGGGGCTTCAGTCGCTACTATCGCCGCCGCTGCCTTACCAACCATGATGGCCCAGCGTTATCGTCCTGAAGTCGCCAGCGGCGTTATCGCGGCCGCCGGGACGCTTGGGGTGATAGCACCGCCAGCGATTATGTTGTTCTTCCTGTCGGATGCAATGGAGTTGACGATTGGCAGTATGTTTCTAGCGCCAATCTTGCCTATACTGTGCTTGGCGGGGGCCTTCATTTGTTATTTTATTGTAGTTGATGTGCTGCGCCCACGTTCCGGTGCGGCAGCCATGCCGTCCGAAAATGGACGCTCAATACTTATTTATCTTATTCGAAGCCTGGTTCTGCCGGTCGGACTCATAGCATTGGTGCTTGGCTCTATCGTCGCGGGGTGGGTGTCGCCGACAGAGTCGGCGGCTGTCGGGGCCATCGGCGGCGGTGCGATGATCTTTTTATACCGCGGGTTTGATCTGGCCCTACTACGTCAAGCCTTGGTTCGCACGATGGTGATCACCGGAATGGTGTTTTTCGTGGTCCTAGGAGCTGGAATCTTCTCGTTGGTGTTCCGGTTTTATGGAGGAGACGACATAGCGATTGGCTTGTTCGAAGATCTATCGATCGGCGATTTTGGTGTGCTGGCCGTCGTGTTGATTATTTTATTTGTGCTAGGCTTTTTCATCGATTGGATCGAGATCACTCTAGTCTCATTGCCAATTCTTTACCCGGCAATAAGCCAGCTTGATTTTTCTGCATATGTTGGATCCGAACAACTGGCCCGGCTCTGGATTGGCGCTCTCGTTGCCTTGGTTCTTCAGACTTCCTTTCTGACCCCACCCTTTGGTTTTGCGCTTTTCTTTCTCAAAGGCGCGGCTCCTGACAGCATTCGAATGGCGCAGATTTACCGTGGCGTTATCCCACTCGTTGCGATCCAGCTTTTAATGATAGCCGCGGTGCTGATGTTTCCCGCACTGGTAACCATACTACCGAAAGCCGTTTTGGGGATTTGACGCCAGAACCGTAAACACCGATTGGCTCTATCGAGCGCAGACTCGGATGACCGAATAATGGAAATGCTGCCAAATGGGCTAGGAAGCATCAGCGTTTGAAGTATCCGCAAGACTCTCGATAATACGGCACTCAGAAATATTTACGCTGCTACAGGAGTCGATCATTCGTTCGAGCTCTAGTTTAAGTCCTGAGAATCGAGCGATGCGACGGTTGATCTCTTCGAGGTGGGATTTGGCTATTTCTGTTACAACCTCGCATCCTTGACTTGGTTGAGCTGTAAGGGCCAAAAGCTCGATTATGGCGTTCTGACGAAAGCCCAAATCTCGGCAATGTTGAATAAACTGGAGTCTCTTAACGTGCTCCGGCCCATATCGCCGTTGATTGCCACTAGTGCGACTAACCGCAGGCATCATCCCAATCTGTTCGTAGTACCGAATGGTTGGAACCTTGCACCGCGTTGTTTCGGAAAGCTGACCGATTGAAAGCTCAACGGCCATAGTGAAACCCCCTTGAAGCTATAGTGACTAGAGAGTGTAGGCTTGCAGAGCGCTTCTATGGAAGTGGAAAATTGGACCTTGTCAACATCGTCACTGCGGGAGAGGGGCACGTTTGAAATTACTCAGTTTTAGGAAAAATAGTGCGCCGAACCAACTTTAAACCAAATCGGGTCTCAAGGGGCGTCGGAGGAACACCGTGCTGCATAGAAGGAATATTCGATCAATAACGGCAGAGCGTCTCCTAGCGGCTTCCTTTCTCATGATCGGCCAATCAGTCGCCGGAACTAAAGTTTCTGCCCAAGCATCACGGCAAGATAGGTTGCCTGACTCTCGGGATACATTTAACCCATGCAGGATGCCTCGCGGCATGTGGGTGCCTAAGAGCATGAGCCCTCACATGCAACAGAGAATGAAGCGCTTTTGGACGTTCATGCATCAAGGCGTTCCGCTGGAGCATCAAGACGGGCAAAATCCCGCCGCCTTCTACGGAACGATCATACGGTCAGGCCGCCGCCTCTATCATGAGAACCGTGCTTCGTGTGATGGCAGTAGCGGTATGGGCGATGGCGAAGCGGTAAAATCGCCCAATCCGTCACCGACTTTGCTCGCCTACATGAACCAAATGCACATGATTGTCGGTGATTACATGCTGTGGGCGATCTCAGAGAGTGGAGTTGTCTTCGGTGCGGGTATTCGGGGGGGCAATGATGTAGTTTCCATAGAGGTGATCTGGACGATCGTCGGGGTCATGCCAGCCAGGTTTCCATCAGAATGAATCTTGAGAATTACGACGCGCAAACAAAAACTGTTTGGAACAGAGCTCATTTTGAGCCAGATCACAATGCGAGGCGTTCCAGGATATGTCTTGCTATTTTCACTCGGCTGTTCGGCTGGGGCAGCCTCGCCGTTCTTGTTGCCTTTCTATTCAATAATTATCTGACCTATTGGCGCGGATGGCCGGGGCCTGCCGGGGTAACGGGTGAAACCGCAGATATCTCCTCGATGATTCAGGCCGGATTCTACGGCATCGCTGTTCTTTTTGTCGCGTCGTACTTGGTCTTGGACCGGTTTCGCCTTCTGCGCGAGGAGCGCGAGCGGATCGTCCGCATCAATTCCTTCCTGATTCGCACTGCCTTCTGGTCGGTCCTGCTGATCGGCCTGGTCGACTTCAGTCTTGCGTTCCTGCGGGGCGAGAATCTGCTTGCCGCGATGGCCGGGGACGAGCTGTTCAAGCAGCTCATGAGAGCAGAATTCCGTGGGGGTTACGTACATATGTCCCTCGTCGGGGTCGCAATCATCATTGCTTCAATTACGCGTTCGATCGGCGTGACCTGGCTTTCCCTACTGATCGTAGTTGCCGAGTTGCTGCTGGTTATCTCCCGCTTTGTCTTTTCCTATGAGCAAGACTACATGGCGGACTTGGTCCGTTTCTGGTACGCGCCGCTGTTTCTGATAGGCTGCGCATACGCCCTGCGTGAGGAGGGGCACGTACGGATCGACGTTCTTTATACGGCCTTAGGTTTTAGATCCAGAAGCGTCGTCAATGCATGCGGCGCTGTGCTTTTGGGAATGCCGTTCTGTTGGCTGATCCTGATTGTCGGGACCTCGGGGAAAGCAGCTATCATCAACAGCGCTCTGCTGACCTTTGAGATCGAGGGCATCGGCAACGGCCTGTACGTCTTCTATTTGATGACTGTGTTTATCGCGGTGTTCGCTATCACGATGCTGGTCGAGCTTGTCGGCACGTTTTTTGATGCGGTAGCCGACTGTCGTGGGGAACCCGGCGGACGTAATTGTGATGCGGTAGCAGGGACCGTCCATCCCGCGACCAGGGAGGGGCCGTAGATCCCATGGAGCCCTTTCTTCTTGTATTGTTGCTTGCCCTCCTTTGTCTCGCTCTTGGTGCGGGATACCCGGTCGCGCTTGCCATACCCGGTGCAGCAATCATGTCGATTGCCGTGGCGGCCCTCGCGGGTCAGTTGCTGGCCGACGATCCCAACGCATACTTCGTACACGGGGGGACGCCCGGGGAATGGCTGTCGGCAGGTGTCACCAACCTGCGCCGAATCTACAGGTCAGACGAGAGTGACGTTTTGATCGCGATCCCGTTGTTCATCTTCATGGGGCTTATGCTGCAACGCTCGAAGATCGCAGAGGACCTGCTGCTGGCGATGTCCCAGCTTTTCAGATCGTTTCGCGGTGGATTGGGTATATCGGTGGTGCTTGTCGGCGCGCTTCTCGCCGCAACGACCAGTGTTATCGGCGCCACAGTCGTGGCCATGGGGATGATCTCACTGCCAACCATGCTCCGGACAAACTACTCGAAGCAGATGGCAACCGGTATCGTTGCTGCGACCGGCACACTCGGGCAGATCGTCCCGCCGTCGATCGTGCTGATTATCCTCAATCACCAGTTGACCTCTGCCGTATACAAAGCGAACCAGGAGCGCCAGTCGCTCTACAAGGTCGCCAGCGGCGAGCTGATGATGCCGAGTGAGTTCGACGTGGCATCTGCCAGTGTCAGTGACATGTTCATGGGGGCGCTCGTCCCGGGGCTGTTGTTGGTCGGCCTGTACATTCTCTATCAGGTCGTTGTCGCCGCGATTCGCCCAGACATGGCTCCTGCATCGAATCTTCCAAGGGCTGACGCTCGCAGATTGGTGGGCAGGACATTGCTCGCCTTGTTCCCGCCACTGACCCTGATCTTACTGGTTCTGGGTTCGATCATGTCGGGAGTGGCAACAGTCAACCAGGCGGGGGCAATCGGCGCTGCTGGTGCAACGGTAATGGCCGGGTATCGTCTCTGCGAGGGAGAACGGCGGGCCTATTGGCCAGTCTTGTTAGCCGCCTTGGCGACGTGCGCTATCTGGATCGTTATCAGCCTGTTTGATGTGAACCTGCGGAAAATTGAGTCTGCTCAGAACGTTTTGGGGGTAACGCTCGCGGGCATCGCCTCGGCCGTTCTGGTTTACGCAGTTGGTTGGAGCGGATGGCGTACGCTGAAGAAGGACCGGACACTGAAATACGTGGTTGAGGAAACTACGAAGACCACGGCGATGGTGTTCGCAATTTTGCTAGGCGCGGTAATGCTCACCGCGGCTTTCCGCGCATTTGGCGGCGAAGCCTTGGTGAAGGATTTCCTAGCCTCCATACCCGGTGGCTTCTGGAACAAGTTCGCCGTTGTTATGCTGGTCATATTCATACTGGGATTTTTTCTCGATTTCATCGAGATAACAGTCGTTGTCGTGCCAATCATTGCACCAATTATCCTTGCGGACCCAGCCGCCAATGTCAGCGCGCTCTGGCTCGGTGTGATGTTGGCGTTGGTGATCCAGACGTCTTTTCTGACGCCGCCGTTCGGCTTCGCGCTATTCTATCTGCGTGGTGTCACTCCTCCAAGCATCAAGACAACGGAGATCTATAAGGGGGTCATTCCATTCATCGCCCTCCAACTCGTGGCAGTCGGCCTCGTTTTCATATTTCCGGTGCTGGTTAATTACCTTCCCAACAGAAGTCTGTTGCTGTCGGAATACGCTCCACCTACGACAAATCCACGGCTGCAGGTCTGTATGGAAAATTTCGTCGCACGAAAGTTCGAAAGCGACGGTGCCGAAATCCGCTCCGCCATCGAGCGGATGCGAAGAGCGGACCTTTCCACTCTCCCTGAAGAACTACGCGTCGATTTTCGAAGAGGGCTGACCGCCGCAGAGCGTGCGTTCGCGATCATGCAGAATATCAAGCAGGGTTACGTTGAGGTCGCAGAAGCGGCGGTGTCCTACCGCCCCGTTCTGTCTCGCGTGCGCGGTGTCGAAAGCGACATTCGCCGGATCGATGATGCCGTTTCGAAACTAAATATCGCGATCACACAGAGCCAACGCGCTGAAACAGAGGAAGAACTCAACGACCTGCGAGACGATAGAGCTCGACTGAAAATCCGCCGTGAAGAACTGATGGCCCAAATCCCGACCGAATGGAGTGCGATGCATGAAGAGTTTTCATCGGTTTTGGAACGAGAAAACAACGCACGGAAAATTTTTCGACGTAGTGTCGATGACGCATATGAACCTGTAAAAACGGCCATGATTTTGTTGGCGGATACAGGACGATTAAAAAATGCCGCTCCCCAGTTCCGGGGGTTGAGTCTCCTCGTCCAATCCGGAATGGCGACGTCAACAGTTGATAACATCAATAAAGCCATAGCCTCATTGGCCGAGATATCAGGTACGAGCCAAATCCGAAGTCAATTGTATAAGGTAAAGCGGGAATTCAAGAATGAGTCGCCTGATGCAAATTGGGCGCGTGAGGGTATGGCAAAAGCTGTCGTCTTATTTGAAAAGGAAGTTACTTGGCGTGAGGGGGCAATCGATCAACTGCGCCCGCAGATCGAGGAATATGATCGAGCCATCGCCGATACGATCGGCCTGCGCGGACAAACCCGTCTGCCTGATAACATCGCCGAGGAAATTGCCGTTTGTATTTCAAACAGGCGGGATATTTCTCTTCACTTCTGAATGTCTAGGCAAGCTATCGCGCTGCGAACGACCTATCCTAAAAAGATGGACTGGCCTGATCGAGTACGACCGGATGAAGCGTGTTAAACAAGTGCGATTTTCCTCTTGAAGCTCTAGTCGCTGTAGCAACTACATAATCCGCACTATCGGGAAAACGAGGCTGGGTCATGCAAGAACACTCGAGACAAACTTACGGCTCTGACAATGCGAGCGGTCAATGCAGTCACAAGCCTGGCCGCAATGATGATGGCGTGGACAGGTGCTGCAGTACCAACCACGGTATGGTGACTTCACTGGGAGAAGTATCCGGTCGCAGTTTCTTGGTAACCGGCCTGGATTGCGCCGAGGAGGTGTCAATTCTGAAAAAGGTTGTTGGGCCTGAAGTCGGCGGGCCCGAACATCTGGCCTTCGACGTCATCAACGGGCGCATGACGGTGCTCGACACGGCCGGCGATGCCTCCGACAACCGCATTGTCGAGGCGGTTGCCGGCACGGGCATGAGCGCCCGTCCGTGGGATGCGGACAATGCCGAGGCCGACCGGGCCGCGCATCTGCTGCAGCAGGGACGGTTCACGGCGCTGAGCGGCGGCTTCTGGGCGGCGGGGTTCCTTTATCACATCGTCGAGACGGGCCTGGGTGGCGCGCTCGGGCTGTTCGCCGGCCATGGCGAGGCGCCGATGCCGCTGACCGAGGTGACGTTATTTGGCCTGGCGATCCTGTTCGGTGTCTGGCTCGTCGCGCCCAAGGCGTGGTCATCGGCCCGCAGGGTCTCGCCCGACATGAACCTCTTGATGGTAGTCGCCGTCGCCGGCGCGATCGGGCTCGGCGAGTTCTTCGAGGCGGCGACCGTGGCCTTCTTCTTCGCGCTTTCGCTCTATCTAGAAAGCTGGAGTGTGGGGCGTGCGCGCAATGCCGTCGCGGCGTTGCTCGATCTCGCCCCGCCCTCGGCGCGGGTTATCCGCGACGACGGGGTCGAAGCGGTCGTGCCGGCTGAACGGGTTGCCGTGGGCGACCGATTCGTCGTGCGTGGTGGTGATCGCGTCCCACTCGACGGCGAGGTGACAGACGGTGCGGGTGCGGTCGATCAGGCGCCGATCACGGGCGAGAGCGCGCTTGTCCCCAAGGGACCGGGCGATGACGTTTACGCCGGCACGATCAACGGTGAGGGCACGCTGACAGTGCGGGCCACGAAGGTTGCGTCCGACACGGTGCTCGCGAAGATTGTCCGCATGGTGGGGGACGCACATTCCCGCCGCGCCGAGGTGGAGCAGTGGGTGACGCGGTTTGCCCGTGTCTACACTCCCGCCGTGATGGCGCTGGCGGTCGCAATCGCGTTGCTGCCGCCACTCATTGCGGGCGGGGCTTGGGGCTTCTGGTTCTACAACGCGCTGGTGCTTTTGGTCATCGCCTGCCCCTGCGCGCTGGTGATATCTACGCCGGTCTCCATCGTTGCGGCGCTCACCGCCTCGGCGCGGGGCGGCGTGCTGATCAAGGGTGGCGCCTATGTCGAGGCGCCGGCGCGCACCACGGCTCTAGCGCTCGACAAGACCGGTACGATAACAGAAGGCAAGCCCGAGGTGGCCGCCGTGTATCCGCTCGGAGGTACGTCGGAGGCCGATCTGCTCGCCGTCGCCGCATCGCTAGAGGCGCGCTCCTCGCACCCGCTAGCGCGCGCTATTCTGGACCGCGCCGGTTCGCAAGTGACTGCCGCCGAGGATACCCGCACGGTGCCGGGCCGCGGCCTCGAAGGCCATTTCCGGAGCCGCGCGGTCTGGCTCGGCTCCGACCGCTTCGCCGCCGAGAAGGGGGTTGCCGAAGCGATCCCCGCCGACCTGCGTGAGCGGATCGAAGCTGCGGGCGCGACCATGGTCGTCGTGGGCGACGACGGCGGAGTGCTCGGCTTGCTCGAACTGCGCGACCGCATTCGCCCCGACGCCAAGGGCATCGTGGCGCGACTGCACGCCCAGGGCGTCAAGACCATAGTCATGCTGACCGGTGACAACGAACGCACCGCACGCGCGGTCGCCGCCGAGGTCGGTATCGACGAGGTGCGCGCCGAGCTTCTGCCTGAAGACAAGGTCGAGGCGATCGAGAAGTTGGTTGCGTCGCACGAGATGGTGGCGATGGTCGGCGACGGAGTGAACGACGCCCCAGCCATGGCGCGAGCTCATTACGGCATCGCCATGGGCGCGGTCGGTTCCGATGCAGCCATCGAGACGGCGGACATCGCCCTGATGACCGACGACATCGGCAGGATTCCCTGGCTCATAGGCCATTCGCGCCGCACGATCAGCATCATCCGCCAGAATATCGGCCTCTCGCTCGCGACGAAAGCGCTTTTCGTTGGGCTGACAGCGTTCGGCATGGCCTCGATGTGGGGCGCGATCGCGGCTGATGTGGGTGTATCGCTGCTCGTCGTGGCCAATGCGCTGCGCCTTTTGAACGGCCATCGGGTCAACGACGGCCCATCCGGCGGTGAACCGGCGGGCGAGAAGGTGACGAAAGGGGCGCTGGCGCATGGTCGTTGATCCGGCGTTGTCGGGAGAGTAGCGTCTGACCACTACCAGACCCTGTAAAATGGGGCGTCTCTTGCTGTTGGGTGGATTGGCCACCTTCCTGTCAGGCTGTGCCAGCAAGTTTCGGCCGTACAATGGACCCGACGTGACCCGATTGCGCATGTACAAGGCACAGCGGTTGCTGTTCCTTAACGGGGCCGTCGGCGTGTTTCGGACCTATCCCATCGGATTGGACTTCGCACCCGAGGCCACAAGCAGCTCGAGGGTGACGGACGCAGCCCAAAAACAGGGAGTCCCGGAACGAGGCGAGCGGACGCGCGTTTCGCCTTTGCAGAGAGGGAGCGACGTCCTTTCTCCGCACTGAGCGGCAGCGAGATTTAAGGTAAACACCTCCAAGAGAAAAAGACCTTAGATCCGGAGATCCATCGTGGGATGCACCAATCAAGGTCTGGTTTCAGGGCAAGATAGGCTTATCCGTTGAACAGCCGAGTTTAGCTAATGTCTGACATCTAGGAATGATTCTTGATGCGATCTATTCGCCAAGAACTCGTCGACGTTCCTCAAACTCTTCCGTGTCGATTTCACCCTTGGCGAAACGCTCTTTAAGGATATCAAGGGGCGTTCTACCAGTTGCGTGCGCGTGATGCGCGGCGCCATGGCCGGTTCCAACGAGCCAGCGCACCAAGAAAACGACCACGGCCACGGCGACGGCGATGAATACGATCATCATGATAGGCCCTAAAAACCATCCGTGCCAACCGCCCGACCACATGTGCGGACCGTAATTGGGAATTTGCGCTTGTTGGGCAAGGGCCAGTGGTGACGTTGCCAGCCCCGCCACCACGCCAACCATTGCGAATGTGTATTTTAGCATGACTAAACCCTCTTGAGTTCACGGAGGCAATGCAAGCAATCCGTTTCGACTATTGAACCGCCTGCATGCGCCCCGTGTGACGGTCGACGTCGATCTTCCGAACCAACGAGCCGTCCTTGGTCACGATTTCGGCAACGATGGTATCGGCGTCTTTTTCAGTAATCTTTCCGACTTTCAGGTTCGGGTTCCCGGCCCAGTCAACACGATGTTCCATCATGTGCTTGACCTCCTCGGCGGTCAGGTCGCGCCGCAAAGGTTGCATCTGCCCGCGCCCATATCCACCCATCATGGGCATCTGACCCATCATTCCTTGGCCCATCATCGGCATCTGGCCTTGATTGCCTTGACCCATCATGCCATGTCCCATCATCGGCATCTGGCCTTGATTGCCTTGACCCATCATGCCATGTCCCATCATCGGCATCTGTCCTTGGCCGCTGCGCTGAGAGTCGGGACCGTGCGCGATAGCCGACGCGGCCACCGATACGATAAAAACCCCTGCCAATGCCAATTCGGGTAACTTCACTGTCAGTCTCATGGCGTCGTCCTTTCATGGATGCTGTGCAAAAAAGATCACCGCTTTCACGGAACTTAGGTCAGTTGTCGAATACGTTCATTGATCTCTATCAAATCCTTGCAGGATAGTGTCCCAGGATGTGGTGGGTCAGGCACCCTGACGCCTATCTCCAGCGGTTGTCGTTGCCAGTTTATTCCGCCGCCAAATGAAGCGGGTGAATGTCTTCAGGTTTGCACAACTCCTCGACGGTTTTCAATTTCATGTCCGAGCACCATTTTTGGTTATCTGAAAGCCAATTCATCCGTCTTGAACCGTTGTTGCCAAACAAGCCGCGTGGTTTTCCTCGGATTGATGATCGTCGTGTTATCTCCGGTATCATCCATTTGATCCGGGGCGACTGATGTGGCGAGATGCAACGGCGGTCTATGGGCTCAAGCAGTCACCTATAATGTTCGTTTAACGTCCGCTCTCCACCCAAGCCGGACTGAGGCGCTGCGCGATAGGGATCTTACCCGAATGGGCGGGAGACACGCGAAGCGTGGCTCAGTGGAGCGACTGACAGCCTGGCC
>NZ_JACZFS010000076.1 GCF_014904795.1 Nisaea nitritireducens
AAAAGACCTAAACCGAACGTGTTAAAGCCCTTCTTCGCTCTAACCTAGCTTTTGTTCATCTTCAAAAGCGTCTTTGATCTGTTGATGTTCCCACCTACCCGGAACTGAGTACAAAACGGCCCCTGCTCCACTGTCTGGATGCTCTTTACCAATTGGCGAGAGCCTTAACGACCTATCCACGCGATAGAATTCTCGGCATTTGGGGCAATTAATTATTTCGGCATTTGTTCCACGAAACACCGATCGGTGACCGCAAACGCACTCAAGCGTGCCGTAGATGTTCGTTCTGTTCTGATCCAACGTCATCACGAGCGTTGACCCTGTATCCAATCGGGATTTTGCACTCACTTGTTCGGCGAGACTTTCATCGCAGAGAGACACGACAACCGCCGCCAGGATCTCTACATCATTGGCAGCGTCTACAGGGTCTCGCGAGAGAGCGGTGCGCAATGCATCGCGGAGCCATTGAGACGTTGACGGGTCAGCTATCAGGTCCTCGGCTTTAGCGGAAGTTGATGCGTTTGATGTTCTCAATTGTACAGCCAGCCCGGCTTATCAATTTGGGGAAGTAGCTTGATGAGGCGCGCTATAGAGCGTGAATGCGCGCAACTGGCACGCTTGCCGTTTGCGGCGCTTCTCGTGCGCGTAGAGTGTCACGGACGATTCGGTCGAGCTGGGTCCATCGTTCCCCCTCTTCTCTCACAATAAAAGTTTCCCATTCTTTCAGGAGAGTGGAAAATCGCCGGTCGGCTGCAACGGTTTCGGTATGAACGATAGAGACTTCTGTTATTCCCAGTTCTTCGGACAATGAGTTAATTACATACTCTATTGTTTCTTTTTCTTTGTAAGACAAAATACTATCGGTGATGTATAGATGATTACCCGGCCAACACCACGTAATCATATAAGCATCGTAATGTGCCGGGTTTAATTTAAGGACGGTCGATGTCATTATTAGCCCTTACGGTAGATTTACTACAAAATTCCGATGAATCTGGATATATCCTATATAACTTAGGATTTATCCATTGAAGACATACGCAGTTGCGACAGGCAAGGGGAAAGTATTTGGGAATTGAAACATATGTCGGCGATCTTTTAGAGGAAGCCTGGATCCGGGGCTTCTCCAAATCGGGGCTCGCGCGCGCGGCTGGGGTAGACGTTTCGAGTTTCGCGGCCGTTGAGGCAGGGAAACGGCCAGGTATTGGCCGGGGCGG
>NZ_JACZFS010000077.1 GCF_014904795.1 Nisaea nitritireducens
GTGCGATTCTTGGCAGAGACGAAATCCTGGGCGTTCAACATTCAAAACGTGTGCTGCTTGATGACTCCATCGTTCCCCTCTTCGCGGCCGAGCTGACAGCCATCGAACGATATTGCGTGGGGCTACGAAGACAACATCGTGGGCTTTACACAGAAGATTTGAACTCGGATGTCCTGAATTATCTGGGTCCCAATGTGAGGGTGCATATTGCATCCGCACCACAGAATGAAGCCGATGCGATCTGGCTTCATTGGGATTCAAGTGCGGAGATTTTGGGCGGAGAAGATATTGCCGGTAAGCCTGTTTCATATGCGGGCGATGATCGTTTTGCCGAAGAAATTCATCAAGACATAAGGATAGCGCGTGAATCGGGGATTCCCTTGTTTCACGCCATCTATAGGCAAGGAATAATTAATGATCGCGATGGTCCGTTAACGCGATTTTACTTCCGGCTATTGCATCGCCTTCAGCGCCGTGACGGCGGTTTTGAAATTCTTTGGGCTACAGTCCGCAAGAATCATGAGACGGCCCGCTATTTCTTTCCGAACCTGGTCGGCCGATGACCACACGAGGTTAAGGGATTCATCATGCCCGTGCTTTTTTATGAAAATTGACCCGAGTGGATTCGCATTTCCGTATCCAGACATCGAACGGAAGCGACCGCTTGTCAGCATTTCGTCCCTCGCCTCACCTGCTTGATAATCAACTCCGGCATGATCGAGGCAGATCATAGCGATTAAGGTCATAAACCACGCTATACGGTTCCCCTGCTCCAAGCTGTTTAAACCGCCGCGATATCCGATCAGGCCCTTAAGCGTCAGGATTCCGGCGAGGTCTGTGTGCCAGGTTGGATCATCGGTCGTATGATCGCAGTAGAGTGGTAAAAATTGCTCTATGTCGTGCACGAGATCTTCGGTTTCGAAGCACCGCCATGCCATGCAGCACAGCAGCTTGTCTTCGTGGTTGAACAGGGCGCCGTAGGTGCCCGGATTGTCCGGTTCGTAAGCGGGGCGAAATCCCGGATAGACATGCCGCCCGTATCCGGCCAACCGTGCGGCAAACCGGTGCATATCGTTATGTATTTCGAGATATATGCCGCCAGTCTCCAAAATATCGAGTACAGGCCGGAGTTTTTGGAAGAGCGCGGGATCTGATGTGTGCATTTATCGTTTGGTTCGGGCCTAACAATTTAGGAAGCATCGCTTTGTTGCCCCCTCCCCTCGCCTCCCCTCCTCTGGTTGGCCGCTAATTAGTCCAATGTATTGCAGGGGTTTTTGGCGGCGTAAAGGATATCAGCCGGATCGGTTTTCCATGACGGTGTTCTTTTCGCGCCGACCGTAAAAACCCAGATCCAAACATATCCGATATGCGAAAGATAACCGATAACATAAAGATATCGGTTATATACAACCTATCTCCTATCCGATAGATAATTGATACCTTGTAGATACCGCATATCTCTTCGATATGTAATAATATAAAGATATCGACTATCTGTTAGATATCAGGTATGGACTTAGTATGAGATACCTAATAGATATCACCTATCTATCCGCTACGTTAAAGATAACGGATAACGCATCTGAGAGGACGAGCGAATGCCTACAGTCTGTTTTGCGAATTCAAAAGGCGGGGCGGGCAAGTCCACGACGACGCTGATCATTGGACAAGTTCTCGCTGAAGCGGGCAAAAAAGTCGCAATCCTGGATGCAGATCCAAACCAGCCCTTGGCAAGCTGGGCGGAGAGAACCGGGGACAGTATCCCGGATGAACTAAAGATCATTGCCGGCGTCACGGAAAAGAACCTCCTCGATATACAGGAGGTCGAAGCCGAGGAGAGCGATTTCGTTCTGATCGACCTGGAGGGCACGGCCTCTATCGCTGTGAGCTATTCGATTAGCGTATCGGATTTTGTGGTGATCCCGTGTGGAGGGACACAACTCGATGTCGATCAAGCAGCGCGGGTCATTGCGTTGATCCGCGATAGTGAACGCACTTCAAGACGCACCATTCCTTACTCGCTGATGTTTACCCGCGTAAGCCCGGCCATCGTGCCAAAAGACCTTCGTCACATCGTAAATGAATTGGAAAAAGCTAACATTCCAACCTTTACCGAAGCCGTGACGCAGAGATCGGTTTATTCGACGATTTTTCAGACCGGCGGGACGATCTATCAGCTTACGAAAGAAGACGCGTCAGGAATCGACAAGGCCATAGCGAATGCAGAGGCCGTCGCCCAGGAACTCATTAACAAGTTGGTGGAGGTCAAAAATGACTAAACCGCGAGCAACAATCGATTTTGGAGGTATGAGCTTCGAAAAACCGAAGCCGGATGCATCGCTGATTGAGCAGAGGCCAACTGTAGAGAAGTCAGAAAGTCGCCGAACTCGCGATACTAGACCGAAGAAGGTGAACCCGGAGACCGGGAAGGGCAGGGGGGCAGCAATTGCGTCACAAAGAGCAGCAATTGAGAACGGATTTGTGCCCCGAGCTGGAGAGGTGGTCGATGGGCGCACGCTGCGTTCAAAAGGAGTGCGCGTTCAATTAAACATGAAGGTGCCGCCAGAATTCCGCGACAAGTACCAGATTGCCGCTGCGGATAAAGGAATGACCAATGGTGAATATCTAGAATGGTTGTTTCTAAACCAACCAAGCTAGGGGCCGTTCGGAAGCAGCATCACGCTCTCCCTATATTGATAGCCCGTCCATAAGAGCCCGATGATGGAAAGTTGGGTGCGTTAGGCTACGCACGAAAAGAGTGTGTATCGGAATTTGGCCTTAATCCTTCTGACTTTGGCAGAGAAATTATCCACAGGCGGATATCAAAGGATCGGCAAAAAAAAGGCTGTTAGATCGTTAGATTCTAAAGTTAGAGAGTTACGCCTTTATAGGCCGTTGATCTTATTAGCCTTATTCCGCCTTTTTGTGAGTGATGTTCTGAATATTCGTGATCGATGTTCCGAAGACAGTGTGATCGATATTCCGAGGATATGTGATCAATGTTCCGTGCCGATATGTGAGTGATATTCCGAATTTTTGTGATCGATGTTCCGAATAAAATGTGAGTGATGTTCCGTGTCACTCTAGAACGGTAATTCCTTCTTTCGGACGGAAACTGATGATCATATTTTCATTTTTTTGGTACCGGCGCGTGACCTCGTGCGTATCGGTCGGGGGCCCAGGTTTACGTTTCGGATCAAATGAGGCGGAAATCGAGTAAGAGGGCAGGGGGTCTGCATCTATAATTTTGAGAATGTTGACCTTGAAAAAACGTAACTCCGTTTGAGAACCGCATTTTTTCCATAGATTTATCAGAGAGATATCCCAGCGAGGCTGATGCCCGCAATGCTTCCGCGCCAGCTCGTATAGGCGCCGTTCGACGCCGCCCTTGAGCGAGAAATAACGCGAGTCAATCGTGAGTACGGTCCTGTCTTTAGTCAGTGCCCGGAAAATCCACTCGTTCAGTGTGACTTCTATCGCGGCCATGCGGTCTTTGCCGCTCGGTGTCTTCCGTTCAACAACACGGGCCGATTCAATCCACGAAAAAAACCGCTTCTCTTCCTTCTCGCCGGTCTTGATCGTGGTTCTGATAGCTGTTGACTGGAGGCGGTCGAGAGCGTCTTGAAGGAGCTGATAAGATCGTTTGCCTTCTCCGCGCCGGGCCAAGCGTAGGAAGTCATATGCATGAAACTGAATCGTTCGCTCGGGGGTAAGACCTCGCTCGATCTGCTCATTTATCAGTGATGAGCAATATATCATCACGTCTTTGTCCCAGATCGTCGCTATGCCTTTGTGACCTGGCCGGACCTCAACATGAATCCCGCGCTTTGGATCGTCATAAATCATGGGGTCCATCCTCGCGCGCTTTGCGAGCGCGAAATGAGGAAATTCCATGATGTCCCGCTGATCCTTGATCGGCGCGTCGATAATGGAGCTGAGGAACAGATCTACTTGATCGTTTGAAGCCATGGCGAATTGTGAGTGATGTTCCGAATTTTGTCATCAAGTGTGAGCGATGTTCCGAATTTCTGCGGCTCTAAACGTGTGTGATGTTCCGAATCTAAGAGTGAGTGATGTTCCGAATCGCAATTCCGACCGGGCCAGCTAGCACGGGCACACCAAAACGATCACCGCTCAATCCGCTTTCTCGTCTTGTTGGCAAGCGAATGGTCGGTTGTGCTTGGTGGTGGCGTTGAGGAGAGGGGCCACGGTTCGGCGTAGCCGTTAGATCCGTGGCCTGTCGTTGATCTTAGGCGATCGGTCTTTGCCGTGGAATCACGGCTATTATAAATAATATTGGTGTTTATAACGGGATCATTCTTTTGGACCCTATCCCCAAAAGAAGAAGAACCCACCAGATCAGCCGTTTTGCGTCCGGTTGTATCGGTCGCCTCGATAGACGCAACCAAGAGCCTTGCATCAACTATTGTCCAAGTGTTTGGGCCGTTCTTCGCACCATTGATGCGGTTTTCGGCGCGGGTAATGTACCCGGCCCGAGCGAGGCGGGCGACGGCAAGATGGGCCGTCGAGCGAGCGACACGGGCCATGTTCGCAATCGGTGCCATATACATGGTCCAACTCTCCCGGCCCCGGCTCAGAAGGATAAGGGCTAACAGGATTCTCCTGTCGGCCGGCGAGAAATGCGCTTCTTCAAGGACAGGGGAGGGGATCACGGAGACGGCAAAGGAGTCAGTCTCGCGAAGCTCGCGGTCGTCCCAGCGGCTTTCACGGCCAGGACGGCGGCGCTGGCAAGAATAGACATATGCGCGGAGAGGGGAGGAGCAGCGGCGCCTGAAGCCTCGGCGTAAGGATGAGTCGGACAGCCCTGGTAAGTTCGCTTGACGATGCCTCTCCGGGAGCGCAGCGGCGTCCGTCCATGATTTCCACTGGTCTAATGTGGGCTCCTTATCAGCAGTCTGCTGCATAAACGCCATGCGTCTATTTGCGAAATGGGTAGCCATACTCATTCACGTCTCTCCTGTAAGCAGGAGGCGTGTAAAACCAGGACGCAGAAAAGGGTGGCGAACCAGCGCTTTCTTGCTTGACACTCTGAGGGGAAACATGAAAACTACGACTGCGACATCGTTATTAGTTTTCACGGGCCGTCCCTTTGGGGGCGGCTTTGTGTTTTAGGGGTCCTGGATTACACGCTCCTCATATGGGTGAAAAATCAGCCCCGTTTAAACGACGCTGAACACAACATATTACCGCTTCCTCGACCGCAACCACAAACGACGCACGTCAAACGATTGGAAACATGGGTGTTTCTTTTCGTTGGCTTCCCGTAGTGCACTGTAAAAATTTGGAATCGGCATGACGGTTCCATGTCAGTGATTGCAGGCAGAAATATATAATATATATATATTGAACATTTTGGAAAGATAGATTATTGATGATCGAGAGAGGTCAGTTTGAACCTAATCGTTGCGGGAAGAGCGGGCCAAGTGAGTTACAGCGGTCGCGATAACACGGCCAAGGGACAGTCCGGCCTGGTTCGCCAATTTTACGAGAGCCTCATGAATATCAGGATCAAGGTAAACGGCAATGGCCCGGTACTCCACATTAACGGGAGTCATGACAAACTGAACTGACGAAGCATCAGGGTAATAATCAAGGAACGATTGTGCCGACGCGTCGTAATACTCGTACTTACGCGAGTAATTTGACTTCACGTAATCATCAATCAATCGCCAATCGTCGGCACTAAACCGAATCAAATTACTAATTCGGCCCTGGGCATTCGGCACTCTTCGACTCATCGATTCATTCGACCTTCGTGGCGTCCAGTCTCTAGGCAAAGCGGAATGTGTATCACAAGCGCTCACCAGAGGCAGGAAAATAAAAATCAGGGCAAGGGACAAACAGCAAAAACTTTGCATCGGATTGGATTGCACGCATGAGTTCAAAAAAAATCGACTGGGGGATTGGGAAAGTCGAATTTACAGCCCTTTGGCCCGAAATTAAGAGCGGCTTGGATAGAGGGCGAAAAGTTGTGGATGTCTACGATGATCTGGTCGGAAAAAACCGACTAACTATGAAAATCCAAACATTTTACACGCACTGCCGACAATCGCGGAACCGTGACGACAGGTCGGATGCGACGAATGTCGAAATAGAGGCCGCAGCCGCAGGAGCCGGAGACACTCACAGAGCGACGAAAACGGACGCCAGCCCCCGCGTTCTCAAGACCAAACCAACGCGGGACGTGAGCACGTTGAAAGCAGTAAGCGGCAATCTGCTCGCTCCCGCCGCTGAAGCGGAGGAGGGCCACGACGATGGCTAGGGTTTTTATGACCCTGCAAGGGAAAGGCGGCGTCGGTAAATCGTTTGTCGCATCTCTGATAGCGCAACATTTCCTGGCGAGAGGCATCAAACCTCAGTGCTTTGACACTGATCCAGTGAACCAAACTTTTGCATCGTACAACGCGTTTGACGCCACACGATTTAAGCTTGGTGAACGCGTTGACCAGATCGATCAACGGGCCTTTGACGGGCTCATAGAGGAGATATTACCGGCAGATGACGAGGCGGTGTTTGTAGTTGATAACGGCGCAGCCACGTTTCTACCGCTTGTTAACTATCTCGCAGAAAATGAAGCCGTGTCGGTTCTGACAGAGGCCGGGCATGAGGTCGTTCCAATTTCGATCCTCACGGGCGGCCAAGCGCTTACAGATACCGCCACAGGACTAAGCCAACTGGCACAACTTGTTCCAGATGTGCAACTGCTCGTGGTTTTGAATGAATACTTTGGGCCAGTCCAATCGACAGGCGGCAAAACGAGTGTCGGGTTCACGGAAACGCGGCTCTTCAAAGACCTCGAAGCCCGTATCCGCTCCGTTATTGTCCTTCCGGTCGTCACTGCGGCGACCTATGGGAAGGATCTCGAAGCGCTTCTGTCGCAGCACCTAACATTCGCTGAGAGTGCGAGTGCTGGCGGTCTCTCCGTCATGGCGCGGCATCGGCTAAAAACCTATTGGGACAAGATGGATGCGGTTCTGCTGGAAGCGGGGCTGTAATGGGCGACGAAACGCTCAACAAGAGTGCCGACCTACCGGCCCCCAAGTCAGTCGAAGAACTGCGCCAGCATCTCTTCGCAAAGCACAATGCAGCCGTAGATCATGATGACCCGGTGCTGCTGCTTTACTCTATTTTGCGTGTTGGTCTGGACGAACAAGACCAGTACCAGCGGGCTTATACGGGCATGATTACGGAAGCATTCGACGCGGGGGCCAAAACTATTGTGGACCGACTGCAAGAATCTGTACCCCAACTCAGTGAAGAAATAGCCAGTAAGATTATCGCCGCGAACATTGGCGCCGTAGAACACACGGGCGTCATTATGGACCGCACGTTGTCGGCACACAGGCGATTACTACGTTGGACGGTCGTTCTTATTTTCGTTGGCGCGATTAGCGCAGCGACAAGTCTTTATGTCCTTTTTTCCATACTGTCATGAGGAGCGAAGTAATGAGGAAATTCTGTGGTCACGGTGCGGTCCGAATTGCCCTGATTGTCGGAGCGGTTTTGATCGCGACACCGGCAATGGCACAGGACGCGAGTTGGGTTGAGCCCATCACCGATTTCTTGGATGTGCTGACGTCTGGGCTGGGTCGGCTCGGAGCTGCGGTCCTTGGGATCGGGATTGTCGCTATCGGGCTCTGGGCGGCGTGGACCGGGCGAATGGATTGGGGGCGTTTTGGGTTCGCGCTGATTGGCGGAATCCTTGTGATGGTCGGCCCCGAGCTAGTCGATTCCTTGTTCGGGAGTTCGTAAGAAATGAGGACTTCCAGCGCGATCCTTCTTCATACACAGCGTCCACCAATGATGTTCGGGTTGCCGCCTGCGCTCGCCCTGCTTGTTGCCGCAGGGGTCGGTCTCAGTTTTGCGGTCTGTGTTCTGGCTGGTCTGCTTCCCGTTAGTTTGATTGTTGGTGTAGTGGTTGGCTTGAGCCTTTGGGTCTGGTTCTGGCGGCGTGTGCGAGAAGACATTCACTTTGATCGTGTTCTGTTGAAGACGCCCCGATTTTGGCGTGGGAAGCAGGATAGAACACTGGTGGCAGGGCGGGGCATCCACTGATGGGGTGGGGCACCGTCTTTTCGACGCTCGCGGTAGCTGGCCTCGTTGGAACAGTGGCGGTGCCGGCACTGCGCCGCCGTGCCTTCGGCGATGTGAACGCGGATTGGCTTGCCGGTGAGCTGGAGCTTGATCGGATCGACCCAACGAGCGCCACCATCCATAACAAGAATGGTGCGCTAACGAGAGTCTGGAGGCTTGAGGGGACAAGTTACGATGCAAAGCTGGACCAGGAGCAGAAGGCGTTGCACGTAGCGCGGACAAGCGCGCTGATCGAGCTATCCAAGAAGGGCGCCTTGGCCCTTCGCTTCTTCGCCATAAAGCGACGGCGCCCCTTAACAGTCATTGGGGATTGGCCGAACGATGGTCTCAGCGAAATCGCCGATGCAGAAAAACAGCGATATATAGCCAGTTACCGGGTTGACTGGTTTGTGATGGTCTCGGGGCGCTCGATGCAAGCGCTCGAAGAAGCGGAATTGACGATCACAAACCAATTGGCGGCGTTTCGTCCGGCATTGGTGCAGGGAGCGGCAAACATTGACGAGCCGTGCCCGCTGACGGGATTCCTCAACGGCCTTGTTTGCGGCGAGTATTTCGAGGAACTGCCCGCACGATCCGCATCTCTTGCCGGGAGTCTCCCGGCAGCAGACCTACGTTTCGATAAGTCAGGATTGTTGCACACGGAAGGCAGTACAAAGGCCGTTCATAAAGTCATTGCTGTCCGAGAGTGGCCGGAGGCCGTCTCGGGGCTGCTCTTAGCAGACCTTTTGGCGATAGAAGGCGATCTGGAAATATGCCAGATCGTAGAGCCGTGGGAACGTGACCGCGCGGCATTCACGTTCAAGCGGCAACAACGGCAAGAGAAATCAAATATTTTCTTTCCTAACCGCGCTCTCGCAGAAGAAACAGAATATCTACTGAACCGGCTCGCGGAAGGGGGTTTCGCCCTTTACGCGTCACAGTTTCAAATTGTAGCGACAGCGCCGGACGAAGAGGAGCTTGATGCGCTTCTCAAAAAGGTACGCGAAGTTCTCGGCGATCGTCGGGTGAACGCGTCTGTAGAGACAGAAGGAGCGCCCGCGTGTTGGTTCTGTCGGCTGCCGGACGTTGTTAAGACAGGTGTGGCGGGGCCAGGTGCTGGTTTGCTCCGCCCTCTCACGGTTACAGATAACGCGATAGCGGCATTGTGGCCGTTTATATTTTCACCAACGGGTCTAGCTGAAAGCCCGTTCGGTCCTGCGCCAGTGCGCCTTTTCCAAACGCGCGTAGGGCAGGCGTATAATTTTCAGTTTCACATCGCAAACAAGGAAAAGGCCTCCGGCCACTTCCTTGTTTTCGCCCCTACGGGCGGCGGCAAGACCACGTTGATGCTCCATCTTCTTTCGGGTCTCGCCAAGTTCGAAGGCGTCCGGTCGTACCTTCTGGATTCCAAAGACGGCGCGCGTTTCATGGTCGAGGCCATGGGCGGGGTCTATCAGTCCTACGAAAAAATGGCGATGAACCCGCTCGATGTCGGGGGGGATACGTTATCCAATCGAAACCGCGTCCTTACGGCCCTAAAACTCCTCGCGGGGGACGCTGCATATGACGATGGCGCTGAAGACATTCTGCGGCATGCCGTGGATTTGGTTTTCCTAGCCGAGCCGCCGCACCGCACACTGAACGCAATCTTTGAGCACGCCTTTCCACGCAACACAAAGCTTCGGCGGCGTATGGGCCTCTGGGTGGTTGACGAGAAGGGTAATCGAGGGTCGCAAGCGCACGTGTTCAATGCGCCTAGCGATAGCTTAGGCGGGACGCTCGATCACTTCATGGTCGGGATTAATATGAATGAGGCCCTGGATGACCCGCAGCTAGGCCCGCCCGTTGTGTCGCATATCGCAAGCGCTGTGAGTCGGCCAGCACCGGGACAAAAGGGTTTTGCACTCTTCATTGACGAGGCGGCAAAGCTGCTCGGGAACAGAGCATTTGAAGATTTTGCGGCCGAAATGTACCGCGAATATCGAAAGCTCGGCGGCGTTGTCGGGCTCGCATTCCAAGACCCTACCGCGTTGTCTGAATGCCGAAACAGCAAAGCCATAATCGATAACACGGCGACGATGATCTTCCTGCCGAATGCAAACACTCGACCGGCGAGTTTTGAGGCGTTTGGGCTGAATGATGAGCAACTGGCGTTCGTGACCGGCCAGGCCATCAGGCCCGGCCGCCGCGAGGCCCTGATCATCAAACGCGATTCAACAACTGGATACGAGGAAACAGCAATCCTCGATATCGATCTCGGATACCTCGGGGACGCGCTGCGCTTCTATGGCAGCGGGCCGGACAAGAACAGGCAGGTAGACGAACTCAAAGAACGATGGGGGGACCAATGGCAACGTCATCTTTAAAGAGACAGGCTTTGGTGCATACCCTGCGGCGCATACTTCCACGCGCCGCAATTGTCCTGGGGCTCATGGTGGCGGTTCCAACGGCAGGATATGCGGCTCTGGCGGTAGTCGATCCCGCAGCGATAACGAAGTTAGCCGAGCAGTATAAAAGAATGAAAGAGCAGTTGGATGCGGCGCTCGATCAAGTGGATCTGCTCAAGGATCTCAACGCGGTCAGTGATGCAATAAGCACCGCAACCGATGAAATCAACGAGGTCACAAAAGAAATCAATGATGTCACAAGGGAGATTGCGGACGTGTCAAATGACACGTTCGACGCAATAGGCGGGGCGGGGTCGATTACTGTTCCTACCGTCAACCTCGAAAAACTTGTCGGTAATTTGAACAGCGATGTCGTTTGCATGCTGAATCGGCTCGATGTTGAGTACCCAACTCTCGGTTTTGAGAACTTGAATTTTGGCAGTATTTGCGCCGGGCGCAGCGCGTACAAGAAGGCGCTATTCGTCCAACCCGATCAGGAACGACCGAGGACATGGGCGGCAAGATCAGACGATTTAAGAAAGGTGCATCAGCGCCGCCGCGCTGTGGCGAAAGAGGCTGCGGTCTCCGGACTTTCTATGGCGAAACTGAACACCACGGATGTTCCAGAGACGAACGGCCGCGCCGTGCAGGAGTTGCAGTCAAGCGTTAGTGCCGCAACAACACAAAACCAGCGCCTGGCGGTAATCGCTCAAGGAATCGTACTGCTTGCGCAGCTACAAGTTCAAACAAATCAAATGCAGGCGAAACTTCTTGAGATTGAGGCCGCATCATTGATGGGAACAGCCGTTCCGCCTGCACCCGATGACATTGAAGAGGGCCTAGAAACGGGAGACGACCAATGATCTCCTTATTCGGCCCGACTGACGGATCTAATGGTTTTCTCGATCTTACGAATCAGGAGTGGGTCAGCCCAAGCGGGTATAGAAAGACAACTGCCGGAAAAAATATTCAGGTTAGAAACCCGCTCGCACTCAACCTCGGAAAAAACACCCCAGGGCGTCGGCTCAGCACCGGGGATAAGGCCCGCCGGAGTGACCCAGGAGGAAATACCTGCGACCTCAATCTGCTTCCACAAATCAATCAACGTTATCAGGTCGAAGAAAGCCTTTCGGTCGTCATAGCTCGGATCGTTCTTGTATGCCTCGACCTTCGGCCGAGTTGGCGACCACCATCCAAAGGGCTTCCGCATTTCGTATTTGAGCTCATCCAGCTCATCACGCGTCTTGATGCTGCTCCACCAATTTTTTGCGCGCTCAAAATCGTAAAAGCTCTGCTCCGTGATCCTTTCCTTGGGTCCAGCGGCCGAAACGGCACGCACTGGAGTCACCAAAAGGCAGATAATCATGAATGAGACAATTACATGCTTCACCTGTCCTATTGTTAATGAATATGTCGAACTTGCGGGTAATTTCACAGAAAATCTTAGTGAAACGCTCATACCGGCAATGTGGATTGCATTTGGCTCTTTAGCGTCATTTTGGATTGTTATACAGGGCATCAAAATTATCCTTGGTTCTTTAGATGTCGGCTCTTTCGCCCGCGAGTTTATTTACATTATTATAGCCGCCGGACTGTTGGCGGGGCAAGGGCCAGAACTGGTAAATGGCCTCTATACCGCGTCACTCTCTACGGTGTCGGGCGCCGCCGCGACCGTACTTTCGGCGGGAGCATTAGCAGACGAAACGGGTGTTTCGATTGAGAACACCGCCGCCAGCGGAACGAGCAAGATTGCAAATCTCGATGGCATGACGGCGTTAGTAGAGGCAGCGGAGAAAGGTATCTTCAAAGTATTCAAGATGGTGGAGGTTCTAATCGAGTCCTCATCTGGTTGGGGGCCGAATGTCGGCGCCTTTGTGACTGCCGTTTTGATTTTATTGCCTTATGCACTTTTATTGATTGTGTATTTTGCTCAAGTAGTTGTGACAATTTTTCGTGTAATGGCGATCTGCGCCCTCTCACCAATAATCATGTTGATGGTGGGTTTTAATTTCAGTCGCGGAATGTTTGTTACTGCCCTCCGCACTTTATTTGCGAGCTTCATGGTTTTGTATGGCGCAACCATCGCGCTCGCCGTGTGTCTATACGGCGTGGCTTCTATGGACATTGCCGCTGAACCCTTCAATGAACGAGAAATTGAACTCTTCCTCGACTGGAGCAATCCGAGGCTCTGGGTAACGATCATGTTGGGGTGGCTTGGTACCGCATTTATGGCGGAAGCAACCTCGATAGCGAATTCAATCTCCTCCGCAAACCTAACCAATCAAGCGGCAGCGATTATTACAGCGGGCACGACTGCGACGGGTCTGACGATGCTCCGGCACGGTAAAGGCCGCGCCAGCCAGGCTTACCGCAGAGGCCGGACGCTGGTTGGAAACGCTTTTTCTTCAAGCGGGGGGAGCCAAAGCGAGGGCCAAAGTGGGAGTGAAAGTGGCGACGGTAAGTCCACCAGCAGCACCACGGAACCGGCTGATCACGTCAAAGATCCCGGCATTGACAATTCTCAAAAATAGAAAGGACCGAAGAATGGATAACACCAAGACAAGGCGGGTGCGATTGCTCGCCGTTGTGGTCGTCGGAGCGTTGATGGCGGGTTGCGCAGCAACCGAGATGCCAGAAGACAATGACGGGTCCGACGAGATGCGTAAGTCGCCTTGCGCTTGTTATCAGTTGGAGTACGAGCCGAGAGGTATCCAATGGAAGAGGGTGTGAGCAAACCGGCAGGGGTCGGGTCGGTCGCGGCATCCGATCCCTACAGTCATGACGTGGCGCATCGGCGCCTCGCGTTCGCGTTCAGATGCGTGTCAATCACATGCGTAGCGCTCGTCGGTGCGGTTGTTGTCCTCGCGACCGGCCTTGCGGAGCTGGGACCACTCAAAACAACCGAATATGCGCTGGTCCGCTCCTATGGTCCTGACGACCGACTTTACCGGATCGAGCCAATCACTCAGAAGGTGGATGGATTCGAGCTGCTGCTTGAGAGCCAGGCGCAGACCTACACCAAACTTGTGCTCGAAATTGACAAGCCAACACAGGAAACCCGCCACAGAGACGCCATGCTTATGACGGACGGCCGTTTTTGGAAAAAACTGCGACAAAACCGTCTTCAAACGAAGGAAATGGCGCGAGCCCTCAAAGACGGACTCGAACGCAAAATTCATGTTCTGTCCGCCAACAAAGTAGAGGGCCGGGAGAGCGGCTATCTGATGGCGGTCGAGTTTGAGCAGGTGGATTCCAGAGGCGAGAAAGAAATCGGCCGGAAAAAGCTGCAAGCGTATCTGTCGATGGAAACACGGCCGGGCGAAGTGCGGGAGTCGGATCGGTACATCAATCCGCTGGGAATCTTTGTCACGGACATGGTTGTGAAGGGGCGTATGTAATGCAGAAGAAAACCTTTGCCGTGTGGCTAGGAGTGTTGTGTCTCGCGGGATCGCAAGGGGCCAATGCGCAAACGGTTTCGCAAGGTCAAACGAGAAATACGGCTTTGCCGAATCAGACGGCGCAAGTGACGAGGCTGCCGGTTCCAGACTCTGTGCTCGAACAGGCGCGTGAGCAATTTGACGGTGATTATGGTCAATTGGTCCGCCCGCGAAGCCCCGGCCAAACGCAGAGAGCATGGGACGAAAACGACGCGACCGACGCCGTACATACAGCAGCGCTTTGCGACGGCTGTGTCTATAAGATGCGCGTCCGAGAGTGGTTTGTTTCATTGATCCAGCTCCCAGAGGGGGAGCGGATCGAAAGCGCGGACGTAGGCGATCCAAGCGGCTTTACGGTTGAACGCCGCAGCGATAACCGGCTGATGGTAAAGCCCTTGGGTGCTGGCTATGACAGCACGTTGGTCGTTTATGGTGAAAGCGGGCGTATCTATCCGTTCTATCTGCGAGCGGAAGGGTTCAATTCGACCAACACGCCAGACGTGATTTTCAAAATTGAGGGACGGGTGCCCGACATCGATCGGCTGGCAACTCAGGTGGTTTTTGAGCCGCATGGGGCGACCGATGCGGCCGAGCAAGAAATGCCCGACATTCGGCCGGAGAGTACAGGCGAACGCGAAGGGAATGATCTGGACGAAATTGTCAGTGACCTTCAAACGACTGAACCAGAGACCCCGGCCGAGGATTTCGTAGCGAATGTGGAGTTTGATCCCGCCAAGCTGCGGGGCTTTGATCAATACGAGATGTGGGGGGATGACGATACGCTCGTCCCGGAGCGGGTCTATCGTGATGATCATTTCACGTATATTGACTTCGGCGACAAGTGGAAAGACATGGAATTGCCGGTCGCATATGTCGTGGTCGATGACATTGACGAGACGGTAAACACACGCGTTCAGGGGCGTGTGTACATCGTGGAAAGCACACGCGAGCTGATTACGCTCAAGTCCGGAAAAAGCTTCCTTTGTATCAAGTATAAAGGGGAGTGACATGAGCGTGGTGTGTGATATCGCTCTTGCGGTCGGCCTCACTCTCAACGGCCTTTGTGCGGCGGATGTTGTTGAGAAACCGGGTTTCGAGCTGCCGGCTGACGATGAGGCGGCTTATGCTCTGCCAGTCGCCCCGGTAGAAGTACCCAAAAAGAAGGAACCGCCGCGATTTCCGCCGATTGTCATCCGTGAAGCGCCGCCGCCGCCCGTGGTTGTCGCGGCTCCTCCTCCTCCTCCGCCCCCGCCGCCCGTGATTGTTGCGGCGCCGCCCCCGCCGCCGCCGCCAGATCCTTTGGTAAGCGCACTAGAGCGGTTGTATCAAATCGGATCGCTGGGAAACGTAAGGCGGGAAACACGGGTTATCCGAGCGGCAACGAAAAAAAGTGAGCCGCTTGATTTTCCCATGCCGGTCGCCGAACCAAAGACCCCGCTCGGCCCTCCGCCGATGGCGAAAGAAGCGGATTATGAGGGAGACAGGCGGACATCCGGGTATCCAGTAGATAACAGCAGGATTCTTACAGCGGATCGGTACATAACGGTCGTGCTCGAAACGGGAATCAACAGTCAAATTGGGGGCGGCGCGGCTGGAACAATCAACGTGCAATCCGCGAGAGACGTATTCGGATATCACGACCGAAACGTGCTGATACCCAAAGGGTCTCGGCTCATTTGCAGTTACACATCGCCGGAAGATGTTGGCTCATCCCGGCTGGCAATTGAGTGTGAGCGAATTCTGATTGCAGGGCACCGCGCAGAGATTCGAAACCTGAATTCACTGTTGGCCGATGTGCAGGGGCGGTCTGGAACGTCAGGCGAGGTCGATAACCGTTTCGGAGAAAGATACGGCACCGCATTCCTGCTTACAGGTATTTCAACAGGTGTGAGCTTAGGTGCGGGCCTAGCTGCGTCAGACAGTGAGGACGAAAGCACGTCGCTGCAATCTGGTCTTGATGCGGGCGCAGCGGAGCTGTCGGAACGGCTCGGCGAAATCAGTGCGGGCGTACTAGAGCGAACGCTTGAGCTGAAGCCGATTATCACGGTCCCGCAGGGTACACGGCTTCAGATCCGCCCGCGCACCGATTGGTACATTGCGAAGATGGAGGACCAAGAATGAACGTAAATATATATTATTTACATATTATGTTTTTAGCGGCTTTACTTGGGGCGCAAGTTCAGGTCCCAGCAAACGCACAAACGCAACAAAGGTCCGCAGGCGCTGAAGCGTCCAGCGGACTTGTGGAGGAAATGAGCGAGCAGGCAAAAAAGATCGATATCGAAGTCCGCCCGGTCTCGTCCATTGAGATCCCGGAACACGATGCGACTTCGTTCGAAATGAACTTCGACAAAGTGCCGGATATCCCTCCGGAGCTTACGCAAAATGTGACCGTTGACGCATACACGAGATATGTTGATGTCGATGGTCAAAGAATTGCGCAATTGGTCCTTTCCGGGGTGCGCAAGGGCGAGAGGGCGGAAGCGCTCACAACCGATAACTTCTATTCGCAGTTTCAGATCGAAGAACCCGCCCTGGAAAGTACCAAAGAGGTCATTGTCGAGGGAGATCATGCGGAGCTGCTTGAGGCGCTGACACGGCTCGTTGTTGACGAAGAAGAGGGCGATCAGACAACCAACACGGCAGAGTCAAACGAGCATCAAAATGTTGGTGGTGACGAAAACTCAAAGCGAACAGAAAGCGTCGGGAGTAATAGCGGCGGCAACGAGGATGCAGCGGCTTACACGACGCCAGAACCAATCATTACCGAAGATGAACTAGAAGAAGAGGAGCCGTATGTTTTTACTGTTGATGTGATAACGGACGGATGTCCTATCCGGGTGGATATCGGACAGCTAACCGCATTTCAGCAGAGCAAGGTCATCACCAATGACAACGGGCAAAGAACAGAAACCCCGTGCGAAGACAGTAACGCGCAGTATCCGCTAGAGAGGTCCTACGCATCGTGCCCGGATAGGGTGGACATGGGTGCGCGTCTTGCAACGGCCCAATTTCAGCTTTACTACACCGGGCCGGGTGGCGAGCGCATCACGGCGCAAGACTGTGCGGACGATCCCGACAAAACATATAAAATCATCGAGCAGCATGACGGGTGCGCCGTTTATCTGGACTATGCGTCCTATCAAGCCGTGCCGTTGGCAACGCTCGCATATCTCAATGACGTAAATGCAACCGTAGAAGTGCGCGGCTGCGAAACGTCCGAGTCCAAAGCTGCTGTTCCGCTCGTACCGACAACAGACGGGTGCACGATCCGGCATGCGTTCAATGAAGACCTGTCATATCAGCAAGGTCGTTACCAATACACGCTTGAGGGCGTCACATGGGACGCTGGATCGTGCATTGATAATGGAACGACCTATTCGCATGTGCCTACCTTTACGGACGAAGGGGGACGGCGCGTTTGCGAGCCCATCGTAAATGAAACCTCGCAACGGGTAACACAGCAATATCGACTGCGGATCACCGTTGATGACGTGGATTCCTACATTACGGAATGTCGGCCAGCGACGGGCAATCTGGCTATTCAGAGCACCACAGACGGTTGCACCGATCCCGCGACGTGGGACCACGATATTTCAGCCGGTGTCTCCTATAACAAGATCCGCGAATATTACATGCGGAACGGTGCGCGTGAGTATATCAACGAATGCATCACCGGTACGCAGACCTACTCGCACAATTTAGAGCTTGCAGGCTGGCTTACAGACGATGGCTCGCTCACTGCGCAACGCCTGCACAAAATCTCTATCAACACTCCCTCGGGACAATATGTCATCAGTGAGTCTGAGCTGCTTTCTGGGGCGTCGGCAGAGCCCTATGTGCGAGACCGGGTAAAGCAAGAGCTTACAGGTGACAGCACTTATGAAGGGTGCGCGGCGATACGGGCGACCCGGAATATTGCGGTCTATAACCGCCCTGATACCTCTGAGTATTTAAAGGATGAAGGGGTGGGCACACCCATCCGAGAAGGCAATATCTGCCAGGAAACCAGCGGCGGCACGAGGAGCTACACGGTAGGTACCGAGCGGACTTGTACGCAAGCGAATCATGGCGATACATCGACGGTGACTATCTACACATACAACCTCGTGCGAACGGCAAGTAAGATCGTCACGACGAATGGTGAGACAGGCGTTGTCGTCTCTGTTGATTATTCGTGGGTCGGCTCGGCAAACAGATCCGGGGCAACCTCTCAATCGTTTTCTGACTGGACGTGCGGATCACTTGCGCCACAATACCAATCTGGCGTGTTCATGAATGGCGGGTTCTCTACCCCGCCAGCGTGGTAGCCGATCATGGATAGGCTCGGAGAACGCATTTTGGCGCCGCTGGCGCGATATTATGCCCCACCAGAAACTGTCGAAATGCGGATATCTCGGCCACACCATGTTGTGGTCGAGCGAAGAGGAGCGGGAAAGGAGGAATTCGAAGACGCGGACTTGTCGAGGGCGAAGATAGAATCCCTTGCTCGCTCATTAGCGAACAAGAACGGCCTCGTATTTGACGGAGAAGAAAATGTGAAGCTCTCCTGTGTACTAACAGGGGGGCATCGTTTCGAGTGCCTTGTTGGCAATTCCGCACAAAGCGGCGTCAGTCTCGCAATCCGGTGCAAGCACCCGTTTGAGCCAAGCTGGGACCAATGGGGCGTCTCAAGCGAGATCCAGAAATATCTAGAGGCCGCAGTCGCGTCCGAAGCCAACATTATTGTCTCCGGCGCGACCAATACCGGCAAAACCACGCTCCTGAATATGTTGCTGACAACGCTTCCGATTGATCGGCGTATTGTCGCGATGGAAGACACGCCGGAGCTTCATATAGACCGGTTTTATGACGGGATCGGCCTCCTCGCATCCCGCGAGGAAAAGAACGGGGCCGGAATGGTCGGCTGGCGTGAACTCTACGATCACACCATGCGGATCACACCCGATCATATCCTACTCGGGGAGATAAGCACTCAGAACGCATTCGCCGCCCTGGCTGCGTTGAATTCCGGCGTTACAGGCTTCATGTGCACGATCCACGCTGAAAGCCCCCATCAAGTCATTCATAGAAAATTTGATCAGAACGTCGCCTGGGCCGGGGCGGCAATGCCCCGCATCCCTGAATTCATCCAGGAGCTGATTGACGTGATCGTTCAGATCAAACGGTCAGCGGATGGATTTAGGCGCGTGACGGACATCTATGAGGCGCGGAACGGACGGTTTGTCCTGAAAGACGGGCAGGTGGTGGGGGAGGGTCTTTAGAGATGGTCCAACTCCGTTTGGTGCTTCTGGTAATTGCCATCGCAATGGTTCTCGCCGTCCTTGCGCAATGGTGGTGGCTTGTCGGGTTCGATCCATCAGATAAGCGTTGGTGGAGCTGGTTATTAGCAGTGGTCAAGGATAGCGGAACATCGCTCCCGGCCGGTATGGAAGCGGCAATGCTATATGCCGGAATTCCAGGTGTTTTTTGCATGGCCGCAGCCTCCGCAGGATTGGCGAAAACGGCAGCCAGAACAAAGTTTGGGGATTTTGGCGCCAAAGAAATCCATGGCTCGGCGGCATGGGCGAGTGCCGCAGACATTCGAAAAGCGGGGTTGTTCAGTAAACGGGGCATTCAGGTGGCCGGTTGGTCGCGTAGCATCGGCAAGTTGAGGCCCCTTCGGCACAATGGACCAGAACATATTCTGTGCTTCGCCCCGACGCGCTCGGGGAAGGGGGTGTCTCTAGTTGTGCCGGCGCTTCTTGAATGGCCGGATTCAGTCTTTGTGTTCGATATCAAAGGCGAGAACCACGCGCTATCGGCAGGATACCGCGCAAGCATCGGACAGCGGGTTATCCGGTTTGATCCGACCGCGCGAGCGGGAGATCGGTTCAATCCGTTGGCCGAAATCCGGATTGGCGACGGCGGCGAAATTCGCGATGCGCAATCCATTGCGTTGGCATTGATTGATCCGGATGGCCGAGGGCTCAAAGACCATTGGATGCGGGAAGGGGCGGCGTGGCTGTCAGCCGCCATTCTGCATGTGCTGTTCCGGAGCCGGATTTGTGTGGGCCAAGCCGCAAACCTGAACGATGTTCGGGAATTTCTTTCCCAAGTGGGTGATGAGGTAGACGCGAACGCGGAAGACCCTATGGACGCGATGCTGGACGCAATGGTGGCGTTCGAGCATGGCGAGCGGGCAATTGACCGCGAAGTGCATGGGGCCGCGAACTCTATGCGGATGAAAGATTACAAAGAGCGTAGCGGCGTTCACTCAACGGCATTGGCGGCGCTGCGTTTGTTTTCAGATCCGATTGTGGCGGCAAATACCGGCGCAGCCGATTTCGCGCTTAGTGATCTGTGCGGGGATCAGCCGGTCTCGTTCTACCTTGTAGTTCCTCCCTCGGACATCGACCGGCTGCGCCCGATCACGCAAATGATGATCGCCATGTTGGTCCGTCATTTGACCGAAGATTTCGAAGCGCGTGCAGGCAAGAGGAAGCTGCTTCTGCTCCTGGACGAATTTACCGCTCTGGGAAAGATCGAGATCCTGGAACGCGCCTTGGCCTACCTCGCCGGATATGGCGTGAAGGCGTTTCTCATCGTCCAGGACCTGGCGATGTTGCGAGGCGCCTACGGGCCGCATGAAGCGGTCAGCGGCAATTGCCATATCCAGATCGCTTTCGCCCCCAACGTCCTGGCGACGGCGAAAGTCATTTCAGAAATGGTTGGAAAAACGACTGTCGTCCAAAGGCGGCGCTCTGCGTCCGGCTCGTTGGGCGGCCGAAACTCGATCAATCAAAGCGAGACGGAAACCGGCCGACCATTGTTGACGCCAGACGAAGCGATGCGGATGGGCCGCCTGAGCACACGAGATCGCAGCGCAACGCCGGGTGAGGTGCTGGTGTTGGTGTCCGGATGTCGGCCGATACGAGCAAGACAGAAACTCTTCTTTCAGGACCGGGTACTACGCCAGCGCGCGGCGATCGCGCCACCAGTGACGAAACCACGTGACCGAGTAGGAGGATGACGATGGCTGACGAAAACGATGCAATTGCCGCATTCGGCGCCGCTCTCAAAGAACATGGGTTCAACTTAGAGGGCCAACCGATCATGGATGGCGAATGGCAACGCGCTCGTGTTGAAGGCGACAAGGGAAGCAAAAGAAGCGGCTCATATCGTGGCTTCCTCGATGGCGGAAAGCCGAGGGGAATCATCAATAACTTTAAGGGTGGTGATCCAGTTACGTGGGTCGGCGAGGGGGAGCAGGTTCCGCCAACCGTGTTCAAACGGCAGATGGATGACGCGAAGCGGAAGCGGGAGCAGCAAGAGAAAGAGCGCGTAGTAAAACAGCGTGAAGTCGCTCGGACTGCCTTTGGCATTTTTACAAATGCTGATCCAGCGCCGGCGGATCATCCTTACCTCGTTAAGAAGGGCGTGGAGCCTTATGGGATCAAGGTCGACCGGAACGGGCGTCTGCTCGTGCCGCTTCGTGATCGAGAAGGATTCCTGTGGAACTTCCAGTGGATAGATGGAAACGGCCAGAAAGGCTTCCTTGAGGGTTCGCGAAAGGCCGGCCTTTTCCATGTCTTGGGTGAGCCAGCAAAGCTTTCATGGCAGGGGCCCATTATCCTGGCGGAAGGTTATGCGACCGGGGCCACGCTTCATAAAGGAACGGGAATAACAACGGTCATCGCCTTTGACGGCGGGAATCTCCCGGCTGTCGCCGCAACGGTGCATGGCATGAAGCCAGAGCGATTCCAGATTATCGCGGCGGACGATGACCATAACGCCAAGGAAGATAATCCCGGACGCAAGGCGGCGGCAAAAGCTCTTAACGCTGTGAACGAGAAGGGCGGGGCGGCAATGATCATGGTTCCGCCTTTCTCGAATGAGGAAAAGAAAGCCGGTCTGACGGATTGGAACGATCTGGCTCTTAGTCGTGGGGACGCTGCAATCAAAGAAACCCTGAGCGACCCGCGTATTTTTGAGCGCGAAAGAATCCCTCCGCGCCAGGTCACGCGGGACGTATCGCAAAGACGATGCCGCGACTTCGGACTCTGAGAACGAATGGCGTCAAATCGATACGTGGCAAAATCCTACTTGGCCGAGAGTGAACAGCGAGAGCTTGCGAGGCTGTGCGGTCAGACCGGGCTTTCCCAATCAGAACTTATTCGGCGCCTGATAGTCGGCGCCAATCTCCCATCGCCACAAGATCGAGCGGGATGGTCGGACATCAAAGATATCCTCAAAGTGAATGCCGACATGGCGCGGTTGGGAAACCTTTTCAAGCTGGCCCTGGATGAAGAACAGGGCGCGCCGCGGACGCGAATGCTCGGATCGATCGCAAGCCAGATTGATGAGGCGAGGGGAGAACTCAAGGGGCTTGTGACAACGATGCGAGAGGTGTTGCAACCGATGAGGACGCGTCCGAATGATCGCCAAAAGGGTCGATAAGACAGATAGCATAGGCGAGGATTTCACGCGCCTTGGGGAATACATCGCCGCCGCGCGAGAGGTCGGTGAAAAGTTGGACCAGCTTTGGATCGGAAACTGTGCTGCAGGTGACAGCAAAGAAGATCTGGAAGCTGCGTTGGCGGAAGTGGAAGCCGTCCGCCAACTGAAGGGCGGCACCGGCAACAGAACCTATCATCTGATCGTATCGTTTCGAGACGGTGAAAGAGAGAAGCTAACGCCGGACGATCTCAAGGAAATAGCCAAGAGCTATGCCGATGCATTGGGATTCGGCGAACATCAGTATGTCGCCGGCACCCACATCAATACCGATAACTTCCACATGCACATCGCGTTTAACAAAATCCATCCGGAGACGGGGAAGATCCACACGCCGTTCCGGGATTTCAAAATCCTGGAGACAACCAATCGTGCGATGGAAAAGAAATTCGAGCTGACAGTAGATAGGGGAATGTCGGATCGGGAGGAGCTGCAGGGCGAACTCTCGCCGGCAGCGCGAGACTATGAGAGCGAAACCTGGGAGGTGAGCTTTCAAAGGTGGATGCTTGAGCAGAAGGAACCGATCATGGCCGTCCTGCAGGGCGCGGGCAGTTGGCAAGAGGTTCACGCGGGATTGGCGGATTATGGCGTCCGATTGCAACAGCGGGGAGCGGGATTGGTATTCCGTGACAGCGAGTTAAAACACTCAATGAAGGCATCGGCACTGGATAGGGCTGCCGGAGCAAAGCGACTAAGCGAGAGGTTGGGGCCTTTCGAGCCCTCAGACCAGCCGAGACCGGAAGGAGCCTCTGGCGACCAGCAGCCGGACGCCAAAGCGGGTGCTGTCTGGATTACAGACCACAAGCGCGCCATTGAGACAGCGTTAACCCGAAGCGCAACCTGGGAGGAGCTGCATGCGCAGCTTGATAGGGTTGGCATTGGCCTGAAGAAAGAAGACGCCGAACTCGTCTTTTATGAGAGACGGGGCAAAGGTGGAGAAGCGGTTGAGGCTTCGCGGATAGACGAGAAAATGGCAGCGCCAACACTTGAAGATAGGTTTGGCGAATTTGTAACGGCGCCGGAAGCGCTCGACCTGGCTGATGAACAAAAGCCGGGAGCGGGCGTATTTAGATCACGCATTTACCGGCCGCGCCCGCTTATGGCGATGCCGGCAGGGGCAAGATCACTATGGCAACGATATCTCGGTAAAAAACGGATCGTGCCGACCACGCGCGGGATAATAGCCCGAAATTGGAGAACGTTCCTTCAGACGGAAGCGGCTACGGACCCGCTTGCTTTTGTCATGGTCGTTGCGCAACGAGAACTCCTTGAGGAATTGCTACGGACCCTGGGAGGTGATTACGGCCGGGGCGGCGGCTCTCGCGGCGGCGTTCGATTCGAGTCGAACAAAGAATGGACAGAGCCGAGCCGATATCTGGATTCCGGATATGCGAAACATGGAACCAAGCCGGGTGAAGTAGAGGACGAAAGCGATGACAAAAAGAAATCGTTTTTCATCGAACTACTAAGCCCGCGAGGCACCAGATACCGCGTATGGGGCGTTGATTTCGAGCGGGCATTGAATGAGTCGGCCGTGCAAAAAATGGACCCCATCACCTTCGAATATGATGGTTCCAAGAAAGTCAAAGTGCGGAACAAGGACGGCGAGTTCGAAGATAAGCTGCGGCACCAATGGAAGATTCACAAAGTGCCGAAAGGACAGCTTATCAAACGGGCCACGCTGAAGCCCGATGACGATCAGATACGGATTGTGGATGACCTGGACGCGGACTGGAATAAGGCCAGCACAGTTCTGGACTATGGCATGGCTCCCTACAGCGGAGCGGCCGGAGAAAAAGGGGCAACCAAAAAGCCGCGTGATTCCTTCTTCATAAAGATGAAGAGCGTCAAAGGTCGCGTATTCATGATGTGGGGCGCGGATCTTGAACGGGCATTGAATGAATCCGGCGCTGAGATAGGTGACAAGATCGCAATGGAGCATCTGGGCGCCGAGACGGAAAAGCATCCGCGCACCGGCCAAGAGATCAAAAAAACGCGCTGGAAAATTCACAAGGTCGAGAAAGGGAAGTTGCTCGACCGAAGCACCCAGCAGCCGGAAGAAAAAAAACCAGCCATCAGCGACGCACCAATAGATCTCGACGCGGACTGGAAAAGAGCGAGCGTCTTGCGGAGCTTTGGCAAAGCCATTTATAGCGACCAGCCCGGGGAGACAGAGGCGGACGGGAAAGAAGGGACCGCAAAAAAGCCGCGTGAATCTTTCTTCATAGAGATGGAGAGCGCTTCCGGTCGGATCTTCAAAGTGTGGGGCGTAGACTTTGAGACGGCGTTAGAGGCGTCCGGCGCTGAGATTGGCGATAAGATCGAGATCGAGCACCAAGGCACCAAGACGGTAATGCTTCCGGACACGGGCCAAGAGGTCGAACGAAATAGCTGGAAGGTCCACAAGGTAGAAAAGGGCATGCTGATCGAGCGTGCACCGTCAGAGCCAAACCGGATCGAGCCACGAACAGCGGACATTGACGAGAGTGCTACAGCGCCAACGGCAGCCGCGCTTGTGCGCTTTATTGAGCACGGGCACGCGCCGTTTAAGAACGATCCCTCGAACCCGAAAAGCTACTACGTCACCGTCGAGAAGCCGGGCGGCCAACCTCACACCATTTGGGGTGTGGATCTCGAACGCGCCATAGGCGAGGCAAACCCGGCGCCTGGTGCGTTGGTTCGGATCGAGCGAACAGGTTCAACAAAGGTGCCCGGGCGCAACGGTGAGACGTTCGAGAAAAACACCTGGGCGGTGCGACCGGAGACAGGTCCGGAGATACATCGAGCACGATCTCTTGATTCCGAAAGGGACATGGACCGGTAACTGGCCCCAGTGCCGGCACAGTCGAAAGAACAGCATCGCCAGCCTCCCCTTTGCCCCTTCTGTTATTCCTGCTTAATCGAGCCAATGACCTGGTTGCGTTAGCCCTTGGGGCTAACGTGCAGCCAACGCACATGCCAAATCCAATTGGCCTTGCAGCAGCCCAATATACCCTCATTAGTAGTTTCATCACAGCTCGGTAACAGCTTGACCGATACGGTCAAGGTGCGTGATTCCGGCAGTAAAAATAGCTTTCCCGTTGAGCATGGCTTGCCATGCGAATAAGGGCAGGTACCGCCATCGGCGGCGTGAGGGGATTCTACGAGATTATTCGAGTAGGCCCACCTCACCTATCCTGCCAACGGGACAAGAGATAATTAGAGATTTGGGGGCAACTTCAATAATCACCAATAATTTTGACAGGGAACCATCAATATTTTCCCATAATCTCCGATAATTTCTCATAACATCGAGAATCATCAATAATTTCCAATAATCTTCGATAATCTCCAATAATTTTCCGGTCGATCTTCAATAATTATTGGAGATCACTCAGATAGGCAAAAATCAGAGTGGATGACTTCGATTTCAGCACCGCATAGTGAGCTGAAGCGGCGCGCGGGCCTTCTGTTCAGCATATGTCATGTCAGGAGTCTGTGCGTGGGGGAGACGCAAACACTAACTCGCTCAAGGGTGGTTTGTCCGCGAGCGCTTGCGATTGCGGATTACGCGTCCGGACCAGGGGGACGGTCGCGACGAGCGAAGCGAGAACCACCCGTATTCCAGGACAGGCAGATGTGCATAAAACCGGGTCTGATTACGCACTTTCTGTAATCCGCTCCCCATCCATGAAAGACAAAAAAAGAAAGCCTCAATCGCGTAAGACGGGGCTGCGGGAGAGTGCCGGTAACAACAAAAGCGGCCCCCCGAAGGGAGCCGCCGTCTGTCAGTTATAGCACCGGATCATCGCGCCCGGGTTTGGGGGGAGCCGCTATTCAGCGGCTTCCAGAAATTGGACTTCTTCCCCGTCGCTCGATTCTTCAACAGCGTCCGGATCGATGGCGGGGAAGGCCATGATCGGGTCCATCCAATTCTTTGCCATGTCGGCCCGCTCGGCTGGTGTATCTGACGGCACCGCACGGAACCACCCGGTGAGAAGTGCAACCAGATCGCCTTTTTTGGACTTGGCGACGGATTTTTCGCTGAGAGCAACCCCGCTCTCTACGGCGATTTCCTTCAGCCGGTCGGACTTATACCGTTTCAGGAATGTTTCGTCGGGAAGGTAGCTATCCCGCACGTCCGCGTTGACATCGATGGCGACAAGATTGTGCTCGTTTTCTTCTGTCTTGATCCCGTCCCCGGGCTGGTGGAACGTCACTGTAACGAGCAGTGAGTGAAGCCCTTCCAGCTCTTCATCCGTGAGGGACCGGATAACCTTGAAGATCGCGGCCTTGTCGCCTGAGAGTTTGAACAGCGCCCGAATAGGCTCTGTAATTTCGCCTTCTTCCGGATAATAGGCCGAGCGCAAGGCCGACAAACCGGCATCTCGGAACTTCGTCAGGAACGCGGCGGCGATCTCCTCGATGCTGTTCAGCATA
>NZ_JACZFS010000078.1 GCF_014904795.1 Nisaea nitritireducens
CACCTTGCGCCGATTGGTGATGAGATTCCGCTGAACCGCAATGGTTCGCAACTCGGCGGCGTGCTCAAGCTGTGCTTTCGTATATCGCGGCTTCGTTTCCGCAATACCGCCCGATCCGCTGACCTTCTTCGCTTTAACCATGCCGTCGAGGATCGTTACCCGGCCGTTCTGGTTCTTCATGATGACAGTCGTCGGCTCCTCGCCCTCCTCCGCTTTCCGGTACTTGTCCAGCACCATGTACCAATCGTGGCCCGGCTCCAGGACGATCAGCCCGTCTGCTTCGAATGCCGCTTTCTTCTTGTCATAGGCTGCGTTCTGAAGCGCCGTAAATTGGTCAACGTCTGCGAAATGCCGGTCTGCATTGTCGCTGAAGAGGTCCTGAAGGTAGCCGCCCGTGTAATCTGCGAGGTCGAAGATCGCCATATCGGCGGTCGGCTTCTTGAAGAAATACATCCGGGCCGCGTACTCGCTATTACCCGCGTTGTTGTCTTCAAGATATTTGAAATAGGCGGCTTGCTCCTCGGCGGTGACAGAGGCCAAATGCTTGGCTTCCCTGAGACACATATCTCCGGCCCGGATCATTTCCTTCGCTTGATCAACAAGACTTCCAAGCGCGATATGACGCCGGACGTATATCTCAGTTACACCGAACTTCTCCGCGATCTGCGCGATACTCATGCCGCCGTCACGTAAGCGGGTGAATGCCTCGCACGCATCGATAGGGTCGAGGTCTTCCCGCTGATGGTTTTCAGCAAGGGCGATTTCCTCAAGGACAGCTCCCGTCTCTGTCCGGACTGATACCGGAACCGGGAATGTGTCGTCTGCCTTGCCTTCCTTGATCAGAAGCTCGATGGCGAGGTAACGCCGATGACCGGCGATGACCCGGAACTTACCGCGCTCCTTTTTGACAGTGAGGCTTTGCACAACGCCGACTGATGCAATGGTGGCTGCAAGTCGTGCCAGTGCGGCTTCATCAAAGCGCTTCCGCTGGTTGTTCTTCGGCGGCAGTAATTTAGCGAAGGTGGTCATTTCAGTGGTGGTCATCGTCTCTTTCCTTTCCGCCGAATGGGGTTGAGCCCATCCGCTGTGTTTGGTCTGAATTACAAATTCAGACTGAACAGAGGGGGTGGGGCGAAGCCCCGCCCACGGTCGGCCGAGGGTCTGTCAATTGGTGTGGAAACGGCCTCTGGTGCGGCCCGCAGCGAAGCGAGGACACGGGGCCGTTGGAGCATGACGCGCGAAGCGCGGCGCCTGCCGATTGACAGAGCCTTGGACTACTGTTGGGGCGGACAAAGAAAAAAGGTTCAGCCTGGCTAGAGCGCAGCGGAGGCCGGGCTGTCAAATATTCAACTGGATCCGCGCAGCGCGCGGATCTCAACATTCCTAACCGGCTGCACGTTCCGAGAATGAGGAGCAGGGGTGTGCCGGCGTCTACGCTGCGCGATAGGGATCGTTACCCGAATGGGCGGAGACCCGCTTGGGGCTCCGTGGAGCGCGCGAAGAGCGCGGAGTAGAGCCCGGCCCCGACAGGGGATCGCCCTGCAGGTGCTCGCAGTGTATGCCGTCCCTCAGAGGGTAGCAGAGCGCCGTCGCCGTATATCGATGAAGTCCAAAGAGAAAAGCGCAGCGCAAACCGCTCCGGCTCCGAACCGCTCCGGACACTTTAAATAATGTGAGCGTGCACGCTCGCGGCGGGTACAGCAGCGCTCACGGTGACGCTGATTTCAACCTTCTGATCCAGCTTCCTTAAGATCGCCATAAGGCGATCAATGGTAAAAGTCTTAAGCCGTACATTACGGATGCGGGAGAAGTCGGCAGCAGCATATCCGGTTAGCTCGTGCGCTTTACGGACGGTCAGCTTTCTATCGTCCAGTACACCGATGATTTCGGCAGCTAGACGGCCTTTTAGTTCCATGATTTCGGCATTGGGATGCCCGAGGTCTTCGAAAATGTTGCCCGAGCCGTGAACCAGCTCGAAATCGTCTTCTTTGTCGGTCATTTCAGCTCCTCCTTCAGACGGCGCAAGCGCGCGGTGATTAAATCGACTTCCTGTTTTGGTGTCTTGATCCCGGTTTTCGACTTCTTCTGGAACGCATGTAGAACCCAGATTGCATCATCGATTTTCACCGCGTAGACGGTGCGATAAGCGTCTCCGCGATGCTTCAACGCAATCTCGAAAACCCCATCACTGAAGCCTTTCATTGGCTTTGCGATCTCTGCCTTTCGGCCTGAACTCGCAACCCGTAAAGCCAACGCGATATCGTCCTGCGCAGCCTGCGGGAATTTGAGAAAATCCCGCAGAGCGCCTTTGATCCAAGAAACTGTTCGTTGCTTCTCATTCATGGCTGTATGTTGTCATATTTTACTACACATTGCAAGCGAAATATCAGGCTGCATCACGTTGAAGTCCCGAAAGAACCTGCTGTACCGCCCCTCGCCCGGCATTGTTAAGGTGCCTTTGCCATGCACCCTCGCGGGGCGACCAACGGAAACCGTTGGTCTTGAGCATCGAACGGATTTCCGCGTCTGGCTTACCGGGAAAGACTAACTGGATACGGTCAGCCTCGACGTTCTCGACAACCTCGACACGGCCCGCTGTTGTATTGTGAACGGTCTCTTTACCGCCCTGCTCCCGCTTCGCTTCCAGGACGGCCAGCCGGTCCTTTAGCCTCTTGATTTCGGCGTTGTTGTTGCTCGTCGCATAAGACGGGTATCCCCGCCGCCCGCAATAGTCCGGCTGCACGATGGCGGCAGCATCAGTAAGTGAACAGCCAATTGTATCTGATACGGCTTGCGCCATTTCGGACACGTCACCGCTCTTGATACTTCGTATGGCTTTATTCGCGTCCTTCATGCGCTCTTGGTCCTTTACCCTGGCTGCGATCCGCTGGCGGAGTAATTCCGGCGCGTCGGGATTGCTTCCGCGCACGGGTCCGTCTGGCTCGCCATGTGGGAAGGCGGCACGGGTTGCGGCTTTCTTTGCTCGTTTCAGGTGCTCGCCGATCTCGTTTGAACGCCGGTCGGCAATATCCATGCGCTTATTATTCCGAGCTGTTGGGAACCGGGCGGCACCGACGACAAACCACGATGCGCAACGCCCCTCCGATTGCCAATAAGCGCGGGTGAGTTTCAAAAGTTTTCCGGCGAACCTCTCCAGCTCTGCGGCTGTATCGAGTTCGCCGCCCTTGCTGGCAAGCGCCGATAGATGCGTGTTGAAATCATGAAGGCGTGCGGCAAAGCCTTCGAGTTCAATCCGGGCGCGCCTCTCCGGATAGTGCGAAAGGAGATTCCAATAATGCTGGATATCGTCGGCCTTGATGGTGGAATTGAGATTTCCGGCCTTGATCGTCAGAGCGCCATTTTTGAAGGTGCAGATTTCCATTTTCCTTGCCTCCTATGCGTAGCTGGTCTGGTGTTTGGCCCGGCCGTCCCAGACATAGGCACTGGCAACGCTTGAAACCTTCACTCTTCCGTCTGCTGACGCGCGGCGCCTGAAAGCGTCACTTACGAAGACATCTTTTCGTGGCATCACTTTCGCCTGACACCATTCGGTCTCTTCGGAGTCTTTCGCCAGCTCGCGAAGCTCAACAGTGCTTGCACCGGGTACGGCAGTGACTTGATAAAAATCGATGTTTGTTTGCTCATACCCCCACGATGAAACAAGGATTGTTCCAACTGAGAGCGAGTGGGGCTGGCTTCGGTTCGCACGGCGTTTTTTCATCTCGTCTTGGTGCGCGCGCTGGCCCTCAAAGAACTTCGTAATATGGTTTTTCCGCTCGGCCTCAGACCGGAAACGGTGATGCCATACACTGTTCCGGGATGCCTTCGGCTTATAGGCGATAGCGCACAAAGCGCCGTTCCGTTCATAGCTGTAAACGGTCGCACCTGAATCCGGGTCCGTTTCAGGAATGGCACCTGAAGGCACATAACGCTGAGACGTTTTTCCGCTCTCAATGGTGTCGCTCATGGTCATTATCCTTTCCGCCGAATGGGGTTGAGCCCATCCGCTGTGTTTGGTCTGAATTACAAATTCAGACTGAACAGAGGGGGTGGGGCGAAGCCCCGC
>NZ_JACZFS010000079.1 GCF_014904795.1 Nisaea nitritireducens
TCGTGCCACTGATCGTCACAGTGTAAGCACCGGTCGTGCCGGTCAGCGTCGCAAGATTGCTCGCTGTGTCACTGATCGTGGCCGTCACAACACCAGAGGTCGCCGCATCCAACGCATTCGCCTGCGCGACGGTCGTTGTACCGGTCGCGGTGAGCGTGCCGGTATGCGTGGTGATGCCGGCAAATGCCGCAGCAAGATCAGCGGCCGTCCCGCTCAGATTGGCCGCGTTCGTCTCAGTATTCAGCGTGATTGCACCCGTCGTCGCGG
>NZ_JACZFS010000080.1 GCF_014904795.1 Nisaea nitritireducens
TTATAGCGGAGTCCAGGGCATTCGCTTGAGTGACCGTGGTTGTGCCGGTTGCAGTCACGTTGCCCGCGCCAGACAGGGTTTCCGCAGCTAACTGCGCAATTGTTCCGGTAAGCGTAAATCCGCTATTTACCGCAATGCCAGTTGTGAAGCCCGTTAAATCCTTTCCAGTCACATCCAAGTTAGCACCAATTGCAATCGCTGTAGCAGTTCCAGCAATAGCGGTATCCAACTCAGCAAGCGTTGTTACGGTCGTTGTCGAAGTGGTGGTGGTGGTGGTGGTGGTCGTGGTGGTGGTTGTTGTTGTGGTGGTGGTGGTTGCTCCTGGCTCGTTTCCAGTAACACCATCTCCGTCGATATCACCTACCGTCGCACTTCCAACTGCTGTCGTCAGAGCTGTTCCAGTAAAGCTGGTTGTCGCTGAGCTGAAGTCTCCTGATTGCGATGCCTCTTGAATCGCAGTTTTTGCCGTACCCTGAGCGATAACCTGACTCTTGACGACCGACGTAAGAATTGTGGCAGCCGCACCTCCAGCTGCGACCTGTGTGTCAATCCCAGCATTGCTAGCTGCGGCAATCGTCGCGGTGTCGCTTGCAAGCGTTGTTAGGCGCGTCTCATCGATGGTTGTTCCTGCCCCTGCGGCAGTAGAGGTTAACGTCGCAGATAAGATTGAACTAATCGTGGTTGCATTACTGAGGTCGGTTGTACCTCCTGAACTCGCCGACTGGGTAATTGTGGAGGCAATTGAAGAAAATGCGAAATCTGCTGCCGCGACGTCTGTTCCTGCCGGCGCACTGGCCCCTCCAGTAGCCCCGACACCTGCAGCGGACGCTTGCGCGACCAAATTGGCAACTTTTGCGGCGGCAACCTGAACTGCCAGAGCAACGCTCTTTGCAGCATCGTCCGCCGTCGAGCTGTTGATCGTGGCGATGGGATCAAGCGTTGTAAGATTGACAGAGGAATCGATCCCGAGAGCAGCTTTGACCTGGGCCTCAGCTGCGGCCGATGATTGGCCGGTAGATTGACTGATTTGGTTTATCAACGTTGTCAAAGGATTGATAACGGCTGAGCCTGATGGCGCCTTGAGCGTGCCAACGAAGGCCAAGCCGGTTGAGATATCGGTGCCGCCTGTGCTTACAATCTCCCCGTAAACTGGGGTACCAAAGTCAAACTGCCCAAGCGAGTTCGTCTGAACCTGCGTTTCAGTTTCGGGGTTATAAACTCCGTCACCATTCAAATCGACAAAGACATTAGCACCCGAGATATAACCATCGACCACGCGCCCAGATGACACTGCTGTGCTGCCATCCGGAGTCCTGCCCTCTGCAGCTCCGAACTCGACATAGTGAGCCGCAGCAGTCGTCGTCCCTGCTGCTACCGCAGATGCGACATCAGCGTTAGAATTCAAATATGCCGTTGCATCGAAATTTGCGTTGGGCGCCCGCCCTTCGGACGCTCCGAATTGAATAAAATGATAAAGCGGATTTAAATCAGAACTGGCAACATCACTATTGCTGGCAAGGTAGTAGGACGTATCGAAACCTGCGGTCGGGTCCCGACCTTCGGAGGCTCCAAATTGCTCATAGTGCGTGAGCGGGTTGGCCCCCGCAGCGGCAACATCAGAATTGTTTGAAAGATAGGTAGAGGTGTCAAAAAAACTGCTCGGGTCTCGGTTTTCACCAAAGCCATGTGCCTGATAGTGCACCTCACCCGACTCAAAAAAGCCGTCCTCTACAGCCGCAGCAACGTCCGCATACTGAGACAGATAAAACAACTCGTTGAATAGATTTGACACGACACCCCCCTTGAATTGCGAATCGGCCGACCTGCGAGCCGAGATGTTCTCGTGGGAAAACCCTAGAGGGGCAGCGCAAACCGAGCGTGACTGGAGCGTCAGCGAAACGTGAAATCGACAATCCTGTGGAATAACGCCGTGAGCCGTACCTGTTCCATCCAGTCATCTGATGGCTGGACCGGCACGAGCGGCTCAAGGTCGCTGGCTTTCATTCCTGAATTCTGCCAGCCGCGCCTGGAACGGAAGAGCTTGAAGACTGATCGGATTATCGCCCGGAAAGAACGACGAATGTTTAATCAAAGACTCGTAAAGTTCAATCCATACTGGTAACTTCGCTCTGTTCTCGCGGGGATGGGGAGCGTGGGATGGCGTACATGGTTGGCCCGAGTACTGAACAGAGTACGGGGCGACTTGATCACGGGATGGCCGAGACGACTGAGCTTTCGAATGCCCGTGAACATTTGAAATACAGCCTTTGCCTTTATGGAGCTTTCTCGCTCAACTTGCCGACAGGCAAGACTGTGAAGCTCGGGGTGAAGCAGCAAGCGATGGTTGCCCTCCTTGCGACAGGCGCTAACGGCACGCGGACACGGAGCTGGCTGCAGAGTCAGCTGTGGGGAAACGTCGCCGCGACCCAAGCAGCCGCCAGTCTTAGGAGCGCTTTGGCTGGTCTGCGGCAAGCGCTTGGCTCCGACGCGCGCAGTCTTCTGCTTACCTCCCGCGACCGGGTAACACTCAGCCTGGATCGACTGAACATTGTAGGGACACCGCGGGACGGCGAGTTTCTCGAAGGCCTCGACGTCAAATACGAGGAGGGGTTTGACGATTGGTTGCGCCAACAGCGTTCTGAACTTGAAGCGAACTCTGGTTCGGCCGTGCCAATCCACCCGCGATCAACGCTGCAGCCAGTGGAGAACCCGCCGTCTACCGACTTGGGGATCGAATATGCGGTTGAGCAGCTGAACCTGCTGCCATTCATTGGCGTCCTGCCGTTCCAATGTCGGCATACCGGCGATCAGGCGACGGCTCTGGGCGACGCCATTGCAGAGGATATATCGCGCACGCTTTCGAGAACTGGCACGTTCAGCGTGATTTCGCACCTTTCGGCTCGAAACTACAGCTCTCGCCTGGCCTCGCTTCAGGAGGTCACCCGGAATTTAAGCGTCGACTACATCCTGACCGGCGAGCTCGACGCTCGATCAAGTGAGTTCGGGCTTACTATCGACATGCATCAGGTGCGCACAGGCACACTCCTTTGGAGCCGTGAGTTCTCCGCAGAGACGGATGATTTTCTGCATGGCGGGGTAGAGATATCACGTGAGATTGCCCGATATGCTGCACATTCTGTACTTGCCGAAGCGCTCAAACTGATCCGCTCAAACCCACTGCCAACGCTCGCGTGCCATGAAATGCTGATGGGTGCGATCGCCCTCATGTATCGCGGCAAACTGGATGACTTCGTCAAATCCCGCGAACTTCTAGCAGCTGCAATTGAGAGAGCTCCCGATCGGCCGATCCCGCAAGCCTGGTTTGGCATGTGGCATGTTCTCAAGGTTCAAAAGGGTTTTAGCTCAGACATTCGCATCGAAGCAGAAGGCGCCCTCGATCGCACTGAGCGCGCGCTTGATCTCGACCCGCAATGCCCGGTCTCATTGTCGTTCAACGGCATGGCGCAAAGCCACTTCAGGCGTCGCATGGATGTCGCCAAAGAACGCTATAGAGGGGCCATCGACAGCGATCCGAATTGCTCTCTTGCGTGGTTGTTGCTGGGTGTCGTCCAAGCTTTCTGCGATCAAGGAGACGAGGCTGTCCAGTTTACGGATAGAGCCCGGCGGCTCTCGCCGCTGGACCCGCAGCGTTATCACTACGATTCCCTATCGGCGACAGCCCACTTGTCGGCGGGCAACTACCAAATGGCCCTGACCCTGGCGGACAGCTCATTGCGCCACAACCGATTCCACCCATCGACACTGCGCGTCAAGACGATCGCGCAACACCGTCTTGGCCGCTTTGATGAGGCACGTCTCACCGCGGATGAACTGATGCGTATCGAGCCCCGGTTCAGGGTCAGCAGCTATCTCGCAGAACACCCGGCCGGGGCATTCGCCACGGGTCGCGATTGGGCATCCGCTTTGAAGGAAGCGGGCGTCCCACACTAGTTACGGTTCAACCGGTCACGCAGGAGGGGAATATGCCAGCATTTGGAGGCGCAGGTGGCGCCGGGGGAGCAGGTGGTGCCGGGGGAGCAGGTGGTGCCGGGGGCGCGGGCGGTGCCGGAGGGGCAGGCGGCGCTGGCGGCGCCGGGCTCGACGCCGGGATCGGGGTGCGTGCTGGGGTTCCAGCTTACACGCCCTTGCAATCGACCGGCATACTGCTGGCTGGGGATGGTATCTCCGGACCCTGGAAAGGCGACACCCGGTCACCGAGTGAAATGGACGGCGAGTCCTCGGCGAACATGCGGCTCTGGGCTCCCTGGGTCCGCAGTTTCATTCTGGAAAATGAGATTCTGTCGCGTCTTGCGTTTCGTGTCTGGAGCCCCGAGACGGGCGAACCTTGGATCGCAATCTGGCATCGGGATTTCCAAACGGACGTGCGACATGGCCCGGGAGGGCCGCCGCCCGAACCTGATGAAAAAGTCCCAGAGACGACCACGCCTGCCTTCCTGGCATCGCTTCAGCGTCCGACGCAGTGCGATTTTAAAGAACAGCTCGGTCTGGTGCGCGGGTACTCGGATCTGCGTTCAGATCGCTATGCCGAGATCCTGACCCAGGTCGGTTTCCCAACCGAGTATTTCTCGGCGATCGCCGGTTTCCATCCCGAGCGCACCCGATACACCCTGGAGCTGATCGCGCTTGCCCAGGGCTTTGCCGCGACCATATCGATGCGGGTCAAGCATGCACTCGCCTGTTTGCGGCCGGACGCCTATTCCGTGCAGATCCAGCCAATGATCCCGACCCCGGGCCATGGCTCGCTGCCGGCGGCCCATGCAGTCGAAGCTTTCATCGTCTCGGAGATGTTGAAGTACCTTATCGACCCCGACGCAAAAAATTTCGAACTCCGGCGCATGCTTGACCGTCAGGCAGCGCGCATCTCGACAAACCGCGTCGTCGCCGGCGTCCATTTCCCTGCCGACAGTATTTCCGGCGCCATGCTGGGACAGACCCTCGGCCAGTACTTCGCCGCCCGCGCGGGGGATCGTATAGATGTGATCCCCGGCAAGTTCATCGGACCGGGTATCTGTGACACAGATTTCCATCTCACCGATCTGATGGAGAGCTGCGGGGGCAAGTGGACTCGCATAGAGAATGGGGCAATCAAACTCCTAGAACCCGTGCCGGGCATCACCCCCTCGCCTCCCTTGGCATGGCTGTGGGAGCAAGCGAAACAGGAATGGACGGTCTGACACCGTCGCCACTGAAACGAAAGGGAGGGCGGCGATGACGCGAAATCTGAACTGGGAGATCGGCGGAACGCACCCTAGTACATCCTCCGACCCATACGGCCATTGGACGCGGGTCAGCGGGAAGGACTTCCTGGTCGACTTCCGCCCCGGCAAGAAGCCCTATCGGATCGTCCTGGAAAGACAGGAAATCGATCGGTCAGATCCTGATAAACTGTATTTACCTTTTGCTGCCATCTTGGACGGGAAGAGCCTCGTACCCGTGATCCAAAGAGAGGTAGACGTAAAGGCAGAGGCGGAAACCCGTCTGCCCAGAGCCGAGCCGACTCCAGGCGTTGACGGTACAATCTTCCCGGTTCCGCTTCCGGAAAGCACGTTGAACGAGACCGGGACGATCGCAGACCCTAAATGGTGCCCGCCGGCACGCTGCGGCAAGACGCCGGCCATCGTTGCCGTGATCGACGATGGCATCGCCTTCCCCAACCGGCGCTTCCAGTTACCTGATTCTGAGAGCCGGGTAGAGTACGCTTGGATCCAGGATGCGCCGTTCGACAGAAAACGGAACACAGTACCATTCGGCAGGGAATATAGGCGTGACGAAATCGACACTGTATTGGCCGAGCATGAGGAGGAGGACGATATCCTGAGGGAATTTGGCCTCGCCGACCTGCTTCACGCCCAGCAACCCTCTGCTTTCAAGCACGCCTCCCATGGGACCGCAGTGCTAGACCTCGCAGGCGGGTACGACCTGTCACAGGCCGAAATTGCCGAGAACGTCCGGCTCATCACGGTTCAGTTGCCCGGCATCGCCAATTGGGACGGTTCAGGTTCCGTGCTCGGCTGGTTCGTCGCTTGGGGAGTCCAATACATCCTGCAGCGCGCACGGCTGATCGAAAAAGAGCTGGGAATGCCGGTGCCCGTCTTCATCAACCTCAGCTACGGGCTATCCGGCGGTCCCCACGACGGCACCCACTGGCTCGAATTGATCGTGGAACACCTGCTCGAGAACCATCGAAAACGCTCTGACTGTCCAGAGCCCCCGAAGCCCGATCGGATCGCCGAGCTCGTGACCGTGACCGGGAACGACTTCCTGCGCCGGCGCCATGCATCGATCAAGGCAGCCAGCAAGGGCTCCGTAACGCTCGATCTACCCTGGCGCGTCCCCCCTGGTGATCCGAGCTCAAGCGCGCTCGAGGTTTGGCTGCCTGCCGACGCCACTGGTATCCAGGTGGACGTAACATCGCCCAGCGGGCCACCGCTCACGGCATGGCCACCACAACAACCCGACCCGGGCGCTGTACTGCGTTCCGACCTCTGTGACGGGTCTAAGGATCCGCAGAATGTAATCGCCCAGCTTAGCCTCGAGGACCCTTACTGGGCCGGGCCGAAAAAGCGGGTGACCCTGATCGTCGCCCCCACCGATACGGACATTCTCGATACACAACGCCCCCCCGCGCCTTCGGGACTCTGGCAGATCGCCGTCACGGCAACCGTAAAAAAAGGGCAAAGCCTCACCGCTTGGGTACAGCGCGAGGAGCTGCCACTGGGCTACCCGAACCGAGGCGGCAGCGGTTATCTGGACGACCCCGAGAACCCGCGCTTCACGTCACCGGGCGACTGGTCGGAACACGATTACCACGACGCGGTCGTGCGCCGATTCGGCAGCTTGAGCGGAACGGCGACGGGGTACACCTCCCTGGTAATCGGTGGCTATCGGGACGGCGACCGCCGACTGGCCTTGTACTCCGGCGCGTCGTCTCCTGAGACGACGACCAAGCTGCCAACCGCATTGCTGCCGAGCGACTGCTCCCGGGTCCTGGCGGGAATTCTGACCACGGGCAACCGGTCGGGAGCGACCTTCTCACTCACGGGCACCAGTGCCGCCGGCCCGCTGGCCGTCCGCATGTTGGCCGAGCGGGTCGGCAAGGTGGAGAATAAAGGTGCGATCAAGGTGTTGGCGGACTTGGCAGCGGCAGGCGAAAAAGTGATTGGCGGGGAGCCCAAATGGGCACCGAACCTTGATACACGGCCTGCCGATCGCCACCCGATCCCGCGCCCGGTCACCCGAGGCCCTGAATTGAGGGCGGGCGAAGCTCGGATTCTTTTCAAGGAAAATACGCCAACAAAATACCGGCTCGACCGTCCGGTCACCCGCGGCCGGATCACGGAGCGGGATTGAAATAGCTTGCGTAGCAAGCAATCCCCCTCTGACCGTGCCGTCTCGCGATTTGACCCCAGTCTAGGAACGGCGGTGCCCCCAAGGCAGGACTGCATGTACTGATAGTGGCCATATGCATGGATGCTCACAAGCAGCGGGCCTTGTTTTTGGCCTTAAACGCAGAAAACCGCTCGGCTGATTTTTCCTAAGTGATTGATTTTGTGTTTATTTTGCCTGCCCCCTTCAGGCCGAACACCACAATTTCGCTACCCAGTGTTTGTGGGAAAACTATTTGGCCTCGAAGACAACCCTGAATGCCAAGAATTTAGAGGCTCTTGGAGCTGAACAGTTGGCTCAGCTGGTAATCGGTATTAACACCAAGCTATTCCCCGGCCGATAACCGTAGAGCGAATGCGGACTCACACTCAAACGCTCCGAAACCTCCGAAACCGGATAGCCCCGCTCGGCGATCTGGGCCACCGCGTCACGTTTGAAATCGTCGCTGAAATGACCTTTGCCCATGTCGGCCTTCTTGCCTCAAAATTAGGGAAGAAGGCGTCTCCGTATCTAAGGGCTATTCACTCTCCCTTATCTTTCGCACTTTCAGTATCGATCAATAATGGGTTCGCATCGGTCCTATGGTGCGCACTCAGCCTTTGGATCATCTACCCGGCAAGCTACATAGATGGATAAGAGCGGGCCGTAATGATCTGCGAACCAAGGACGGTGATTACAGGAATGCGGTGACTGGAACGGATAGTCCATCGTCGACAAGCAAGCATTTGGCCGCTCCTCTGGAGGAGCGGGCAACATGTGTGTCTCAGGTCGCACAATCAACGGCTTAAGGGTGATCGGATCTTCAAATGGGTCGCCTTCAAATGCGAAAACCATCGCAGCGAGATCATCCTTCACTAGAAATTCAATGTGTTTACGAGCGATCTTACGTTTGCCTCGATCGTACGCTTTGCAATTCTCTTCCGTTATCCCCATTCGGCGGCAATCGGATATTGCCTGGGCGTAATGCCCTGTGAACGCTGGTGCAAAGGCAATCACGGCGTTGGCTATGTCTGGCCGTATTCTAATTGCAAGGAGCGACGCCCATGCACCAGCCGATGTTCCAGAAAGGAAAATCCGATCTGATCCAAGAGTAGGATTGAAGGTCTTGAACTTCTCGACCATCGCAATGATGGCATGCGCTCGCTTGCAAACTTTGAGCCGATCCCCCTGGTCAAGGTTACCGTATTCGTCCCGAACGTCCGGATTGTATCGGCACGGTAGATTTCGTTTTTTACCGATCTTCTTTCCAAGCAAGTCACCGGTCTCGAAATGGCAGAGGCCATAAACGAAGATTTCTCGATCACTGGTGTCCAAACGCTCAATGACGTCTGGAACCGACTGCCCACCATAAAACGGACCACCGTTCGGATTACAGATATCAACCTGATCATCGCCAGCTGACCCATGGGTGTGGATCACCAGAATACTATGGCCTGGGTTAGGAAGGTGAAGTGCCGTCCGCTGAGACGGCACAAATTGACTGTGGGAAGAACAAGCAGAGAGCGCAAAAGCCCCGAAAAGTACCACCAGACAACATCCGATATGCTTCATGACTCTCTCCATCATCCGCCTTTGCGGTCTAGTTTATTGATCTCCATTAAAAATAACGAGCAAGAAAAAACCGCCACTTCAAGCATCAGCGGCAAGCTGCCTAACATCAAACAAGGTGAGCCAGATCCTCCGTTAAATCAGCGGACCAACTAGCCAAAGATTTTGACGACGGACACTCTTGTTAATGGCGCACAGTCTCACGCCGACAGACGGGCTTCACCACTTTTTCGCAAAGCTTTCTAAAGTTTCGCCTTGTCCAAGGTAAGGTCGGCAACCAGACGTTTGAGCTTGCCGTTTTCATCTTCAATCCACCTCTGCGACACCCATCTTCCGGCACATCTCGCCAAACTCCGCCTGGCGCAACGCAAAAGCGATCTGCTCGTCTGAAAATCTTTTCTTCAGAAACGGTGCATTCCTCCAACTTGGGAATGCACCCAAAATTTCCCACTTAGCGCGGACCAGATTTCAGGGTCAAGGCCACAAAATGCAGCGCTGTGCGGGGCAGAAAAGGCACAGCCTCTACGCTATGGCTTCGGTTCGCTGATTCGCATAACCGGCGGATTAAGCTTGGTGGCAAGGCGCACGAGGTCGACCCTTGTGCCGGAACCAGTCTTGCGCAGGGCCGACTTGATCTGGCCGCGGGTCGTTTGGACAGATGTTCCGCGGGTCTCGGCGATATGCTCCGTGGCCATGCCGTCGAAGATATGGCTGACGATCTCCATTTCGGCTTTGGTCAGGCCATAGACCTCCCCCATACCGGTCTCGGAAATCGATGCCCTGTTTTTGGGGTCGGTCAGAATGACCGCAGCGGCGCGTAAACCGCGCTGCAATTCGCCATTGGGGTCACCCAATGGAATGATATCGACGATCACCTCCCCGCCATCCGGATCGGCCAGCAGATGCCAGGAGCCGCTGAAGGTGTCTTCAGCGCGCGCCGTTGCACTGGCCCGACTCACATTCGCGCTGACGGCTCCCTGATCGGGGCCGGTAAACTGCAATCGACCTGCGCGATCGAGCGAAATCGGTGCAGGCCCCTCCAGCAGACGGGCGGCTTCCTGATTCTTGACGATGACTTTATCTGTACCCTCAACAATCAGAACACCGATTTTCAGTTTATCAAGGACGGAAAGAGCGGCCCTGTACATCGCCTTCAGCATCAAAAACGGGCGCGACAGTTCCACAGCTTTCGCGACATGGGGCAGGTAGATCGTGCTGGTCTCGATCTCCGCGTCGGTTACTGGGCCCCGGCCGATTTCATATTGAACAGCAAAGAAATCGTTCCAAGCTCCATGATCGTTCAGTCGACACGCGGCCCTGTGGAATGTCCCGACGTGACGTTCATTGAATTTGGTGGCGGGGTTGTTCGTGAATTCCTCCAATGTCCCGAAGCAATCCAGGTCCTTGACCAAACGGCGTGGTTCGCGGTTGAGAAGCTCCTGAAATGCATGCTGTTCAAACTCAGCGGCTTCAGCGGCAAACCGCGCCCTGATCTCGGCAGTCCACTTGGAACTACCAAAGGAAATGTCGGGCAGGTTGCTTGAGCCTTCAACAACGATAATTCCACTATGCCTCCCATTGAGTACAAGGGACAATTGCTCGAGTGTTTCGGTCCATATTTCGCTGTCGATAGCTGTGTCATAAATTTTGCTTATCAGTGAATGCGAAAGGCCGCCCATTCCAGTTTCCCCGCATAGAATAAAAAACACCACCCAGAGCGTAGAATTGTTAAAAATTAATATCAATTTAGCAACAATATAGTGTTCAAGATGACGTGTGTTTCTGTATGTCCAGAGGATAGGGCGCGAGCGATAATGTTCCGCTCGAAAAATGCGATCCACTATTTTGAAAAAATATCATTTTGTGGCATAGATAGTTGCAAACATCTGTCATTTTTAAAATATTAAGCCGGGGCTACGCTGCCGGCTTCCGCGCGATATCCAGACCGAGCTTTGATGTCGAACTCATTAATTGAATATTCCTGATTTCAGGTATCCAACCCATCTAGATGAAACCAGTATTTTTTTGGAAACCACCCCAGTTTTGAGCGGGAATTATTTGACGTCATTGTCGTCACGATAAATTTTTCGCCCTTCCATACCTCAACTGGGGGATGTAGTTCCGCAACCGGTTCCCGATACTTCCCCTTCGGGCAAGACGCTGTTTTTGCTCGGGTTAAAAAAATTTGCTGCGGTCGACAGGTTCCGTAGCTGCTTGATCAGGGGGATGTAATGGCGACAATTACCGGCGGTTCTGGCGACGATTTCCTCAGCGGAGATTCCGCAGCGGATGTCTATTTCAGTTATGACGGCAACGACACGATCAATGCGGCGGCTGGCGATGACACAATATACAGTGGCGCGGGAAACGATCAGGTCTGGTGGAGTGCCGGTAACGATGAGATCTATGGCGAGGCTGGCGACGACTTCCTCGAAGGTGGTCCCGGCGACGACATTCTGCACGGTGGTACGCATGTCTGGGGCGATGCGGCGAATTATCTGAATTCGAATGCTGGCGTGAATGTCAATTTACTGACCGGCACGGCGAGCGATGGTAATGGCGGGACAGACACCTTGATCGATATCGAGGACGTCTGGGGGTCGGCCCATAACGACACAATCACCGGAAACGCGACGACGAACCAGTTCCAGGGAAATGCCGGCAACGATGTCCTGACCGGAAATGGCGGTGACGGCTATCTGAATCACTACAATGCTACGACAGGAATCCATGTTGATTTTGTGAATGGACTTGTCCAGGACGGTCAGGGCGGCACCGACACTGTGTCCGGCATTCGTAACGCCAACGGAAGCGCTTTCGATGACACGATGGTCGGCGATGCGAACAACAACCGCTTGAATGGCGAGGACGGTGCTGATCAGATCTATGGCGGCGACGGTGATGACTGGGTTTCTGGAGAGAATTTCCGCCCCTCCTCTGGTGGAAATGATTATGTCGATGGCGGCGCTGGGACAGACACGCTTCTTGGAGGGCTAGGCGCTGACACCCTTGTCGGCGGCAGCGGTCAGGACGAGTTCCAAGGGCGCGCCGAGGATCTGGACGGTGATCTCTTCACTGATGTTAACGTTGGCGGGGAGATAGATTATTTCAACTATGATGGTGCCTCGCTCGAAGCAAGCGACTTCACCGTGACCAATAACGGAACGACGACGACGGTTTCCATCGACGAAGATAATGATGGTACCGCTGAGAGCACATTCACGCTTGAGGGTACGTTCCAAATCTTGAACATTTTTGATTCGAGCTACGATGGCAATGTCCGCACGACCTTCCAGTTTGCAGAGACCGAGGTCGCGACCAACGGCTCCGATTTCCTGCTTGGTGGGCTCGGTGACGACACGATCAGCGCGCTTGCCGGTAACGACACTGTCAGCGGGCAGGACGGCAACGATCTTCTCGATCTTGGCGCCGGGAACGACGCGTTCAACGGTGGTGCGGGCAACGACACCATCATTATGGGGTCTGGCGACGATTGGGGTGAGGCAGGAGCCGGCGACGATTACATCTACATGGGAAATGACGGGGTCGCCAACGCGGCCTCCGGCTTTGACGGCATAAACACGGGCAGCGGCAATGATACCATCGATTTCGAGAGTGATGCCGGCTACTTCATCATGGACTATCGCTCCAGTGGCGAGGCGATCACGGTGGATTTTGCCGGCGGCACAGTCTCGAAAGGCTTGGCTGGCACCGATACACTGCTGAATTTCGAAACCGGGAACAGCGAGGGCGGCTACGTTTTCCGCACCTCCTCCCAGAACGACCTGATCGATACCAGCGGCATCGCGCCGGGTGAGATGGCGATAATCGAGGTCCGCGGCGGCGGTGGCGACGATACCATCATCGGCAGCGGCGGCGCCGGGTCACCGACCCGTGCCGAATATCGCGATGCGTCCAGCGACGTCACTGTCGATCTGGAAGCCGGAACCTCGAGCGGCGGCGGCACCGGGTTCGATACGCTGATCGATGTCGAAGGTGTTCGTGGCAGCAGTCATGACGATCTGCTGATCGGCAGCACGCTGGGCAACATTATGCGTGGCAACAGCGGCAATGACACCATCAGCGGCGGTGCTGGCGACGACCGGATTACCGGCGAGGCTGGCGCGGATCTGCTCAATGGTGGCAGCGGCAACGACTCCTTTGTCGGGTCCGAATCCCACCTCGCCGGCGACACGATCGAGGATTTCTCGGTCGGGGATGTTATTTCGATCTTGGGCTCCGATCTCTCCGCGCTTAGTGGTACGGCGGCCGGGAACATCGCGCTCGGGAGTGGGACTCTGGCACTCAATGGCGTTACCGGTATCTTCTTTGCCGCCTATGACGGCTCCAGCACCACAATCAGCCTTGCTGGGTCTGAACCAAGCCGGGGTGACGACACGCTGGCCGGCGGAGAGGGTGCGGATACTTTCCGTGGCGGACAGGGCGATGATGTGATCCTGGGCGGCGCCGGCAACGACTCCTTGCATGGCGGACAGGGTTCCGACCTGCTGGATGGCGGCACGGGTAACGACACACTGCGAGCAGGAACTGGAAACGACACGCTGCTTGGCGGTGAGGGCAATGACGAGATTCGGGGTGGCTCCGATGCAGACGTGATCGAAGGCGGCGCCGATGCGGATCTGATATTCGGCGGCGGCGGAAACGACATGCTCTCCGGCGATGCCGGGAATGACACGATCCGCGGTAACGCCGGCAACGATGCGGTCTTCGGTCAAGACGGCAATGACGATCTTCGCGGCGGACAAGGAAGTGACATGCTGTTGGGTGGCATCGGCGATGACGCACTGCGTGGAGGTGCCGGATCCGACACACTTGCGGGTGAGAGCGGTGATGACCATCTTTTTGGTGGCGCCGATGCCGACCTGCTCCAGGGCGGTGCCGGGAATGACACTCTGCTCGGTAACGCCGGCGGCGATACGCTGGATGGCGGGGCAGGGTCCGACAGCGTGCATGGCGGCCAGGGCGACGACCTGATCCTCTTCACATTTGGTGAGAACGAGGGAGAGGTCAACTTCATGAATGGCGGCAAGGGAAGCGACGCCATGCAACTAGGGCTCACCCTTGAGGAACAGGGTCGCGCCGAAATTCAGAGTGATCTCGCCAACTTGCAATACTGGATCGATGACGGCTCACGGGGGGCTTTCGAGTTCACCTCGATTGACCTCACAGTGCGCGGCGTTGAGAGCTATAGCGTGATCGATATCTTATTCTGAGTTTCCTCTGATACCCCCCTGCTCCTGAGAGCGCTGGCCGGGCACGCCTTCAAGGCGTGCCCGGTATTTTCCGCTCTTAGTAGTATGGCTGTGTCGTTCTAGCTGGGTGTCCGAGTGGCGTGAGTCCCAAGATTTCTCCATTTTTGAGTAGAGTCCGTCACCTTAGAGGAGACGGATTTCATGATGCGCAGTCGGTTCAATGAAGAGAAAATCATCTCGAATTTGCGAGAGAAGGAGGCTGGCCAGAAGACGGCGGATGTCTGCCGCCGTCACGGGATCAGTGACGCGACGTTTTATAAATGGAAGGCCAAGTATGGTGGCCTGGAGATATCCGATGCCAAGCGGCTGAAGGGACTTGAAGACGAGAACGCGCGTCTGAAGAAACTGCTGGCAGAGGCGATGCTCGACAACGCCATGCTGAAAGAAACCTACGGCGATGACGAAGAGACCATCGGTTTCATTCAGAGGCTGCTGGGCTATGCACTCACTGGCACCTGCGAAGAGCACATGCTCGCGTTCTGCTACGGCACAGGCGGTAACGGCAAGGGCGTGCTGCTGAACACGGTTCAGCGGATATTCGGCAGCTATGCCGCAACCGCTGCAGTCGAAACGTTCACGAGCAGCACCTATGAGCGCCATTCGACAGACCAGGCCATGCTCCGGGGGCGCCGGCTCGTGTTGGCGCAGGAGACGGATGACGGACAGCGATGGGCGGAGGCCAAGATCAAGCGCATCACCGGCGGCGATGAGATCACGGCCCGCTATATGCGCCAGGACAACTTCACCTATACGCCCCAGTTCACGCTGATCATCGCCGGCAACCACAAGCCGTCCCTTCGGAACGTGGATGAAGCGATCAAGCGTAGGCTCATCATGATCCCTTTCGACCACACGGTTCCCGCGGACCGGCGCGACCCAAAACTTGCGGAAGCGCTCGAAGCCGAGTGGTCTGGGATTCTCGCGTGGATAATCGAAGGATGCCTCGAGTGGCAGAGGATCGGTTTGAATCCCTCAGCTTCCATCCGCGGAGCGACCAACGACTATCTGCTTGAGGAAGACGCGCTGGGACGGTTTCTCGGAGAGAGGTGCCAGCCGATCGAGCTCTTCGAAGGGAACGAAACGCCCACCCGTACGATCTTCGGGGATTGGCAGGAATGGTGTGCGACTACCGGTGAGCATGCGGGGACAGAGAAAAGCTTCAGCCAAAAACTGGCTGATCGAGGCTACGAACGGGCTAAGCATCCGAATACCAGAACCTCAATGTTTAGGAGGCTTCGGCTGAAAACCACCCAATCTACCTAGGCATCTCAGATAGAAAGGGGGCCAAACATGGATATCTATATTGTTGAAACTGCCACAGGTTATCTTCAGGAACTCTATGACAAGGGCCATGAAGCTAGCACTCTGCACAGCATGGTCTGCTCTGCAATTTGCGAGGAAAATGGCAGCCTCGACGAAGACGAGGTCCACATGATGGTCGCTGAGATGACGGATGACGCCGAGCGCCACTGAGACTGCGCCCGATACATTAAAGTCCGCTTCGGGTGAAGAGCGGTCGTATCCCTCACAAAGTTTTTCGAGGCCTTTTGCAGCGGTTGACCGCCGCAACTCCAGCTTCCCCGCTTCGGATCGGATGAACAACCTATTGCAAGGTCACACCTAGGCGGCATTCATTCGCTACCAGGGCGATCTAATGCACTGTGCGGACCAACTCTCCCAGTCACCGGCTACCATGCCGAATACCACCAAATTGCAATAGCCTTAGGTCTCGCACGATTCAGCCCTCGCCGGACTCGCGTGCTCCAGTCCAACCGATAGGGACCGTTTCTGCGAGGTACTTAGTGCCGTCACAAGCCGCACGTTACATCTGGCTGATTACATCTCAATGGGAGACCATTCCTCGTATCAGAAGAAATTAGTTCCCGTCAGGAACAGGCTACGCAACGGAAAGTAAGCCAAACCACGCTAGGGAAGACCGCGAGAAGAAGTCACCTGGCGCCGCCTCGATCCGTTCGCGTCATGGAATTCAACGGCACTGGGGGCTTCTCGGGCGAGGACGACTCGCTTAGCTTTCGCTCAAGTTCAGCGACACGCAACTCCAGGTCGGCTACTCGCTGCGTTGCGCCAGCATCGGTCGTTACCTGCGGGCCGGTGCGCCATCTCCGGTTTTCTGGAAGGAGCCGAGGCCAGGTTACCCCAGCCAACCATGCTCGGAGCTGAAGCTTGTTTGTACGGTCCACAATGGACCTCCACTTCATGCCCGCCCAACGGTAGAATTGCGGTGATTGGGCAACCAACAGCCACGACACCAAAGGCGCTCCGCCGATCCACATCATGAAAGCCGTCCACTGATCGAAGATCAGAAACACCACCCCGGGAAGGCAGGTCAGGGTCCAGGCTTCGGCGCGCCGCGGGCGCCCCTCCCGGGGCGGCTCGGAGAAAGCCCGGCGACGCTTGGGATCGTGGAACGCGAGATGTGCTACCGCCAACGCGCTTATGGCGATTGCCGCCAGGGTAAGGATCACTGTCATCATTCCGCAGCCTCTGATGCTCTTGACGTCGATGGGGCCTCACTGGCCGCTCGGCATGTCACGTAGAGCAGCCCGGCACCTGCCAGGAGCAGCGTAAAATCGAGCACAATGACGGCGCTGTTCTGAGTGGTCAAAAGCCGGATCCAGCCGTCACCGCTGATCAGGAACCGGACCATCGGAAGAGCGAATAGCACGCCACCAAGAACCATCCTGCATAGACGGCGCAGACGGTGCGCATCATCGATCCACCATGCGATGGCAAGACAGGCGGCGGAGGAGATCAGGAAGCCGGTTGGCGTCCAGAAGCCCGTGCCTTGCAACGGCAGGGACACAAAAAAGGCGAGAGCGGCACCGCATGTCGCGATTGGCAGACCATACACCGTCGCCAGCACTAGTCGGCCGACCCTCTGCCATGCGGGATCGTCGGCGCGGCGTTTCAGCCAGAGCTGCAGGCCGGTGACCGTCACATAGGCCATGGCCAGGCCAAGACCGAACCAGATCATCCGGGAGAGAAAGCCCGCGAAGGTACCGAAATGCAGGGCCGACATAACGCCGAAGACTGTGTCGCCTGCGGACGGTACGGCGCCGAGGGTCGGCGGGCTGCCCAGGAATATCCCCGTCGTACCGTCGAACACGTGGTGGGACCGTCGAAACCCACCCTCCACCGGCTCATGGAAGACCGAGATACGGGCATCGGCCCGCCCCAAATGCTCGATCGATACAAAGGTCGTCCGGGTGCCGGCCATTGCCGACGATTGGCGCAACACACCGTCCAGGCTGACCAACAGTTTCGGTCGGGAATCTTCCGCTTCCGGTGCCCCGATCACCGCCTCGACCATCGCCGCCTGATCGCCACCGAAGGCAACGGTCGCGACGACCGGCAAGCCGAGCGATGTGGCGAAGCTGAAGAATGCCCCCGTAAAGGCCAGGATGATCGCGAACAGGAGGCCCCAGCTACCGGCCAGGATATGCCGGTCGCGGGCTCGTAGCAGCCCGCTCGAAAGTCTCGGAGCCAGAAACAGATCACGGATGAAATGACGGTGCAGCAGGAAGCCGGAGATCGCCGCCGCCAGCATCACGAAGCCAAGCAGGCCGGTAAGGTACAGCCCCCAAGGGTGGGGTACGTGAAGGTTGATATGGAGATCGACGAAGAAGCGTGTCAGCGCGTCGGCCGCGTCGACAGAAAACAACTCGGACCTAAAGCCTTCCTGCCATGAAAGCACTTCATGGGTGTCTGTATCGAGGGAGACCATCACCCCCTTCTCTTCCAGGCGGCCCGCCGCGTTCTTTGCGTGCGTATGGAAAAAGAACCAGAGATCTCCGGAATGGTCGTAGGAGATCGAGATCTCTTCCTTGTATTCGTCCGGAATATCAGCAGCCACCTTGGTTGTCGCCACGCCGACCCACCGGGCAAGCGGGTCGTGATGATCGGAGCCGCTGTTCGCCCAGTTGCCGATCTCGGCCGCGAAGACCGCGAGCGCGCCTGTCAGCGCAACCACATAGAGCAGCAGCCCGAGAATGGCGCCGGACCAGCCGTGGATGGCAAACAGTCGTTTGGTCTGTTCAGTGGAAAGGATCGCCATGGCTCAGCTCAATACGCCGGTCGCCGCCAGCGCCGCCATGACGCCTGTGACTGCGATGAGTGCGGTGATGACGGACGTTGCACGGATGATATCCCGCTCCAGACAGGCGTAGAAAAAGACTGCTGCCCAGATCCCGGGAAACATCAGGATCGGAAAGACCAGATGATCAATCTCAGCCTCCCCGTGCGGGAGCCAGAGCGGCAGGACCGCCATGATGGTCGCCGCGGCCACGAACGCACCCGGTCCACACAGGATCCAGCGCACGGTTTTCGGGTATCGAGTCAACCGCGCCCGCGGCCCAGCCAGGGCCGCGAATGTGTCGTCCTTTTCACTACGCTCAGTCATCACAGAGACCGATCAATTGTCAAAACGCGAGCCCTCCTTCGAGAGGGGGCATGCCTGCTCGCGACATGCCGCCCACCCAAAGCGCCGTATTTCACTTCCCTGCCCGATCGAAGACCGGGGCAACCTGCTCCCTAAAACTGCATACGCAGCACAGCGCCGACAGTGCGACCGTCGCCGATAGAAGCGGAGGTGCCGCTCGAGCTGATGCTCGTTATGTAGTCCTCGTCCAGCAGGTTCCGTACGAAGAGCTGCGCTCGGAAGTTGTCGATTTCATAGCCGATCGAAGCATTCGCCAGGAAGCGCCCGTCTATTTCCCGTCCATCAGTGTTGTTGATGTCGCCGTTCGAGAAGTACGAGCCGGTGTAGTTCATGTCGGCGGTCACGAAGTAACCCTGTTGATGGCGGTAGACGCCACCGAAGGCCGCAGTGACGTTCGGCGCTTCGGGAAACTCATTACCCTCGCAGTTGCCACCGGAAGACGCGCATACATCGCCCTGCAGGTCGTTGATCTCTGTCTTCAACAGGCCAAGGGAGCCGAACAGCGTCAATCCGTTGCCGTGGTCGTAACGTCCTTCGATTTCGGCGCCGTAGGAGTAGGAATCGCCGACATTGAACGTGTTCGTAAGCGGGGCGAAGTTCGGATTTACGACGACGATCTGCTGGTCGGTGTAGTCGTTATAGAAGACGTTGGCGCCGACGCTCAGTCTGTTCGGAGTGGAGTCGTACCGATAGGACAGCTCGTAGGTCCATGCGTTCTCCGGGTCGACGTCGTTTTGCAGGTCTGTCCCGACGATGCTCTCCGTGAACCCCTGGCGATAGCCGCGCGATGCAACCGCCGAAACCGTGTTCTCGTTGTTGATCTCGTAGGAGAGCCCGATCTTCGGCAACCATACGTCAAATGTCGCGTTGATGTCGTATGCCGTCGTCCCGGACAGGGCGGAATAGACGTCTGACTGATTGCGTACACGATCATGCTGGTAGCGCAATCCGCCCAGCACGGATATCGGACCGTAGATGTTGTATTTGAGGTCGGAATAGAGGGCCATACTCTCCGTTTCGGACCGGCTGGAGCCGGACTGGAACGGCGAAAACACACCGGTAGGCCCTGAGCCTATATATGCACCAAGATCGATCTGGATATCCGTATCGGTCTCCTGAACGAAGTTTCCGTAGAAGGCTCCTATCACACCGGAGAGGCCGGAGCCGTCCTCATCGTTGATCTCCAGGCCGAAATCCTGGGTCAAGTCTTGCCCGTCGCGAAGGTCATCCCGCAGGAATATCGGCGACCCCGGAGCGCTGAAAATATTGAGATCGGTGTCGATGAATGCAGAAATCGACCGAACGGTCAGCGTGTCCGTCAGGAAATAGGACAGATCGGCGATGTAGTTGTTAACGTCGATATCGCGCCCTTCGGACGCGAGGCCCGACCCCTCGAAGACCCTGTCGGAGAACGGTTCCGAAACCAATGCGGTCGCGGTCTGATCATGCGCATGGTTCATGGTGAACAGCGCGCGCAGGTCAGGAATGGCCGAGGGTTCGACCAGCGCCTTCGCCCGCAGGTTATAGTATTCGTCTTCCCCGAAAGGCTCGTTCAGCGGGTCGACGATCGTGATGTCCTTGTCTTCCTTCTGCACGTCGCCGCTGAGGCGGATTGCGACCTGATCCTCGACGATGGGCGCGGACACCATGACGCTGCCGCCTGTGGCATTCGGAGTGCCGAAGTTAAACTGCGCCGCGCTTTCGTGGTCGTAGGTCGGGTCCTTCGACTTCAGCACGACCGCCCCGGCAAGCGCAGCCCGGCCATATAGACCGGATTGCGGGCCGCGCAGCACCTCGATCTGTTCGAGGTCCCAGGTGCTGCGCCCGCCGCGACGCAGACCTTCAGAGTTCTGCGTCGCCCCATCGATGATGAGTGAAACCAGTGTCGCCGGATTTGAAATTTCGCTGATGCCGTCTGCATTCAGGCCGCGAATCTGGAAGGCGTCGTTGCCGCCGTCCGTATTGACCCGCCTGACGTTAGCCATCGTGTTGAAGCTGTCGAAGGTGTCGGTGATCGCGAGGTCCTGGATCTGCTCCGACGTCACGATGCCGACGCTCGTCGGGGTGTCACGCAGCGAGCGTTCAATCTTGTTGCCTGTCACCACGATGGGCTTGATCGCGATCGAATTGTTGCTCACCAGCCGGCGTGCAAGAACGATGTCTCCGGACGGTGAAAGCGAATAGCTGAGCCCGGTGCCGGCCAGCATAGCGTCGAGCGCCTGCGCGGGCGTCAGCGTGCCGTCCACAGGCTGGCTCGAAACGCCGGAGACGATGTCGGCGGGAGCGACGATGCGCACGCCGGTCTGCGTATTGAACACCACGATCGCATCTGTCAGCGGCTGAGCCGGAACCGCGATCGGCGCGGGATTCGCGTCGAGCGTCCCCTGAGCGTCGGCTAAGGTAGCCGAAAACGCGAGTGCCGATGCAAACCCGAACGCCGCCATGTGGCGAAGCTTGAAGTGGAATGCCGTCATAAAATTTTCCCCCGGCGCATCGCGCCATTTCTGCCCTCTAACTGTTCAAACGGATGGGGAGTGCCGTTTCCAAGGGGCGATAGGGAAATTCTCAGTCAGGCGGCTGAAAGTCGAACAAGCTGCCGTCTGGCGATACGACGGCAAGGAAGGGCGCCGCCGTCACAGCGCCGCCGTGCAGACCGGCGGCCAGTCGAAGCGTCGCGATCGGATCGGCGAGCGAGAACACGCCGCTTACTCGAGCGGCGGCAAGGCTGCTGTCCGTAATCACGATTCGGCCGCTAAAACGGCGGTCAAGCGCGGCGGCAAGATCGGACAGCGGGGTATTCTTCGTGATGGCTTGATTGCCGCGCCAGGCAGCGATCGTCGCAGGGGCGATGTCCGTACGGACGACCCGACCGTCGGGAAAAATGTGAATCTTTTCGCCTGCAGAAAGCATGAAGCGCTGGCCATCACGAGTCGCTTCGACCTGCCCCTTGGCCACGGCGACACTGACACCGTTGCTGCGCTCGACGACGAAGGCGGTGCCGATCGCCCGCGCTGTCAGCCCGTCCGCTTCGACCAGGAACGGGCGCGTGTCCTGCACTGTCTCGAAATACGCAGCGCCTTCAAGCAATTCGAGCATACGCCGATTGGCGTCGAACTGCTCATCGATTGCCGAGCTTGCGTCGAGATAGAGGAGGTCGCCGCTCGTCGCCGTGAAATGGCGCGCTGCAGAAGCGTTCGTGCTGTAGTCTGACCGATGCCAGAGCAGGGCCTCCGGCCCCAGGAGGACACCGGCAAGAAGCGCGACGGCCAGGACCAGGACAGCGGGAACGCCGCGCCGCCTGTGCCGTGGCGCGGGATGGGCGGCTGCCCAGGTTCGCGCGACGCTGGCATAGGCGCTGCGCTCGGCGTCGCCCCGCGCCAGGAACGCCTCGCGTGCCTCCTGCTCCGCAGACCCGTCTGGGCGCTCCTCAAGATCGAGAAATATGTCGACGGCCTGCTGGCGCAGCTGCTCACGCTCGTTATCCATTTATCTTGAATATCGCAATCTCGACGCGACGTGAACGGCGATCAAGCCCGCTTCTACGTCTCATGGTCCGTCAGTCGGCGATCCAGGTGCAGCAGGGCGTTTCGCACCAATTGATGCGCACGTTGGTTCGACACGCCAAGCCGCGCGCCGACTTCCTCGAACGACAGGCCGTGGACGCGCCGCAACTCGAAGGCCTGTCTGGTTCTGTTCGGCAGCTCGGCGAGCGCCGCATCGGCACGCCTGAGACCTTCGCGGGCGAGGTGTATCCGCTCTGGATCGGGTTCTGCAGCCGTATTGATTAGGCCAGATTCGACGAAGTCGCGCTCCAGCTTTGTCCGACGCCGCCAATCGAACGCAAGATTGCGCACTATCCTGCGCACAATCAGGAATGCTTGCGCAGGATCGTAGCTCTTGGAGTCCCACCGGATCCAGCTTTCCTGCACGAGGTCCTCAGCGGTCGCCGAACATCCGACAATCGCCTCGGCCGTGGCCAGCAACTCGCTACGCCGATTGCGGTATAGCCATACGCTTTCATCGTCGCTTGGCGGCCGGAGCGCCATCAATCCGCCTCCACTTCAAATTTATCGAGCTGATCACAAAGAAACCGATCAGTCACCGTAATGCGACTGCGACCTATTCGCAACAAATGGTGCTGCTTATATTCGGAAGCACCAGAGAGATTGGGGTTCATGCTGCGAGAAGTGGTTCGGCAGCACCTCTACATTACCACGACACCTGAGGCCGATTGGAACGTGGGGGGCGAGATGCACTGCTGGCGTGGGCGGGCAGTTAATGTAGGCTGATACTCATGAGAGACGTCTTTGTAGCGTCCATCGAGCCAAGCTCTCCGTAGTATGTCAGAAGCCTTGCCGGCGACTATGCTCGTAACCCGAGCCGCCAACGGTCTTCGCGTACCGGGCTGACCAAGCAGGCTGCAATATTACGTGAACTCGATTTGGTAGGCCCGAGTTTAGCAACAGCCGCGTTGAGAGAAGTACGTCTTGTTCGTTGGCCAAAACGTATTCCGTTAGGCCAAGTTTTCGTGAGTTGGGTTTAGCGGTCGTTGTGGTCTGTTTAGCCGAACTCTTGAGAGAGTAGACCGCTGGCACGACAACGAGAGTCCCTCCCTGTTTGAGATCACGGACGACTGCTTTGGGTCGCGGCCTGCCGAATAGGACTTCTGGCTCGATAGGGTGGGAAGCGGACGTTCGCACATTTATTTAACCGGCGACTTTAATGAGCCCAACTTCGCTCTGGAGCCCTCATTGAACGGTATCTCCAGCCGTCAAAGTACCAAATAGAATTCCATCAGTATTATTTTAATATTCTGAATAAACATCGCCCAACATTGTGCTGGCACAACGTCCCGCACTGCACGCATCGCTAAATCATCCTTGAACAGAGTTTAACCTCGAAAGGAAAAAGCGATGTTGACGCGTAGAGCCGCCTTGATTGGCGCCGCAGGCCTTGCAGCGACCCCCTTGGCCATCAAGGCCTCACAGGGCGAAGAGATCATGGACACGTCGATGGCTCCGCCGGCGGATTTGTCCTCCCTCAAGCGCATCAAGCACAAGCTGGTAAAGCCACCGTTCGTACATACGCATGAGCAGATAGCACCTGCCGAACCGCGTATCGTCGAGTTCGAGATGCAGATCGTCGAGAAAGAAATGCAGATCGCCGATGACGCATATCTGCAAGCGATGACTTTCAACGGGTCAGTTCCCGGCCCGCTGATGGTGGTGCACGAGGGCGATTACGTCGAGCTCACGATGTACAACAGCCCGAACAATACGATGCAACATAACATCGACTTCCACTCGGCAACCGGTGCGCTGGGTGGCGGATCGCTGACGTTGGTCAATCCGGGCGAAAAGACAATACTGCGCTGGAAAGCGACGCGGCCAGGCACCTTCGTTTATCACTGCGCGCCGGGCGGCCCGATGATCCCGTGGCACGTCGTCTCCGGTATGTCGGGCGCCGTCATGGTGCTGCCGCGCAAGGGCTTGTCGGATCACAATGGCAAGCCGGTCAGCTACGACCGCGTCTACTATATCGGCGAGAACGACTTCTACGTCCCGAAGGATGAGAACGGCGAATACAAGCGCTTTGCGGATGTTGGTGACAGTTATTCAGACACACTTGAAGTGATGAACGGCCTGATCCCGAGCCACGTCGTGTTCAATGGCAAGGTTGGAGCCCTCACAGGCGATAACGCTTTGACAGCGAAGCAGGGCGAACGGGTGCTGTTCGTCCATAGTCAGGCCAACCGCGACAGCCGTCCACACTTGATCGGCGGACATGGCGATCTGGTTTGGGAGCACGGCAAGTTCAACAATACTCCCGACCGGGATCTCGAAACCTGGTTCATCCGGGGTGGTTCGGCGGGTGCTGCGCTCTACGAATTCCTGCAGCCGGGCGTCTATGCCTACGTGAACCACAACCTGATCGAGGCTGTGAACCTTGGTGCAACCGCCCACGTGCTTGTCGAAGGCAAGTGGAGCAATGATCTGATGGAACAGGTTGTCGCTCCGACGGAATACAATGCCGCTCATGAAGGCAAAACAGCGCTGCCCTGAGTGCGATCAATTGCAAGTCTAAACCGAGGGGCAGCTGGAAACGGCTGCCCCTTTTTATCTTGTCGAGGGATATGGAAATGCGCTCCCTGACTGTACCGCTCTCCGCTCTTGTTCTGACCGCATCCGTTGCCGCAATTATCGGCTGGAACATTTCAGCGCCCGCGATCACCGATTTGCCCGAGACCGTCGTGGTCAAGCCGGGTCCATACACGTATCGGCCCGCCGGGAATTATCGCTATTACGGTAAGCTTGTTGAGGCACCCCTGGAACAGCACGACGCAGAAACGCCTCTTGAGATCATGAAGTTTCAGGTCAGCCGCGCCGAGTATGCTGCCTGTGTCACGGACGGTGCCTGCAAGGCGTCAGAAGTTTCCCAGGGCGGCAGCCCTAAAAGTGCCGAAATGCCTCAAACCGAAGTCAACTGGTATGACGCGACGGCGTATGCCGCCTGGTTCTCGCGCCAGACGGGCTTGGACTGGCGTCTTCCCGATGACAGGGAGTGGCAGCGCGCCGCAGCCGAGCGCTTTGTTGAAGAGGCCATTGTCGAAGAAGCAAAAGATGACCCGGCGCAGAGATGGCTGGAGGCCTATGCCCGCAATGTTGCAGCCCGTGAAGGTGCCGACACGGAACTCCAGCCACGAGGGGCATTTGGCGAGAATTCTCACGGCCTGTCCGACCTTGCAGGTAATGTCTGGGAGTGGACCAATACCTGTGTGGCCAATACGGACCTCACTGCTGATGGCGTGAAACCTCTCGTACAACAGGAATATTGCGGGGCTCATATCGCCGAAGGAAAGCACCGCGCGATCGTTATCGATCTGGTTCGTAATCCGAAAGTCGGCGGCTGTGCCGCCGGCTTGCCGGCCGATTACGTTGGCTTTCGATTGGTCCTGGTCAGATAGGGGCCGATTTTCAGCGAGAAAATCGTAAAGCCCGCAATCCAGAGAGCGGCCGCCATCCAAAGACCGGAAACGCCACCGACAAATGCCTCCGGAAAGCATACCCGGACGAATGCTGCGACGAAGATCATGCCGGCCGCCACACTCAGGAGGGGCCCAGCCTCCAGCTTGTGACCGGTATGCCCGAGAGAAGCCCGGATCATGACTGCCATTGTCATCCCTCCGATCGCACCGATGCCAAGCAGATGTGCGCCGGCGGCCGGGGATACCCAGCCAATTGAAGCTGCACCTGTGGCGGCGAGCCCGAGCGGAATAAAGGCATAGGCAACATGCAGCATCAGTAGAAGAGGCGATCTCCAGGTCCTTACGCCCTGCCATCGGCTCAAGCGAAGGCCCTGCAGTCCGGCAGCACCGAGCATGGTCCAGCCGGTGATCGGCTCATATGGGAAGAATGACCAGCCTAGAAGCACCCCGCCGCCGGTAAGCAGACAGATTGCGTCGAACCGACTCATGGCAACCGGAAGCTTTTCACTGTTCTGCTTTACCAGCCAGTTCCGGGTGAAGCTTGGAATGATCCGGCCACCAATCAGCATGATCAGAAAGACGATAACGCCGGCTCCCAAGCGTCGACCGATGTCAGAGACCCCGGTCAGATGAACTTCCAGATGAAAGGTGAGGTTGGCCGCCAGCAAGAGCATCACAGGCACGACGACCATGAGGTTGCGCCAGTTCCGGCCGGCCACGATTTCCACGACGATCGTGGCGACGATGGCAACAAGGAACGACAGATCGGCAAGCATGACCCCGACCTGTCCAACTCCCAGGACCCCGCTTACGGCGACGCGGCCGGCAAGCCACAGGATAACTAGGACGATCAATGGCCAGCCATGCTTCGGAGCGCGTCCCGTCCAGTTCGGAATCGCCGTAAACAGGAACCCGGCGATGACCGCCGAGGCGTATCCGAACAGCATTTCGTGGATATGCCAGTCGGTCGGGGTAAACGGCCCCGAGAGCTCGAGCGATCCGTCCAGGAGCAGCATCCAGCAAAAGATCGCAACGCCCGCATAGACAGTTGCGGACAGGAAAAACGGCCTGAATCCGTAGCTGAAGATCGCCAGTTCTCGGTGGGGCATCCTTTGTTCGTCGGTCATATCAATGCGTCCGCGCTGAAAAAAACAAAAGGGCGATGCACATACGCGGCATCGCCCCTTCGGTGTCGGTCTGTCTGAAGTGTGGGTTACTTGACCTGACTGAAGGCGGCATCAAACCGTTTTTTGGCCTTGCCTCTTTGCTTCACTGCGCGCGCTTCATCAAGATTGGTGGCCCTGCCAACCTGGATCAGGGCAACCATCCCCATCCCGATGTGAGGCGTGCATTTGAGTCCGTAAAGCCCTTCAGTGTCGACGACGAGATCGAAATCCTTGTTCATCTTGCTCTTGAACTTTTTCACCCCGTCCGGGAGCATTCCCTTTATTGATTCGACGTTATGACCCTTGTCGGTCGCAACGAAGCGGATCGTGTCGCCCGGTTGAGCGGCAACAAAGTCAGGTTCGAAAACCATGGAGCCGGCCTCGCCCTTGTTGAGCATCTTGACTTCATAGGTTTCGGCCAAAGCGGAACCGGCCATCATGGTAAGAGCGGCAAACGCCATCACTGTTTTGCTGAGCATCGAAAATTCCGTTCTTTGTTTTCGGTATTTTTGCCTGACAGCGTTATGCTTCAGTGCCGTCTAAAGCTCTTTGTGCTGCAACAAACTTCGGAACGGGTTGTGAATAAAATCGACGAAAGCCTTCTTATCGGGCTTCCACCGTTCCGGCGCCTTGAGCGCAAGCAGATCCGAGAAATTCTTGATCAAGCCGTCTCCAAGCTGATTGAAGAGGGGACGACCGTGTTTTCCGAAGGTATGCAGGCCGAACGGTTCTACCTGCTGCTGGACGGCTATATCCGGGTCGTTAAATCAACAGCTGGAGGAGAGCACATCATCGCGATGCATATCGCTCCCGGGCAGCTGTTTGGCATCGCACCGGCCCTGGGGCGCGATACCTATCCCGCAACGGCAATTGCCGCGGCAGAAACAATTGCCCTGTCATGGCCCGTTCGGCTCTGGGGAGACTTCACATCAAAGTATGACGGGTTCGCGACCGAAACCTACAAGGTCGTCGGCGAGCGGATGGAAGAACTGCATTCCCAATTGATGGAACTGGCGACCCAGGCCGTCGAACAACGTCTGGCTTCGGCGCTCCTGAGAATGGTCAACCAGTCCGGCCGAAAGGTTGAAAACGGGATTGAGATTGCGTTCCCGATTACCCGTCAGAACATCTCGGAAATGACCGGGACAACACTCCACACCGTCAGCCGGTTGCTCAGTGCCTGGCAGAAACAGGGCATCCTGGAAAGCACGCGGCGCCATATTGTCGTGACGGAGCCGCATCGCCTGGTGTTGCTGAGCGGCGCCGCAAGCTAGTCCTGGTTTCAGTGAAAAACACAAAGAATGAGTGGGCTATAGGCCCGCTGCTTGACGCAGTTCCGCCCGAAACGCGTCTTCATCCAGTTTGTATTCCGCACAGGCGTCGATAACCGTGTGGAAGGGCGCAATTGGGCAGCCGTAGCACAACATCCGGTGCCTTATGAATACCGCCGGCGTCCCGGGCCATTCCTTGAACAGCGTGGTCAGCGGCAAGTCTGGATCGTTGATATCCGGCGGTCTCATGGCGTTATTGTCCCTGCAATTCGAAGCTCCCACAGCTCGAGGCGGTCATATGGTCAAGGCTCAAGGCCATTGATCCTGTGTGACCTCGTTGTTGCACGGCAAATCGTTGAGTTCTTTGCGCTGCGACAACATTGCCCAACCCGGACCCCGGTATTTCTGCTCAATCCGCAATAACGAGCAGGTCCGGCACAATGTCAGAGATCCTTACAAAATCGCGGGCCAGGAACATTTTTTATGGAGGATCTCTGTTCTTCATAGTCGTGTTCGTGGCCATGACGATCCACAGTCACCGCTATGTCGTCGAGAAATCAACGGCAGGCATGCCGCTGACCGACGCAGTCAAACTCGGCAAAGAAGTCTGGGAGCGGCACAGCTGCATCAACTGTCACACGCTGCATGGCGAAGGCGCGTATTTCGCGCCGGAAGTCGGCAACGTGATGACCCGCTGGGGCGTTCTCGACGATCCCGAAGGGGCGTTCGAGATTCTTGATGCGTGGATGAAGGCGCAGCCTTCCGGGACGCCTGGCCGCCGACAGATGCCGCACTTTGAAATCAATGAGGAAGAAATGCGCGGGCTCGCCGACTTCCTGCGTTGGGCCGATCAGACGGACACCCAGAACTGGCCGCCGAATGACGCGGGTTAAGGGAGAAAAATCATGAAATACAAATCCCAAAAAGTGGCCTACGCCTATTTCATTGTAGCGATGGGGCTGTTTGCCATTCAGGTGCTGGGCGGCTTGCTGGCCGGCTGGATATATGTCGCTCCGAACACATTGTCCGAGCTCCTGCCGTTCAACATCATTCGCATGATCCACACCAACGCGCTGATCGTCTGGCTGCTGCTGGGCTTTTTCGGAGCCGCCTATTATCTCGTTCCGGAAGAAAGCGAGCGGGAAATCTACTCGGTCAAGCTCGCCTATCTGCAGCTGATCATTCTCGTTGTCGGCACGCTTGGCGCGGTCGCGAGCTATCTCGTCGGTATTCATGGCGGACGCGAGTTCCTTGAACAACCGCTCTGGGTCAAGTTCGGCATTCTGGTGGCGGCGGTGATCTTCCTCGTCAACATCTCGCTGACCGTGCTGGCGGGCCGCCGGACGGCGATTACCAATGTCCTTCTGACCGGGCTTTGGCTGCTGTCCCTGTTGTGGATCTTCGCTTTCATCAACCCCTCGAACCTTAGCCTCGACAAGATGTACTGGTGGTTCATCGTCCATCTCTGGGTCGAAGGCACGTGGGAGCTGGTGATGGCGTCGATCCTCGCCTTCCTGATGCTCAAACTGACCGGAATCGATCGTGAAGTGATCGAGAAATGGCTCTATGTCATTGTCGCCACGGCATTGTTCTCCGGTATTCTCGGCACTGGTCACCATTTCTACTGGATCGGCCTGCCCGAGTACTGGCAGTGGGTTGGCTCGATCTTCTCGACGCTTGAGGTGATCCCGTTCTTTGCCATGATGAGTTTCGCGTTCATCATGGTCTGGAAAGGCCGACGCAACCATCCGAACAAGGCTGCACTTCTGTGGTCTCTCGGTTCAGCGACGGTGGCCTTCTTCGGCGCCGGCGTCTGGGGCTTCCTGCACACGCTGCACGGAGTGAACTACTACACCCACGGCACGCAGGTGACGGCGGCTCACGGGCATCTTGCCTTCTATGGGGCCTATGTCGCCCTGAACCTTGCAATGTTTACCTATGCCATGCCTGTGTTGCGGGGCCGCTCGCCCTACAATCAGGTGCTGAACATGTGCAGTTTCTGGCTGATGACAGGCGGCATGGCCTTCATGACTTTCGTGCTGACCTTTGCCGGCACGATCCAGACGCATATGCAGCGGGTGGTCGGTGACTACTTCATGGATGTGCAGGACCAGCTCGAGATCTTCTACATCATGCGCTTCGGTGCCGGTGCTGCGGTTGTGCTGGGGGCGCTGCTGTTCATCTACAGCCAGCTTGTCCCGCAACGCGAAATCGTCGAGCCCGGTAATGACGCCGTAGTTCCCGAAAGCGGACAGGCATGAACGCGCACATGAGAAACGTGACGGGCACCCAGCCCGTTCCGTTCTACCGGCCGACCGGCAACGAATGCACGTTGTTCGAAACGGCCCACGCAAATGGTCTGCCCCTTCTTCTGAAGGGGCCGACCGGCTGCGGTAAAACCCGGTTTGTGGAGCATATGGCGGCAAGGCTCGGCCGTCCGCTCTACACTGTTGCCTGTCATGACGATCTTTCGGCTGCCGATCTGATCGGACGCTACCTGCTCCGTGGCGGCGAGACCGAATGGATTGACGGGCCGTTGACGCGGGCGGTGCGCGAGGGTGCAATCTGCTACCTCGATGAGATCGTCGAAGCGCGCAAGGATGTCACCGTGGTACTTCATCCGCTGACAGACAGCCGCCGCACGCTGATGATCGACCGCACCGGAGAAGAGCTGATCGCGCCGCCGGGCTTCATGCTGGTGGCGAGCTACAATCCCGGCTACCAGAACATCCTCAAGCGACTGAAGCCTTCGACACGCCAACGTTTTCTGTCGATCGGTTTCGATTTCCCCGATGCCGCCACCGAGATTGCCGTCGTGGCAAGCGAGAGCGGACTTGAAGAGAGCCGTGTCACCCCCCTGGTCCGGCTCGCAGGCCATATACGGGCGCTGTCCGGTATGGATCTGGAGGAAGGAGCTTCGACCCGGCTGCTGATCTACGCCGCGACATTGATTGCCGGCGGCATGCCGCTTGAGCGGGCGCTCGAGGCCGCAGTGATCGAGCCGCTGACCGACGAGCCCGATATCCAGCAGGCCCTGCGCGATCTGATCGCGGTGGTCTACGGCTGACCGGGGAGCACCGTGATGATCAACCCGCTGGACCTGATGGAGCCCGAAGAGGCGGTCGGCAATCTCTGGCATGGCTGGGCCAGCCGCATGGCTGCGCCGGAAGGCTATGAAGAGAGCGCCGTACCGCTTGAGGCCATGCGGGCATCGCTCGCGGTTCTGTTCCGTGCGTTGGGTGGTGACGGCGGCGTCGAAATCGGTGCGTCGCCCGCGACTGCGGCGCAGCACCGGCGGGGTGTCATGCGCACTATCGGCGACGGCCGGGAGTTCGAATATCTGGCCAGCTTCGATGGTGAGCGTCTGCGGCTGCCGCCGGTCATGGATGCGTTCCCGACCCCCGACCTCAATCGCGCCGCCTATCTGTGGCTTGCGGCAGTGGCCGCCAGCAGTGAAGGGCTGATCCCGCGCGAGCAGCCCGCAGATCCGCTTGCCCGGGATCTGACGCATCTTCTGGCGATGGAAGTTGCGACGGCGCGCACGCTTGCCGCCTGCCCGGGACTTGGCAACCCCTACAAGGCGCTGCGTCTGCACGTGCTCGACAAGCGCACCTCCCACACCTCGCAACGGTCTGAAAGCGCAATGGAGGAGCTGATATGCCGGTATCTTGGCAGTCATGCGCCGCTATCGGAATCTGCGTGCGAGCTGATCCGTCAGGCGCGAGCAGAAACAGCGAGAGTACCCCGGGGATATGCCTCCCCACACGAGGTGCCGATCTGGCTTCGCCTGGACCGCGCCGCACCAGGCAGCGCCGCAGAGGAGCAGGATCCGGGCACAGCCCCGCCGGGACTGGCGACGACCACGCGAAAGATCGGCAAGCGCGAGGAGCGCGAGCAGGCAGACCGCAAGGACAGTTTCATTATCCACCGCTTCGAGGCGATCCTGAGCTGGGTCGAGAGCATGAACCTCAATCGGTCGGTCGACGATGACGATCAGGACAATGCACAGAAAGCGGCGGAGGATCAGGATCACATCACCCTGTCGCAAAACAGCAAGCGTGCGGCGACACGGTTGCGCCTGCATCTCGATCTTGCACCGCAGGATGCCGATCACGAGCGCCTAGCCGATCAATACACCTACCCTGAATGGAACCACCGGGCGCGGGCTTACATGCCTGACCATTGCCGCGTTCTCGAATCCGAAGCGATTGCCGATCCGGTCCGGGGAACCAGCGTCGATCAGCGTCTGATCGCGCGTGTCCGGCGGCAGTTCGAAACCCTGCACCCGCGCCGGATCATGCGGCCGCGCCAGATCGAGGGCACCGAACTCGATCTCGATGCCTTGATCGCCGCCCAAGTCTCGTTGCGCGCGACAGGCTCCGGCAGCGACCGGATATATCAGAGCCTCCGCGTGACCGAACGCGATCTCTGCGTCGCCATACTCATGGATTGTTCGCGATCGACCGAAGCCGTTATCGGTGAGCGTTCAGTGATCGATACGGCGCGTGAGGCGCTGATGGCATTGGCGGGCGGCATTGATGCGGCAGGAGACCGTTTCGGGGTCTGGGGTTTCTCATCGCTCCGCCGCGACCGGGTGTTCCTGACCCGGTGCAAGAGTTTCGATGCGCCGATGTCCGCACATGTTACCGAACGGATCGGCAGCCTGCGGCCCGGCCATTACACCCGGCTCGGTGCAGCCATCCGCCATGTCACGGCGCACCTGGCGAAGGAGACCGCCGCGCGCAAGCTTCTGCTGGTGCTCACCGATGGCAAGCCGAACGATCTCGATCACTATGAAGGTGTGCACGGTATCGAAGACAGCCGCATGGCAGTGCATGATGCGCGCATGCAGGGGCAGTCGGTATACGGCATCGTCGTCGACGCCGACGGTCAGGACTGGTTCGCCCGGATCTTCAACCGCGCCGGCTTCACACTTCTGCCGGACCCTGCGCGCCTGATCCGCGCGCTCCCCGATATTTATCGCTCGCTGATACAGGAGACCTGACATGCGCCAGCTGATCATTCTTTGTGCTTTGACAATGCCGTTCCAGGCTCATGCGGCAAGCTTTCAACGCCCCATTCCAAACCCTCAAACAGCAACGGCGGAATTCTGGTTCCTGACGGCATCCGTCGGATTGCTGCTGGCCCTGGTGGCGGTGCAATGGCTTGTGAGGCGGCGATGAATACTGCGCCGGGATGGAAGCTGCTGGCGGGACTTTATCCGTTCGGTGCGGGCGCCGCTGCCGTCAATCTGTTCTTCGCATCACTGGTTTTTAGTTGGGTCGGATGGCGTGTGCTGACTCCGTATGAATCCATTGCCGGAGGGCTTGTACTGGGCATACCGGCCACATGGTTTTTCGCCGCCCACATCATAAGATTAATGACCAGCGCGGAGAAATCTCAGTGACTTGAGCCGTGTTATCGGCCGAAACCTAACTTGGACCACTCAACGACCGCTTTGGGTCGTTACCGGACATCCCTCGTTCTACAACGCTTCGCCTACCGGTTTTCTGCGAAGGCTTCGTCGGCATTCTCCGCATAGTTCGTTCGCGCGTACGCGCGCGCGTAACATCTCTACCTACGAGCCTCTCGATCCCTTCGATCCTGAATTGCGGGTCCTTCTGAGAGGTTTGGATCGGTATGCGGGGCGGCAGCAGGCGCTCAACCTGCGTGTCGAAGTCGTCCGTTGAGGTGAAGGTCTGGAAGGCCGCCTTGAACTCGCCATCGGGCTTCTCGAACCAGGTCCGGAAGAAGTCAAGAAGGCGTTCCCACTCCGCCTCGATCTTCCGCGTCTCCGGATCCCCGACGGGAGCCGAAGGTGGCGACGGATGGCGGAAGACAAAGACATCCGGCAGGTCGGCCGCCTGGCGCTTGGCGATCGCGCTCAGCACCTCGTAGGCTGTCCCGCTCGGATAGGGGGCGTCACCGTAGACACCTAATTTGAAGGCTTCAACAACCGTCTGTGCCGGAAGACTCATAATGCGTCCGGCGCGTTCACTTCGGGTCGAAAGGGAACATAGTTGGGTTTGAGCCCCAATGCTGACATTACGTTGACATGACAAAACGCCCTGCGGATTTCTCCGAGGGCCTTTATTCTAGTCGATTGATATTATGTATTGATTTGGTTGCGGGGGTAGGATTTGAACCTACGACCTTCAGGTTATGAGCCTGACGAGCTACCGGGCTGCTCCACCCCGCGCCATGGGTGTGA
>NZ_JACZFS010000081.1 GCF_014904795.1 Nisaea nitritireducens
GCCGTCAAAGACGTCTTGCCGTGATCAACGTGGCCGATCGTGCCAATGTTGCAATGCGGCTTATTCCGCTCAAACTTTTCCTTCGCCATCGTTCTAGGCTCCGTACCTTTTGTTCTTCGTTTTCGTTACCGACACCAGCGGAGCATTAGGCCAGGTTGGCACGGACTTCGTCCGCGACAGCCTGAGGCACCTGCTCATAGTGGTCGAACTGCATGGTGTATTGCGCACGCCCCTGGCTCATCGAGCGCAGGGTATTCACATAGCCGAACATGTTGGCCAGCGGGACCATGGCTTCGATCACGCGCGCATTGCCGCGCTGATCCATGCCACCCACCTGACCACGGCGGCTGTTCAGGTCGCCGATGATGTCGCCCATATAGTCTTCCGGGGTCACAACCTCGACCTTCATGATCGGCTCGAGAAGGCGGGGACCCGCTTTCTGCATGCCTTCCTTGAAGGCGGCACGGGCCGCGATCTCGAACGCCAGCACGCTGGAGTCAACATCGTGGGACGCACCGTCAGTCAGCGTTACCTTGAAGTCGATGACCGGGAAGCCGGTGAGAACACCGCTTTCCTTGGAGCTGTTCAGGCCCTTTTCGACGCCAGGAATGTATTCCTTCGGAATGTTACCGCCGACGACCTTGTTCTCGAAGACGAAGCCTTCACCGGTTTCAGCCGGACCAAAGGTCATCTTCACCCGGGCGAACTGACCGGAACCACCGGTCTGCTTCTTGTGGGTGTAGTCGATATCGGCGGTCTTCGTAATCGTCTCGCGATAGGCAACCTGCGGCGCGCCGACATTGGCGTCGACCTTGAATTCCCGACGCATACGGTCGACCAGAATCTCGAGGTGAAGCTCACCCATCCCCTTGATCACCGTCTGGCCGCTTTCGTGGTCAACGGACACGCGGAAGGACGGATCCTCGGCAGCGAGGCGCTGCAGAGCGGTCGACATCTTTTCCTGATCGCTCTTGGTCTTCGGCTCAACCGCGACTTCGATGACCGGATCCGGGAACTCCATGCGCTCCAGGATGACCTGCTGGGTCGGTTCGGTCAGGGTGTCACCGGTCGTTGTGTTCTTCAGGCCGGCGATGGCGACGATGTCACCAGCGCGCGCTTCCTTGATGTCTTCACGGCTGTTGGAATGCATGAGAAGCATGCGGCCAACGCGCTCGCGCTGATCCTTGACCGTATTCTGGGCCGAGGTACCGGTTTCGAGCACACCCGAATAGACACGCACAAAGGTCAGGGTACCGACGAACGGATCGTTCATGACCTTGAAGGCGAGGCCGGCAAACGGCTCGTCATCCGACGGACTACGCTCGATCGGGGTTTCGCCATCCATGGCAACACCCTTGACCGCACCAACATCCAACGGGCTCGGCAGGAAGTCGACAACCGCATCGAGAAGCGGCTGAACGCCTTTGTTCTTGAAAGCGGAACCACAGGTCACCGGCACGAAGGCGCCGGCGATGGTGCCCTTGCGGATGCAAGCCTTGAGGGTGGCTTCGTCCGGCTCGTTGCCTTCGAGATAGGCTTCCATGGCATCATCGTCCTGCTCGACGGCAGTTTCGATGAGCTGGGCGCGGTACTCTTCAGCCTTGGCTTTCAGATTTTCCGGGATATCGATGATCTCGAACTCGGCTCCGAGGCTCTCGTCAAGCCAGCGAATAGCCTTCATCTGCATGATATCGACGATACCGGCGAACTCGGACTCGGCACCGAGCGGCATCTGCAAGACCAACGGGGTCGCACCAAGGCGATCGATGATCATGTCGACGCAGCGATAGAAGTCAGCGCCGATGCGGTCCATCTTGTTGATGAAGCAGATCCGCGGCACATGATACTTGTCAGCCTGCCGCCAGACGGTTTCGGACTGCGGCTCGACACCGGCAACGGAGTCGAACACGGCAACCGCGCCATCGAGAACCCGAAGCGCACGCTCGACCTCAATCGTGAAGTCAACGTGACCGGGCGTATCGATGATGTTGACCCGATGATCGTTCCAGAAACAGGTCGTCGCAGCCGAGGTGATCGTGATCCCCCGCTCCTGCTCCTGCTCCATCCAATCCATCGTGGCGGCGCCGTCGTGGACCTCACCAATCTTGTAGGAACGGCCTGTGTAATACAGCACGCGTTCCGTGGTCGTGGTCTTACCAGCATCGATGTGAGCCATGATGCCGATATTACGATAGCGCTCGAGCGGATGTGTCCTAGCCATGGCGTCCGTCCAAAATCCCTGGGTTACCAGCGGTAATGCGAGAAAGCTTTGTTGGCGTCAGCCATACGATGCGTGTCTTCACGCTTCTTAACTGCGGCGCCACGATTGTTCACGGCATCCATCAGTTCACCGGAAAGCCGATCGATCATCGTGTTTTCCGAACGCTTGCGCGCTGCATCGATGGTCCAGCGAATGGCCAGAGCCTGCGCCCGCTCCGTGCGGACTTCGACCGGAACCTGATAGGTCGCACCACCGACACGGCGGGAGCGAACCTCGACAGTCGGCTTCACGTTGGCGAGCGCTTCGTGGAACACGGCGACCGGCGCCTGGCCGGTACGGGCCTCGACGCGATCGAAGGCACCGTAAACGATGCTTTCGGCCACGGACCGCTTGCCGTCATACATGAGGCAGCTCATGAACTTGGAGACCACCTCGTCGCCAAATTTGGCGTCGGGAAGGACCTCGCGTTTTTCTGCGCGGTGACGTCTGGACATCCGGTCTCTCCTTACTTAGGACGCTTCGCGCCGTACTTGGAGCGGCGCTGACGGCGGTCCTTGACACCCTGGGTATCCAGCGTGCCGCGAATGATGTGATACCGCACACCGGGAAGATCCTTCACACGGCCGCCGCGGATCATCACGACGGAGTGTTCCTGAAGGTTATGGCCTTCACCCGGAATGTAGCTTGTGACTTCGAAGCCGTTTGTAAGACGGACACGCGCGACTTTACGAAGCGCGGAGTTCGGCTTTTTCGGCGTCGTTGTGTAAACGCGCGTGCACACGCCACGCTTTTGCGGGCAGGCTTCCAGCGCAGGTACTTTGTTGCGCTCGACAGGTGCCTTACGGCCCTGCCGAATCAGCTGGTTGATCGTCGGCATTCAGTCGACCCTCTCGACTTAAAACAATTATGCAAACAACAATCGGCCCCAGGGCACTGCCCTGCCGGCCAACCATTTCTTTGCGCGGCGTTCGAATTCGAACCTAGTGTGTTCAAGCGTTTCGCCGAGACTGCGTCTGAACAAACGCGCCGTTACCGACAACGTTGTCACCACCAGCCTCCGAAGGCTGGCGGATACTATTGACGCACCCTTGTGCGGTCAAGGACTGAATCCTGCTTTTTTCCGCATAGCGCCTATTTGCTGTTTGCAGATCGGAAAGCCACTAGATCCGGGGGTTCCAGGGCAATACCTGAACCCGGTTATGGCTTTCTGCGCAAGATTCCATCCGTCGTATGCCGAAGCAGAGCCCCGGCGGGATAGACAACGGCGCCCGGAAGATGATCCGGGCGCCGTCTGCGTTCGACTCGAACGATGTTTTCGCGCTTTCGCGCCGACTTTTACTCGGCTGCCGGGACCTGTG
>NZ_JACZFS010000082.1 GCF_014904795.1 Nisaea nitritireducens
TTGCCGGAAACAGCCGCCTCGGTGAGGACGCGGGTGGTTTCCTGGAAGGACGCGGCGGAGATGAAGGACCGGGTCTGCAGGGATGCCTTGGTAATACCGTGCAGGATCGGGATCGCCTTCGCCGGACGAAGATCTTCGGCAAGCGCCTTTTCGTTCGCCTCGTCAAACTCATCCCGGTCGACAGTCTCACCAACCAGCAATGTGGTATCGCCGGCGTCGGAAACTTCCACCTTCTGCAGCATCTGGCGGACGATCACTTCAATATGCTTGTCGTTGATCTTCACGCCCTGCAGTCGGTAGACGTCCTGGATCTCGTTGATGATGTATTCGGCGAGCGCCTCGACACCAAGAACGTTCAGGATGTCATGCGGAACCGGATTACCGTCCATCAGCAGATCGCCGACCTGAACGAAGTCGCCTTCCTGAACCGCAAGGTGTTTGCCCTTCGGGATCAGATATTCGACTGTTTCCTTCTCACCGTCCTGCGGCACGACCATGATCCGGCGCTTGGTTTTGTAGTCCTTGCCGAATTCAACGCGTCCTTCGGATTCGCTGATGATCGCGTAATCCTTCGGCTTGCGAGCCTCGAAGAGTTCCGCAACCCGCGGCAGACCACCCGTGATATCGCGGGTCTTGGAAGATTCCCGCGGGATACGGGCCAGCACGTCACCGGCACGAACCTGTGCACCATTGTCCACCGAGAGGATGGCGTCGACCGACATGAAGTAGCGGGCCTCGAGACCGTTCGCCAGCTCGATGACTTCGCCCTTCTCGTCACGCAGGGTAACACGCGGACGCAGATCACCACCGCGCTGCTGCTGCTTCCAGTCGATAACCACGCGGGAAGCGATACCGGTCGCTTCGTCGGTGACCTCGTTCATGGAAACACCGTCGACGAGGTCGACGTAATGCGCCGTACCTTCTTTCTCGGTGATGATCGGAATCGTGTACGGATCCCAATCGGCGATCTTGTCTCCCGGCTTCACGATCTGCTCGTCATCGACGAACAGACGGGAGCCGTACGGAATCCGGTGACGGGCCCGCTCGCGGCCCTGGTCGTCCTGCAGGATCACTTCCGTGTTCCGGCTCATCACGATCAGGATGCCTTCGGAGTTCGTCACCACGTTTCGGTTCAACACCTTCACACTGGCGTCGAAAGCGGCTTCGATGCTGGACTGCTCGGCACCACGCTGGGCGGCACCGCCGATGTGGAAGGTCCGCATCGTCAGCTGGGTACCCGGCTCACCAATGGACTGGGCGGCAATGACGCCGACCGCTTCACCGATATTGACGCGGGTACCACGGGCCAGGTCACGGCCGTAGCAGCTGGCGCAAACGCCGACCTTGCTGTCGCAGGTAAGCACCGAACGCAGGCGTACCTGGTCGATACCGGCCCGTTCGATCGCATCAACCAGCGGCTCGTCAATGATAGTCGACGCATCCGCGATTTTCTCCCCCGTGAGCGGAGCGATAAGCTCGTCCGCACAGGTCCGGCCGAGAATACGCTCGCTCAGCGGATCGATCACTTCGCCGCCTTCGACAACAGCCTTCACCGTGATGCCGCGCTCAGTGCCGCAATCCTCTTCGGTGATGATGCAGTCCTGGGCAACGTCGACCAGACGGCGCGTCAGGTAACCGGAGTTCGCGGTCTTCAGCGCCGTGTCGGCCAGACCCTTACGGGCACCGTGGGTGGAGTTAAAGTATTCAAGGACGGTAAGGCCCTCCTTGAAGTTCGAGGTGATCGGCGTCTCGATGATCTCACCCGACGGCTTGGCCATCAGGCCGCGCATACCGGCAAGCTGCTTGATCTGCGTCGCGGAACCACGAGCACCGGAATGGGCCATCATCCAGACCGAGTTGACGGGCTGGCCCGGCTCCTCGTTGGACATGTGCTCCATCATCTTTTCGGCGACCACATCGGTACAACGGGACCAGACGTCGATGACCTTGTTGTACTTCTCACCCTGGGTGATCAGGCCATCAAGATACTGCTGCTCGAACTCCTTCACCTCGGCATGAGCCGCATCGACCAGTTCATGCTTGGCGTCCGGAATGATCAGATCGTCCTTGCCGAACGAAATACCGGCGCGGCACGCATGTCCGAAGCCAAGGGTCATCAGATGATCGGCGAAGATCACCGTGTCCTTCTGACCGCAGTGGCGATAGACCTGATCGATAACGCTCTGCACTTCCTTCTTCGTCATCAGCTTGTTGATAACAGTGAAGGGAAGGTTCGGGTTTTTCGGCAGAAGCTGCGCAATCTTCAGGCGGCCCGGCGTGGTTTCAACCCGCTTGGTCACCTCTTCACCAGTCTCTTCGAACGTGTCGACACGCGCCTGGATCTTGGTGTGCAGATTCACCGCGCCGGAATTCAGCGCGTGCTCGATCTCGCCCATATCGGCAAAGACCATGCCCTCGCCCGGCATCCCCTCACGCTCGATCGTCAGATAGTAGAGACCGAGAATGATATCCTGGGACGGCACGATGATCGGCTTGCCGTTCGCAGGGCTGAGGATGTTGTTGGTCGACATCATCAGCACGCGCGCTTCGAGCTGGGCTTCCAGGGAAAGCGGTACGTGGACCGCCATCTGGTCACCATCGAAATCGGCGTTGAACGCTGTACAGACCAGCGGGTGCAGCTGGATCGCCTTACCTTCGATCAGCACCGGCTCGAAAGCCTGGATGCCAAGACGGTGCAGGGTCGGCGCACGGTTCAGCATGACCGGATGCTCGCGAATAACCTCTTCGAGGATATCCCAGACTTCCGGACGTTCCTTCTCCACCATCCGCTTGGCGGCCTTGATGGTGCTGGCGAGACCATAGAGCTCAAGCTTCGAATAGATGAACGGCTTGAACAGCTCGAGCGCCATCTTCTTCGGCAGGCCGCACTGATGCAGCATCAGGCTCGGGCCAACGACGATGACCGAACGGCCGGAATAATCGACGCGCTTTCCGAGCAGGTTCTGACGGAAGCGGCCCTGCTTGCCCTTCAGCATGTCGGAGAGGGACTTCAGCGGACGCTTGTTGGCGCCGGTGATGACCCGGCCGCGGCGGCCGTTGTCGAACAGGGCGTCAACGGACTCCTGCAGCATGCGCTTTTCGTTACGGACAATGATGTCCGGCGCACGCAGCTCGATCAGCCGCTTCAGACGGTTGTTCCGGTTGATTACCCGGCGATAGAGATCGTTCAGATCGGAGGTGGCGAAACGACCACCATCCAGCGGAACCAGCGGGCGCAGTTCCGGCGGAATGACCGGGATCACGTCGAGGATCATCCATTCCGGACGACAGCCGGATTCCTCGAAAGCCTCGATCAGCTTCAGACGTTTGACCAGCTTCTTGCGCTTGGCTTCCGAACCCGTGGTCCGGAGCTCTTCGCGGATGGTTTCCTTTTCCTCGTCAAGATCGAGGTTGACCATCATTTCCTTCAGCGCCTCGGCGCCGATCATGGCCTTGAAGGTATCCTCGCCGTACTCGTCCTGCGCGTCGTAGTAATCTTCCTCGCTGAGGAGCTGGCGATACTTGAACGGCGTCAGGCCCGGCTCGACGACACAGAAGCTCTCGAAATAGAGGATCCGTTCCAGATCCTTCAGGGTCATGTCGAGCAGCAGACCGATGCGGCTCGGCAGGGACTTCAGGAACCAGATGTGAGCAACCGGGGAGGCCAGTTCGATATGGCCCATCCGCTCGCGGCGGACCTTCGAGAGCGTGACTTCAACGCCGCACTTCTCGCAGATGATGCCGCGATATTTCATCCGCTTGTACTTACCGCACAAGCATTCGTAGTCCTTGATCGGGCCAAAGATCCGGGCGCAGAACAGGCCATCGCGCTCCGGCTTAAAGGTCCGGTAGTTGATGGTCTCGGGCTTCTTGATTTCACCGAACGACCATGAGCGGATCCGCTCCGGGCTCGCGATCGCGATCCGGATGTGATCGAAGCTCTGAGGGCCGGACGGCTGACCAAAGATGTTCATCAACTCGTTCATCAAGCATCTCCTTACGTCACTGGGACGTTGTGCGCCGACTTACCATAGTGTGGGCGACGCGGCCGGGAACGGCAAGTCCGCCCCGGGAGGATAAAACCGGGCGGCCTCCTTCAGGAGACCACCCGGAATGGCTTACTGCTGCTCTTGTTCCAGCTCGACATTGAGGCCGAGGGAGCGGAGTTCCTTCACGAGAACGTTGAAGGATTCCGGGATACCCGCCTCGAAATTGTCGTCGCCGCGAACAATCGCTTCGTACACCTTGGTCCGGCCGGACACATCGTCCGACTTCACCGTCAGCATTTCCTGCAGGGTATATGCAGCGCCGTAGGCTTCTAGGGCCCAGACCTCCATTTCCCCGAAACGCTGACCACCGAACTGTGCCTTACCGCCCAGCGGCTGCTGGGTAACAAGGCTGTACGGGCCAATGGACCGCGCGTGGATCTTGTCATCCACAAGGTGGTGCAGCTTCAGCATGTAGATGTAGCCGACTGTCACCTTACGATCGAACACCTCGCCGGTCCGGCCATCGATCAGGGTAACCTGACCGGTGGAGTCGAGACCCGCCGTGTCCAGCATGGCGACGATGTCGTCTTCCTTGGCGCCGTCGAACACCGGCGTGCCCATCGGCACACCGCGGCTGAGGTTGCCGGCGAGTTCAAGAATCTCGTCGTCACCCAGCGGCTCGATCTCGGCCTTGTACTGTTTTTCGCCATACACTTTCTCGAACAGCGTCTTGAAGCCGCCGGTCTTGGCCGTGTTGTGGATATCGGTCAGCATCTCGTTGATCTGCAGACCGAGACCATGCGACGCCCAGCCGAGGTGGGTTTCAAGAATCTGCCCGACATTCATGCGGCTAGGCACGCCAAGCGGATTGAGCACGATGTCGACGGCAGTACCGTCCTCGAGATAGGGCATGTCCTCGACCGGGTTGATCTTGGAAATGACACCCTTGTTACCGTGACGGCCGGCCATCTTGTCACCCGGCTGCAGCTTGCGCTTCACCGCGACGAAGACCTTGACCATCTTCATGACGCCCGGCGGCAACTCGTCACCGCGCTGCAGCTTCTCGACCTTGTTGTCGAAGCGGGACTGAAGCTCTTCGACACTCTTGTCGAATTCGCCCTTGATCCCTTCCAGATATTCCATCCGGGCTTCGTCTTCGACGGAGAACTGACGCCACTGGCCCTGGGTATATTCGCCGAGCACCGCTTCGGTGATCTCGACGCCGCCCTTGAAGCCTTTCGGACCTTCGACCGACTTCTGACCGAGCAGCTGTTCCTTCAGACGGGCAAAGAAGCCACGCTCCAGGATTGCCCGTTCGTCGTCGCGGTCCTTCGCGAGACGTTCGATTTCCGACCGTTCGATGGCCAGAGCACGTTCGTCCTTATCGACGCCGCGGCGTGAGAAGACGCGAACCTCGACAACCGTACCGGTGCCTCCCGGCGGAACCTTCAGGGAGGTGTCACGGACGTCGGAAGCCTTTTCACCGAAGATCGCGCGGAGAAGCTTTTCTTCCGGCGTCATCGGGCTTTCGCCCTTCGGCGTCACCTTACCGACGAGAATGTCGCCCGGGTTCACCTCGGCACCGATATAGACCATGCCGGCTTCGTCGAGATTCTTCAGGGCTTCTTCGCCGACATTCGGAATGTCGCGCGTGATTTCTTCCTGACCCAGCTTGGTATCGCGGGCCATGATCTCGAATTCCTCGATGTGGATCGAGGTGAAGACATCGTCACGGACGATGCGCTCGGAGATCAGGATCGAATCTTCGAAGTTGTAGCCATTCCACGGCATGAAGGCGACGAGCACGTTCCGGCCGAGCGCGAGCTCGCCGAGATCCGTGGACGGGCCGTCAGCCATGATGTCTCCGGCCTGAACCCGGTCACCGACCTTCACCAGCGGACGCTGGTTGATGCAGGTGTTCTGGTTCGAGCGCTGGAACTTCAGCAGCGAGTAGATATCAACGTTGCTTTCCGTGCTCGCGGTGGCGTCGGTCGCGCGGACAACGATACGGGTCGCGTCCACCTGATCGACGATGCCGGAGCGCTTGGCGACGATGGTCACACCACTGTCGCGGGCGACGCGGGCTTCCATGCCGGTACCGACATACGGCGCTTCGGCTTTCACCAGCGGCACCGCCTGCCGTTGCATGTTCGAGCCCATCAGCGCGCGGTTGGCGTCATCGTTCTCGAGGAACGGGATGAGCGCCGCGGCGACGGATACCAGCTGTTTCGGCGAGACGTCGATAAGATCGATATCCTCCGGACGGGCCAGACCGAAGTCGCCCTGCCGGCGCACCGGGATCAGCTCTTCGACGAAACGGTTTTTATCGTCGATCGGGGCGTTGGCCTGGGCCACCGTATACCGGCCCTCTTCCATCGCGGAGATGTAGCGGACCTCGTCGGTCACCGTACCGTCGACAACCTTGCGGTACGGGGTCTCGATGAAGCCGTACTGGTTGACGCGAGCATAGGTGGCGAGCGAGTTGATCAGACCGATGTTCGGGCCTTCAGGCGTTTCAATCGGGCAGATCCGGCCATAGTGGGTCGGGTGCACGTCACGCACTTCGAAGCCTGCGCGCTCACGGGTCAGACCGCCTGGGCCAAGCGCCGAAAGGCGGCGTTTGTGGGTGATCTCGGAGAGCGGGTTGGTCTGGTCCATGAACTGGGACAGCTGCGAGGAGCCGAAGAATTCACGAACGGCAGCAGCAGCCGGCTTCGCATTGATCAGGTCATGCGGCATCACGGTGTCGATCTCGACCGAGCTCATGCGCTCGCGGATCGCCCGTTCCATGCGCAGCAGGCCGACGCGATACTGGTTCTCCATCAGCTCACCGACGGACCGGACGCGGCGGTTGCCGAGGTGGTCAATATCGTCGATATCGCCCTTGCCGTCCTTCAGGTCGACCAGGATTTTCAGGATCGCCAGGATGTCTTCCTTGCGCAGGGTGCGCAGCTGATCGTCGGTTTCCTGATCGAGACGGGCATTCATCTTCACCCGGCCGACAGCAGAGAGGTCGTAGCGCTCGGAATCGAAGAACAGGCCGTTGAACAGGTTTTCAGCAGTCTCGAGGGTCGGCGGCTCGCCCGGGCGCATGACCCGGTAAATATCAACCAGCGCTTCTTCGCGAGTGGTGTTCTTGTCCATCGCCAGCGTGTTGCGCACATAGGCACCGACGGTCATGTGGTCGATCGCCAGAACCGGCAGCTCTTCGATGCCCGCTTCGGCAATCGTCTCGAGCAGTTCCTCAGTGATCTCGTCACCGGCCTCGACGATGATTTCGCCGGTTTCCGGATTGATGATGTCGATCGAGATGTACTGGGTGAGCAGCTCTTCGCTCGGAACGTAGACGTCCTTGAGGCCGGCTTCCGCCAGCTTGCGGCCAAGCCGCGGGGTCATCTTGTCGCCAAGCTTGGCAACGACCTCACCGGAATCCGCATCGACCAGATCGCGGGCGAGCTTCTGGCCGCGCAGGCGGGAGATGTCGAAAGCGGTTTTCCAGTCTTCGCCCTTCTTGGTGAAGGTGATGGAGTCGTAGAAGTAGCTGAGGATGTCCTCGGCGGTCAGGCCGGTTACCTGAGAGCGGTCCACGTCGACACCGGTCTCGTGGCATTCCTTCAGATAGCCTTCCGCCTGGTTGCTCATCAGCGCCAGCAGCAGCGTGGTCGCGGGCAGCTTGCGGCGGCGGTCGATGCGCACATAGAGGATATCCTTGGCATCGAATTCGAAATCGAGCCAGGAGCCGCGGTACGGGATCACGCGGGCCGCGAAGAGATACTTGCCGGACGAATGGGTCTTGCCCTTGTCGTGGTCGAAGAACACGCCCGGGGAACGGTGCATCTGGGAGACGATGACACGCTCGGTTCCGTTAATGACGAAGGTACCGTTCTTCGTCATCAGCGGCATGTCGCCCATATAGACGTCCTGCTCCTTGATGTCGCGGATCGAGCGGGAACCGGTCTCTTCCTCGACGTCCCAGACGACAAGACGGAGGGTCACCTTCAGCGGCGCCGCGAAGGTAATTCCACGCTGCTGGCACTCTTCAACGTCATATTTCGGCGTCTCGAGCTCATAGCTGACGAACTCGAGCATTGCACGCTCGGAGAAGTCCTTGATCGGGAAAACCGACTTGAAGACTTCCTGAAGCCCCAGAACCTGACGGTCTTCAATCGACACGTCTTTCTGCAGGAACAGATCGTAGGAGCTTTTCTGAACCTCGATGAGGTTCGGCATTGGGGACGCTTCGGAAATGCGCCCGAAATCCTTGCGCACACGCTTGCGACTGGTGAAGGAACCAACGGAGGAAATCGCCATGGTCAAACCTCGCCCACCTTTCGTTCGAACAGGAGCGGTCGGGACGGGTATCCGTCCGCTCCATGGCTCCCGCGCCCGCCGCGAGAACCGCCTTATCAGCCTGGCCGGGGAAACCGGCCTCCTAGCCTTACCGCTACTGCCTCGGCAGCAACGGTAAGAACAGGAAAAGGGCAGGGCGACGAGCGCGTCTACCGACGCGCCCGCACCCCACCCGTATTCCAGAGTAACGCCAAGGCGTTACTTCAGCTCGACGGTCGCACCAGCTTCCTCGAGTTTCTTCTTCAGCTCTTCGGCTTCGTCCTTGGAAGCACCTTCCTTCACAGGCTTCGGTGCACCTTCGACGAGGTCCTTGGCTTCTTTCAGGCCGAGACCGGTGATCGCGCGAACTTCTTTGATCACGTTGATCTTCTTGTCGCCAGCAGCGGTCAGGACAACGTCAAAGGAGTCCTTCTCTTCTGCAGCGGCACCACCGGCATCGCCACCACCAGCAACGGCTGCAACAGCAACCGGAGCAGCGGCGGACACGCCCCATTTTTCTTCAAGCATCTTCGACAGATCGGCCGCTTCGAGGACCGTCAGTTTGGAAAGCTCATCAACAAGCTTCTCAAGATCAGCCATTAGTAAATACTCCAGACTTGAGCTTCGTTAAACGGAGTGGAAGGCCCACTCACCCCTCTTGACTGCCACGGGCAGAAAGCACCCGAGCCATTTGACCGGCAGGTGCCTGCAGAACACCGGCGACCTTGGTCGCAGGCGTCGAAAGCATACCCAGCAGTTTTGCACGCAGTTCGTCGAGGGACGGCAACTTGGCGAGAGCCTTGACCTGCTCGACATCGAGCATTTTTGTGCCGAGAGCCCCGGCGACAATGGACAATTTCTCGTTGGCGTTGGCGAACTCGACGGCAACCTTGGCAGCGGCAACCGGATCTTCGGACGTAGCAATCGCCGTCGGACCCGTGAAGGACGCATCAAGGTTTTCGTACTCCGTGCCTTTCAGAGCGAGACGAGCGATCCGATTCTTCGTGACTTTGTATCGGGCCCCTGCTGAACGCATCTTGCCGCGAAGGTCATTGACCTCATCGACCGTCAGCCCGACCTGATGGGTAACCACGACGAGCGCGGAATCCGAAAAGGTCTTGTTCAGGGTCTCGACCAGAGCCGCTTTTTCAGTACGGTTCACTGATCATCTCCGCATCTGCGGGCCTCAGCACAATGCCGAAGCCCCCTTTGCACATGAACCGACGAACACCATGCCCGTCGGCCCGGTTCGCCTGTCCCAGAAGCTCAAACGTCAGTCTGACCCGGCATACCGGGATAGAAATCCGTTTTCACCCCTGTCTGTACGGGTCGATTAAGCCGCCGTGGCCGAAGCCCCTTTGGCACCCGTAGTCTCGGACAGGTCGGGGCCGATCCGAAGGTCGGCCCCTGTCTCCGGCCCCCGCCAGGGGACCGGAAATCACAAACTGTAACTAGGCGGCGCCCAGTACAGCAGTATCCACTTTCACACCCGGCCCCATGGTGGAGCTGAGCGCGATGCGCTTGACGTATGTGCCTTTGGCACCGGTCGGCTTCGCGCGGGTGATCGCATCGACGAACGCGTTCGCGTTCTCAAGCAGCTGCTCCTCGGAGAAGCTGGCCTTGCCGATACCGGCATGAACGATACCTGCACGCTCGACGCGGAACTCAACCTGACCGGCCTTGGCGGCGGTCACGGCAGCAGCCACATCCGGCGTCACGGTACCGAGCTTCGGGTTCGGCATCAGGCCGCGCGGGCCCAGAACCTTACCGAGACGACCGACGAGGGCCATCATGTCCGGCGTGGCGATGACACGGTCGAAATCCGTCCGGCCATCCTGGATTTCCTTCATCAGGTCATCCGCACCGACGATCTCGGCACCGGCTTCGCGCGCCTCGTCAGCCTTCGCGTCTTTCGCGAAAACCGCGACGCGAACGTCTTTACCCGTGCCATGCGGCAGAGCAACGACGCCACGAACCATCTGGTCGGCGTGACGCGGGTCAACACCGAGGTTCATGGAGATCTCGACGGTCTCGTCGAACTTCGCCTTGGCGCCGCTCTTGACCAGTTTCACCGCTTCGTCGAGAGCGTGCAGCTTCAGCCGATCGACGCTCTCATAGGCGCCCTTAAGACGCTTACCCAGTTTCGCCATCGTCTTACTCCACAACCTCAACGCCCATGGAACGGGCGGAACCGCGGATCATCTGGCATGCGCCTTCAAGATCGACGGCGTTCAGATCCGGCATCTTCGTTTCGGCGATCTCACGGACCTGGTCCATGGTGATCTGGCCGACAACTTCCTTGCTCGGGTTGCTCGCGCCCTTCGGGAGCTTCGCGGCCTTCTTGATGAAGAAGCTGGCCGGCGGAGTCTTGGTCACGAACGAGAACGTACGGTCCTGGTAAGCGGTGATCACGACCGGGATCGGCATGCCTTTTTCAAGGTTGCCGGTAGCCGCGTTGAACGCCTTGCAGAATTCCATGATGTTCAGCCCGCGCTGACCCAGCGCAGGTCCGACCGGCGGAGACGGGTTCGCCTCACCGGCCTTGATCTCCAGCTTGATATAGCCAGCGATCTTTTTCGCCATTGTACTTACCTCTCATAGTGCCGGGTGGTGCGGGCTCCCAAGGTTTTCAGGAAGACCTCCCACGCGGACATCAATTGAACGTCAGATCTTTTCGACCTGGGTATATTCCAGCTCGACGGGCGTCGACCGTCCAAAAATCGACACCGCAACCTTGAGACGGGATTTTTCCTCGTCCACATCCTCAACATAACCGTTGAAGGACGCAAACGGCCCGTCGGAAACACGTACCTGCTCGCCGATCTCGAAGATGACGGACGGCTTCGGCCGCTCGACGCCTTCGGCGACCTGCTTGATAATGCGCTCGGCCTCGGACCTCGAGATCGCCTGGGGCTTGCCCTTGCTGCCGAGAAAACCGGTAACCTTCGGCTGGTCCTGAACCAGGTGCCAGCTCTGATCGGTCAACTCCATCTTCACGAGGATGTAGCCGGGGAAAAACTTGCGCTCTGCGTTCACTTTCGTGCCGCGTCGCATTTCCACGACTTCCTCGGTCGGAACCAAAACTTCTTCGATCAGGTCTTCCATCTCATGCGCGGCTGCCTGCTCGCGAATGGATTGCGCGACCTTCTTCTCGAAGCCGGAATAGACATGGAGGACGTACCAACGCGGTGCCAACGGCCTAAGCCCCCAAACCCAAAATAAATTTCACGCCCCACGACAGCGCGCCATCGACGAGGAAAAAGAAGATAGACGCAAGCGTCACCATGATGAAAACCATCATAGTGCCCACGCCTGTTTCCTTGCGGCTCGCCCAGGTCACCTTGGAAACTTCCTGGCGAACCTGACGGACGAACTGCGCCGGAGAAACCTTTGCCATCGTGATCCGTTTCTGTCAGCCGGGCTGTATAGCGCCCCGGCGGAATGAAATCAACAGTACAGAAGCGTGGCAGGAGTGGCAGGGATCGAACCCGCAACCCCCGGTTTTGGAGACCGGTGCTCTACCAATTGAGCTACACTCCTACGCCGCGCTGCAGAATGCCGCCCCAAACTCTCCGAATGAGAGGCCGGGACGGCAGCCTGTTAGTAAGTCTTTTTACTCGACGATTTTGGCGACGACGCCGGCACCGACGGTCCGGCCACCTTCGCGGATAGCGAAGCGCAGGCCTTCATCCATGGCAATCGGCGCGATCAGGTTAACCGTCATCGCAATGTTAT
>NZ_JACZFS010000083.1 GCF_014904795.1 Nisaea nitritireducens
CGGCAAAGGCCCGGCACGTCCCGTCCGGCGACAGCATCCCCGCCGCGCGCATGCCCAGGATCGGGCCTGGCGTCAGCATCAGGCTCACGCCTCCCGCCAGTGCGCTGTCGCATTCCCCGAGACGCAGGCTCTGGCAGGCCTGGTGCAGCGCGACAAGGCCCGACGAGCAGGCCGTGTTCATCGCGATCGCCGGCCCCCGCAGGCCAAGAAAATAGGCCAGCCGTGCCGCCAGGATGCCGGCATGGTTCGAAGTGATGCTAATCCCAGCCCCCTCCGGCGGAGCCACCGCCTGGAAGTCGCCTTCCTCCACGCCGATGAAGGTGCCGATGGTCTCCGAGGCGACCCGCTCCGCGCCATAGCCCGCATCCTCGAGGGCGTTCCAGGTCTCCTGCAGCAGCAGCCGCTGACGCGGGTCCATCCCCTCGGCCTCGCGCGGGCTGATCTCGAAGAACAGCGGATCGAACTCATCCACACCGGGGACCGCGCCGAACACCAGCTCCTCAGCGCCCACGTCCCAGCCTGCGAAGCGCCCTGCCAGGGCAGGGCCGACCGCGCATTCCCCGCGTTCCAGCAGCCCCCAAAGCTCCGGGACCGAGCGCGCGCCGGGAAAGCGCCCGCTCATGCCGATGATCGCGATCGGCTCATGCCCCGGCACGGGATCCATGACCGCGGCGCGAACGGTCGGTCGCGGCCGCGCCACCGGTTCCACCGGGGCCGCCAAACCCTCCGGCACGGGGGCCGCTGCCCCCTCTTCAGAAGACGCTCCGAAAAGCGCCTCCAGCGCAGCCCCATGCTCCTCAAGAAGATACGCTGTCAGATCGTTCAGCGTCGGAGCGCCGAAAAACACATCAGGCGTCACATCAAAACCAAAACGAGACGTCAGCAGACCCGAAAACTCCGATAGGCTGATCGAATCAAATCCGAAATCGCCGAAATTGCTGACGCCATCCAAACGGTCCGGGTGGATCTTCAACAATCCGGAAACGACGGCTCGAAGCTCGTGGCCGACCCTCTTCTTCAATGCCCGGCCCGAAAGGCCGCGCCTCTCTTCCACCTTCGGAAGTGCCAGCGAGGTTTCCGAGACCGGCACATTTTCGGAACCCGGATGCGGACCGGACGCGTCCTCCGTCTCGGCAAGGCCAAGCATCCGGTTCAGGCGCCGCGGGACACCCGCAAGAACAAGCGACGGCTCGATTTCGCCGGTAATGAATTGGTCAAGAAGTTGCAGACCCTCTTCGCCTTCCAGCAATCTCTGGCCGCTGGTCTTCAGGTAGAATTCGGTCGCGCCGTCGTCATTGAATCCCATCCCTCCATCGCGCCAAAGCGGCCAATCGATAACAATCGTACGGCCGTTGAGCGCACCGGTCCGGACGCGCTCGTTGCGGTGGCTGGCATAGGCATTCAGGAACCGGTTGGCGACGGCATAGTCGCACGATCCAAAATCGCCCAGCACTGCCGACGTGGACGAAAAATAGCAGACAAACTCCAGAGGATCGTCCACCAGCAGCTTGTCCAGCAGCTGGGTTCCGTCGATCTTCGGCGACAGCACACCGCGAAATTCCTCGAGGCTTTTCTCGAATAACCGAGTCTTTCCCGACAGCCCCGCCGCGTGGATGACACCGGTGACCGGCCCGAATTGCCTGCGCGCTTCCGCCAGCCCGCTGGCCATCCCGTCATGATCGCAGATATCGGCCTGCAGATAGAACGCGTCGGCGCCCGCAGCTTTCAAAGAGGCCAGAAGGGCCGCGGTCGCTTCACTCGGATCCGAACGTCCCGTCAGAACAAGTTTCACCGGCTCCTTTTTAGCCAGGTGCTTTGCGACAAGCCGTCCGAGGCCTCCGGCGCCTCCTGTTATCAGAACCGTTTTCATCAGGACACGCACGCTTCCGTTGTTGGTGTAGCGACCGCTCGGACCCTGGATTCGAAGCGCTCGTCGCCTTGATAGAGCGCGCTGGACGTCCGGGAATTGCCGAGTTCCGCCCACACTCGGGCAAACCAGTGTTCATCGATGCCGTCGCCCTCTTCCGCATCGGCGATGAGGACGCTCAGTTTTGCACCCGGCCAAGCCAGTCCGATCGACCGTTCGAACCCGATCCAGGATTCCAGATAACATCGCTCCAAACCGTTTCTGTATTCCCCAACCAACAAAATACGCGGGGATTTCAGATTCGTTTTTTTCAGCTGATTCAGCATGGATGCTACAGTGGAGGGATCCGAATTTTTCTCCTGGTTTTCCAGGGCGCTCAAATCCAGCACCGCGTCCGGGTCGCTTAATTCAAGCTCTTCCTCAAGGCTAGAGACGAACTTTATCTCGGTCTTTGGAGATTTGCTCATCAGGAAGCGCTCGAACGCGGAGCGTGCATCCGGATCATTCAAGATACACAAGAGTCGCAACCCGTCATTCCGTGCCGCAGTATCATTGCTAATGCCAACTGGCATCCACTCTTCCCGGAAACGCATAATCCGGGGAGTGTCATGATCTATTGGAGCTGACGCTGGAGCGGACCGAACTGCCGTTACCGACGGGGCCTCCGAAACAGGACGCTCCTTCTTTTCAGCCTGCGGGACATATCCACGCCACAGCAACGGGTAGTGTTCTTTGGAGAAACGGTAGGTCGGCAAGTCTATGGGGCGGGGCTTGCCCGATCCGTAGAGCGCCAGCCAGTCCACCTCTCCGCCGTTCACCCAAATCTCCGCGATCTGGTTTGGATGAAGCTCAGATGCTTCGCGTCGTCCCACTCGATGCCCGACCTGATCACCTGATTTCGCCGCACCCAAGAAGAGCCGGCTCTTGCATTCAGCGATCTTGCCGTTATCGAAGGCGTCCAGCGCAGAAAGCAGTTCCTCTTTGTTTTTGACCACGAGGGCGAGCCGCGCATCCATGGGATCACGCCCGGTCTGCAGCGTGAAGGCAAGCCGCGTCAGATCAATCTCCTCCGGATGCCGACGGATGAACGACGCCAAAGCCCGCGCGTTGGCTTTCAGATTGACTTCGCGTTGGCCCGATAACGGTATCAAATGCTCTTCCGGCAAGAGCGGGCCTGATTGCGCCTCGAAAGAAGCAGTATCAGGTGCGTGATACTCCTCGACCACCAAGTGCGCGTTTGTTCCGCTGTAACCGAAAGAATTCAAGGCCGCCATGCGGCTCCCATGGCGGTTTTCAGGCCAAGCTTTCAAGTCCCGGTTGACGTAGAAGGGACTGGCCCGAAAATCGACATGCTCGTTTTCTCCTGCAAAATTCACGGCCGGAGGCAGCATTCTATTCCGCAGGCACAGAAGCACCTTGATAAGCCCCAAGACGCCGGCGGCCGCGGCTGTGTGCCCGACATTCGCTTTGAGAGAGCCCACGGCGCAATATTGGGCTTTTTCCGTGAAGCTACCGAAACTTTCTGTCAATGCATGAAGTTCAACCGGATCGCCAAGTTTGGTTCCGGTGCCATGGCATTCGACATAGCCAATGTCGCTCGGATCGATCTCATTATCTTTGTAAACTGAGGTCTGAAGCCGGTTTTGTGCCTTGAAGTTCGGAACAGTTATGGCCGATGTCCGCCCGTCTTGGTTTGTCCCGGCGCCCCGGATCACCCCAAGAATATTGTCACCATCGGCCTCGGCATCGGCGAGCCGTTTGAGGACGACAATTCCGATGCCATCACCAAAAACGGTCCCGTCAGCGTCGTTATCGAACGGCCTGCAGGTTCCTGTCGGAGATTGCATGCCGGCTTCGATCAAAGAGATGAATGCCGCCGGGTGGGTCCAAACCGTCGCGCCCCCAGCCAGGGCCATATCGACCTTCCCGCCTTTCAGCGCCTCCACGGCCAAATCCAGCGCGACTAAGGACGACGAGCAGGCCGTGTTTACAGCCACGACGGGACCCTGAAAATCGAACAGGTGCGCAAGCCGGCCGGATGCGATGCTTGTATCGCTGCCAAGCATGGAGAGATGCGCAGCCTCCGAATTCTCCGGGACCGAACCAGCGATCAAGCCCAGGTAACACCCCACATTGCGCCCGGCCAGGGAGGACGGTGCATAGCCTGCATCTTCAAGGGCGTGATAGCTTTCCTCCAACAGCAGGCGTTGGTGCGCATCCATATGCTCGGCTTCGCGCGGCGACAACCGGAAGAAAAGCGGATCAAAAGCCTCGACGTCCGACATGGCACCGTAACGGCATGTCGAACTTGTCTGTGAGTTGGCGGCTACGTAAGTCTGCCAATCGGCTGAAAGATCCCCAACCTCGGTTTTACCTTCACTGATCAGTTCCCACAGTTGCTCATGGTCAGAAGCTCCCGCGGTGCGGCAGGAGAGACCCACGACGGCAATGGCATCCTCACCGTGCGGAATGCGCGATTTTGGAATGGCCGTGGAGGGTTCAGGTTCATCAAGATCAGCAGCATCCATCTCTTCCGAGATGAATGCCGAGAGGGCGGCGATCGTGTCATGCACGAACATCACGCTGGTAGGGAGATACAGATCAAAACGTTGATTGATTGCTTCGACAAGCTCGACCGCGTTGACTGAACCGATACCGAGCTCCGCGAACCGCTCCGTTTTATCGAGATCGTCTTGGGTCAGACCTGTACTGCTCGCGAAAATTTCGCGAAGAGCCAGGACCACCGAGGCTTGTTTCGCCTCAAGCGCTTTCGGATCGGCGTCATTATTCGGGCGCTCTCCGGGTGCGACGTCTGCGTAGAGAGCGGGCGCGGCGACCCTCGCTCTGTTCTTGTCTCTAATAGTTTTGGCGTCGGTCTCTTTGGACTTGTTGAGCTTCATGAGAACGTAAGAGATCTGGCCCCGCTCCAAAGCGGCAGACTGGTTCGCGTAGTTTCGCCAAGTGTCCCGTGCGACTTCAGGCAAAGAGCGGACTGTCCCCTCAATATCGGGGTCGTAAAGGCAGTTAGAGATTTCCCTGGAGACGTCCACGATTTCGGAAATTGCGAGACCGGCTTCTGCAAGCGTTTCCGACCATTGGTCTTGTGTCGGAACCGTCACCTCTACCCTGGGATCAAATATCGCCCCCCGCGTATTGGCGATGTAATCGATCAAAAGCACCTCTCCATCGGGTGCTAGGGACGCCGCGATGTTTGAAAACAACGCTGCCTTGTCGCGAATATGGAAGGAAACCTCGATCCCGAAGATCAGATCGTAGTCGGGTTCCACGAAGGGTGCCGCGCCACTATCACGGTGGAACACTGTGACGCGCGATTGCAGGCCAAGAGTCTGAATTCTCCGGGTGCACAATTCCGCTTGAGACTTTGTGATCGTGTACCCGTGCAAGTGACGCGCGCCGTGGGCTTTGGCGAGTTGGATCAAATCTGTTCCGTGGCCGCATCCAAAATCCAGAATCTTGTCGCAACGTGCGACCTTCGCCATTCCGAACAGGACGTCCCGCATTTCCTTCTGGCGCTCTTTGATCACGGCCAGCTCGTCGGGGAAATTATCCGGATTGCAGCAGACTCTTGAGAACGAAAATCCAGGCACTCTCTCCGGGAACGGCGCGAAGGTCAGATAGTCTTCCTCGAACTCCTCAGCGGCCGCAGCGGCTCCCAGCGCATAAAATTCCGCCGCCTTGTTTTCGTGCGAATGCGTGTCTTTCATCGCTGGGCTGGAGATGACTGATTCAAATTTGCATTGGCGCCGCTCAAAGGGATATCCCGGCAGCCCCGGCAAAGCGCCTATCGGCTGCGCGCCCTCGAACAGGTGCCGCAAATCCCCGCTCTTTCCGAGCGCCCAGGATTGAGCAGCACCGGCCAAATCCGTTCCCCCGGATGCCGTTTCGACGTTCCTGTTTGCGTTGCTCGCGGTCTCATCGCCGTGCCAACACCATTCACCGGCACCGTCCCCGGCAAGCCATCGTTCGAGACGCTCGGCCAATTCACTCTTCGACGCCGCAACAATAGCCAGGCGGGCGGCCATAGGTTCGCGGCCAGAAGTCAGGGTCGAGGCAAGCCGACGCATGTCCACTGGCCCGCATGTCTTGAGGTACCGGATCCAGGTTTCGGCGACAGCCGTCAACCGCTCCGGCGTTGCCGCGGAGAATACGAACGGATACGGAGATCCGTCCGGAGCGCTCTCGTCTACGGTTTCCTGCGCAAAAGATTCTACGATCAAGTGGGCATGGACACCGCCGGCACCGACGCTTGAAATTCCGGCGCGCAACGTTCCCTCCGCCGACGAATTTGACCATCCCTCCACTCCATCGATCAAATCGAAGGGCAGCCGCTTGAAATCTATTTCGGAATTCTCGATGCCATTCAGCAGTGTCGGCGGTATGCGGCGATGACGCATCGCGAGAAGCACTTTACTCAACTGGGCCATTCCGGATGCCGCCTCGGCATGGCCAATATTTGGCTTCACGGAACCGATTCTGCCGCCCTGTCCCTCTGTGCCGAAGACTTGCCTTACGGCCGCCAGTTCGGCTGCATCAGCCAACGACTGGCCATTCGCGGAGGACTCGAAATAGGAAATTGCGGACGGCTCCAGTCCCGCTGTCGCCAGAGCCTGTCGGATGACCGTGGCATGCTCGCTCGGGTTCGGCGCCCCGAACGCGCCGCTCTTACCCGCATGGCCGACCGCCGAGCCCGAAATGACGGCAATGATCGGATCATTGTCGCGCAGTGCATCGGCGAGTGGTTTCAAGACAACTGCCCCGACCGCTTCTCCGGGCACGAAGCCCGTGTCGTTCCCCCGGAAAGCCTGGCAATGCCGTCCTTTGGCCAGGGAATGACTGGCGTTGAGCGCGTCGAAACTGGCGGGAGCAAGATAGAGGTTCACTCCGCCGGCGATCGCCAGCTTCCCTCCGCGGTGTCTCAGGTACTCACATGCTTCATGAATCGCGACCAGCGACGAGGAACACATCGTATCGATGGCCAGACTGGTGCCTCTGAAGTCTAAGTGGTGAGACACCCTGTTCACTAGCCCGGAGTAAGAGGTCGCAACCAAACCGGCGGCACCGGGACCCGGACCGACGGCAATGTGGGACTTGGTAATGCCCGCGAACACGCCGGCGCGTTCCTTCAGCGCGAGCGGTAGGGTCGACGGCGCATATCCGGATTGCTCAAGCGCCAGCCAACATTGCTCCAGGAACAACCGCTCTTGCGGGTCGATCTGAGCGGCATCCTTCGGCGTCAGCTTGAAGAACAGAGGATCGAAGGCGTGGACGTCTTCGAGAAAAGCGCCCCAGCGTCCTTTTTCTCCGGTCGTGCCATCCGAGAGCCCCGTCTCCCGCCAATTCCACCGGTCGGCCGGAACTTCCGTTATGGCCTCGACACCATTTTCCAGGTTTTGCCAGAAAGCGTTGAGGGTTTCCGCCCCGGGGAAGCGACCGCTTAGGCCGATGATCGCAACCGCCGTGTCCTTGTCATGATCACGGGTTTCCGCAACGTCGGCACGAGCCTCGACTGTGCGTAGTGCCTCGGAGGGCGCACTCTGCCGGATCGGCTCCGTCGCCCCGGAGGTCGACGTGCCAGCTGCGTTGACCCAATGCCGTGCACGTTCCGGGGCAGTTTCCGCCAGATGCGCCGAGAGCCCTTGTAGTGTCGGGAACTCATAAAACATGGTTCTTGTGACGTCGGGGAAGTGCTGTCTCAGGTCATTCGCAAGATCGGTCGAAACGATGGAATCGATTCCGTAGCTGTCGAACAGATCGTGCGGACGCAGATGCGCCAACGGGAGTTTCAACCGGTCGGCCAGGAACGCCTCAAGCGCCTCGCGGACCTGATCCTGGAGTCCGGAGGACACGGCCGGCGGCTCCATTGTCCTGGCGACATCGGCAGTCTCGCCGCGCAACCGCGAGGTCACGCCGTTGAGAACCATCAACCGCGGTTCGTTGGAACGCATCACATGATAGAAGGCGGCAAGTCCCTGGGCACGACTCAACGGAGTCAACCCGGTCGACTGTTTCATGTCCGCCTGGGCATTCTCGTCAACGGTCATTCCGCCATCGCCCCAAAGCGGCCAGTCGATTGAAACAACGCGCGTCGGCCGATTTCGGAGCAATCCGTACCCTTCAGCCAGCACGTCCTGAAAGGCTGAGGCGGCGGCATAATCGGCCTGACCAATATTTCCCGTGACACCGCTGCAGGAAGCAAACAGCGTCAGAAACTCCGGCTTGAACTTCGCAGATGCGTTGAGGAGATTCAGACTGCCATCGACCTTTCCGGCGAACACCGCCGCAAGATCGCTGCTGGGCTTTCCGACAATCATCCCGTCCCGGAGCACACCCGCGCAATGGAGGATGCCGTCAAGGTGGCCATGGATCTCGTGGATGTAATCGAACAACGTCGCGACATCTTCGGAACACGCAACGTCTGCCTTCCTGTAACCGATGCGGTCGCCCCATTTCGCCGCCATGCGCGCGTCAATCCCAGCATCCGAACGGCCGCTCAGCAGGACGCTGGCAGACGGAGTCCGGGAGAGAATTTCCTCGGCAAACAGCTGGCCCAGTCCACCAAGGCCGCCGGTTATGAGATAGACCCCGTTGTCTTTCCAGATCCGACCATCGGCAGGACCGTCAATCTCGACAACCTCACGCCATCCATGCTTGCGGGTCGAGCCCTCGTGATGGCGGAGATGGAGTCCGTCAGCGTTCTCGATCAGATGGTCAAGTTCGTCATTTGAAATCGTCCCGTCGACTTCGATCACCTGACAGCGAATGGATGGCATTTCCCGGCAAGCAGTTTGCAGCAGGCCCGAAAGCCCCGCGAACAACCTTTCTTGTCCCTCGGAAGGCACCAGCAGCTGAATGAGTGTTTCCCCATCACGCCCTTCAGCCTGTTCCGTCTTGAGCAGTTCAAGCAGGTGCTCCGCCGCTGCGAGATATCGCGCTTCGACCGTGTTCGCCCCGGCGCCGATGGACGGGCGCTCCAGGTCAGGCAGAGACACGGGCCAGTTTCCGCATTTGAAAATGTGGCGCACCGCTGCCTGCGCCCTGTCGGGAACCGTCTGGATGTCTTCCCATACCGGGCGGAATAACAAAGTGCCTTCTTCAGGCAGCGGCGCATCCGAAGCGGGAGTGGCTCGTGTATTCTTGGGAGGTTTGAACCTCTCGGGCGGCGGTCCTTCCTTGCCGTGACCAAGGTCATCGCGCTGGAAGGGATAACGCGGCAGATGCACCCGCGGCAGTTCCGCGCCGAACAGGCTCCCTGAAGGGATATCGTATCCTTGGCAAAAGAGTTCAGCCAATCCAGCCAAGGCCTCGCGGCACGCATCCGCGTCGGGATGTTCCGCGTTTTCTGCGATCGAGGCGATCGTTCTCGATATCACTTTCTGGGGTTTGAACCCGCTTGGGACTGCGCCGGAGAAAGCGTCGACGCGTCGGGCCTCGACGCCTTGCCGCAGCCGCTCGACGGCCTGCTTTCTGCTTCCGACGACAATCGCGTATCTGTGGCGGAAATGGTGGCGTCCGTTAAGCAGGGTGTAGGCCATCTGCGCGAGCGAACCCTCGTCCGGACCGTTCTTCGCCAGATCGTTCTTCGCCAGATCGCTTTCCAATGCAGCGGCGAGGTCTTCGATGCGGGCCTTCAGCGCCTCCTCGCTCTTCGCCGAGAGCACCAGCAGGCGATACGGGGCC
>NZ_JACZFS010000085.1 GCF_014904795.1 Nisaea nitritireducens
TGGTGTTCAGCTGTACGGCGCCGATCTGCGCCGAGATCTCCTCCGTCGCCTTCGCCGTCTGCGTCGCCAGGTTCTTCACCTCGGAGGCGACGACCGCGAAGCCCTTGCCCGCATCGCCGGCCCGTGCCGCTTCGATGGTGGCATTGAGGGCCAAGAGGTTGGTCTGTTCCGCGATGTCGGTGATCAGCTTCACCACCTCGCCGATCTTCTGTGACTCCTCATCGAGGCTGGTGACGATCCTGTCGGTGTCCTGCGCCTTGTCAGCGGCCATCTGGGCCACCCGTGAGGTCTCGGAGATGTTGGTGCTGATCTCCTGCACCGAGGCGGACAGTTCCTCCGCCGCGGCGGCCACGGTGTTGACGTTGTTCGAGGTGGTCTCGGCGATGGTCAGGACGCCGGAGGATTCCATCTTCACCTGCTCGGAGGAGTTCACCATGCCTTCCGAGCTCTTCTCCATCTCCCGGGCGGACAGGCCGACCTGATCGACGATGGCCTTGACCGACTGCTCGAACGTGTCGGCCAGGTTCAGCATGGCCTGACGCCGTTCCTCGGCGGAGCGGGCCTCTGTGCGCTGCTGTTCCTCGCGCAGCCGTTCGACCTCGCGGCCATTGTCGCGGAAGATCTCTACCGTCCGCGCCATCGTGGTGATCTCGTCGCCGCCGGACGTATCCACATCCGTATCCAGATCTCCGTCCGCGATCACGCCCATCGTGTCGGCGAGACCGTTGATACGGCTCACAACCTGACGAGACACCAGGAACCAGCCAATCAGGAGGCTGAGAACCAGACTGGCCCCGCAGACGAAGAACATGAAGTACCGGCTCTGTGTCACGGTCTCCCGGGCGGACTGCTCGCTTCTGGCCGCAGCCGCCTCGGCGACGGCCACGAGGCTGTCGACCTTATTGCTCATGGCGACGACCGCAGTGCGGCTGTTCGCCAGCGCGGCCAAGGATGCGGCTTCGGTTTCCAGCAACTCACGTCGCAGGGCGAAGATGGACGCGTCCCCGGCACCGAAGGCCGCGAGCAGGTCACCGCTTTCCAAGGTCAGCGGGTCGAGTTTGTCGCGGAAGCCGTTGAGCGCGTTCATCAGGCCGTTATTGACCAGCATGAACTCGCTCGTGATCTGGTCGACGGCCTGGATGTCCGGCGCGCCGGCACCTGCATTCAACAGGCCCGCGACATGGTTGGCCTTGGCCATCAGGTCGAGTGCGTCCCGGATGATGATGACATCTTCATTGATCAGTTTGGAGATCGATTCCCGGACATTTTCGGCGAGGCCGTTTCCTCTGGCCGCCAGTCCAGCAGATGCCTCTTCAATGACCGGATTGATCGAGCCCTTGAACGTTTCGGTCAGTTTGGCGATTTCGGCATCTATGGTGCTTCGCTTCTGCCCGGAGGATGCGTCGCTGGCGAGTTCCGATTTACGGAGGTCGAATACAGATTTCGCACCTTTGCCGAAATGGGTCAGCTTGAGGCCAATCTGCCGCAGGTCGTAAGCCGCGTCGCTATCGTCCAGCATGTTGACGGAGTCATAGACTTCGCTTGCGGTGTTTCTGAACAGTGCTTCCAGTGCGTCGACCTCGGCCTCCGATTGGGCCGAGGCGGTGAGGGCGATGATGGCCAGCATCTCGTGCCCGCTTGAAGCGGTCTTCAGACCGTATTCGAGCTGGATGACCTCAGCGTTGAGCAGGTTCTCAACGCCTTTAACGGAGAGCTCGATTGTCGTGTCGCCGCGTTGCTTCAGCGTATCGTTGGCCTGACGCACCAGCGGCACCGCCCCGGAGACAAACAGCCGCTGCTCTTTTCTGAGGCTTGCTGTCCTGGTGTCGAGGGTGACTCGCAATTCCTCGCGCTGGGCAACGTTCGTCTGCAATTCCGTCAGGGCGTTGTCGATATCGTCGACCAGTGATGACAGGCCGCTACGGTCTTCTTCGCCGAGGGTGGACATCTGGGCGAGGCGGTCACGGAGCTGCCAAATGCCCTCTGACATATCTGCCTGGACGGTATCGCGCTCTTCCTGGCTGGCCGCGCTGACCAGCGCCGGCGCCGTCGCGGCGATATTCGCGCTCGCATTGGCAAGCGACATGGAATTCTTGATTGCGGGGATCGATGTCCCGGTAAACTGGTCCAGCGTCTGCTGCAGGGTGGTGAAGGCCATGATCGATATGACGGCGGCGCTCAGCGTGATCAGAGTGATCCCGCCCAGTGCCATATAGAGCTTGCTGCCGACTCCCAGGCTGCGGCGCTTCACTGTCCGACCCTCTTCCGAGCCTTCCAGGTCATATGTCATTTCATCCAAGGTCGATGCCTGGTCCATTCCGGTGGTCCCCATGTTTGCCGTGCTCGCGCGCCGTTAACCGGGCCTGCGGGTAGGCTTGTCCCTGAAGTCGGCGCCCGATATGTGCGCTGCACAATCACTGTCGCGTTAACGAATGGGGAATATCAAGTGCGAAAAAGGCAGGAAAATTAACAACTTATTTCTCAGGCTTAGGGTCAAATTTTAGAAAAAATATTATGATTTATCGGAAAATGTTGCGGCGCAGCGATGAATGCGTCGATTAACGCCTTAAAATTTATGGATTTTTTGACGGCGATAAGGCGCTGCTGTCATCCAGCCAGAAAAAAGGCGGGCCATATCGGCCCGCCTTTTTCCTGAATGTGTGTGGTGCGTTTAATTATCAGGATCTGACTTTTTCGAGGAATGTTTTGACCTCGCGGTCGAGGGACTGTGCCTGTCCGGCGACGCCCTTGGCGGCGCTGAGGACCTGATCGG
>NZ_JACZFS010000086.1 GCF_014904795.1 Nisaea nitritireducens
CGGCGATGGTCAGCACGCCTGAGGATTCCATCTTCACCTGCTCGGAGGAGTTCACCATGCCTTCCGAGCTCTTCTCCATCTCCTGTGCGGAGAGGCCGACCTGATCGACGATGGCCTTGACCGACTGCTCGAACGTATCGGCCAGGTTCAGCATGGCCTGACGCCGTTCCTCGGCGGAGCGGGCCTCTGTGCGCTGCTGTTCCTCGCGCAGCCGTTCGACCTCGCGGCCATTGTCGCGGAAGATCTCAACCGTCCGGGCCATCGTGGTGATCTCGTCGCCGCCCGACGTATCCACGTCCGTGTCCAGATCTCCGTCCGCGATGACGCCCATCGTGTCGGCGAGACCGTTGATACGGCTCACGACCTGACGCGACACCAGGAACCAGCCAATCAGAAGGCTGAGCAAGACGCTGATGCCACCGACGGCGAGCAGAAGCTGCTGGCTCTGGAAGATTGTGGTCTTCGCCGATTCTTCGCCGACCGCCGCATCGTTTTCGGCCTGTTCGACCAGGATTTCGACTTCGTGGATGAGTTCGGCAACGCGCTCACGGCTGTTGTTCAGCGCATCGACAGCAGCTGCCTCGGTTGAGAGCAGCTCAACGCGGATTTCGAACACGGATTCAGCACCATTTCCGAAGGCGCCCAATTGTTCCGCTTTCTCCGCGGCATCCGCGTCGACCCCGCGTTCGCGGAATTCGTCCAGCGCAGTGTTCATGGCATCGTAGGCTGCCATGAACTGATAGTTCGTCTGCTTGATGGCTTCGCCATCGGGGGAGACAGCTCCGGCATTCAGCAGGCCTGCGACTAGGTTTGCGTGTGCCACGAGCTCCAGTGAGTTCCGGATGACGCCGGCATCGTCGTTTACGAGCGTCGAAATCGAGCCTTCGATGTCGCCGATCAATTTCTCTCCACCGGAAATAAGCTGAAAGCTCGCTTCCTGGGTGACCGGCCCGATTGCTGCGTTGAAGGTGTCGCTCAGCTCCGCGATTTCTGCCTGGAGCGCGTCTCTCTTTGCCTTCAGCTCGAACTGGTCATTGTAGGACAGGGTATTCTTGACGAGCTCTTTCTTCCTGAGATCGAAGACCGACTTCTCGCCGATTCCGTAAAGACTGAGATTGAGGGCGACTTCCCGAAGGGCGTTGGCGTTGTCGCTGTCTGTCAGTCTGTTCACGGCGTCGTAGACGTCGTTCGAGCGGGCACCGAATGTCTCTTTCAGCTGATCGACTTCTTCCTCGGAGGTGGCGACGCTGGCCCTGGCGGTGATGGCGAGCATTCCATGGCCATTGGCAGCGACCTTAAGGCCAGATTCAAGCTGCAGGATTTCTTCTTCAAGCAGGTTCTCAATGGAACTGACTGCGTTGCTGATTGTTTCATCGCCACGGAATTCCAGCGTCGCGTTCGCTTGTTGCACCACGGGGATGGCCTCGGCGACGAACAGGGCGTGGGTCTGGCGGATTTTTTTGGTCAGTTCGTCCATCTGACCGCGCAGTTCCTCGCGCCGGCCGATCGTCCATTGCAGGTCTGTCAGGGTGCTTTCGATCTGGGAAACCTGACCGGCGAGTTTTTCCTTTTGCTCTTCAGGAAGGCTCGTCAGGGTTTCGAGGCGGGCACGCAGCCCTTCAATACCGGCGCGCATGTTTTCCTGGATCGCGTCGCGCTGTTCCTGGGTCGGCGCGCTGACGAGCGCCGGTGCGGTCGCGGCAATTGAGGCGCTGGTATTTGCCAGGGCCATGGAGTTCTTGATCGCGGGGATCGAGGTGCCCGTGAACATATTGAGTGTGCGTTGAAGCTCGACAAAGGCGGCGATGGAAATGCCGATCGCGACCAGCGTGATGACAGTGATCGCGAGCAGGGAGAAATACAGCTTCCCGCCAACTCCTAACTTCCACCGTTTCTTTTTCGCGGGTTCTTCATGATCGTCAGGAACGGCGGCGATGTCATCCAAGTGCAATACTTCAGCCACGATGAAAAATACCTCTAAACAATAGTGATTTTGTAAGGCGAGCCTCTACCGTGTTCTTAGAGGCTGTCTCTGGAGCAACGAACGTGGAAATCCTCTTTCATCACGAAATCGAAACGTTTGTCGGGACGGAAAAGGATTTGATCAATATCAACGTGAACTCAGAAATAATATCAAGTCGAAAAAACGCTTTGTTATATCGGCTTGTTACGGAATGTTAATGTAAAATTTTATGCAGAATCTCCCTATCTGCCGGTGACGGGCGGATAACAAGGGACCCGCCCGTTCTCAGATGTCTGGGAAAATGGGACCTTCAGTTCCCGATCAGTTCCCGATCAGTTATCCGATCTGACTTTTTCGAGGAATGTTTTGACCTCGCGGTCGAGGGACTGTGCCTGTCCGGCGACGCCCTTGGCGGCGCTGA
>NZ_JACZFS010000087.1 GCF_014904795.1 Nisaea nitritireducens
CCCACCGATGCCTCCACCGAAGCTGGCGCTCCGGTTTCCAAGGCTCCTACCTATCCTGTACAAGCTGTACCAACATTCAATATCAGGCTGCAGTAAAGCTCCACGGGGTCTTTCCGTCCTGTCGCGGGTAACCTGCATCTTCACAGGTACTATAATTTCACCGAGTCTCTCGTTGAGACAGTGCCCAGATCGTTGCGCCTTTCGTGCGGGTCGGAACTTACCCGACAAGGAATTTCGCTACCTTAGGACCGTTATAGTTACGGCCGCCGTTTACTGGGGCTTCAATTCGCACCTTCGCTTACGCTAAGCGCTCCTCTTAACCTTCCAGC
>NZ_JACZFS010000088.1 GCF_014904795.1 Nisaea nitritireducens
CGGCTTCGCAGAGACCTGTGTTTTTGCTAAACAGTCGCCTGGGCCTATTCACTGCGGCTCTCTCGGGCTTGCACCCTAACAGAGCACCCCTTCTCCCGAAGTTACGGGGTCATTTTGCCGAGTTCCTTAACGAGAGTTCTCTCGATCACCTTAGGATTCTCTCCTCGCCTACCTGTGTCGGTTTGCGGTACGGGCACCTCTCACCTCGCTAGAGGCTTTTCTTGGCAGTGTGGAATCAGGAACTTCGCTACTATAATTCGCTCGCCATCACAGCTCAGCCTTCACGGGA
>NZ_JACZFS010000090.1 GCF_014904795.1 Nisaea nitritireducens
ACAAAAGGCACGCCATCACCCGTTAACGGGCTCTGACTACTTGTAGGCACACGGTTTCAGGATCTCTTTCACTCCCCTTCCGGGGTGCTTTTCACCTTTCCCTCACGGTACTGGTTCACTATCGGTCACTAGGGAGTATTTAGCCTTGGGAGATGGTCCTCCCGGATTCCGACGGAATTTCACGTGTTCCGCCGTACTCAGGATCCACTCAGGAGAGAACGAAGTTTTGACTACAGGGCTGTTACCTTCTATGGCGGGCCTTTCCAGACCTCTTCATCTACCTCGTTCCTTTGTAACTCCGTACAGAGTGTCCTACAACCCCAAGAGGCAAGCCTCTTGGTTTGGGCTGGTCCCGTTTCGCTCGCCGCTACTCAGGGAATCGCATTTGCTTTCTCTTCCTCCGGGTACTTAGATGTTTCAGTTCCCCGGGTCTGCCTTCTCATATCCTATGTATTCAGATATGGATACCACTCCATTACGAGTGGTGGGTTTCCCCATTCGGAAATCTCCGGATCAAAGCTTGCTTACAGCTCCCCGAAGCATATCGGTGTTCGTCCCGTCCTTCATCGGCTCCTAGTGCCAAGGCATCCACCGTGCGCCCTTTCTAACTTAACCGTTAAAAAGAATCACTACGTGATATCTTGCATTACTAATTGAATGTGAATTACTTCTGTTATCTAGTTTTCAAAGAACAACATCTCGAAGAATCGAATGATCCTTCAAAACTAAACAAGACAGGGAACGTT
>NZ_JACZFS010000001.1 GCF_014904795.1 Nisaea nitritireducens
TCACACCCATGGCGCGGGGTGGAGCAGCCCGGTAGCTCGTCAGGCTCATAACCTGAAGGTCGTAGGTTCAAATCCTACCCCCGCAACCAAAATACTCAATAAAAACAAATGGTAACCTCGCAATGGCGAGGCCGTTTGCGTTAAACAACGCTTCCATCCTGTTCCACGCAATAACAATGACTTACGCTATGTCCGATTCTGTTCCACGGATTCCGTGGCACAAAATAGGCACAAGAGAATGGCGAAAAGACGCCAATCATGGCGCGACCTCCGTGAGGCTGTCTTGGTCGGCGGAGATTCCAAACTCGATGCCTGAACATGCTGTGCATCAAAGTACGGCCTCGGCGGTGTCAGTAAGTAGGATCATTTGTTCCGTATATCCTATCGATCGAATTAGACCGGAGGAGACATTGGCTGGTCAACGTCGAATGGCTATATAGGGGGAGAAGTGGTCGGCGGGAACTGGAACCGGGCGTAAGAGATCGCGTTCATCAGACGATTATGGCGTCCGCCCCACGCGATCAGCGTTCCTGTGACAGCGCCCCATGCCCGCATGATCAATGGCATTTGGACGTCATCTTCGTGTTGATCCGCGATCGCCACACGAACCTGTGGCGCGCCGTAAATCTGGAGAGTGAGGTGCTAGACTTTCTCGTTCAATCAAGGTGCAAAACGTGCCATAGTAAATCTGGTGTGCCGTCGGCTCGACCGCCAACCGAAAGCAGGTTGCGGGAGGGTCAAGTCTTGGTGTTTAGCCAACCCAAATGTTATCAAGCACTATGGATAGTTGTGACGGCTCGATACGATTATCTTATCTCTGGGGTTTCGCGACGCGTAAATAGTTTCGATATTTGCCAACATTCTGACCCAAACATCATGCCCCTGAAGAAAAATCTGGTTGCGCAGCGCTTCGGGCAACAATGAGAACAGTCCGCGGTTCACTATTCGGTCGGCTGCTTTCGTAAAAAATGTCAGAGATCCATCTTTGTTCCTGACTATCCCGAAGCCCCTGTTGCCAGCGACAGGATGGTATCCGCTTTTATTCGTCGTAACGGGCGAAAAGATGAAGGTTGTCGCATCGTAGCAGCTGACGACGACGTCACCCTTCTCTATATCCATGACACCGGGAATGCTCGACAGCACGAACGTTACCAATGCGCCGACCGGCGCATCGGACGTCCAAATCGCCTGGTTTGCGGCATCGTAAGGTTCGATGGCGTAATTGGTCCCCTGGTAGACTACAGAGTGGATATTCGCACGAATCTCCGAAAGCAAATCACTCGCCGACTGTCCTTGTGCATCCAATGTAATCGCGTAGAAATCCAGATTGATTTGTCCGTGCCCGACACTGTCTAACGCCTGGACTTCATCAATGGCCGAATTCAAGGAAGCCGATGCGACGTGCGAACGAATGTCGTTCCAGGTCCTAAGATCATTTGTGTCGGGTATCGAGACGCAAGTCGCCGAAGCGGCCGCACTCCACATGAACGCGAACGCGAGCCCTAGGACTGTTCTGCTCAACATGTTCTATTCTCCCCTTTGGCTAGCAGACGGATGCAGGTGGCCGCTCCCCATGTCGCAACAATCATCCACTGTGTTGTCGTTTTTTTTCGATATAGCGTCTCAAACAGCAAGCTTGTCCTTATGCGCCTGTTTTAGTTGAAAAAATATTTATACTAGATAGGGGTGAATGCCATATCGGATCGTCTCGCGGTAAAGTTTCTTGTTGATACTTACACTCATGCCCTTCTATTTTGCAATCATGTGTTGCTTCTGTGCGTAGAAGTGTGACGCTCAGCAGAGATTGATCATGCGTCGGCGGGGGAACGATGATGATTGCTGTCTGGTCTCGTGTGGCTGCCATCTGTGCAATTGTCGCCCTGCATGGGTGCGTCGGCCTAAGGTATTCTGAGGCACCTCCTGAGCCCCGGGGTTCGGCACTTAGGGGTGACGCACTTCCAATTGAGTTCAACGGGTTTCGGGTCATTGTTTCGGGCGAAGGCAATTCCGGCAGCAACGCAAATCTGATTCGCTGTTCGGCCGACAGAGCATGCGTGAACAAATTGCGGGCGACTGTTGAGTCAACGGGAAACGGTCATCCACGCATATTCGCCATTACCCAGTCTGGCACCAGCGTGACGATTGATAACGATCCAAATTCTTTGTCTACGATCAGCGTGAGCCGGAGCCCTTTGGTAGGAGCACGGGCCGCGGGGCCGACGAGCGAGGACGCGCCGCTTGCGGCCTTCGAAAGCCTCGGCTGGGGCAATGCAGGCAACCGGCCGGAGATTATCGTCCCGTTCGCTGTTTCGAACTTCGATGCGGCTGTCGGCTCGGACACGTCGGTAAAGTATACAGGCCCTGTGAACCAGGCGATCGGAGAGGTGAACAAGGCTCTGCAATATTCCGTGGCGTTTGGCGCCCGGCGCGTGGGCGTCATTTCAATCGACAGCTTCCTGGCCGAGTCCGCGGCGGCACATATGGCCGGAGCTTCGTTCGACTTCTTTCCTGTCGCCGCGTGCAGGCACATGACGTTGACGCTGTCGTATCAGCCGTCTGCAGGACGCCCCGCCGTTAACATCGGACAGGTCAATCTGACGGTTCCCGACGTCGGTCACGTCGATCCGATACCATTCCAGGCCGGGACAACGCTTCAACTGGATCCGAAATGCGGCATTCGGCGCATCGAGTGACTCGGAAAGGACTCAACGATGCGCAAACTGTCTCGGCAGACACGTTGGAAACTCGCTAGCGCATTCGTTGTCGGTGCTTTTCTCTCGGTATCCATTCAGACGGCGTCCTTCGGCGCCGACGATTCATTGGACGACAACGCCTACGGTTCCGTCCGACCCAATTACTCATCGGTGTCGCTGGACTTGGCGCTAATCAGGAAAATACGTGCCGACGAAATGTACATTCGCGACGGCACTTGCCGAAACGATCAGGAGCTTCTCAAGTCTACGGACCGAAGTCTCTTGCTGAACGACGTATCGAACGTTTGCGCAAAGATCAGCAAACTGGACACTGGACGCGTCATCGAAACGGTTGGCGGCAAGGCCAAGCAGCTCTGTCCTATCGCCGCGAAGTATTGCGACGCCTACACGTCTGCATCGAATGTTTCGCCGACCAGCCTTTCGCCGGCAAAGCAAAACACGCGTGAGTTGATTCTCCGAGACATAGAATATCGCTTGCTACTGCTGGACCAGAAGCTCGCGTTTTGGGGTGGCGCTAGATCGCTGACGCCGTCCGTTCCTATTCAACACGTCAGAGTGATGGAGTCCCTGCTCGACGACCTCGAGAAGCAGGTGGTGGAGATGCTCCGGTTTCTTTCTGAGATCGAAGAAGACGCGGAGTCGGCCAACAGACTGAAGGCTTACGCGGAGCAGGTGCGCGGGCGCTTTCAAGCGGAAACAACCAGGCAATCCAAAGCCGAGGTCATTCGTCTGGAGAACCAGCAGCGCCAACGCATTTTCGGTTCACGTATCGAGAGCCTCGAAAGGCAACGCCGGACATTGTTGGCCGAAGCCGAGGCGCTGCGGGACGAGGCCGAGCAACTTTCGAATCAAGCGGAGAACGCCGTTCTGAATGCCGTCGCTTCATCAGTCGGCGCGCCGCCAGGTCTTTTGACCGCGGTACAGCAAGGCGACATCAAGGCCGCCGCCTTGACAGCGTTGACTGATGAGGCGGTTGGCAAGGAAATCGGCGAGATCGTTAAGGGCTTCGGGGATACGACACAACAGTTCGTTGAGCTTTATCAGCAGGGTCAAGAGTTGCATCGCCAGTTCGAAGAAGCAAAGGAAACCCTTGATGGAGCGAAGGATTTTCTGCGCAAACCGACCACCGACAAGCTGCTTCGGCTTGGGTCGATGGTCGCCAAAAAACTCCCTCCTGACGCGCGCGACATCATCAATGATAAGGTGAATGAAATTGCGCCCGTTCTGGGATTGATTGACACGGTTCGCACGCTCCGAGGCAAACGGCCGGCGGAAATCTGCAAGGCGGTGAGAAACAATACGCTGGTTTCCAGCGAACTGAACATCGTCGACAAGGCCCCGTGCGGCCTGCTGGAACTGACTTTGCCCAAGGCCTGCGACCGGACGATGTTGGAAGACGGCAATCTGGAGAGACACTGTAAGAACTTCGGCCTGCTTCCTGTAGATGGAACCTTGTGCCAATCGCTTAGAAACGGATGCCGGGTCCAAGACAGATTGGCGACGCACATTAACGAACTCGACGGGAAAATCGCCGACATCACCTTTCGCGTCGAAGAGGCCATCATCGACGTGATCGACGATGCCGGAAGCGAATATGCCGTAGTCTATACAGACGCCATGAAGCGTTTGGTCGAAGTGATCGAAACCCAAGACGAATGGGTGGATGCGCTGGATGAAATCCTTCGCATCTGGTCAATGGACTCGCTCAAGTTTGTGTTGTCCAAAACTGAGGACGGCAAGCGAGCCAAGGTGATCGAGCTTCTATTTAAGCACTTGAAGGTACAGGAACCAGCGGACGCTGATGAAAACGCGAAAATCAAGATTCTCGCGGAAGCCATTGCCCAGTATGGCATTCGTCAGGCCCAGGATGCGATTCCTCGAATCCGAGTCACCCAGGATTTCAAGCTCGAAGTTGCCGAAACTGAAGGGGGCATTGCCCTTGTCAGCTTCGACGCCAAGGACCTTTTTGCCCATATCTCGCCAGACCTACTCGACAAGGAGTCAAGCCGGCTGAAATCGAACCTGCGTCGGTCTTTCCAGAAGTTGGCCGGGAAGCGGAACAATTTGCGCAAAGGCCTGTTACGCCACATCAAACCCGGTCAAACCGAAGAACTCGTCAAACTCGGTATTTCCCGTACGGCGGAGAACGCTAATCCCGACAATCCGAACGAAGAGCAGGCGCGACAAGAGACGTGGGTTCAGCTCGCCGCCGGCGACGAGCGGCATGTGGTCCGCGACTTTGGCACCAATCTAGTCGTCGGCCGTACTGTCGCTGTGGATCTGCGCAACGAGATTCCGAAGTTGCCAGAATCCACCAGTCCTATTCCGCCGGCCGCAGGTGAAGGCGCGCCTGGCATCGACGTCAGCAAGGTACTGGCCGAGCAAGCCGTCAAACGGGCATTGGATGCGGTCCTGCCGGGGGCTGGTGTCGCACTTGAAGTGTTGCAGGGTCTGGCCGCCCTCGATGCGAACATCGGTCAGCAACAGCGAATCGCTGCAGACAGTGTCCGGGTAGCACTGCAGATGGTCGAAGCTCAGGAGGCCGTGGATCAGGCACTATATCAGTCGGTCCTAGCCGAAAAGGACGAGGCCATCGCGGCGGCGCTGCGTCAGGCCGCCGCTAGGCAGCTTCAGATCTATAATTTTGGCATCAAGCAAAGCGCCCGAAACGCCGGTCTTGCGCGCAGCAAGATCAAGCTGCGGCGCGCCCTGACGTTCTATGCCGCGGAAAGGTTGCGCGAGGAGTACGACCTGTTCAACAGGTCGATGGGCCTCTGGGGCGGATATTACGATCAACCGTCTTCCACCGTTACCCGATTAATCAAGTCTGATCCCAGGAACCTGCGCCTCGCCTTGGATCCTCAAATTCACCTGTTCGGGTGGCTTGACCGGGAAGGCGAGGCAACCCGAACGGACGTCGACCGATTGATGCTGCATTGGCGCCAGCTGCTTCGTCTATCTCAGGACATCTGTCAAACGCGCGGTTGCACCCCCGGCGCAGGGCGTTTGGGCCAGACGGCCCAAACTCGCCTGCTACGACTTTCCGAGATCATATCGGAGCAAGATTTCGAGAAATTCCGTAACTGGCAGTCAGGCGCCGATTCGAACGTTTTCCGTAGCACGATCTTGTTGCATCCCGCGTTGAAGGAGTATCCGCCGGCGTACCGCAATCTGCGGTTCGTCGACATCCGCGCTGGTTGGGAACGTTTCGACAATACTTTTTCGATCGCAAGCGGCGTCACCGTCACACATCCGGGGACGGCTACCGTTGCGGGCGTTTCGATCGACGACCCGACACGGACGCAGTTCTATCGTGAGGTTCTACTGCCGCGCCGAACTTCGTCGTTCGATATTCCGCTACCCTACGATCTGGGGAATCTCCGCAACCGTTGGGAAGACGACAACGACCGCGAGGCCGGAATTTTCGAGGGATACGGTCTTTATACGACGTTGGAATTGTCGGTTTACCCGACCGTCGAGGCGAAGGCGGCTTCTGATTTGGCATTTCGTATCGCGTTTGCTTACACCGATCCCGAGAACGTTGTGACCGAAGCGGACTTCGTAACTAGAGCGAGTTTCTCGAACCTTGTTTCGGACTTAAAGGTCAATCCATATGCTCAGGCCTTGTGTTTCACGACTGGCGACGAGGAAATTGAATGCCGCCCCCACGACGAAGTGACGGTTCCACCGATCGCCGCGGCGATGCTGCCGCTAGACGACAGGCTTGAGGCTCGAAGAAACGCGTTCTTGGGAAATCTCAATCGCCCGAACAATCCGAACACACCGTCGGTGTCGCTGAGACTTTGCAATCGAACTTGGACGGCCATCCGCTCCGAACTGCGCGAATTCATCACAGCAGAAATCATCGATGAACGCATGGACCCTGTCAGGCCATCCGTCCCAGACGAATCAGGTCAAAGCATCAGCAGCTATGAACAACTCGAAGCACTTCAACGTTCGATCAAGGACCGGGAAGACGCGCAGGTCGCCCTGATCGTCCAGGAACTGAATAGCCGACAGGGGCAACTCAAAGGATGCCCCCATCCCATTGAGGAGAATGGATGATGCGCCGCCGTTACAGATTCGGCGTCTTCTTCGTCGCGACGGTCTTTGGCCTGACGTCCTTCGCCGAAGCAGTAGAAGCAGAGGTCAATTGCGCCAAGAGACTGAATTCGGATTTTGGCGCGCCCAACCACATTTCGGAGCGACAACCGTCTGCTCTAATCGATGTCGAACAGGACAACTACAACCGCCTGTTCAAGGACATTGTCCATTTTCGTCCAGGCCACAAGGTCACGCTGAGGGTCAGCGGGCAGATCGATGTCAATCGTCGATATTGGGAAGTCCGCAAATGCAAGTGGTTCGGCCTGAAGTGTTGGTACGAACCCAGGGAGCAGTCCCACTGGAAGTCAATCGGTGATCTTCATGTTCAGACGCGGATCTGTCCTAGGGAGAACGAAGGCTGTCAACTAACACCGGGAAACATCGATAGTCCGACCTACGAAAAGCTTCACGGATACCCGGAGCTCCTGCCATCCCCGGACAATGGCATGGTGGGCGCGAAGAAGTCTTTCGTACTCTCGTCCCGAATTTCTGGAATAGCAAATGGCGGAAATGGCGTTGACAGAGGCCGCTGCACCGGCGCACGGCCGAGCACATGCAGTTTTGGCGCCTATTCGATTGGTACGGTCGTCGACGTGAAACCGCGGCTCGATCTGATCGGCCAGTTGCTGTTGCGCAAGCACAACAGCATCGACGACCTTGTATCGAAAGACTTCGTAGACGATTTCATCCTTAAATCGCCTTCCGCCCGCCGCGTGGCGGGATGCATGTTGTATCAGTATACTGAAAAATATTTTCCAGAAGTCGCCGGCGCCGCGAACCAGGCGCGAGAATTACTTCTTAAGCACATCGTGGAACTGGAGGGCGACAATGAATACAGATTGGCCCTAACCAGTTTGCTGATCACGAGCGGCGCCATTGACGAGGCCCTGGGTCGGGCGGGAGAGGATCTCGAGACGGCGCGGGCACGGTACGAGGCTAACCCGAACAGTAATGCCTACGCCATAGAATACTCGAAAGCGCTCCTCAACCGGGGTCGTCTATGGATCGAGGACCGGGTCGCCACTGAAGGGGCCGATCTGGAGATCGCAGTCGGCTTGTTTGAGGAAATGGTTCGAATCCGCAAGGAAATCTTCGACCGCGACCACAATCAGGGACGCTTGATTGAGTATGCCGAGGCGCAGATCGAAAAGGCGCGATTGCTATCGCTCATCCGAACCAGCGACGCGCTCGAGCAGGCTGAAATTAGCCTCGGCAGCGTCGTCGAATGGATGCCGCTGGTACAGACGGAAGAGGTCGCGGGCGTTAATGCATCGACGGGCGAATACGTAGGTTTGAAGACCGTGAACGTCCGCCTCCTTGTCGACACCGACAAACTCGCCGACGGAGTCGACCCTCGGACGCAGCCCGTGAAGACTATCCAAGTTCTTCGTTTACCGGCGGCGGCCACAGAGGGTCGGGCAATGGGGCCGCATGCCAAGCCGGGGCAGGCGTACCTCCTTACCAACACCGAGCTCGCCACCGAGGAACGTGTGTGGCGTCCTGCGTCCGACGGCATGGCGCGCACGTGGCGCCAGTTCCACGACGCTTCGAGGTGTCCGACCGGCTTGACGATTTTGGACGGCCGGGCCACGGTCGATGCGCATACCATTTACGCTAGGAACGGGGACGGCGGCGTATACAGAAGTGCGACGGACGCAGCGGGATGTGTGAAGATCGGCGGACCAGACAAGCTTCCGAAGGATAGCCCCGTCTACGCGATTCCTCACGACCGCAGCCTGCTTTTTGCCGGCGGCAGCAATCCGAAGGGGGTGTTCTACGTCGAAAAAGACAAGCAGGCCGCACGTAAGATCGCGGAATTCAGCTCCCCCGTCGTCTCGTTACATGTTTCCGTGGATGATCTGAAGCTGTTCGTTACAACAAAACACGACATCGAGGGCTTGTTGGTCTACGAGTTCAGCGACTTGGCCGCACTAGGTAGCGTCACGGAGGGTACGCCTCACAGCTTCAAGATCGTGAATCCGGATCCAAGCGACGGCGTTCTAATCGTCGGTAAGGATTTCACTGTGTTGCGCCGAGATGGTTCCTTGGTTCGAATACCTACCGCCACTCTGTCCGGCAATTTGGGAGACACGGATCCGACTAGCGTGAACGGGGCCGAGGTCATCGCCAGGAATATCGAGTCGGACATGACGCCTTCCGTCGACGTCGCAGGACCGGACTTCGCGGTGTTGACGTTCCGCGATCTGGCCGGAGAAGGAGCTGAGGACGTTGGCGTCATCGAGGCTGTCATTGCCGGGAAGCCGTTTCGCGCCGAACTGACGCGCAGCGAGGGGTTCGGATTTGACGCTACCGTGCATTTGATTCCCGGCGTTCGCAGGTTGACCCGAGGACACGACGTGCGCGTTTTGGCGAAAGGGACGAATGGGGTCTTGCATAGAACCGATTTCGTCGTGCGCGGGCGGACTGCGGCGGCGCCGGCGAAGGCGATAACGTCCCGCACCGCAGCAATCCTTGATCAGACCCGCATAATTCTTGCTACGGCGGCCGTCGAAGCCGAGAACCAGGTTCGGAACATACCGATGTTTTCGGGAAAAGAAATTCCAGAGGTATCCGCGTTCTGCGTCGCCAATAGCCGGTGGGGATGCAGCGTGGCGCCCTTAAAAGCTAGGGCAGAAACGCCTAACCAGGACACGGTTCTGGTGATCGCGCGGGGGCATGATCACTCCAACGGCGACACCAGGCGTTCGGACTCCGTCGCGCGCGTGACAATCGGCCTCGACACCGGCGGACTTCCGACGCTGGTCGACTTCACAGACCTCAGCGGAGACTTTCCGACATTGGATCGTCTGGATGCAGAAAGCGGTGCGGACCATCCGAACCCTGCGTGGCGCTATGTCGCCGCCGAGGGATATGTCGCGTCGCCAGTTTCGGGAGTTCTTCTCGCTGCGCTCCCAACGGAAAGCGTTGACCCGATGGCGCCCGCAGATTCTGATTTCGACTCGGCGCGCGTCTTTCACGTGCCGGTCAAATGGATCAACGACAGCGGCAGCATCGATTCGACTGTCCGACTGCGTTCGCCCTTCGGTCTTAAGTTTCTCCTTCCCGGCCTCAACGCTGACGAAAGCGCCGTAACCGGCCTTTTGGCTGCGACGCTTCGGTCTTCAACGGTCCGGGTCTATGCTGGCGACGGCGGCATGACTTTTCTCCAACACGACGTCTCAAACCCGAGCGGAATGTTCACGTGGCAGGTCGGCATGGATGGACAATCGGTTTTGGTCGGGACAATAGCGCCTTCAGACAACACCGTGTTTGCAGCGCAAATGCGATACGATCCAGCGGAGGGCACGTTCACGTCGACGTTGCTGCCCGAAGGGCATGTCGGCCGATTGCTGAACGAATGGACACCTAGCGAACGAGAGGCGCTCACGACGCCGTTCTCGATCGTTGGCGCGTCGCCGACCCTCGATGTCGTTTGGGTTCCCGTGCGCGACTGTACCCACGTCTACAAAGTCGGAGAAGGCGATGCGACGATGTACCGGGCTCTTGTTGGCAGGCTGTACGGGGGAGGACACCTTTTACCGTCGCATGGCAAATCGCGCGTCGTGTTTCAAAAGCCGCGACTAACAGAGGCTACCGAGAAGTCCACAGAGATTGGCCAACCCCATACGCAAAGGTGGGAGTTCGATGACTCTGGCATTTTCAAAGCCTGCAACGAACAGTAACACCGAGGTCAGATCTGGAACGTCTGCAATTGGAATGAGAGGGACTGTCGCTCCGATTAACCAGCCATTCGCGGTGCTCCGGTAAGCAATCGGAGCGTGACTACGTCTGGGCCGGTAGGTGCATATTGTCGATCTGCCACGCTTTCATCTTGCCACACGGGAGAAGGCAACGGAGATGTAATCGCCGGAGAGTCGTGTGCGAGATCGGGATGAAGGATGAGCAGAAGGCCAACGGTCAACGTTGAGGACGGCGTCGCGGTAATAGACGGCAAACGAATTTCGATCCGTAATGTCAGGATCGATCGAGCCATAGATTCCGGAGCCCAAGGCAGCGTATTAGAGGGAACCGAGATTGCTCTGGATCGACGCGCTGCCGTCAAAATCTGGTACCGCCTGGGCGAACAAGTCAGGGAAGGCGCGATTGGTGAAGTTCGAAAACTGGCGTCGGTCAGCCTATGTCTAAAAAACTTAGTCTAGTATGTAGTGTGTCGTGAATGTCGGCCGAAATCTCAATATCTTAGCGTTCCGGCTCGCATCCGCGCTCAGGCGGGCGCGGTTCGGCTGTGAGGTTTTCGCGAAGCTTCTGAAGGCGGTCTTGATGTGTCGGCTGGGAAGCTTGCTCGAAGGTCTTGGCGAGTCTTGACGGTTCAGCTGGTATGGCCGTTTGCGCGGCTTGCTCAAGCCGTGGCCTGAGATTCTCCGTGGATCGGTCAAGTTCTTTACCAGTTAGCTTTCTATCATAAGCTTGCCTATCCGTGCGGAGACCACGAAGGAGTTCCGCTTGCCGGTCGCGTGTGGCCTTGATCTCGGTTTGCAGCTCTTGTCTCTCGGAAAGCTGCGCGGCAATCAACAGCTGGCGTTGATCGCGGTCGCGCCGGACGGCGGCTTGCGCCTCGGCGATGTTCTTGCGCTCCATCTCGGCATGTCGTCCCGTCAGGTGATCCCACAAACCACGCAGTCCGCTGTTGAGCTGTTCCGATCGCAGCCGTGTTTCCTCTTTCCAGCGCGTCTTCTGTCCAGCATCCATCTTGGCGCGTTCCGTTCGGTGATGCTCCGTCATCGCCCGTCTTCGCGCCTCCAGCGGCGCCATGGCTTTCTTGTGTTCGAGTCTGGCCTCGACCATGTGTTTCGTCATAGCTGCGCTCATGGAGGTGGCGGCGCTTGTCTTGGCCTGCTCGACGCTCGGCAGGTTCTCCGGCTCGCCCAGTTTCGCACGCACTTCCTTGGCCTTCTTCCCGGTGTATCGGGAGATGGCCAGGACTTCGCCTTCGCGGGTGACGGCGACATGACCGCGCCGGTCGCCCTTGGCCAGCGTGATCCCGCGTTCGTCAAGTGCGTGCTTGAACGCTGCGGCGGAATCACTCGCGGCCCAGCATTCGGCCATCATGGATTTCAGATCACGGGCATCACGGATCATGCGCTTAGCCTGCTGGTATTCGGCGAGCGTGTAGTTGCGGGGATCGCGGGCCGCGCTGTCGACGAACCCCTCGGGGAGCGTCCACCCCTGTTCGAGATAGGTTTCCTTGGCGATGTCTCTCAGCTTGGTCTTGTAGAGTGACAGGTTCCTCGCCGTCATGGTCTCCGCATCAATACGCGATCAGACGGCGTGCGCGTGACGCCGACCTTCCTTTTCGTGGAAAACTATGACGCGGGGATGACCGGCGAGGCCGTTTGTGGATTCAATCCGCTCAATGGTCGTTTCGAATACGTCGGTGCTGACAGTCTCCGTGTCGGGCGGATTGAGCGAGACCGAGAACAGGAAGTTTTGGCATCGCGTGCCCTTGCTCACTGCATGGGCTTCCTTCATTACACCGACGAGATCACCGGCGATGAAGCCCCGGATGTCATGGACCTCGACATGATCATTGTCGCGGTCGTTCAGGAGATGAAGGGCGAGCTGCTTGCCGCCGCCGCGTTCGGACGCCTTCAGGATCACCGGCTATTCTTCCTTGATCCGAAGTGCCGCCATCAATGCGGTTTTCATGTCCCCGATGTCGCGGCAGGTCCGTTCGATATGTTCCAACACGTCGGGCGTGAGCGGTAGCGCCCCGATCCGTGCCGCCTCGCCGATCATCCGGAGACTGCGCTCGCGGTCGGACTTGCCGAGCAACCCGAGGGCCTGCGCCAGGGCTTTCTTGTCGATGTTGGGTGTCGGCCGCCGTTTGGCTTGCCCTAGGTGCGAGTGCCGGTCCACCTGACCGAACAGCCGCTCACGAGCATAGACCCCAACCGGGCGCTTTCCGGCCCGGCGTTCAAGGTCGGCTTTCTCCGCCGGGGTGAGGCGGATGGAAAACGGAATCGTTTTGGGTTGGTTCTTGATCATCGGCGTTCGGAATCCTTCCGACGCCAGAATGACCAGTTTGGGACCGCTATCCGGGCGAAAGACCTAGCGCCCGAAATGCCGCGCCGTATCGGGTCGCGCGATCTTGAAGGCGAGGTCGATCAGACGCAGCCGGTCCAGCACCCGCCATTGCGGTGCCTGGCGCGGAGCCGTCTCGGCAAACGCGACGAAACCTGAGAGCCAGCGGAAACTCCCGTCGTCAGCGAAGGCATCATCGACGCTCGTATCGATCACGGTGAAGGGTTCACCGCCGGGATGCAGGATCGGCCCTTCATAGGGATAGATCACATCAGCCACCCAGTCGGGAAAGGTTCGGCGCGAGAGCTCAAGCTCCTCTATCAGTGCCCTCGTCGCCATTGCCATGCGCCGAAAATACGACCGGCGCCGGAGTTCCGTGTCGCTCGCGACAACGATGGTGCGCCATTGGCTCTCGCCAAATGGCACACGCACGCAGGGGTTACAAGTTTCTCGATTGCATTTGACACACAGTGGCATGGGCACCTCCATTCTTGGTTGAGTTCGGGTTTCGATTCCGCAAAATGCGGCCCCGAAATCCGGCTCGTCCGAATTGGGAGGTGTGAAGAGATTGCTTGGTATGTGATGCCATACCGGTCAATCCAAATCAACCTTTGCCCCGTCGGATACGACAAGCGAAACGCCTGCGTTTGCCACGTTAATCACTGATTTTGTTGAGTTATCGATGTCGCAATCAGCAGGAGGGCCGCACCGGCCATGCCACCAGCGGTTCTTCTTAGACGTTCGTCCTTGCCCAGAGCGCGGGCCGCCCGGGTTCTCAATTCCTACACGATGCGGCGATCGCCCGGCGAGGCCGCCCGCGCCAGTGGAACATCTCTAAACACCGCACGACGATACTATCGGCTGATCCGTGCGCGGCTTGTCTCGGTCGGCTACTACACCGAAACACCGCTATCGCTTGATGACCAGGGAATGGCGGAAGAGACGACAGCGGCTCTCAAGGCCCGGCGTGGGATAAGGGGCGAGGACATCCCGTACCACGCCGCTGAGGTGATCGAATGGATGGCGGAATTTCCGCCGCATCTCGTCCACAAGCACATCGCCAAGATCATCGATCGCACCGGCCCTCTGGATGCCGCTCGCCATTTGAACGGTCCGGAAGCTAAGCGCCTCCGAGCCTATATTCGCTTTGCTCGCACGGAACTGGTCCTTGCTCGCGTCGCCGCGCAAACCGAAGCGGATGAAACCCAACGCCCATTCCTGGAGCGCATCAGGGCCGCCAAGGTGAAGGAATGGCGCGCTTACCGGGCGGCATGCAAGCGTGTGGAGCGAACGAGGTCGTGATGATATCAAAAAGCGCAAAACTTGCGCATTTATAGCAATTGGAAGTGTAAAAATAGTGTTGAGAATTAAGACTAATGGACAAGGGTTTCAGTGAGTTTGAACGCGCGAGAGCTAGGCATAAGTTGGACGATTTCAATGCTAAGCTTTTCAGAGACTCGCCAGAAAGTTCGCCTGTGGATGGTAGGTTCGGTTGTTCGCCATCCTGTAATGAATAAGAGCGTTTCGCTTTTCCCGTGTCGTTCGGGACGCCAAACACCAATTGTCGATCTGAGGCTGGCCACACGCAAGGTGAGCGGCACACTCGTAGCCTTCGATACTTAGGCTGCATTGACGTTCGTCGAACAGCCTTCACAGAACCTGTCACAGCGGTTCGCGGAAGAAACCGCTCCAGAGCGCAAGATAGACCTGCCCGACCCGGCGGAACGGATCGAGACACTCCGTAGCCAGGAGCGGGACACCACCCTCGACTGTCAGCAACCTCACCATGAGCCGGAACGCTAGCCAGCTTTCGCCCAGACTTCCTCCCGTTCGGCCTTCCTGACCGGCGTAAGTCGGGAGCGTGATCTTCGGATCATGCTGTCGCCAAGAACCGAGAGGACATGCTCATGGCTGAACAGAAGTCCTATCTGGTGCGAGCCGGTTGGTACATGGCCGTCATCCTCGCGAGCATGGTGGCATTTGCAGGAACTGGCCCGTCCTACCACGCCAGCGTGGAGGCCGTGCGTGCCTTCACGATCGATCAGTACGGCTACCTCATGGCCGACATCGTGACGGTGCTGTGGTGGGCCGGCGTCGCGGCCCTGCTGTTTCTCGGCTCGCTGGTGACCTTTGTCGTGGGCTTCCGCCTCGGCGGGTTTGTCGTCGGCAGGCTGTTTCACTAATCAACACATCGAAGGAGGTATCGCATGTCGCGTACACCGGAAGTCATCGTCAACAAGACCGCCGTATTCTTTCGCAATGTCATGATCGGCAGCGGCATTTTCTCGTGGCTGATCGCGCTTGGCGCGTTTCAGAAGGAGGGCCACGAGGGGCAGGGCATCCTCTTTGTCCTGGCCGGGTTTGGACTGTTCTTCATCGCCGCCAAGATCAAGACCCACTACCGCAAAACGTTCGAGGTCGGCGGATACAAGTGAGATGACCGCTTCTTGAGACGGCGGGGGCCTCGGCTCCCGCCGTTTTCTTTTGATCAGCTTTCTTTTGAAAGGAGTTAACTCATGGAGAGATACAACGACACTTTCCGTGAAGAGTTCCGCCACGGAAGCGCACGCTGGGTGACGCAGGGGGAGCTTTCAAGAGCAGGGCTTCTCTCTTCCAGTGGCCCGCAACTCGGATATTGGAAGAGCGCCTATTCCACGACCCCGGTCCGGCTGGAAAGCGATGCCTCCATCATCACCATTGCGGGTGCCGGATCGGGCAAAATGCGTGATCTTCTGGGCTATGTGCTTTGCAATACACCTGACCAACGGATGCTGGTCCTTGACCCACGTGGCGAAGGCGCTGCGATCTCCGGGCATGTGCATGCGCCGAATGGCGAGCCCGCATTCAACTTCAACCCTGCCCGAATGCCGTTCCTGCCGCACCACGCCTGCAATCCGCTTGACGTCCTCAAACCGGACTCACCGACGTTTCACGCGGATGCCACTTTCATCCTGGAAGCGCTTATCGCTATCACCGGGTCGGACAATGGCAAGTTTTTTGAAGAACGTGCCCGTGCTTGGGCAACGGCGATCACCATTGATGAGACGGAAGCTGAAGGCGGGATATCTCTGCCGTCTCTAAAGCGGGCGCTGGATACGATCGAGTCCGACTCGAACGCCTGGGCCGCGCGGCTGGAGCGGATGCTGGCCTCCAGGCACGCGAATGTCCGCCGTACCGCCGCCGAGATGCTGACCAAACAGCAGGACAGTCCGCGCGAGTTCGGCTCGGTAATGAGTACGATCTATAACGGCTTCTCGTTCCTCGACGACCCGGTCTTAATGGCGTCACTGGAGAACCCGGACTTTTCCCTGGCCGAACTGACCAATCCAACTCGGTCCAGTAAGATCTTCCTCAATATCCCCGCTGATTTCCTGATGCAGTGGTCTCCGCTGGTCCGGCTCTTCTTCACTGTTTCCATGCTCTATAAGTCGCGAACACCATCGAGCCCGCGTGTGCTGTTGCTCGTCGATGAGGCGGGACAGCTCGGACGGTTCGATGCATTGCTGCGCGCATTCACGTTCGGGCGCGGCATGGGCGTGCGGGCCTGGGCATTGTTCCAGGATATCGGCCAGATCGAGCGCAACTACGGCGCGCCAGCTGTCCAGAGCTTCCTTGGCTCCGCCCAGACGCGTCAGTTCTTTGGCGTGCGGGACTTTGCGACCGCCAAGCTCGTGTCCGACATGCTCGGTACCGAGACGCGGGAATACAATGACGAGCCGCGTCAGCAGGAAGCTCGCCATCAAAAAGACGCCGCGTTCCGGGCGATCTTCGAGGAGGATGCCGATCCGTTCGATGCGGCGCGTGATTATGCGCATTACGAACGCAAGGAACTCTACCGTACTAAGCAGTCTCGCCCACTGATGACGCCCGAGGAGGTGCTTGCGCTTCCCGAAGACCGGCAAGTCCTCTTCGTATCCGGTAAGAACCTGCCGCCGATATTGGCTTGGAAGTACCCCTATTACACGCGCCGGGAGATGGCCGGGCTGTATCTGAACAATCCCTATCATCCGCCGGCCGACAAAGTGCGGGTTCGCGGTCTCCTAATGAGCCATTGGGCGGACATCGTGACCGAGCCGGTCCCGAAGAATTACGCGCCTTTCCCCCAACACCAGGACGGAGTCCGGCGATACGTGCAGGGGTACCGGCTTTAACGTCACAGTTATGGAGGTTATGGAATGACCATGGAACAAAACCAAACTCCGGCCCAAGCTCAGCCTGAGCCCCAGGTCCAGGATGAGATCCAGACCGATACAGAGCGCGATACGCAGACCGAGGTGAGGAATGAAGAGGCCAACCGGCCCAGTCATCTTGCCTTCCAGGTGAGCGACGGTCAGGACGGAAAATCCTACTTCAACCGCATTGGTGCCGCCTTCGAGCATCGTGACAATGAGGGCTACAACATCGCGCTCGATGCGGTGCCGGTTGACGGCAAGATCACGCTCAGAACTTTAAAAGACCGGGTTGAGCAAACCCGTGATGCTCAAGCTACCGATCGTGGAAAGGAACGCGGGGAGGTCGAGCGATGAACGATCGGCTGAAAAACCTTTATGACCGCGTGAAGGAAGAACAGGCTCAGGCACCGGAAGGCATTGCAACCAAGGCCGAGCTGGATAACCGCGTCGCTTTGCGAGACAATTATCTCCCGGTGCCGGAGAACAACTATCCGCCGCCGGGGTGGCAGGACAATCCTCATGATCCGGAGCGAGAAGCGATGCGCGAGAACGAGCAGCATATCAATCGTTTGGACTCCCAATTGACAGAAGCATCGGTGCAGCTCGAACAGGACTTCGAGCAAAGCCGATAGCAAATTTGCCCTCGCGCTCATGAATTTGATAACATCTATGTATGATAGAATATTTGATTGAACGTGAGCGCGAGGAGAATTTTCGGACATCAACACGGATGATAAAATTCCCCGATGGTGAAACACGCCGCGTGGAAGCCTATCGCCTCGTCTGGACATGGTTTGATCGCGCACTGGCCTTTGAATTCGGGCCGAAAGAGGCAGGCATCCTCAACACGGTTCTTGAATGCGCGACAGAGGAGGGCTTGCCGATAGATCAAGCGCTGGGGCGCGTTGTGGATTACTACGTCCGCAGGTGGGAAGCGCGCGGACTCGATCTCACCGACCATAACCCGCAGCTAACGCTTGCAAGGCGACGTATGCAACGGTTCCAGGAGCGGAAAGGCAGTTAGTTGCCTGATCTACCAATTGCTCCATCCTTAGTAAGCAGCTTCGCGATCTGTTCATGGCCGGACCGTGTCGCCAAATCGAGCGGTGTGGCTCCGTCTGTCAGCCTCGCCAGGTTTGGCGATGCCCCTGCCTCCAACAGAAGCTTGGCAATAGGCAAAGATCCATTGCCGCAGACGACAGACAATGGGGTGTGACCGCCTTGAGTCGTGGCTTGGTCGGGATATGCGCCTCGTTCCAGCAATAATCTGCATATGGCTTCATGGCCGTTGGCACTCGCTAGAACTAAACTCGTGGCGCCATCAGAATTCCGCGCCTGATTAAGGTCACTTCTATGCTCAATGAGCAGCTTCGCGATCTGTTCATGGCCGTACTGTGATGCCAGATTGAGCGGCGTTGCTCCGTCCGTCATTCTAACCAAGTTTGGTGACGCCCCTGCCTCCAATAGAAACTGGGCAATAGGCAGAGACCCGTTGACGCAGACGATCGACAATGGTGTGTGACCGCCTTCGATCGTGGCTTGGTCGGGATCTGCGCCCCCTTCCAGCAGTATTCTGCATACGGCTTCATGGCCTTTGGCGCTCGCTAAAACCAAGCCTGAGACGCCGTCAATGTTCCGTGTCTGATTGGGGGCGCTTCCGTTGTCTAAGAACAGCTGCACAATCGAGGGAAAGTCGTTCTGACAAGCAATCAAAAACGGTGTCATCCCGTCTTCTGTTACATGTTGTGCATTCGCGCCTTTCGCCAGTAGTAATGTAACGATCTTGTCAAAACCGTTCGTAGCAGCCAAGAATAAGGCTGTAAAACCGGTGTTCGCTTCCGCACTATCCGTTCTTGCGCCATTCTCAAGAAGTAACTCCACGACCTGTTCATAGCCTTGGATGCTGGCATTCAACAAAGCGGTTGAAGCAGCTGAGGATTTGGCGCTGTTTGGGTCGGCGCCGTGTTCAAGCAGTATTGACACAACATCTTGGTGCCCGAAATAGGACGCCGCCATAAGCGCAGTCTGACCATCATCCGTTGTGACCAGGTTTGGGTTTGCACCTCGATCGAGCAACAAAGCGACGACATCTTTATGGTTCATCTCGCTCGCCACCATCAGTGGAGTAGAACCGTCAGATATCGTTCCCAAGTTTGGGTTTGCTCCACCGTTTAGCAGCACTTGGACTGTAGAGGCCTTTCCGTTACCACTCGCCATATGTAAGGGGCTGCCAGTATCCGGCATTGATTCAGAATTCGGATCGGCGCCCGCCTCGAGGAGAAGCTCCACAGCTTTTGTGTGCCCTGGCGCGCTTGCGAAGTCGAGTGCTCCGACCCTCGTATTGGACAGCCTCAAATTCGGGTTGGTTGTGCTTTTCCATTCGCGTTCCAGCAAGCAGGCAACACATTCATCAAGACCTCTTTCCGCGGCCAGCATCAGTGCTGTGGTTCCGTTTGGTTGCATTGTGAGGTTTGGGTCAGCCCCGTGTGAGAGCAAAACCCGAAGCACGTTTACGTGGTTGTACTCTGAAGCAATCATAAGAGAAGTGATGCCTTCAGGAGTTGATTGGTCGACTTTCACTCCATGGTTTATGAGTGCTTGAACCGTAGCTTCGTGCCCTTGCGCGCTTGCCAACATCAAGGCTGATTTGTCTCGCAAGTGGCTTGCTAAGTCTGGATTTGCGCCGCTGTTCAGAAGCAGAGATACGATTTCGCTCCGCCCGTTGTAACTCGCCGCCATCAGAGCGGTAAAGCCGTTAGTTTTCCTTGTTTCATCGAGAGCAACATGATTGCTGATCAACAACTCGACGATGTCCTGATATCCATTCTGGCTTGCTGCCATTAAGGGTGTGAAGCCATCCGTTTCTGTTCCTAAGTTTGGATCCGCACCTTTATTTACTAAAAGTTCAGAGATATCTCTTTCTCCATACAAGCTTGCTATAATTAAAGGTGTAACACCTTCATCTGCTGCTTTTTCGTTGGGGTCGAATCCATTTTTTAGGAAAACCTTGACAACTTCATGTTTACCAAGTTCGCATGCGGCGTGGAGTAAAGGGTATACAATTCTAGAATAAAAACTGTAGAAATCTTCTTTATTTTTCGTAATTGCTGAAAGAATTAAGTCGAGTGTTTTGTAAAAATTATATTCAATACATTGCTTGTAGAAACTTCTAGAAGTTTCTGTTTCGGCAGAATATCGTGAAATTACATTTAAGAACGGTACGCGGCCTATATTCGTCGTGCCATATATTGAAGATTCGTAGACTTTACACAAACATATCACTGCGATATCTTTCAGTGATTTACTTGCATCAGAAATCAATCCATTGTACTCGATATTATTGAGAAATTTCATCGCCTGACTATGGCGCTCATTTTGATAAAGTTGAAAAGCGGCTTCAGATCTTACCATTGACACTAAGGCTCTCAGCATAGTGTGTTCAGAGAAATTATTAGGTTGTAGAAAATCATCTAATGATTCCCAGAAGGTTTGAATTTTTGGATCAATTTGATTGTCGTTTACTAGGTTTCTTATGAGTCTCTGGAAAAATTCAAATACGGTAACTCCACGATCTCTTTCGGATTTTTTATCAATTCTAGCGCAACAGTAATTGAAAAAAAATTTTTCCACGTTCTTGTTGAGTTTTAATTCTTCAGTTAATAATAAGAAAAAAGACTCTCCCATAATGTCAGGCTCAAAAGGATTTAATAATTCATCGTCAAGTGAAGAAGTTATGTACTGGCACCTTCGTTTCACATCATTTCTTTGTGTTGCGTTTTCTATAAAGCGGTCCGGAATGTTTTGAAAAATCGGCGAGTAGGGCGCGCCTCTTCTCATCGTTGCGATCGCAACAATGACAGCTGACCAAATGCCGTTAGCGTCATCTCCGGACCAAGGGAGCCGATTTTCACTACTCAAATAGTAGTAAATTAGTTCTCGGCGGTTCCATTTAGTATAATCTGCTTCATCGTCTGCGATCGCTTGACCGATAACAAGCGCGAAAAGCGGGTGTTGGGCGGCGTCGCCCATTTCCTTCAGTGTTGTCAGTGCTCTTTCGACCCGCTCATCTCGGGTATCTTCGATACCGCTCCTGTGGGAGATGAGATTCCTTAGAATATCAATTCGATCGGTCGCTTCGCTAAGACGGATAGGCGAGCTTTCAAAAAAGATGGACGTTCGGGTCTCGGCCTTACTCGGGCCTCCGAGTGGTGTTTTCCACCGAAGGTCAGTGGCCAGTTCCTTGAAAGTGTCTGGAATGACGTGATCGATAGCCAGAAGCCGTACGTTGAACGGCATGTTCTCGCCGAGCATTTCGGCGCGTTCGATGATCGCCTTGATGGCTCGGTCATAGTCGAAGATGTAATCGATTACGATGATGGTGTTGGCGCTAGGTAGCCAATCGTTCCATATCTGTGGGTCACGATTTTGGAGAAACCCAACGCTCCAGCCTAGCTCATCGCGGGATTCGGCCATCCACTCTGTCGCGAGCCTGGTTTTGCCAGCACCCGATGGACCTATCAGGGCGCAAATCTGAAACTTATCGTCTAATGACGCAAAATCCCGCAGCTTTTGCCATTCTTCGTCTCGCCCGACGAGCTTAACGGTCGAATGGTTCAATGGATTGAGGAGGGTGTCCTCTGTTGGATCAGTAACGAGAGATAGAGGTGTTAAATTGGGATCGGTGGTTAAGTTCGGAATCAAATGTGTTTTGGGCCTTGAATGTTTGACAGGCCGTCCAATTTCTTCCTCAAAATCACGTTTGAATATCAATTTATCAATAGAATAGGGGTATTCTGTTTCCCAATGCTGAACATGAAGAAAGTAATAAAAAGCATAATAAAGGTTATGGTGGGCGCTACCTTCCTTGAAGTTCTTCAGGTTGCTGTCGTTTATCGAGATATTTAACTCACTTTCATGGATAGCATCTTCTAATAAGTTTTTGCGAATTTCATCAGATCCCCCGAGTTTCGATAAAATTTTTCCTAGTTCTGTTTTTTGTTTCTTCCGGCCTACGAAAACACGATCAGGTAAACATGATTTGAAAGCGTCAAAATCCACTTTGTCCATGTGCAATCCGCCTGTGAGCAATCCCTTGAGATAAAAGGCTCGCACATTGATGGAAAAATATTGTTATGAAAAGTCGTTTGGTTGCGGCTCGGGCTGAGTTATCTGTTGCCCGTTGATGTAGGCCGCGCTTGCGGTGATCTCGCCTGTTTTCCAGTGGCGCTTGATTTTAGCTGGGCCGTCGTCGCGATGGATCTTTCCGTGTTTCATGTAGATTTCTTCTAGGATG
>NZ_JACZFS010000010.1 GCF_014904795.1 Nisaea nitritireducens
ATGCACATCGTGGGTGCCTTCGTAGGTGTTCACGGCCTCCAGGTTCACCACGTGACGGATCACGTGATACTCATCCGAGACACCGTTGCCGCCATGCATGTCGCGGGCGACGCGGGCGATGTCCAGAGACTTGCCGCAATTGTTCCGTTTCATCAGCGAAATCGCTTCCGGCGCACCATTGCCGCTGTCCATCATCCGCCCGAGGCGCAGAGCGCCATGTAAGCCGAGTGTGATCTCGGTCTGCATGTCGGCGAGCTTCTTCTGGATCAGCTGATTGGCGGCGAGCGGCCGGCCGAACTGCTTGCGGTCGAGCGTGTACTGACGTGCCTGGTGCCAGCAGAACTCGGCGGCACCGATGGCGCCCCATGAAATACCGAAGCGGGCTTTGTTCAGGCAACCGAACGGGCCTTTCAGGCCGGAGACGTTCGGCAGCATGTTCTCTTCCGGGATCTCGACATTATCCATGACGATCTCGCCGGTGACGGAAGCGCGCAGGGAGAACTTGCCCTCAATCTTGGGCGCGGTTAGGCCCTTCATGCCTTTTTCAAGGACGAAGCCGCGGATCTGGCCGTCATCGGTTTTTGCCCAGACGACGAAGACGTCGGCGATCGGCGAGTTGGTGATCCACATTTTCGCGCCATTCAGCAGATAGCCGCCCTGGACGCTTTTCGCGCGGGTGACCATGCTTCCCGGATCGGAGCCGTGGTCCGGCTCGGTCAGGCCGAAGCAGCCGACCCATTCACCGGTTGCGAGCTTCGGCAGATACTTCTGCTTCTGCTCTTCGCTGCCATAGGCATAGATCGGGTGCATCACCAGGCTGGACTGGACGCTCATGGCCGAGCGGTAACCACTGTCGACCCGCTCGACTTCACGGGCGATCAGGCCATAGCAGACATGGTTCACACCAGCGCAGCCATAGCCTTCGATGGTACAGCCGAGAAAGCCAAGTTCACCCATCTCGCTCATGATCTCGCGATGGAAGACTTCGTCCCGGAAGGCTTCCTGAACCCGCGGCATCAGTTTGTCCTGACAGTAAGCGCGCGCGGCGTCGCGGATCATCCGCTCTTCCTCGGTCAATTCCTGTTCGAGGAGGAGAGGATCTTCCCAGTCGAATTGCGGTCGTGAGGCTTTGGCCGACTTCGCGGCATCGACAACGGGTTGGACGGACATGGGGAGACTCCCAAAGTTGCTGAATTTGTTGCAGAGGTATATACGCCGAAGCGGTTACAGCTTCAAATTTCCGTTGGGGCACTGTTGCCGTTCCACGGCACTTGCAAGAACGGCTACTACCGCCGGGAAGAGAGATGGCGCGAAAGTTAAACGAGCAAAGGGTGATAATCGAATTTCTGCCATCCGGGAGTTATGTGAAGGTCAGTGCCTTCGATCCCGTCAGCATGGTTGAGGTTTCGATTGTTGGTAATCCTGCCAGCGGCGAGGCGGGTCTTAAGCACGCGGTGTTGCGCAAGCTGAAATATGTCCTCGAAAAGAAGGCCCAAACGCAGCCGCGTGGCCGAGGGACAGTCGTCTGATTATCTCAAGCAGCAGGCCTGCAAAGAAAAAGCGCCGGTCGATGCCGGCGCTTCTTCAATAAAAGGCTGTTTGCGATCAGGCAGTCTTCCGCTTGCGACCACCGCGCTTGACGGCGTTGCGTCCCAGGCCGATCTTTTTGGCGAATTCCGACCGCTGAGCGGCGTAATTCGGTGCGACCATCGGGTAGTCTGCCGGCAGGCCCCATTTGGCACGGTACTCTTCCGGAGTCATGTTGTAGGTCGTCCGGAGGTGACGCTTCAGCATTTTGAGGCGTTTGCCATCTTCGAGGCAGATGATGTATTCCGGGGTAATCGATCGGCGGATTGGCACTGCCGGTTTTGCCGGCTCGGCTTCCGGTTCGCCAACCTCAGTATTGAGACGCGTGAGCGCCTCGTGAACCGTGCTGATAACCTCCGAAATCTGCGACGCTGCCACAGTGTTATTTCCGAGATACGCGGATACAACATCCGTGGTCATACGAAGTAGTTCAGAAGAGTCCAGATTGTCTTCACGGGGTTCGTCGGTCATTTCTAGATCCGATATTTAACATTATCTTGATTAAGGTGTCCTCGGAACATTGTCCCGGGCGAAATAGTTGTCAAGAAATAATGCAGCGTTCAGTTTTCCAAATCCTGAATTCATATACAGTGAATTCCTGCGGTTTATTAAAACAGCTTCTTTTTGGAATACGCGGTCAAAATTTTTCAATGAATATTTTACGGCTCTAGATAATATTCTTGCGTTTGTCGACGTCGTGTCAGGCGCGTAAATAGTGGTTCGCTGGTCTTCACGCCGCGTATATAGTAGGTACTCTGCTTAGTGGAACTGCGAGCCTGACAGGTAATGACAGATAACGCGATCGTGATCGGTTCGGATCACGCAGGGTATTCTCTGAAACAAGTATTGGTAGCTCACCTCGAAGAAAAAGGGTGGGAGGTCGTCGACGTTGGTACAAACGGCGCGGAGTCGGTCGATTATCCGGATTTCGGGGCTGCGGTCGCTCAGGGCCTGAAACAGGGCAAGGCGTCCCGCGGGATCGTCGTGTGCGGTTCGGGAATTGGCATAAGCATCGCTGCGAACCGGCACGACTGGGTGCGCGCGGCCCTTTGTCACGACGTCACCTCGGCACGGCTCTGCCGACTGCACAATGATGCCAACGTTTTGGCACTCGGCGCGCGACTGATTGGTGAGGAAGTCGCGAAAGACTGTGTTGATGTCTTTCTCGCAACAGATTTCGAAGGCGGGCGGCATCAACGTCGCGTCGACAAACTCGGGTTTGCCGAGAGCGCGTAAATCACGTCCTTGCACTGCGATGTCTGAGCGAGTAGGCCACGTTGCATTGCGGGATACGAACAGGAGCTGTCATGTCCGCCTTTGAAACGAGCACAACTGATAACCCTTTCTTTGCGACGCCCTTGTCCGAAAGTGACCCGGCCGTTTATGGCGCGATCACCGAGGAGCTGGAGCGGCAGAAGGACCAGATCGAGCTGATCGCCTCCGAGAACATCGTCTCCCGCGCGGTGTTGGAAGCCCAAGGCTCTGTTCTGACGAACAAATATGCCGAGGGTTACCCTGGTCGCCGCTATTACGGCGGCTGCGAATTTGTCGACAAGGCCGAGGCCCTGGCCATCGAGCGCGCCTGCAAGCTGTTTGATTGCAGCTTCGCCAACGTGCAGCCGCATTCCGGCGCGCAGGCGAACCAGGCGGTCATGCTGGCACTGGTCGAGCCGGGCGATACAGTCATGGGCCTGTCTCTTGCGGCCGGTGGCCACCTGACCCACGGCGCGCCGCCGAACCTGTCCGGTAAATGGTTCAAGGCTGTCCAGTATGGTGTGCGCAAGGAAGACGCGCAGATCGACTTCGATCAGGTCAAGGCGCTTGCCGAAGAGCACAAGCCGAAGCTGATCATCGCCGGCGGCTCCGCTTATCCGCGCGAGATCGATTTCAAGCGCTTCCGTGAGATCGCCGATTCCGTCGGCGCCTATTTCCACGTCGACATGGCGCATTTCGCCGGTCTCGTCGCCGGCGGTGCGCATCCGAGCCCGCTGCCCCATGCCCATGTGGTCACGACGACAACGCACAAGACGCTGCGCGGTCCGCGTGGCGGCATGATCCTTTCGAACGATCCGGATATCGGCAAGAAGATCAACTCGGCGGTATTCCCTGGTCTTCAGGGTGGCCCGCTGATGCATGTGATTGCAGCCAAGGCGGTGTCTTTCGCCGAAGCGCTGACACCGGAATTCAAGGCCTATTCCCGCCAGGTCGTCGAGAACGCGAAAGCGCTCGGTGAGGTCCTGAAGGCACGCGGTCTGGATATCGTCTCCGGCGGCACGGACACCCATGTCCTGCTTGTCGATCTGCGTCCGAAAGGCCTGACGGGCAAGGTGGCGGAAGCCGCTCTCGAGCGGGCCAGCATTACATGTAACAAAAACGGTGTTCCGTTCGATCCGGAAAAGCCGATGATCACCTCCGGGGTGCGTCTTGGCACGCCGGCGGGTACCACCCGTGGCTTCGGCGTGGCGGAATTCCAGGAAATCGGAAACCTGATCGGAGACGTTCTGGATGCTGTAGCGCAAAACCCGGATGACAGCTCGCTGACCGAAGAAAAGGTCAGGGAGCATGTCCGTGTGCTGTGTGATCGGTTCCCGATCTACTAAATCCGGCGATGCGGCCAGGGGAGGCCGCCGCCAGTTGACTGATTGAAGGGGGAAGACCATGCGTTGTCCGTTTTGCGGCCACACCGATACTCAGGTGAAGGACTCCCGTCCGACGGAAGACCATGCGGCAATTCGGCGGCGCCGGTTCTGCCCGGCCTGCGGTGCTCGCTTCACAACCTTTGAACGGGTTCAGCTCCGTGAGCTGACCGTGGTCAAGAAGACGGGCAAGCGGGCGCCCTTCGATCGGGACAAACTGGTCCGGTCCGTCCAGATCTCGATGCGCAAGCGTCCGGTCGACCCGGAACGCATCGAGCGGATGGTAACCAGCATCGTCAGGCGTCTGGAAAGTATGGGCGAGGCGGAAATACCATCCGAAGTGATCGGGCAGATGGTCATGGAGTCTTTGGCCAACCTGGATCAGGTCGCCTATGTCCGGTTCGCGTCGGTCTACAAGAACTTCCGTGAAGCCAAAGACTTCGAGGAATTCGTCGAAGAAATCAGTCACGACGGCGACGACTGACGGTCCTCGCCGCCCGGCGTCTGGGTTCAGCCCGAAGGCTTGGTCCTCGGGCTGGGGTCATGACGGGAGCGTGGAGCAATGGATCAAGATATCTCGTTCATGCGGCATGCCCTGGCGCTGGCCAGGCGTGGGCTCGGGCAGGTTGCGCCGAACCCGTCGGTTGGCTGCGTCATCGTCCGCGATGGCCGGATCGTCGGGCGCGGCTGGACCCAGCCCGGCGGACGTCCGCACGCAGAGCCCGTCGCCCTTGCCGATGCCGGTGACGCAGCCCGTGGAGCGACGGCCTATGTTTCTCTCGAGCCTTGCGCCCATCACGGTGCGTCTCCACCATGCACGGATGCTCTGATTGGGGCAGGCGTGGCGAAGGTTGTCTATGCCTTGCGCGATCCGGATCCAAGAGTCGACGGAACCGGGCATACCCGGCTTACCGATGCGGGGATCGAAGTCGCCTCCGGTGTTCTGGAAAAAGAAGCTGAGGAGCTAAACCTTGGCTTCATAACCCGCATCCGCAAAAAACGCCCCTTCGTTACCCTGAAGCTGGCGACGTCACTAGACGGCAAGGTCGCGCTGGCGAACGGCCGCAGCCAGTGGATTACCGGAGCGGGGGCCAGGGCAGTATCGCACCAGATCAGGGCCAGTCACGACGCTATTATGACCGGGATTGGGACCGTTTTGGCGGACGATCCGGCGCTGACCTGTCGTTTGCCGGGATTGATGGCACGCTCGCCAGACCGGGTGATCCTTGACGGCGGATTGCGGCTGACCACGGACCAGAATGTTGTCGAGACCGCGCATGAAATTCCGACGACCGTTGTCACGGCGGTTGATGCCGATGATCCGAAAGCGAAGGTACTGTTGGCGGCTGGTGTCGATGTCGCCGGAGGGATGGCGGTCAAGGACGGACGGCTCAACCTCGATGCCGTTCTTGCCCTGCTCGCGGACCGGGGCGTAACCCGGCTGATGGTTGAATCCGGCGGCGAGCTTGCCAGCACATTCGTCCGCGAGGAACGCGTCGATGAACTGGTCTGGTTTCGGGCCCCGGCCATCATCGGCGGTGACGGGCTTAGCGCCGTGCGTGACCTCGGTCTGGAGCTTCTCGAATTCATGCCGCGTTTCGAACGGCGTTATGTCAGGTCCGTGGGTGAAGATCTGGTGGAAACCTACCGCCGTCGAAACTAGGTTACGGCCATGTTCACAGGAATCATCACGCATATCGGTACGGTCCGCCGTATCGAAAAATCCGGCGATACGCGCATGACCGTATCGGCGGACTTCGATATGGACAGTGTTGCGCTCGGAGCTTCCATCGCCTGCTCCGGCTGCTGCCTCACCGTAGTCGACAAGGAGGAGGGCTGGTTTGCTGCCGATGTCTCGTCCGAAACTCTTTCCAAGACCAATCTTGATGGCTGGAAAGAGGGCGCGCGGATCAATCTGGAGCGGGCTCTGAAGGTCGGGGATGAGCTTGGTGGGCATATCGTCAGCGGGCATGTCGACGGGCTCGCGGAGATCGTTTCCATTGTTCGCGAGGGTGACAGCCGGCGTGTGACGCTGAAACCGGCCCCCGGACTGGCGGCCTACGTTGCCTCGAAAGGTTCTGTCGCGCTCGATGGTATCTCATTGACCGTAAACGAAGTTTCGGCCGACACGTTCGGCGTGAACATCATCGATCACACCTGGAAAGAGACCACGTTGAGTGATCGTAAGCCGGGCGACCAATTGAACATGGAAGTCGACATGCTTGCCCGCTATGTTGCGCGCCTGTTGGACGTCCGGGAACCACGGAATGACTGAAACGGCTGAACCGCTCGGCGAGCTCTATCGCACCGCTCTCTCCTCCATCGAGGAGGTGGTCGAGGAGGCGCGCCAGGGCCGCATGTTCATCCTTGTCGATGACGAGGATCGCGAGAACGAGGGCGACCTCTGCATCCCGGCCCAGATGGCCACGCCGGAGGCGATCAACTTCATGGCCAAATATGGCCGTGGCCTGATTTGTCTCTCCATGGAGCGGGAGCGGATCGAGAAGCTCGGCCTGCCGCTGATGTCCTCGAACAATGGTACGCGGCACGAAACCGCCTTCACCGTGTCCATCGAGGCGCGGGAAGGAGTGACGACCGGTATCTCGGCGCATGACCGGGCCAGGACCGTTCAGGTCGCCATCGATTCCAAATCGGCGCGGGACGATATCGTGACCCCGGGGCATGTCTTCCCGCTGATGGCTCGGGATGGAGGCACGCTGGTCCGCGCGGGGCATACCGAAGCCGTGGTCGACATCGCGCGGATGGCCGGGCTTAACCCGTCCGGGGTGATCTGCGAAATCATGAATGACGACGGCACCATGGCGCGGTTGCCTGATCTGGTTCAGTTCGCCCAGTTCCATGGGCTCAAGGTCGGGACGATTGCCGACCTGATCGAATATCGCCGGCGGACTGAATCCGTTGTCCAGCGCTCTGTTGAAACCACGCTCGACAGCGAGTATGGCGGTGACTGGCGGATGATCGTCTATGTCAACAAGATCACCTATGCCGAACATATCGCGCTGGTGAAAGGCGACATCACGAAGGGCGACCCGGTGCTGGTCCGCATGCATGCGCTCAGCATCATGGAAGATGTTCTGGGCGACCGGACGGGTAAACGGGCGGGTGGCGAATTGCAGAACGCCATGCGCCAGATTGGCGAAGAAGGATCCGGCGTTGTCGTCCTGATCCGTGAGCCGTCCGCAACCGCGCTGTCAGACAGGGTGCGCCGGAAGCTTCGGGCCGAGGTCGAAGGCAAAAAGACGGAAAACGAGTTGAGAGATTACGGTGTCGGTGCGCAGATCCTGTTGGATCTCGGCGTGCGCGAGATGATTTTGCTGAGCAACCACGACCGCACTATCGTTGGCCTTGAGGGCTACGGTCTGAGCATGGTCGAGCGGCGCGGCGTTAAAACCGGGGACGAAGGAGCCGGCGCATGAGCCGCATTCTGATTGTCGAAGCGCGTTTCTATCAGGATATCGCGGATGAGCTGGTGAAGGGCGCAATTGCGGCGCTCGAGGAAGCTGGCGTGGAATTCGACCGGATCGAGGTCCCGGGCGCGTTGGAAATTCCGGCTGCCATCGCCATCGCTTCACAGCGCACGGACGGTGAGCCCTATGCCGGTTATGTTGCGCTCGGCTGCGTCATTCGCGGCGAGACCAGTCATTACGATTACGTCTGTGGCGAAAGCGCCCGTGGACTTCAGGATCTGGCGCTTTGGGAAGGGCTTTCCATCGGTAATGGAATCCTGACCGTTGAGAACCGGGATCAGGCATGGGCCCGCGCGGCAGTCGACAAGAAAAACAAAGGTAAGGATGCGGTGCAAGCCGCCCTCGCGCTGGTGGCGTTGAAGCGCCGCTTCGGTGTCGAGTGAGCAAAAACATGACAACTTCCAAAGATCGTCTCCCGGAACGCCAGCGTCGCACGGCGGCACGTCTCGCCGCGGTTCAGAGCCTCTATCAAATGGCTATTACCGGTATTCCGGCCCCGCGTGTGATTGCGGAATTCAAGGAGCTGCGTCTTGCCGGCGGTGCCGAGAACGAGAGTTTCGGCCCTGCCGACGCTGCTTTTTACGAGAGGCTCACAGCTGGGGTCACGTCGGATCTGGAGACTGTCGACGGGCTTATTTCAGGGGCTTTGTCCGAGGACTGGTCGATCGACCGTCTGGAGACCATCGTCCGGAATATCCTTGAGTGTGGCGCCCATGAGCTTCTGACGCATGGCGACGTTCCGGCGGCCGTCGTGATCTCGGAATATGTCGATGTTGCGCACGGGTTCTTTTCGGAGAAGGAGCCGGGCTTCATCAATGGCGTGCTGGACCGGATCGCCCGCACCGTGCGTGAGGATGAGAAGGGGGCCGCTCCGTCCGGCTCCGAAAGCGAATAGGCGTGTCGAGGCTCGGCGAGTTCGAGCGTATTGCGCGTTTTTTCTCTCCCCTCGTCGAAGGTCAGAGCGACGCGCTCGGCCTGACTGACGATGCGGCACTGGTAACACCCCCACCCGGTAAGCGAATGGCCGTCACGGCGGATGCGCTGGTTGCGGGCGTTCATTTCCTGGAAGACGACCCGGCTGACCGGGTCGCGCGTAAAGCTCTCAGGGTCAATATCTCGGATCTTGCCGCCATGGGCGCTGAGCCTTATGGCTACACGATCACGCTGGCTCTGCCGCGCGGCATGGTGAATGCGGAAGCGTGGATCGAGCAGTTTGCCCGAGGTCAGGCAAGCGATCATGCGGAATACGGCATCAGGTTACTGGGAGGGGACAGTGTTTCCACACCGGGACCGTTGTCCATCTCAGTAACGGCATTCGGCTGGGTTCCCGCCGACCGGGTCTTGACGCGAGGCGGGGCACAGCCGGGCGACGATATTTATGTGTCGGGTACCATCGGGGACTCTTTCCTCGGACTGGCTGTTCTGCAAGGCAAGGATTTCGACCTCGCGGAGGCTGATCACACAATTCTGGCTGACCGGTATCTGCTCCCGCAGCCGCGTCCGCAGCTTGGCCAGCGGCTGCTTGAGGTGGCCAGTGCCGGGCTCGATGTGTCGGATGGCTTGGTCCAGGATCTCGGACATATTTGCGAAGTCTCCGGGTGTGGTGCTGAAATCCGGCTGTCTCTGGTCCCGTTCTCCGGACTAGGGCAAAGACTTGTGCGTACCGGTGCCGTTCTTGCCGAGGATCTGGTGAGCGGCGGAGACGATTATGAGTTGCTGTTCACTGCTCCGGAAGCTGCGCGCGACACTGTCTCAGACATTGCAGGCCAGACCGGTTTCCCTTTGACCCGGATCGGAAAAATGCGCTCCGGCAGCGGTGTCGATGTCCTGGATGCAGCCGGAAAAATCATGGCACTGGACCGGCGGGGCTATACCCATGCCTGACGCGCGGGTTAAATGAAGTCATGAAAATCGTCGTCATCCTTGTCTTATTGCTCGTACTTGCCGGCGGCGGCGTGTTCGGCGTCTCCATGTTTGCCCCGGGATTGCTTCCGCCGATGGTGCTGGAAATGCTGGGCAAGGAAGTTCCTCCGGAGGAGGAAAAGGTCGAGAAACGTCCGGCTGTGACCGTGTTGGTCGACCTTGAGCCGTTGAGTATTCCGATTATCCGGGACGGTCAGGTGGATCGCTTTCTGGTTCTGCATCTGCTGATCGAGGTGCGTCCCGGTGCAGACTTTGAACTGATAAATCAAAAGAAACTGCGGATCATTGATGCCATCCTGAAATATGTGCATGCGCTTTCCTCGCTTGAGATCAAGCCCGGGGTCAACGACCGGGGCTTCCTGAAAGAGCGTCTCCTGGCGAAAATTGAGGAGGTCGTTGGCGAAGGGATCGTTGTCGAGCTTCTGTTCCAGAACGTTTTCGAGCGGCCGCTCTAAGGCTGAGCCGGTCTGTGCGTTTCCTCTGATCTGGTCGCTTTGCTGACGCCGTGCTACCAGTCGGTCCCCGTTTCTAAGAAATGCGAAAACCATGACCAGCTCGGCTGTTGAAGATCGCGATCCGACGGTTCGCAATGTAGTGCTGTTGGCGATTTGCCAGGCGCTCGCCATGACCGGTATGTCGGTCAACATGACCGTGACGGCTCTCGTCGGCCAGCAGCTGGCATCCGATCCGGCCTGGTCTACGGTGCCGCTAGCCCTGCAATTCTCGGCAACGATGCTGACGACATTGCCGGCGTCTTTCCTGATGCGCCGTATCGGTCGCCGTTCCGGTTTCGCTCTTGGTATCTCCGTCGGCATCGTGGGCGCACTGACCGCGTTTTTCGGGATCTTCGAGAAGAGCTTCCTGATCTTCACTGCCGGATCGATGATGATCGGGTGTTTTCAGGGCTTTGCCGTGTTCTACCGGCATGCCGCCGCGGATACTGCCAGTCCGGGGTTCCGAAGCAAGGCGATCTCTTTGGTTTTGGCCGGCGGAGTCTTTGCCGCGCTTGTCGGACCGGAGCTTTCGAAATGGTCCTATGACCTGTTCACGCCGGTGATCTATGCCGGTTGTTTCATCATCGTCGCCTGTGTCCAGGCACTGTCCTTCGCATTTCTCTATTTCGTCCGTATCCCGCCTGCGGCCAAGCCGGGTGTTGGCGTTCATGTCCGCCCGCTTTCCGTCATTGTCCGTCAGCCGACATTTCTGGTGGCTGCTATCGGCGCGATGATCGGCTACGGCGTCATGAGTTTCGTCATGACGGCGACGCCGCTTGCGATCATGGGATGCGGATATGAGTTCCGCGATGCGGCCTTTGTCATTCAGTGGCACGTTCTGGCTATGTATGCGCCATCCTTCTTCACGGGCTCATTGATCCAGCGATTCGGTGTCCGCCAGGTCATGCTGGCGGGAGCTGTCATTCTGACGGGGGCGGTTGGCGTTAATATCAGCGGCATTGAAATCGAGCGGTTTTGGCTCGGCCTCGTGCTGCTTGGTGTAGGCTGGAATTTCATGTTCGTAGGCGGCACGTCTTTGCTTGCGGAATGCCACACGCCTGAAGAGCGGGCAAAGGTACAAGGGCTGAACGATTTCCTAGTCTTTGGAACGGTTACGGCCTCATCCTTCGCGTCGGGTGCATTGCTGAATGCTTTTGGCTGGAACGCTGTAAATTACGGCGTGCTTCCATTGCTGGGGCTGGCCACTTCAGTGATCGCGATTGCTCTCTGGCGGCTAAGGGCTAGCGCGTAAACATCGTAAATGTAATTGCGTATTCAGTTAGACTCGCTTTACAGCCTTAGATTTTTTGCTACGGTTTCAACCTCTTCGATAGGTGGGGGCGGGGACCGGCGAAATACTTTCCGCTGTCTGCCTTTTTCACCCTTCGATTTGATGTGCCAGCGGGAGCCCGGCGTAAAGACCGGGCCTTGCTGGGAGGAAATGTGCACAAGAGGAAAGAAGGGTTTCCGATATGAGCGGAACTTTGGCGTTTGTCGTCCTTTGCGGGGTGGCAGCCTTGCTCTATGGACTTTGGGCTATCCGGTCGGTATTGGCCGCGGATGCCGGGTCCGCACGGATGCAGGAAATTGCAGGCGCGATCCAGGAAGGCGCGGCGGCGTATCTTAACCGGCAATATACAACCATCGGCATCGTTGGAATCGTTGTCGCGGTCATTCTCGGGCTGACGCTTGGCATGACAGTCGCGGTTGGCTTCATCATCGGAGCTATCCTGTCCGGAGCCGCTGGTTACATCGGCATGCATGTCTCCGTGCGTGCCAATGTCCGGACAACACAGGCCGCCACCGTTGGCATGGCTCCGGCTCTTAACATAGCTTTCAAGTCCGGCGCGATTACCGGAATGCTTGTCGTCGGCCTCGGGCTGCTCGGCGTTGCCGGGTACTATGCGGTCCTGCTTAATTTCTACGATGCAGGAACGGAAGCAGGCCTCAGGCATATTTTGGAAGCACTTGTCGCTCTCAGTTTTGGCGCCTCGCTGATTTCCATCTTCGCCCGCCTTGGCGGCGGTATCTTCACCAAGGGAGCCGATGTCGGCGCTGACCTGGTCGGTAAGGTCGAGGCTGGTATCCCCGAGGACGATCCCCGGAACCCGGCCGTGATCGCTGATAATGTTGGCGACAATGTCGGCGACTGCGCGGGCATGGCGGCGGATCTGTTCGAGACCTACGCGGTGACCGTGGTGGCGACCATGCTGCTGGCGGCAATCTTCTTCACCGGCGAGGCCATGAGCCTGATGCTGACCTTCCCGCTCTTGATCGGCGCGGTCTGCATTCTGGCATCCGTGGTCGGTGCTTTCTTCGTCACGCTTGGACCCGACAAGAAGGTCATGAAGGCGCTTTATAAGGGCTTTATCGTCAGCGCCGTTCTGTCGGCGGTCCTGATTGGCGGCGTGATCAGCCAGACGCTTGGCTGGGACGCGGCGATGGTCATGAAGAACGGCCTGGAGGTAACCGGAAAAACGCTCTTCGGTTGCGCGATCGTTGGTCTTGTCGTCACTGGTCTCATTGTTTGGGTAACTGAGTATTACACGTCGACTGAATACCGTCCGGTGCGATCAATCGCGAAATCCTCGGAAACGGGTCATGGTACCAATGTGATCCAGGGACTTGCGGTTTCCATGGAGGCCACGGCACTTCCGGCTCTGATTATCTCCGGCGGTATCATTGCGGCACACATGCTGGCCGGTGTCTTCGGCATTGGCATTGCGGCAACCACGATGCTGGCGCTTGCTGGCATGGTCGTTGCGCTCGATGCCTACGGTCCGGTGACGGACAATGCCGGCGGTATCGCGGAGATGGCGGACTTGCCACCTGAGGTGCGCGAGATCACGGATGCGCTGGACGCAGTCGGCAATACTACCAAGGCAGTGACCAAGGGCTACGCGATCGGCTCCGCCGGTCTTGCAGCCCTGGTGTTGTTTGCGGCCTTCACCGAGGATCTGGCGCACTATTTCCCCGAACTGAACGTCAAGTTCGAGTTGCAGGATCCCTATGTCGTCGTTGGCCTCTTCATCGGTGGTCTGCTGCCGTACCTGTTCGGTGCGCTTGGCATGCAGGCGGTTGGCCGGGCTGGGGGAGCCGTGGTTGAAGAAGTACGGCGTCAGTTCCGCGAGCATCCGGGGATTATGAAGGGCACGGAAAAGCCTGAATATGGCCGGGCGGTCGACATGCTGACGAAAGCTGCAATCAGAGAAATGATCATCCCGTCGCTGCTGCCTGTGCTGGCTCCGGTCGTGGTCTACTTCGTGTTCAATCTCATTGGCGGACAGGGCGCGGCCTTCACTGCGGTTGGCGCCATGCTGCTGGGGACCATCGTTACCGGGATCTTCGTCGCCATCTCCATGACTGCTGGTGGCGGTGCCTGGGACAATGCGAAGAAGTATATCGAGGACGGTAATCATGGCGGCAAGGGCTCGGAAGCCCACAAGGCCGCCGTGACGGGCGATACGGTCGGCGATCCTTACAAGGATACTGCCGGTCCTGCGGTGAATCCGATGATCAAGATTGCCAATATTGTGGCGCTGCTGCTGCTAGCGGCACTCGCCACCTGAGGCTTCTAGGACGACATGAGACGCAAAGGCCCCGTTTCTGCGGGGCCTTTGACGTTTCAGCTATTGGTTCACTTCCTGGTTGAAGCGTCCGATATTGCCAAACAGCTGCTGCAAAAACGAAATCTTCTGCCCGGCAGTTTCCGTCTGCCGGTTTACATATTCGATCTTCTTGCCGTCTTCCTTATTGAGCCGGCCGATGCTGTCGACGACGCCGGTTTCATCGAAGGCGATATAGATCACCCGTTGCTCAACGACTTCCTCGGCGAAGAAAGCTGTCTGCTCAGTATGCCTGGCGATATACATCCAGGTTTCCTGGCCGTATTCACTTTCGGTCGAAGGGGAGCCGAGCAGAGCGAGCACACGCCCCTTGTCGCTCTTTCCCGGCTCAATGGCCGCGAGATTGTCTATATCGACCAGATTACCGTGAATCTCGACCCTGGGGGTGCAAGCCAGAAGCACCATAGCAATCAGGGGGAAGGCGAGTCCGGTGCGCCAGAACGGAATGCGGCTCACTCACTGTCTCCGTTACGTCTCGTCATTGCCTGGGATAGCGCGCTGCCGTTAAATTTGCGCTTACGCTTGGGACGGCTGCGCTGCCCGGCATTCTGGCGACAATTTGGGCACCGCAGGGGCCGAGGTCAACATTCCTCTTAGCCGACGTTGACGACGGAGGCCCGCACCGCCATTTTGCGGCCAATGCAAACAAGAATTGGAAGTCTCTGCGTGTTCAGCAAGTTTTTTAAGCGCGATGAAGTCTCCGACGCAGCGACGGAAGCCTATCAGGCTATCATTCAGCAGGCGCGGCAGCCTGATTTCTATACCCGGTACGGCGTTCCCGACACTCTGGACGGGCGGTTTGATCTGCTGGTGCTGCACGCGGCGCTTGTTCTGCTCCGTTTGCAGCGGGACCGGGCCGAATCGGAACGCTTTTCGCAGGCATTGTTCGATACACTGTTCGTTGATCTTGACCAGTCCCTGCGGGAAATCGGCGTCAGCGACATGTCGGTCGGCAAGAAAGTGAAGCAGATGGGCAAGGCGTTCTACGGCCGGCTCGATGCTTATCGGCTTGGTCTTGCAGCGGCGGAGAGTGACGACGGCCAACAACTTGCCGAAGCCCTGCATCGTAACCTGTACCGCGGCTTGCCCGAGGCAGAGCGTGAAAGCATAACCATGGCTGGCTATGTGCAGCGGCAGGCTGCGCATCTTGATATGCTTTCCTCAACGGAAATTATATCCGGTAAGATAACCTTTGACGCGGCGTAAATCGCCGAGCCCGGATAGCCGTTCTCTTTGTAGGTCTTGAGGGGCGGCGTCCCGGAGCATATTGTGCGCGTCCCATGGAAAACACACAGAACATAGAACTCTCCCGCCCGGTCCGAATTAAGGACCTGAAGAAACGGGTCACACATATCGATATCGAAGCCTCGCCTGAGGAACTGCAAGCCTTGGCGACGCGCTTCGGGTTGCCTGGCATCTCGGAGCTCGGGGCCAAAGTGAAGGTCGAACGCTTGGCGCGTGATAGAGCTGTGCGCATCGAGGGCACGATTTCGGCACAGCTTTCTTATCGGTCCGTGGTTTCGCTCGAGCCGTTCGATGCCGTTATCGAAGAATCTTTTTCGGAAATCCTGAGTGGCGAGGTGGCACTGGAAACGGATACGGAAATCGAACTCACACCGGATGACGAAAATATGGGGGTGATCGAGGACGGCGGGTTTGACCTGGGCGAGGTACTCTCCCAGAATTTAGCTCTGCTGCTAGAGGAGCATCCGAGAAAACCGGAAGAAACAGATGCCCCGGATGGTGTCATCTGGGCAGACAAGGATGCAGAGGAAGCAGAGCAAAACCCGTTCTTGGTCTTGTCCGAAATGCGGGACCGATTGCGGAATGGGGACTAAAAATATTGAATTTTTGTGAACCATTGCATATGACCCTCGATCACCTGCCTTCCCGTGGAGCGTCTATGTGGAAGGTTAATTGCCGAGAGGTTTCGAAACGCGCCGTGTCGGCTGCGTCTTCAGCCCGGATGATGTCGAACATATGGTAGACGGTCCAACACTCGCCCTGGACGCCATGGGCGGCGATAACGCGCCTGATATTGTTGTTCGTGGAGCGGATATCGCTCTCGAGCGGTTGCCTGACCTCAAATTGATTTTGGTCGGCGACGAAGCAAAGGTGCGCCCGCTGATCGAGAAGACCAAACGGTTGCGCAACAGCAACTACACGCTGATCCATACGGACAAGGAAGTCGGTGCCTCGGAAAAACCGTCCGTGGCGCTGCGGTCTGGCCGGACGTCAAGCATGCGCATAGCGATCAACCAGGTCGCCGAAGGCGCGGCGAACGGGATCGTGTCCGCCGGCAATACCGGCGCGCTGATGGCCATGTCGAAATTCGTGCTCCGTATGTGTCCGGGCATCGAGCGACCGGCGATCGCGAGTTTCTTCCCGACCAAACGGGGCGAGACCTGCATGCTGGATCTCGGAGCCAATGTCGATTGCGATGCGGAGAACCTGTTCCAGTTTGCTCTGATGGGAGAGATCTTCTCCCGGATGGTCCTCGGCCTCAACAAGCCGACTGTCGGCCTGCTGAATGTCGGCAGTGAAGAGCAAAAAGGCAGCGAAGCAGTGCGCGGCGCGGCAGCCAAGCTGCGTGAGACCAAGTCGGAAAATTTCGAATATATCGGCTTTGTTGAAGGCGATGACATTACGGCCGGAACAGTCGACGTGATCGTCACGGACGGGTTTTCCGGGAATATCGCGCTGAAGACAGCCGAAGGAACGTCGCGGATGATCACGCAGTTCCTGCGCGATGCGTTTCGCTCCTCCTGGTCTGCCCGTATTGGCTATCTGCTGTGCCGTGGTGCGCTGGAACAGATGCGCAAGCGGCTTGATCCCAGGCGTTACAACGGCGCCGTTTTCCTCGGCCTGAATGGCATCAGTGTAAAGAGCCATGGCGGCACCGATGAGTTCGGTTTCGCCAACGCTGTTTGCGTGGCTGCCGATATGTGCCGTTATGACTTCCTGGACAAAGTAAAAGAAGAGATCGCGCTCTACGGAGATTCCGAAAGCGCGGCCCTGACACGCCAGACATCGGTAGCTTCATGACCCTGAAAAAGTCTCTGCTGGTCGGCTGCGGCTCTTATTTGCCGCAGCGGATCGTGACGAATGACGAACTCTCCAAGACCGTTGATACCTCCGATGAGTGGATTACGAAGCGGACAGGGATCAAGCAGCGTCATATTGCGGCGGATGATGAAACCACTTCCGACCTTGCGGTGAATGCCGCACGGGACGCGCTTCAGCGCGCCGAGATGACCATCGACGACATTGATCTGATTATCGTCGCGACCACGACACCAGACGATACCTTCCCGTCGACGGCAACGAAGGTGCAGGCCAAGCTCGGCATGGACCATGGCGCGGCTTTCGATTTACAGGCGGTGTGTGCCGGATTCATCTACGCGCTGGCGACGGCGGACAATTTCATCAAGGCGGGCCAGGCACGCGCTGTGCTGGTGATCGGTGCGGAGACTTTCAGCCGTATTCTCGACTGGGAAGACCGCACGACCTGCGTTCTCTTCGGCGACGGTGCCGGCGCCATCGTGCTGAGAGCGGCGGAAGACGGCGAGGCGAAAAGCGATTTCGGAGTGATGTCGACGCATCTGCACTCCGACGGCCGGCATCGCGACGTTCTCTATGTCGATGGCGGACCATCATCGAGCCAGACAGTCGGTCATGTTCGCATGGCAGGCCAGGAAGTGTTCAGGCATGCAGTTTCGAAACTGTCCGGCGTGATCGATGAGGCGCTTGCGGCTAACGGGCTGGACTCCGCGGCGGTTGACTGGCTGATCCCGCATCAGGCAAACAGCCGCATTATCAAGAGCATGGCGCAGAAAATGAAACTGCCGGAAGAGAAGGTCGTCTCGACGATCAGCCGGCATGCCAATACCTCGGCTGCTTCTGTGCCTCTCGCACTGACGGAAGCCGTCGTCGACGGTCGCGTGAAGAATGGCGATCTGGTGCTATTTGAAGCAATCGGCGGGGGGCTCGTGTGGGGCGCCGGACTGGTTCGAATCGGCACGCCGTGAATCCCGCATAGCGGTCTATAATCTATCGGAAATTGTCTTGTCGAACGGTGTGGTTGATGCCGTAATTCACTGTCAAATCAGTGTGGTAGAGCCCGATTCGAAAACGCTTTCCCGCAGCATGATTTTGGACTTCGTGCGGTTCGAAATTAGTTAAGAAAACCGCTCCAAATTCCTGTAATAAGTAGATTAATTGACTGTCTCAAATTTCCACGATACTTTGGACGCTCTAGGATGGGGGTGGCAATGACTGGTAAGACGGTTACACGGGCTCAATTGAGCGAGGCAGTGTATCAGGAAGTCGGTCTTTCTCGTAATGAGTCTGCCGAGCTGGTTGAATCTGTTCTCGAGGAAATCGCGCAATCCTTGTCTCGCGACGAGGTGGTCAAGATCTCATCATTCGGTAGCTTTCTGGTCCGCCAGAAAGGGGAGCGTATCGGTCGAAATCCAAAGACCGGTGAGGAAGTTCCGATCCTGCCGCGTAAAGTGCTGGTCTTCAGGCCTTCCCACGTCCTCAAGAATCGGATCAACGAAGGGCTTGGCGGCGACGCCGGGTGAGTACGGAGGCATGACGCCTTATGGCTATGCAGACCGACCATCAAAGCACTGGGACTCGTAGAAACGGCAAGTCGGCTTCCGCTTTTCGTACGATCAGCGAGGTTGCCGACGATCTGGAAGTGCCGCCGCACGTCCTCCGTTTCTGGGAAACCAAGTTCTCGCAGGTGCGGCCGCTGAAACGCGGCGGCGGACGCCGCTATTATCGACCGGAAGATGTCGATCTGCTGCGACGCATCCGCACGTTGCTGTATCAAGATGGCTACACCATCAAGGGCGTCCAGAAGCTGCTTAAGGATGGCGGCGCCCGTGCAGCCCTCAGGCACGATGAAGGTGGCGAGTACGATCCGGAAATTCCGGGACCGTCCGCCGCACGTGCAGGCGAGGAAGCGGAACCTACCCTGCCGCTTGAAGCAGCTATTCAGGAAGCCTCAGAGGCGGAGTCAGCTCCGATCGGCACGGACGCATTACAAGAGGTCCGGGTGGCTCTTGGTGAGCTGCAATCCTTGAAGAAAGCTCTCGACAAGGTGCGCCGTTAAACACGGACACGCTTGATGAACTGCGAGGATGCGAAGGCGCTTGCGTCCGGCTGTCCGACGGGCTAGAGAAACCCCTCCAGATCGGTCGGAGCGTAGCGCAGCCTGGTAGCGCACTTCACTGGGGGTGAAGGGGTCGTGGGTTCGAATCCCGCCGCTCCGACCAAATCTCTTCAAAAATCGGGAATGGATCTGCGGCTGGCTGGCCTTATGGCCACGATATGTCCGCCGGAACCATGCCGACACGCTTGAAATAAGTGCTGAAACTGGTGTCCGGGCCAACCAGGCTATGCACCAGCTTGGCTATCTGCATGCGCCGTTCCGGGACCTTGTAGGGCGGTGTATCCGCATTCAGCGGCTGCGGCAGAATGCAGCGCCAGTTGTCGACGGCGATCAGCTTTTCCCGATAGACCAGTGCGCCGTTGAACAGGAAGTCGAGGATGACGGTATCGCCTCGTTTGTTCGCCAGTTTGGCCAACCAGGGCTCATTGTAGTTCTTGTTCGCGACCAGCCCCCAGGCCATTGAAAACCTGATGTCCTCGGTGAAATTCAGCAGCATATTGTGTTCCTGCAACTCGAAGTCCGAGCCAGGTGTGCGGGACGGAACGATGCGGTGCATGAAGGTCGGAACGTTCGAGGCGCGCCATTGATCGGGTTTGCTGTCGATTATGGTGCTCAGATATTCCTCAAGGGTCATTCCGTCTCCCCAAGCGGTTTGAAAGCCGCTCGTTCAGGTTTGCGAGCGTATTCTCAACGGCACCTAGCTTGTGTTGCTTCCGTTAAGGACGGCGCGGCCCTGATCGGTGATTTTACAGACGAGCCAGTTCGGCTTCAGTGGATTCTCGAACCAGGGTTCGGCCCAGCCATGGTCCAGGCAGGACCGTACCATGCGATCGTTGACCCTTTGCCCCTCTGTCGTGAAGAGGGGCAGCTTCCCGCCCGGCTCCTCGAGACCGCGTGTGAGCCAGGAAATCTGCGCCTTTGTCGGACGCTTGTCCCTGGCTGATGACGATGTGTCGGATGCAGTGGGCATTGTCATGGCTCCCGGCAGCCCGACTTTCGGGCAAGTCAGACGGTATCGTAAATGCCTGCTGGAATGAGTCAAATGCACAAAGAAGAGTTGTGGGGCCATCGCCTTACTGCGACGATTGGCCGTTCATACTTTCGTGGAACCATCGCCATGAATCCTCTCTCGGATCGCCTGTCACTCGGCTTTTCAAGCATCGGGCATTTCTATTCGCATTTCTTCATGCTGCTCTATCCGACAGCCGTGATTGCTCTGCAACCGGTCTTCAATGCGCCGTATCATGAGCTTATCGGGCTGATGTTCCTCGGAAACCTGCTGTTCGGGCTCTGCGCCATTCCGGCCGGGTACCTTGGGGACCGTTGGAGCGCGACGGGGATGATGGTGGTGTTCTTTCTCGGCACCGGCTCGATGTCGATCCTCACGGGATTTGCGACCTCCTTGTTCCAGATTGCGGCAGGTCTGACGGCGATCGGCTTTTTCGCGGCGATCTATCATCCGGTTGGCATCGCCTGGGTTGTCCGGCACGTCACCAATCGCGGCAAGGCGCTCGGGATCAACGGTGTTTTCGGCAGTCTGGGAGTGGGCTCCGCTCCGCTGATCGCCGCTTTGCTCTCGGATCTCGGATCATGGCGCCTGGCCTTCATCCTTCCGGGGATCATCTGCGTCCTGACCGGCGTGTTCCTGGCCGTGGGCGTCTGGAAGGGGTGGATCGAGCGAGACACCCGCAAGGGGGCTCCCACGGCCTCTGAGACCACGCGCAAGGATATGCGGCGTGGTGCGCTGGCCCTCGCTGTGACAGTGTGCTGTTCGGGGCTGATCTACCAGGCGACATCATTTGCACTCCCGAAGCTGTTCGAGGATCGTCTTGGCTCGGGCGAGGGGCTTGTCGGGATCGGCCTGCTTGTGTCGGCGATCTACTTCTGCTCCGGCGGAGCACAAATCGCCGGAGGATGGCTTGCTGACAAGTTCAACAAGAAGCGGGTCTATGTCACCGCCTGGGTCCTGCAAGTCCCGCTGCTGGTGATCGTGGCTTCGCTTGACGGCTGGTTGCTGTTCCCGGTCGCGATTTGCATGGTGCTGTCGAACACCATCGCCGTTCCGACAGAGAACGCTCTGTTCGCCCGTTTCACGCCGCCGGCATGGAGAGGCACTGCCTTTGGTGTGAAGTTCCTGCTGACGCTCGGGGTATCGGCCGGAGCGGTACCTTTGCTCGCGTGGGTCTACAGCGTGACCGGCGACTTCGAGTGGCTGTTTCTGATCCTGGGGGCTCTGGCTGTGACGGCGCTTTCAGCAGCTGCTCTTCTGCCTACCGAAGATGAGCGGGAGCCGGACCTGGCTCCGGAACCTGCTGAGTAATCCGACTTTAGTGAGTGGCCGCAATACTCCGTTTTACGGCCATGTTTCTGGCTGTGAAACGGTTTAAAAACAGCTCGTCAGCTGGTGCGGGCCGCGAACTTGACGGCTTCCTCAGCCGCGCGGAACAGGGCGCGGGCCTTGTTTACCGATTCCTGATACTCGCCTTCCGGATCGCTATCCGCGACAACACCGCCACCCGCCTGAACGTACATGGTGCCGTCTTTCACCACGGCTGTGCGCAGGGCAATACAGGTATCCATCGAGCCATTGGCGCTGAAATAGCCGACCGCGCCCGCATAGACGCCACGCCGTGATTTCTCCAGCTCGTCGATGATCTCCATCGCCCGCACCTTCGGCGCGCCGGAGACGGTTCCTGCCGGGAAGCCACCCCAGAGGGCGTCGACCGCATCCAGATCGTCCCGCAGCTTGCCGTCCACATGGGAGGCGATGTGCATGACGTGGGAGTAATATTCGATGACGAATTGCTCGACGACCTTGACCGTGCCGATCTTGGCGACCCGGCCGACATCGTTCCGTCCAAGGTCAAGCAGCATCAGGTGCTCGGCCCGTTCTTTCGGATCGGACAGAAGCTCTTCGGCCAGTGCCTTGTCTTCCTCGGATGTTTCGCCGCGTTTGCGGGTGCCGGCGAGGGGGCGCAACGTGACGTCGCCGTCTCGCACGCGGACTAGGATTTCCGGACTGGATCCGACGATCGAGAAGTCGCCAAAATCGAAATAGAACAGGAACGGCGACGGATTGAGCCTGCGCAGGGAGCGGTATAGCGCCAATGGCGGCAGCTTGAACGGCACGGAGAAGCGCTGCGAAGGAACCACCTGGAAGGCGTCCCCGGCGGCGATATAGTCCTTGGCCTTCTCCACCATCTGGTGGAATTCCTCGTGCGTCGTGTTCGAGGTTGGATCGGGCAAGGGAGTCGCTTCGCCGACGCCCTGACGGGCAAGTGGCAAGTTCCGGTCGAAATCCTGCAAAACATCAGCCAGCAGAGTGCGTGCGGCGTCATAAGCCGCTTCGGCAGACAATCCCTCGCTCGGCCGCACCGGCGTCACGATGGTGACGATATCCTCGAGCCGGTCGAAGATACAGATCACCGTCGGGCGCAGGAACAAGCCGTCCGGCACGCCGAGATCGTCGGGGTTATCGTCCGGGATGCGCTCGGCCAACCGGACCGCGTCATAGCCCATGTAACCGAAAAGACCGGAGGCCATTGGCGGTAGGCCTTCGGGCAACTCGATTTCCGATTCCGCGAGCAGACTGCGGAACGAGGTCAGCGGATCTTCGGTACAGGGCTCGAAGGCATGCGGATCGATCCGGGCCTGCCGGTTGATTTCGGCCTGCTTCTTCTTGAAGCGCCAGATTACGTCGGGCCGCAGGCCGATGATGGAAAACCGCCCGCGCACGCTGCCGCCCTCGACGGACTCCAGCAGGAACGCGTTGGCCCGGCGCTCCGCCAGTTTCATCATGGCCGAGACAGGCGTTTCCAGATCCGCAACAAGCGTCGTCCAGACAACCTGCGGAGCCCCGTCCGCGTATGTCTTGGAGAACGGGGCGAGTTCCGGTGAAACCTGCATCAGAACAGTCCGCCGCTTTGCTGCGTGTAAGAACCGCCACTCTGATCCACGCCCTGGATGACGCTGAGCGGCAGGGCAGGGTTGATGGATACGTCATGGCTCTTGCGCAATGCGGTGACGAGGATCTCAACCGCATCCGATGCGATCCCGGCCTTGAGCTGTTGGCCAAGCGGATCCGCGGCACCGTCACTCAATTCAGCACCCTGTATCGCGGAAAGCTCGGTGATGTAGACCTCGGTCAGGTCTTCGGACATGCCGATATCACCAACCTTCAGGCTAAAGGCGATTTCCGCAACATCCGCCGGTGCACCTTCCGGAAGGCCGTCTCCCGTTCGGGCAAAGGGCTCGGTTGTAACGACGTCGTACCCGGCCGTTGCCGCTGCTGCTGCAAGACCGCCTGAGGCCGATGCCTTGACCAGTTCCTGTGCCCGGAGGAGGTTCGCGGCGGCCCGCTGCTCTTCCATGTAATTGAGTTTTACCTGTTCCTTCACGGCGTCGAGCGGGCGGATCGCGGATTCGGCAATGCCGTCAACGCGCAGGATGAAATATCCGCCGTCGCGGGTTTCCTCGAGCTGGCTCTGGTCGTTCAGCGGGGTTGCGAACAGCGTGGCGCGGAAGGAAGGATCGCGGACAACCCCACCCGTCTGATTCCCGTCGGCATCGCGGCCCTGGTCGTCGAGCGCGGCAAAAGTCTGCACATCGACATCGACCGCCTTAGCGGCTTCCTCGATGGTGTCTCCGCCGGCCAATGCATCCTCGATCTGATTGGCGATCTCGAAGATTCGATCAAGAGCATCGTTCTGCGCGATGTCGGCCTTGAGCTGCTCTTTCACATCCGCGAAGGGCTGAGTGCTTTCCTCGGCGATATCGGTGATGCGGAAGATATGCCAGCCGAGGTCGCTCTCGACCGGTGCCGTCGGAACATTAAGCTCGGCGGAGAAGATCGAGTCGGCGAGCGCCGTTCCATCGAGATCGGTGCGGGTGACCGTGCCGAGGGATAGGGCGCCGGCGGGCAGGTCCGCAATGTCCTTGGCGACGGCCTCAAAGCTCTGTCCTTCGTTCAGGGCCGCGGCTGCTTTGTCGGCGGTCTCCTTGTCAGCAAGGAAGATCTGATCGACCGTACGCTGTGCCTCGGAGCGGAATTCGTCGAGCCGTGTTTCATAGGATTCGCGCAGACGGTCCTCCGAGACTTCGATATCCGCTGCGAGTGCTTCGGCAGTGAGGGAAAGCACGGTCGCGGAACGGTATTCCGGCGCCCGGTATCTTTCCTTGTTGTCATTGTAGAAACTGTCGAGCTGGCTGTCGGTCGGCGCCGCCGGCTCCGGCAGGCTTTTCACATCGAGAGTTACAAGCTGGGCCACGCGCCGCTCGTTCCGGTAGCGGTAGAGCACATCGGTCGCTACAGCTGGCGCACCGACACCGGCGGTCACTGCGTTGACGATCTGGTCGCGCATGATCTCCTCGCGCAGCAAGCGCACGAATCCGTCTTCACTCAGTTGCGCCCGGTACAGCACCTGACGGAACAGGTCCGGGTTGAACTGGCCGGTCTGATCCTTGAAGGCCGGCATCTCACCGATGCGCTGGCGGACCAGGTCCTCACCGACGGCGAGACCCAGGTCATCGCTTTCGGCAATAAAGAGGGCGCGGTTGGCAAGATCGTCCATGACCTGATCGAGGAGGCCGATTTCCGCGGCTTCCTGGGCGGTCATCTGCAGGCCGGTCGTGCGCCGTACGCGCTCGAACTCGTCCAGCACCTCGGCTGTCGTGATTTCCACATTGCCGACTTCGATGGCAGCCTTGCCGGTCGGTGAGCCGAGGAAAATATCCCCGATGCCCCACACCGCGAAGGATGCAATCAGCAGAACAAACAGCGCCTTGACGAAGATGGATGTGACGCGGGATCGGATCAGTTGAAGCATGAGTAACGTCGCGGCCTTTTCGGGTTTCACGGCCCCCTATGGGGAGGCGCATCATAGAAGCGGCACAATCTCCGCTGCAACTCGCAATTCTGCGATGATTTCCGGTCTCCCTCGGACGGGCCTTGTGTGCTAAGCCGAAGACACAAATTTCTACAAGTCCAAGGGAAGAAACCGAGATGACCCGCCGTGCCCTGATCGCCGGAAACTGGAAGATGAATATGCTGCGCGCCGATGGAGAGGCGCTGGCGGCCGCTTTAGCCTCCGGTTTTGCAGCGGGCGCTGCGGCAGATCTTCTGGTTTGCCCCCCGGCAACCCTGATTGCGCCGGTTGCGACCAAGCTGTCCGGCTGTGCTGTCGCTGTAGGCGGGCAGGATTGCCATATGAACGAGAGCGGCGCCCATACCGGCGATATTGCGGCGGCGATGATCAAGGATCTCGGCGCTGGCTATGTCATTGTCGGCCATTCCGAGCGTCGGGCGGATCACGGTGAAAGTGATGAGACGGTGAAAGCAAAGGCCGCTGCGGCGTTGGCGGCCGGTCTGACGCCGATCATCTGCGTTGGCGAGACCGAAGCGCAGCGCGATGCGGGGGAAGCTGAAACCGTTGTCGGGAATCAGATTCGCGGATCCGTTCCTGAAGCCGCGGCCGAAGATACCATCGTCATTGCCTACGAGCCGGTCTGGGCCATCGGCACCGGCCGGACGCCGACCATTGATGACATAGCCGCCATGCATGCCCATATTCGGCAGGTGGCTGGTGGCGTGCTCGGTGGCGCGGACAAGCTTCGTCTCCTTTATGGCGGCTCCGTAAAACCGGGGAATGCCGTGGAAATCCTCGCGCTTGAGGACGTGGACGGGGCTCTTGTCGGCGGTGCCAGCCTGAAGGCGGAAGATTTTCTCGCCATCGCCGCGGCCGCAGCGTGAAGCCGGGAAAGAGAATTCACCCTAGCCAAGTGCGGGCGAGGGAGCTAAAACGCGGCTTCAATCATTCTACCTTTCGGGGCGCGTGTAAGTCGTCGTGCCGGAAGAGAGCCAGGAAAGAACCATGATCGAAGTCCTGCTAGTCGTTCATCTGATGATCGCTTTGGCCCTAGTCATTGTCGTTCTGCTGCAGCGGAGCGAAGGTGGTGGGCTTGGCATCGGTGGCGGCGGCGGCGCTGGTGGCGGTTTCATGTCCGCGCGCGGTACGGCCAACCTGCTGACCCGCAGTACGGCGATTCTTGCTGCCTGCTTCTTCGGCACCAGCATTCTGCTTGCGATTCTCGCCGAGACGAACACCCGCGGCTCGATTGCCGACCAGGTTCCGGTGAGTTCGGAGCCTGCTGCTCCGACTGGTCCTGCGGCTCCAGTCTCTGAATAACTCTTAGTTTCCGGCGTGTTCGGCGCCCCGCTCGAAAACGGGCGGGCGAACGGGCGCGTTTTGTCTATGTCAGTTTCATCAATTCGGATATAACGCAGCTCCATGTCTCGCTTTATTTTCATCACCGGCGGCGTGGTTTCCTCTCTTGGTAAAGGTCTCGCCTCGGCAGCTCTCGGCTCGCTCCTGCAAGCCCGCGGCTATAAGGTCCGGCTGCGCAAGCTCGACCCTTACCTGAACGTGGATCCGGGCACCATGAGCCCGTATCAGCACGGTGAAGTCTTCGTCACCGACGACGGCGCGGAAACCGATCTCGATCTCGGCCACTACGAACGCTTCACCGGGGTCTCCGCGACCAAGAATGACAGCGTATCCACCGGCCAGATCTATATGGACGTGATCTCGCGGGAGCGGCGCGGCGACTATCTCGGCGCCACCATCCAGGTCATTCCGCACGTCACCGACGCCATCAAGGAATTTTGCAAGTCGAACCTTGGAGACGAGGATTTCGTACTTTGCGAGATCGGCGGCACGGTCGGCGATATCGAAAGCCTGCCGTTCCTTGAAGCCATCCGTCAGCTCGGGAACGAGCTGGGCCGTGAGCGCTCCCTGTTCGTGCATCTGACGCTGGTGCCGTGGATTGCGTCCGCCGGCGAGCTGAAGACCAAGCCGACCCAGCATTCGGTGAAGGAACTGCAGAGTGTGGGTATCCAGCCGGACATCCTGCTGTGCCGCTCCGAGCATGAGATCCCGGTCGAGCAGCGCCGCAAGATCGCGCTGTTCTGCAACATCCGGCCGGAAGCGGTAATCCCGGCGCTCGACGTCGATTCGATCTATCACGTGCCGGTCGCTTACCATAATGACGGGTTCGATGTTGAGGTCTGCCGCCATTTTGGTTTGCTGGAAGAGGGCAATCCGGAACCGGATCTGAGCCGCTGGACCGATATCACCCATACCGTCCGTAATCCGGAAGGCACGGTGAAAATCGCCGTTGTCGGCAAATATACCAGCCTGCTGGACAGCTATAAGTCACTCGCCGAATCTCTGGCCCATGGCGGTATAGCCAACAAGGTGAAGGTGGAGCTGGACTGGATCGACAGCGAGATCTTCGAGCGCGATGACACCATTCACCGGCTTGAGGATGTCCATGGCATTCTTGTGCCCGGCGGTTTTGGTGAGCGTGGGGCCGAGGGTAAGGTCAAGGCGGTCACTTTCGCCCGCGAGCACAAGATTCCCTATTTCGGGATCTGTTTCGGCATGCAGATGGCGGTGATTGAAGCCGCCCGCGCGCTGGCCGGGATGGAAGGCGCGGGCTCGACCGAGTTCGGCCCGTGCGAGCTTCCGGTTGTCGGCCTGTTGACCGAATGGGTGCGCGGCAACGAGACTGAGCAGCGCGCGGCGGATGGTGATCTCGGCGGTACCATGCGGCTCGGTGCCTATGATTGTCGCCTGGTCGCGGATTCCAAGGTGCGCGAGATTTACGGCTCCGAGATGATCAGCGAGCGCCACCGGCACCGCTATGAGGTGAACATCAATCACAAGCCGGCTCTGGAAGCGGCCGGGCTGCTTTTCTCTGGCCTGTCTCCGGATGGCGAGTTGCCGGAGATTGTCGAGCTGCCGAGCCATCCCTGGTTTATCGGCGTTCAGTTCCATCCGGAGCTGAAATCGAAGCCGTTCGAGCCGCATCCGCTTTTCACCAGCTTTATCGAAGCAGCCGTTACCCAATCCCGCCTCGTCTAGGAACAGGCGGGCCGGGTACGGCCCGGGAGGATCCATATGAGCGCGAAAACCGTCACAGCCGGTTCCGTTGAGTTTGCCAATGACAAGCCCTTCGCGCTCATCGCCGGGCCCTGCGCCATGGAGAGCCGGGACCATGCGATGGAGATGGCGGAAGCCCTGACAGGCATCTGCGCGGATCTCGGCATCGGGTTCATCTACAAAAGCTCCTACGATAAGGCCAACCGGACCAGCGTCGGCTCGGGACGCGGTATCGGTATGGAAAAAGGCCTGCCGATCCTGGCCGAGGTGCGAGAAAAATTCGGCTGTCCGGTGCTGACGGATGTGCACGAGTCCCAGCAATGCGCGCAGGTCGGTGAATATGTCGACATCCTGCAGATTCCGGCCTTCCTGTGCCGCCAGACAGACCTGCTGCTCGCCGCTGCTGCGACGGGCAAGGTGGTGAACGTGAAAAAGGGCCAGTTTCTGGCGCCGTGGGAAATGCCGAACGTGGCGGCGAAGGTTGCCAGCTCCGGCAACGAGAAGATCCTGCTGACGGACCGGGGAACGAGCTTCGGCTACAACACGCTGGTCAGCGACATGCGCGGCCTGCCGACCATGGCCAAGACCGGTTATCCGATCATCTTCGATGCGACCCATTCAGTGCAGCAGCCGGGCGGACAGGGCGGTACGTCCGGCGGCCAGCGTGAATTCGTGCCTGTACTGGCGCGGGCGGCGATTTCCCTCGGGATCGCCGGTGTCTTCATTGAGACGCACGAGGACCCGATGAACGCACCGAGCGACGGGCCGAACATGGTGCCGCTTGCAGAAATGCGTGCTCTGCTGGAAACTCTGAAGGCATTCGATACTCTCGCGAAAGCGAATCCCATCTCTCTCGAATAAGCCTCAGGAGCGGAAAATGCCGGTTTTCTCGGATGGTCTCGGACTTTCAGTCACAGCCTCCTCCGAGGAGGCTGCAGCAGCCTTCGGCGGAACCGTTGAGGGCTATGTCCGCTTCACCCGCGATGTCGGTGACCGTCTGAAAGGCACCCTGACGGCAGATCCGGACATGCCTCTCGCACATGTGACCAAGGGCTATTTCATGAAGCTCTTCGGCACCAAGGCAATGGCCTTGCGGGCGGACAAGGCGCTCGGCACCGCAAAGGAACTCTCTTCCAGGATAGCCATCACCGACCGGGAGCAGGGACACCTCACCGCCCTCGACAACTGGTGTGCCGGCAATATCGACGGTGCGGCGGATGCCTGGGAGAGCGTCCTGCTCGACCACCCGACGGACATGCTCGCCCTCCGGCTGGCCCACTTCGCGCATTTCTATGCGGGTGACGGCACAAGGATGCGGGACAGCGTCGCCCGGGTCCTGCCCTCCTGGGACCGCTCACATCCGCTCTACGGCAACCTGATCGGCATGTACGGCTTCGGTCTCGAAGAGTCCGGCGATTACCGCCGTGGCGAGAGGATGGCCCGCGAAGCCGTTGATATCGACCCGAAGGACGCCTGGAGCGTCCATGCCGTCGCCCATGTGATGGAAATGGAAGGCCGGCACCGGGAAGGGATCGACTGGATCCAGGGGCTGGAGCCGCACTGGAGTTCCGTCCACAATTTCCGCTTCCATGTCTGGTGGCACCGCACGCTGTTCCACCTTGAGCGGTATGAATTCGACACCGTGCTGGAGCTCTATGACAGCCAGGTCGCGAGCGACCTTGAGGCAGACCAGTATCTCGACGTGGTGAACGCGGCGGCTCTGCTCTGGCGGTTGGAGCTTTACGGCATCAAGGTCGGGCCGGAGCGCTGGTCCGCGCTGGCGGAGCTCGCCAAGAATCATCTGGACGACCACGAACTGGTCTTCGTCAGCCTGCATTACCTGATGGCACTGCTCGGCGCCGGCCGGATGGAGGAAGCGGGTGAGTTGGTCGAGAAACTACGCGCTTACGCCGATGACGAGGGCACCCGCGACCAGACCCAGGCCGCTGTGACACGGAAGGTCGGCCTCGCTCTGGCTGACGCCATGACCGCTATCCGCACCGGCAACCCGTCCCGCGCCGTCTCCCTGATCTGGCCGGTCCGCTACGACATCCGCGAGATCGGCGGCAGCCATGCCCAGCGCGACGTGTTCGAGGAAATGCTCGTCGATGCCAGCCTGAAGGGCAACGATCCCCGCATCGCCCGCGCCCTGCTGGCCGAACGAACGACGCGGAAGCCGCACAGCGCCTGGAGCTGGCAGCGCTATGGGGATGCGTTGGGGGACACTCCCGAGGCGACGGGCGCCAAGGCCCGCGCGGACGAGCTGCTCGCGCAGGCTTGACGACGCCACTCATAATTGGTCGTCATCCCGGACCCCGATCCGGGATCCATGAACGTAGGCGGTGCGCGCCATCCATGGATCCCGATCTGCATCGGGATGACGAGTGTGTGTGGGCCCTAGTCCCGCATTCCCTGTTCCTCAGTCCAGCACCAGTTGCGGCGCGCCGTTCGAGGTCTTCTGCGGCGTTCTTCCCTCCGGCGTCAGGGTGCAGCTGACGCGCTGGCGGAAGGCTGAGAAGCTGTTGAACGTCACCACGTCGACGGGCGCGTCGAAATGCAGGGTGGCGCGGAAGCGGGCGTGCATTTCGGTGGCGTAGACATCCAGCACTGTTGCCGTGAAGGGCTGGCCGAGATAGTGGCCGGTGACGCGGTCGCCTTTGGTGACCGGGCACCGGTCCTTCGGCCGCCGAGCCGCTGCTGACAGACTGTTCCAGTCCTTGAAACCCAAATCATGGGCTATCCGTTCAAGGGACTGGCTGTGGGAAATGATGATCCCCTGTGCCGCGAGATCACGGCGCAATTCGCCGGCGCTGTATTTCAGATCCTCGATGGAGGGGAGTGTATCGGTATCGGACATGACAAACCTTTCATCCACGCACATGCGGAAAGTGAATGGTGCTCGCCTTGCCATTCCCGCATGCCGGAGACATCGGTTTGATCATCGTCTTGAAGGGGATTTCACCGTGGCAGAGCCGCGAGCGGCGGGCATCCCCTAGCCCGTTCGCGGAAAATACCGGCAACGGCGCTCAAGTCAACAGATCCTCAATATGGCGTGCCGTCTTTCTTCTGGAATTGATGGTCGCCATCGACCCAGTCGACGCGGAGATCGAGCCCCGGGTAAGCCACCTGGTCGCCGGGTGTTCTGTCTCCGATCTCGAGATAGCTGGCCGGTGCGTCGGTTCGGTTCACCAGGCAATGCGCGTCGGGTCTGTTCTTCGGGAAGGCCGCGCACATGCCGGGGGTCAGAACCTGTTCACCGGCATCGGTGATCAGCGTCAGCGCGCCTGAGACGATATAGACGAACTCGTCCTGCATGGTGTGCCAGTGGCGCAGGGCGGAACCCTGTCCCGGGGGCACGGTTGTCAGGTTGACGCCGAAATTGACCAGCCCGCCGAAATCGCCGAGCTGGCGCTTCTCGCGCAACTCGCAACCATCCTGAAACGGGGCGGGATAGCTGCTGCCGATCCGTGCCGGAACATCCATCGGATCGAAAGCCGGTTTCGCCGGTTTGCTCATTCCTGTCTCTCCTGTGCATTGGTTAACGCGATCATAGAGGAAGCTTGTTCTCACACAAATTCACAGCGATGGCATTGCAACCGCGCGCCGTGCCGAGTATGCCTCTCCCGGCCGGGTTTTCCGGCGATTTCAGATCCGATCATCGTCTTTCTGGAGAACGAACCCATGAGCGCCATCGTCGATATCACCGGACGTGAGATTCTCGACAGTCGCGGTAACCCGACCGTCGAGGTCGATGTGACCCTTGAGACCGGTGCCATGGGCCGCGCCGCCGTGCCTTCCGGCGCCTCGACCGGGGCCTATGAGGCTCTGGAGCTGCGCGACAAGGATGCCGAGCGCTATGGTGGCAAGGGCGTGCTGCAGGCCGTCGACGCCGTGAATGGCGAAATCTTCGACGCGCTCTACGATATGGACGCGAGCGAGCAGATCGAGATCGACCGGACGTTGCTTGATCTCGACGGGACGGAGAAGAAAGAGCGCCTGGGCGCCAACGCGATGCTCGGTGTCAGCCTGGCCGTTGCCAAGGCTGCCGCCGCCGATCACGAGATGCCGCTCTACCGCTATGTTGGTGGCGCCTTCGCCCATCTGCTGCCGACTCCGATGATGAACATCATCAATGGTGGGGCGCATGCGGATAACCCGATTGATTTCCAGGAATTCATGATCATGCCGGTCTCCGCTACCTCGCTGGCAGACGGGGTGCGTGTCGGTGCCGAAGTGTTCCATGCGCTGAAGAAGAAGCTCTCCGAAGCCGGGCACAGCACCAATGTCGGCGACGAAGGCGGTTTCGCACCGAACCTGAAGAGCGAGGAAGAGGCTCTTGGTTTCGTCATGTCCGCCATCGAGGCGGCTGGTTACAAGCCAGGCGAGGACGTCGCCATCGCGCTCGATCCGGCTTCGACGGAGTTCTTCAAGGACGGCAAGTATGTGCTGGCCGGTCAGGGCAAGACGCTGGATGCAGGCGGTATGATCGATCTCTATGAGGATCTGTGCGCCCGTTTCCCGATCGTCTCCATCGAGGACGCATTGTCCGAGGATGACTGGGACGGGTTCAAGGCTCTGACAGACCGGATCGGCGGCAAGGTCCAGATCGTCGGCGATGACCTGTTCGTCACCAACCCGGCGCGGCTGCGCGAGGGTATCGCCATGGGCGCCGCGAATTCCATTCTGGTAAAGGTGAACCAGATCGGCACGCTGAGCGAGACGCTGGAGACCTGTGAGACGGCGCACAAGGCGGGTTACACCACGGTCATGTCACACCGCTCCGGCGAGACTGAAGATTCGACCATCGCGGACCTCGCGGTTGCCGTGAATGCGGGCCAGATCAAGACCGGCTCGCTCTCCCGGTCAGACCGGATGGCGAAGTACAACCAGCTGATCAGGATCGAGGAAGATCTTGGCCCGGCGGCGCGTTATGCAGGCCGCGCAGCGCTCGGCCGCCGCGCCTGATAAAATTCGCGTGACAATTCAACCCGGGGGCGATCAAGCCGCCTCCGGGTGAGTCCTTTTGGCAACATGTTGTTCTGATTGAGAACCTTAAATCGCAGGTTCTCATTACGTTCACGTTGACCGTCCGATTCGCGAGTGATTCACTCTGGATCATTGGAGACAGGTCATGACCCTCGCATTCGAGATCAAGCGGCGCGCACGGCATGTGGTTGGCCCGGTAATCGGTTGCCTGCTCCTTGGCTATTTCGTTTTCCATTCCGTTGAGGGCGACCGCGGTATCCATGCCTGGCGTGCGCTCGACAGTAAGATTGAGGTCGCGGAAGCGAAGCTCGCCGTGCTGAAAGGCAAGCGCGAGGCGCTGGAAAAGAAGGTCGCCATGCTGCATCCGGACAGCATTGATCAGGACCTGCTGACAGAGCAGGCGCGCAGGGTGCTGAACTACCTCGATCAGGACGATTTCGTAATTTCCGGGATGTCGGCCACCGGGGCGCCAAAATCAATTGGTGCAATGCAGCAAACCATTGATGCAGCGCAGCAATTTCCGAAAGTGCGCGCAATTTCAACGGCTTCCGGCGCTAATTAACCGTAAACAGGTTAAATATAGGATATCTGTTTATTTTCAATAAGTTAACTCTATTGAAAATCTAGGTAAATTGCATTACTTCTCTTCCTGTATTTTATGAGGTGTCAGTGTTCACCGACGCCTTGCTCCGCTCGAAAGGGAGAGAGATGGCTCAAGCGAAGTCAGCTGCCGGCGCAGGCCGCAGCACACCCACACGGACTCGTAAATCCCGAGCTGCCAAGCCACCCAAGAACAATGCTGCGGAACTGCTGCCGTTTTACCGCGACATGCTGTTGATCCGCCGCTTCGAGGAGAAGGCGGGGCAGATGTACGGCATGGGGCTGATTGGCGGCTTCTGCCATCTCTATATCGGTCAGGAAGCCGTCGTCGTCGGTATGCAGTCGGCAATCGGCAAGGGCGACAAGGTTGTCACCAGCTACCGCGATCACGGTCACATGTTGGCTTGCGGCATGGATGCGCGCGGCGTCATGGCCGAGCTTACCGGCCGGATTGGAGGGTACTCCAAGGGCAAGGGCGGTTCGATGCACATGTTCAGCCGCGAGAAGGACTTTTATGGCGGCCACGGCATCGTCGGTGCCCAGGTTCCGATCGGGGCGGGCCTCGCCTTCGCCAACAAGTATAACGGCTCGAACGAAGTCAGCCTGACCTATCTCGGAGACGGGGCTCTGAACCAGGGGCAGGTCTATGAGACGTTCAACATGGCTGCGCTCTGGAAGCTGCCGGTCATTTTCGTCATTGAAAACAACAAGTACGCCATGGGCACCGCGGTGACCCGGGCGGCAGCCGGTGTGTCGCTCTACCAGCGCGGCGCGGCTTACGGCATTCCGGGCGCGGAAGTGGACGGCATGGATGTCGTCGCCGTGCAGGAAGCGGCCGAGAAGGCGGTCAAGCACTGCCGCGCCGGCAAGGGCCCGTACATCTTGGAAATGAAGACCTACCGCTATCGCGGTCACTCCATGTCCGATCCGGCGAAATACCGGACCAAGGACGAGGTCAACAAGATGCGTCAGGAGCATGACCCGATCGATCAGCTGCGGGCGACGCTGCTGGAAATCGGAGTCGAGGAAGACGAGCTGAAAGGCATCGACCGCGAGATCAAGGCGATCGTCACCGACGCCGCCGATTTTGCCCAGTCCAGCCCGGAGCCGGATCCTTCGGAACTCTTCACGGACATCCTGGTTGAAGCCTGAGTAAGCGCGTGCTGCTCGCGCAGGGTTCTGCGCGGCGCCGCGGGAGGAAAAACGAATGAGCGTACAAATCCTGATGCCGGCCCTGTCGCCGACCATGACCGAAGGCAAGCTTGCCACCTGGATGGTCAAGGAAGGGGACAGCGTTTCCGCCGGTGACGTGATTGCCGAGATCGAAACCGACAAGGCGACCATGGAAGTGGAAGCCGTGGACGAAGGGGTTATCGGCAAGATCCTGATCGCCGCCGGAACCGATGCCGTGGCGGTGAATACGCCGATTGCCGTGCTGCTGGAAGAGGGCGAGGACGCAAGCGCCGTCGACACTGCACCGGCCGCGCCGGCTCCAGCCGCCGCAGAGGCACCGGCTGCCCAGCCTGCTCCCGCCGCCGCAGAGGCACCGGCTGCCCAGCCTGCTCCCGCCGCTGCTGCACCGGCTGCACCGGCCGCCGTTGTGCCGGCAAGCGATGAGGACAAGTATTTCGACGAGGTCAAGACCCAGACCATCCGGGAGGCCTTGCGCGATGCCATGGCCGAGGAAATGCGCACCGATGAGGCCGTTTTCGTCATGGGCGAAGAGGTCGCGGAATATCAGGGTGCCTACAAGGTAACCCAGGGCCTGCTGCAGGAGTTCGGCGACAAGCGGGTGATCGACACGCCGATCACCGAGCACGGCTTTGCCGGTCTCGCCGTCGGTGCGGCCTTCGGCGGTTTGAAGCCGGTCGTCGAGTTCATGACGTTCAACTTCGCCATGCAGGCGATCGACCACATCATCAATTCAGCGGCAAAGACACGGTACATGTCCGGCGGCCAGATGGGCTGTCACATGGTGTTCCGCGGCCCGAACGGTGCCGCAGCCCGGGTCGGCGCGCAGCACTCCCAGTGCTATGCCAGCTGGTACGCGCATTGCCCGGGTCTGAAGGTGGTCTCCCCATATTCGGCGGCTGACGCCAAGGGGTTGCTGAAATCCGCCATCCGCGATCCGAACCCGGTGATCTTCCTCGAAAACGAGGTGCTCTACGGCCAGTCCTTCGACGTGCCTGTGAGCGAGGACTTCACCGTGCCGATCGGCAAGGCCAAGGTCGTGCGCGAAGGCACGGACGTGACCATCACGGCCTTTTCCATCATGGTCGGCAAGGCGCTGCAGGCGGCTGAGAAACTGGCGGAGCAGGGCATCAGTGCCGAGGTCGTCGATCTGCGCACCATTCGCCCGCTCGATACCGCGACGATTGTCGCATCGGTACAGAAGACCAACCGTCTCGTTACCTGCGAGGAAGGCTGGGCGGCTTGCGGTATCGGCTCCGAGATCGCTGCGCTGGTGATGGAGCAGGCCTTCGACCATCTCGACGCGCCGGTTGCGCGTGTCGCGGGTCAGGATGTGCCGATGCCGTACGCGGCCAATCTGGAAGCAATGGCTCTGCCGCAGGTGGATAACATCATCGAGGCGGCAAAGTCCGTCTGCTATCGCGGTTAAGGGAGAGAGACAATGGCTATATCCGTTCTGATGCCAGCCCTGTCACCGACCATGACCGAGGGCAAGCTCGCCACCTGGCTGGTGGCCGTGGGCGACAAGATTTCCGCCGGTGATGTGATCGCCGAGATCGAAACCGACAAGGCAACCATGGAAGTCGAAGCGGTCGACGAAGGCGTGCTCGGCAAGATCATCGTTGCCGCCGGTACCGACAACGTCGCGGTTAACGCTCCGATTGCCGTGATCCTTGAAGAAGGCGAAGACGCCGGCAGCGTCGACATGGATGCCGTCGCCGGCAGTGGCGGCCCCGCTCCGAAAGCGGAAGCCAAGGCGGAACCGGCTCCCGCTCCGGCCGCCGCGGCTCCTACGCCCACAGCTCCAGCGCCCAAACCTGCTCCGGCCCCGGCCGCTTCGTCCGGAGACCGCGTGTTCGCCAGCCCGCTGGCCCGCCGTATGGCGGAGCAGGCCGGTCTTGATCTTGGTCAGATCACGGGCTCCGGCCCGAACGGCCGGATTGTGAAGCACGATATCGAGGACGCCATTGCTGGCGGTACCGGGAAGGCTGCTCCGGCCGCTGCCCCTGCACCGGCTGCGGCTGCACAGGCTCCGGCGCCCTCTCTCGGCGCCGCGCCGAGCCCGGACGTTCCGGGGCTGCCGGCCTTCGACGAAATTCCGAACACCACCATGCGCAAGGTCATTGCCAAGCGTCTGACCGAGTCCAAGCAGTTCGCCCCGCACTTCTATCTGACCGTCGATTGCGAGATCGACGCCCTGTTGAACGTGCGCAAGGAACTCAACGCCAAGCTCGACGGGGAGAAGGTCTCGGTAAACGACCTTGTCATCAAGGCATCCGCGCAAGCTCTCAAGAAAGTACCGGCGGCCAATGCCAGCTGGACCGACGAGGCGATCCGGATCTTCAAGTCCGTCGATATCTCGGTTGCGGTCGCTATCGAGGGCGGTCTGATTACCCCGGTTATCCGTGATGCGCAGAACAAGGGCGCACTCGACATTGCCCGGGAAATGAAGGACCTCGCGTCCCGTGCCCGCGACGGCAAGCTGATGCCCGAGGAATACCAGGGCGGCACCTTCTCGATTTCCAATCTCGGCATGTTCGGGATCAAGGATTTCTGTGCCGTGATCAACCCGCCACAAGGCGCGATCCTGGCCATCGGTGCCGGCGAACAGCGCCCGGTTGTGAAGGACGGCGCGCTGGCTGTTGCCACGGTCATGAGCTGTACCCTCTCGGTCGACCACCGGGTTGTTGACGGTGCGGTCGGGGCCGAGTTCCTGGCTGCCTTCAAGAAGCTGATCGAAGATCCGCTGACCATGCTGCTCTGAGGACTCGGGCGGCGGATAGCCGCTCGTTCCGTTCCAGGCGTTTCCAATATCCGGAGCCGTGCAGGCCCAAGAGGCGGCGGCTTCGATCCGGAGGAAGTTATGGCTGATACCCAGTTCGATATCCTTGTCATCGGCGGCGGCCCGGGCGGGTACGTTTCCGCGATCCGCGCAGCCCAGCTCGGCATGAAGACAGCGCTGGTCGAGCGCGAACATCTTGGCGGTATCTGCCTTAACTGGGGCTGCATTCCGACAAAGGCGCTACTTCGCTCCGCCGAAATCTTCGATCACATGAAGCATGCCGAGAGCTTCGGCCTCAGTGCCGGGAATATCGGCTTCGACCTCGACAAGGTGGTTCAGCGCTCTCGCGGTGTCGCCAAGCAGCTCAATCAGGGCGTCGGCCATCTGCTCAAGAAGAACAAGGTCACGGTCTTCATGGCGGCCGCCAAGCTCGCCGGCTCCGGCAAGGTGGAGATCGACGAGAAGGGCAAGAAGCAGAGCCTTTCCGCCAAGCACATCATCCTTGCCACCGGTGCCCGCGCCCGCGATCTGCCGGGCCTCGAAGCGGACGGAAAGCTGGTCTGGAACTACAAGCACGCGCTGGTCGCGGACACCATGCCGAAGCGACTTCTGGTCATCGGGTCGGGCGCTATCGGAATTGAATTTGCCAGCTTCTTCAATAGTCTCGGATCCGACGTTACAGTGGTAGAGGTGATGGATCGGGTGCTTCCGGTCGAGGATGCCGAGATCTCAGGCCTGGCTCACAAGGCCTTCGAGAAGAAGGGCATGAAGATCATGACCGGGGCCACGGTTAAGGGCCTCAAGCGCGGCGCCAAGGAAGTCGTGGCGACCATCGAGAAGGGCGGCAAGTCGACCGAGCAAACCTTCGACCGGGTGATTTCCGCTGTCGGTATCGTCGGCAATGTCGAGGATCTCGGGCTGGAAGGCACCAAGGTGAAAGTCGACCGGACCCATGTTGTGATCGACGAGTGGTGCCGTACCGGCGAGCCGGGCGTCTATGCCATCGGCGATATTGCCGGAGCGCCCTGGCTGGCCCACAAGGCGAGCCACGAAGGCGTTATCTGCATTGAGAAGATCGCCGGTCTGAAGGATGTGCATCCGCTCGACGTGAAACGTATTCCGGGCTGCACCTATTGCCAGCCGCAGGTCGCCAGCGTCGGTCTGACCGAGGCGGCGGCTAAAGAGGCCGGGTATGAACTGAAGGTCGGCCGTTTCCCGTTCATTGGCAATGGCAAGGCGATTGCTCTTGGCGAGCCGGAAGGCATGGTGAAAACCGTGTTCGATGCCAAGACCGGGGAATTGCTCGGAGCGCATATGATCGGCGCCGAGGTGACCGAGTTGATCCAGGGCTACAGCGTTGCCAAAACGCTGGAGACCACGGAAGTGGATCTGATGCACACGGTGTTCCCGCATCCGACCCTGAGCGAGATGATGCACGAGTCGGTCCTTGACGCTTATGGGCGTGCGGTCCACTTCTAGTTTGATTGCGGCCGTTTAGCGGCCTTGCACAATGCGGGTATGACCTAATGGATCTGGACCTCAAACGGATCAAGGCACTGGAAGGCGTGACGGCTATCCTGGTGCGGAGTAGCGCGGAATCCGAGGGTGACATCTCTCAGGAGCTGGTCATCAAGGTGAACTTCCCACTGGACGGTCCGGACGGCGGCAAGCACCGTAAGAAGGCGGATGCGGTCATCGAGACTGCGGAAGACGTGATCTCCGGGGGCGATTATTTCGACCGCGTCACGATCGAGCAGGTCCTCTGGTCGCGGGAAAGAGAGCTGCAATGAGCGCAAGCCATGTCAACGCGGCCCGTATCGGCGCCGCACGCCATCCGGAAAAAGCGCACCGCCCCGATAACGAGGTGAAGCGGAAGCCGTCCTGGATCAGGGTCAAGGCGCCGACCTCGAAGGTCTATCTCGAGACCCGGCAGCTCATGCGTGACCACAAGCTGGTCACCGTGTGCGAGGAAGCGGCCTGCCCGAATATCGGCGAGTGCTGGTCCAAGAAGCACGCGACGATGATGATCCTCGGTTCGGTCTGCACCCGCGCTTGCGCCTTCTGCAACGTCGCCACGGGGCGGCCGGACAAGCTTGACCCGCATGAGCCGGATGAGGTGGCTGAAGCCGTTGCTAAGCTGGGCCTGCGCCATGTGGTCATCACCTCGGTCGACCGGGACGATCTGGACGACGGAGGGGCAGGGCATTTCGCCCAGGTGATCCGCAAGATCCGCCTGATGTCGCCGGAGACCACCATCGAGGTGCTGACCCCGGACTTCATGCGCAAGGATGGCGCTCTGGAGATCGTCGTCGATGCCCGCCCGGACGTATTCAATCACAATCTGGAAACCGTGCCGAGGCTCTATCCCTCGATCCGTCCAGGTGCCCGTTATTTCCATTCCCTCAAGATCCTCGACCGGGCGAAAGAGCTCGACCCGACGATCTTCACCAAGTCCGGCCTGATGGTTGGTCTCGGGGAGAGCAAGGAAGAGATGTATCAGGTGATGGATGACATGCGCTCCGCCGATGTCGATTTCATCACCCTCGGCCAGTATCTGCAGCCGACCCCGAAACACGCGGTGGTCGACCGTTTCGCCACACCGGACGAGTTTGAGGCCTACAAGAAAACGGCCTACGGCAAGGGTTTTCTGATGGTGGCGTCATCTCCGCTCACGCGTTCCTCTTATCATGCGGACGAGGATTTCGCCCGGATGCGTGCGGAACGTGACCGGCGCCTTATCGGCGACCAGGGGAGGGTGCGTGCCGATTTGTCGCTGACAGATCTTGCTGAAATGGCAGTATCCGCGTCCAAATGACGTGATATAAGCCCATCGATGCCTACCCATGCAGAACAGCGGGTTGTTCCTTTTACCCCGGAGCAACTGTTTGACCTAATCGCCGACATTCAGCGTTACCCGGAATTTCTTCCGTGGTGCGTTGGTGCGCGGATACGCAAGCGCGACGGCAGCCGGATCGTCGCGGATCTGGTGATCGGCTACAAGCTGATCCGCGAGCGTTTCACCTCGACGGTGACCCTCAGTCCCGACCGCAACCGGATCGATGTCGAATATACCGACGGTCCGTTCAAGTATCTCAACAACCACTGGGTCTTCGAGCCGCATCCCGAAGGCTGCCTGATCGACTTCTATGTGGATTTCGAGTTCCGCTCGAAAATGCTGCAGAAGATCATCGAGGTGTTCTTCAATGAAGCGGTTCGTCGGATGGTGGGGGCGTTTGAGGCCCGGGCTCATGAGCTGTATGGCTCTAAGTGAGGGCAGGCCTACAATTCGCTGAAAAATATAATTAAACTAAAATTGAAGTTGTTTAACTGATATTTTGGTTTATTGTTCCGATTCCGTTATGAATGTTCGCTCATAAGCTCAGGAATTCTCGTAAAGCGTATTGTTTTCAATGGTGGCGCGGGTTTCTTCCCTGAAGGCGTCGATACAGTCCCGAACGATTTTAGATGGCGGTACGGCAGGCGGCTGGACAAGCAGCGTGCGGAATTCCAGTGATGGCTCGAATGGGCGCAGGACAATGCCTTTGCCCAGAAACGGCTCGGCGCAGATCGGGTTGATGAAGCCGATCCCCATGCCGGCCTGAACCATGGCGCAGATGGTATTGGCAAAAGGCGTCTCGAGCACGGTCCTGACTCGGCTTCCGGCGCTGTCCAGCACCCGCTCCAGATCCTGACGCGTCGTATCCTCCGGCGACAATGCGATGAAGTCCTGATCGTTCAGGTCTTGCGGCTCCAAGTGGGGCTTGCGGCACAGGGGATGGCCGTCAGGCAGGGCGATGGCTCCGCGAAACGTGGAGAGAGTCTGTGCTTCAACACCCGAAACGTCGATCTCGTCCGCTGCCAGCCCCAAATCGAACTGACCTGCGGCCACGAGTTCCTTCACGGTCGAGGACATGTGCGTTTGCAACGTGATCGACACGTCCGGGTGTAGATTGCGGAACCGGACCAGGGCGCGGGGGACGATGTTGGTGCTGAGGGCTGACAGAGTCGCGATGCGGATTTCGCCGGAGCCGAAATCGCGGATGCGGGCGGCGGCGCTTCGCAGGCGGGACAGGGCGGCGAAGGACTCCTCAACCTCACGGAAATAGAAATGGGCTTCCGCTGTCGGTACAAGACGGCGCCGGGTCCGGTGAAATAGCGCGAAACCAAGCTGCCGTTCCAGCTCCTGGAGCGCCTTGCTGATGCCCGGCTGCGAGATATGCAGTACCTCGGCGGCGCGCTGGGTTGTTCCGTTGACCATGACAGCGTGGAAAATTTCCACCTGCCTTAAATTCAGAGGGTTTTTCAGCATTACATAACTAAAATATATCAACTGGCCTGAAATATGTATTTTTCTGATAAATAAAACCTGTCTACCGTCCGGCGTAACGGCAGATGGAGCTTCCGATGAAAGATCAGACACGATGCGTTGTGACCCCTGAGGTCAATGAAGCGGGTTACCAATCACTGGCACCGGCGGTTCACCGTGCATCGACAATCGTTTTCAAGGATGCGGCGGATTATGCGGCGCGCGGCGAGCGCGGGCCGGATGGGTATTCCTACGGGCTCTATGGCACTCCGACAACGCGGCAGCTTGAGGCGAAGCTGAACGGGCTCGCCGGGGCGGCGAGAACCCTTCTGGTGCCGTCGGGACAGGCTGCGAACGCGGTTGCGGCCATGGCCCTGCTTTCGGCGGGTGATCATGTGCTGATCGCGGACACCTCTTATCCCGCCATGCGCTCTCTTGCTGACGTGGATATGAAACGCTGTGGGATCGAGCCAGAATATTTTAATCCGACCTCGCTTGACGATCTGGCAGGGCGCATTCGGCCGGAAACCAAACTCGTCTGGTGCGAGTCGCCGGGCTCAACCACGCTGGAAGTCCAGGATCTTCCGGCGATTGCCGGGATTGCTCACAAGGCCGGGGCGCTTGTCGGATGCGATAACACTTGGGCAACGTCCTTGGGATGCAAGCCGATTGCTCTCGGCGTGGATATCGTGACCGAAGCGCTGACGAAATATGCGTCGGGCCATTCGGATCTGCTGATGGGGTCGATGTCCTTTGCAAGCGATGAGGTTGCATTGGATGTGCGGGCCTATATGGGCCGCATAGGCATCGGTGTCTCGCCGGACGATGCGGCTCTGGTGCTGCGCGGCATGGAGACCATGGCGCTGCGCTTTAATCATGCGGCAGAAGGTGCGAAGCGGCTCATCGAACGTCTTCAAAGCCATTCAGCCGTGGCCGATATCCTCTGGCCTCCGCTTGAGAGCAACCCGGGGCATGCTCTCTGGCTGCGGGATTTCACCGGTGCTGCAGGTGTGTTCACCGTGATCCTGGCGGACGGTGCCTCGGCAAAGCTGGATGACGCGCTCGGCGCATTGAAGACCTTTGCCATCGGCGCGTCCTGGGGCGGCACACGCAGCCTGGTTGCGCCGATGTCCATCGGACACAGCCGCAGTGTCGGGCAGGTTGCCGGAGAGGATCTGTTCCTGCGCTTCAGCGTCGGCCTTGAAGCTCCGGAAGATCTGGATGCCGATATCGAGGCGTTTCTATCGGTGCTGGCCTAATGGGCCTCTTCCGCGCGGGAAAGCATCATCTCGAGGGCATGTAGAACTGTCTGATGCCGGACGGCGCCTCTGTCGCCCGCGAAGATCCGGTGCTCGGCAATAACGCCATCGGGTGTAGCAGCGGCGAAATGCACGAGGCCGACCGGTTTTTCGGTTGATCCGCCGCCGGGGCCGGCGACGCCGGTGACGGCGACGGTCACTGTTGCTTCCGAATTGGCAAGCGCCCCCAATGCCATGGCGCGCGCGGTCTGTTCCGAAACGGCCCCATGCGCCGCGAGAGTTTCAGAGGGAACGCCGAGCATCTGCATTTTTGCTTCGTTCGAATAGGTGACGAAGCCCCGGTCTACGACATCAGACGAGCCGGCGATTTCGGTGAGCGCTCCGGCGATCAGTCCGCCGGTGCAGCTTTCCGCTGTGGCCGCTTTCCAGCCGAGAGCCCGGCAGTGCTCCAGAACCGAAGTTGCCAGAGTGCGCGTCGCTTCATCGAAATTGTCCATCTTCAGGCCCCTGACAGGAGGAGGTGCTGGGCGGCTAGTACGACCAGTGCCGCATAAACACCGGCACACAGGTCGTCGAGCATGATGCCGGGTGCGCCAGTAAGGTTTTTATCGGCCCAACCGGCCGGGAACGGCTTCGTGATGTCGAGTATTCGAAAGGCTGCGAATCCGATGGCGAAGCTGACCGGGTCGAGGGTGGCAGGTAGCAGCGCGATCCACTGTCCGGCAACCTCGTCGATCACGACGGAACCGGGGTCCTTGCGGCCGAGCGAGTCCGCATAGCGGCCGGCTGACCAGAAGCCGATGAGGGTTACGACCACACTGGCAGCCAGCAGAAGTTTCCATCCGCCGAGCCAGAGAAACAGCCAGGCGAAAGGCAGCGCGGCGAGGGAGCCCCAGGTACCCGGCGCGAAAGGCGCATGCCCGCTCCAGAAGAAGGTCGCGGCAAGCCGCACCGGATGAAATAGCGGAAGCGGCCCGGTCATTGGTCGATCTCCGCGGGCAGCAGCACCGTTGCGGCGGCCTGCGCCGCGATGCCTTCTCCGCGCCCGGTGAAGCCGAGTTTCTCAGATGTGGTGGCCTTGACGCTGATCCGGCTTTCCGGCAGCGCCATGATTTCCGCAATCCGCTGGCGCATGGCAGGGCGGTGCGGGCCGATCTTGGGCTGCTCACAGATCAGGGTGACGTCGATATGGGTAATGCGTCCGCCCTTGTGCAGGACGAGATCGCGGGCATGCATGAGGAACTGGTCCGATGCTGCGCCTTTCCATTGCGGGTCGCTCGGCGGGAAATGGCTGCCGATATCCCCGTCGGCAATCGCACCAAGCAGCGCGTCGGTGATTGCGTGCAGGCCGACATCCGCGTCGGAATGGCCGATCAGCGTGCGGTCATGCGCGATCTCGATGCCGCAGAGCGTGATGGTCTCGCCAGGGCCGAGCCGGTGTACGTCGAACCCCGTGCCGACGCGCGGCTCCATGTGTGACGCCATCATGCTTTCGGCCCTTAACAGGTCCGCCTCCGTGGTGATCTTGAAAAGGGATTCGGCGCCTTCAACCAGCAGCACTTCCTGACCGCTTGCCTCAAGCAGCGCGGCATCGTCCGTGGTGTGGGACTCCGCTGCCTCATGGGCGTCGAGGAGAGCGCGATAGTGAAACCCTTGCGGTGTCTGCGCCCGGAAGAGCGTGCTACGGTCCACCGTGCCTGTAATCGGCGTATTGAGCCCGCAGGCCTGTTTTAGCGTGTCTGGCACGGGCAGGGCGGGAATGGCGCCGGGCGCGTTGTTCAGGGCTGCAATTACGCGGTCGATCACCGCACTGTCGACAAATGGCCGCGCGGCATCGTGAATGAGGATTCTTTCCGGTGCCTCGTCGAGCAATGCACGGAGACCGTTCAGCACGGACTGGCTTCGCTCCGCGCCACCTTCGACGGGCGGCGCAAGGTCGATCCCGGCGACGGCCTGTTCGTAGAGGTCTCGGTGATCCGGATCAATGACGACGCGGATGGTCCCGATCTCCGGATGCGCGCGGAAACGCAGCACTGCATGGCGCAGGACGGAGACTCCGCCGACCTTCAGATATTGCTTGGGAGTTTCGCTGCCGAGACGGGTTCCGCGTCCGGCGGCAACGATCAGGAGAGCGGTCTTTGACCGGGGCACAAATCACCTCAATTTGCTCTGGCACTTCGGAGCGCGGCGCATGATATAGTGACCGCATGCCAATGTCTTTGCTCTTGAATATGTCGGCCTTGCTGGCCCTGGTTCCGGTTGGTCTGTTTGCGCTTCGCTCATCGCAGCGTACGGGCGGCCTCTTCTGGTGCCTGCTTTCGGTGGCTGCGGCCGGACCGGTGCTTTTCGTCGTTGTCTCGGTCGGCACCGCGTGGCGTTCGGATCTTGCCATGGCACTCTGGCTTGCGGTTTGCGCCAGCCTGCTGATCTATCTGCCGCTCTGCTGGTTCAAGCCAGAAGCGCGCGGGCTGACCGTTCTGCTCATGCCGTATCTGTTTCTGCTGACGCTGATCGCGACAATAGCCGGTGCATCTCCGCATATCGTGCTGAATGAAGGGCTGCCGGGTACCTGGTTTTCCGCTCACATCGCTGTGGCGTTGGCTACCTATGCCCTGCTGACTCTGGCTGCGATCACCGGGTTGGCGATTTTCATCAAGGAGCGCGCCCTGAAACTGAAGCGGAGTGCGACCGGGATTGCACCGGCCCTGCCGTCCGTTGCCGATTCCGAGAAGCTGCAAAGCCAGCTCCTCGGGGCTGCGGTAATTGTCCTGCTTTGCGGTCTGGCGACGGGAGTCGCGCTACAGAATTATCTGACCGGTCATGTGCTGGAGTTTGACCACAAGACCGTTCTGTCGCTTGTAACTCTCGCCATTTTGACGGTTCTCTGGCTGGTGAACAGCCGGTTCGGCATGCGCGGGCGGACAGTGTCGCGCCTCGTACTTGTGGCCTATCTGCTGCTGACGCTGGCCTACCCCGGAGTGAAGTTCGTCGCGGAAATTCTGAGCTAGATTAAAACCGGATCGAACGTCATTTAATCGTCATACAAAAAATACCGTTTTGACAATTTTGCGTGCAGTTGCTTAATTCATGGGCAATGAAGCGCAGGTGCATAGTTTATGACCATTGAGATCGGCAAAACAGCTCTCGATAGCCCGGTATTCCTCGCCCCCATGTCCGGGGTGACGGATCGCCCGTTTCGCCGTCTTGTGCGTGAGTTCGGCTGCGGTCTGGTGGTCTCTGAAATGATCGCCAGCGCCGCCGTTCTGCGCGATGTGCGCGAGGAAATGTTCAAGATCCCGGACGACATGGAGGCCGAGCGCCCGCTGGCTGTGCAGCTCGCCGGCTGGGATCCCGAGATCATGGCGGAAGCGGCGAAATTCAATGTCGATCGCGGCGCCGAGATTATCGATATCAATATGGGATGTCCTGCCAAGAAAGTGGTCAACAAGCTCGCCGGCTCCGCGCTAATGCGGGACGAGGCGTTGGCGGGCCAGATCATGGAGGCGGTCGTCAAGGCAGTGCCGGTTCCGGTGACGCTGAAGATGCGGACGGGGTGGGATGACAGCGACCGGAACGCGCCGCGTCTTGCCCGGATTGCGGAAGATGTCGGCATCCAGCTTTTGACAGTCCACGGCCGGACCCGATGCCAGATGTATAACGGGCACGCGGACTGGGGCTTTATCCGTGAGGTTAAGGACACCGTGTCTCTGCCCGTTGTGGCCAATGGCGATATCGCGGCGCTGGACGACGTGGATACCTGTCTCGCCCAATCGGGAGCGGATGGGGTGATGATCGGACGCGGCGCCTATGGCCGTCCCTGGTTTCCGGCTCAGGTAGCGGCCCACATCGCCGGAAGGCCGGTTCCGGCGGATCCTTCCGTTGCGGAGCGCGGGCAGATCATGCGCCGCCATGTCGAGGACATGTTGTCGCACTATGGAGCCGCGCTTGGTCTCAGAATGGCCCGCAAGCATATCGGCTGGTATGCCAGCGGCATTCCCGGATCTGCCGAATTCCGGAAGACAGTCAACAACACCATGGACCGCCTCGTCGTTGAAGATGCGATCCAGCGCTTCTTCTGTGCCGGGGCTGAACAGGATCGGCGGGCGGCATGAGTATGACTGTTGAAACGGCGCCTAAGCCGGCGCCTGTAACGCTCGATCCGACTGGCGTGCTGCACGCCGTCCCGACACCGGTGATCGGTCTCGATGAAAGTGATCGCATCGTTTATGTGAACATGGCGGCCGAGCATTTCCTGCAAGGAAGCGCGTCGGTTCTGGACGGGACGAAGCTTTCGGACCTGCTGCCGTTCGATAGTCCCGTCTTCAGCATGATCGGCCAGTCCCGGCGGCAGTCTTCTGTTCTGTTCGACTACGACCTGATCCTCGAAGGCCCGCGCATCGGCTCGCACATTGTCAGCGTGCAGGTCTCCCCGGTAACGGACCGCCCCGGAGCCGTGATCGTTTCCTTGCAGATGCGCTCCATCGCCAATCAGCTCTACCGGCAATTCAATTTCAAGGGCGCGGCCCGTTCCGTGACAGCTATGGCGGCAATGCTGGCCCATGAAGTGAAAAACCCGCTCTCCGGCATCAAGGGCGCCGCGCAATTGCTCGAGCAGAATGCCGTTGAAGCCGATCTGCCCCTGACCAAGCTGATTTGCGACGAGACGGATCGGATCTGCAGTCTGGTCGATCGGATGGAAGTGTTCTCGGACGACCGTCCGATCGAGCGCAGCCCGGTGAACATTCATGAAGTGCTGGATCACTGCCAACGCATCGCGGAATCCGGCTTTGGCAGCCGCATTAAGTACCATGAGCGGTATGATCCGTCGTTGCCGCCTGTGCTGGGCAACCGGGATCTCCTCGTTCAGATATTCCTCAATTTGCTGAAGAATGCGTCGGAAGCTCTTGGCGAGATGGATGGGGATGGCGAAATTCATATGTCCACGTCATATCGTCACGGTATGCGGATCTCCGTGCCGGGCTCTTCGCAGCGGGTGAACCTGCCGCTTCAGGTAACGATCCGGGACAATGGCCCGGGGATTCCCGAGGATATGAAGGCGACGATCTTCGATCCTTTCGTGACATCCAAACGCAACGGTTCCGGACTAGGACTCGCCTTCGTGGCCAAGGCGGTCGCGGATCATGGCGGCGTGATTGAGGTCGATTCAGTGCCGAGGCGCACCGAATTCAGGCTTTCTCTTCCCATCGCCGATATTTCACAGGCCTACATACGGGCATGACAATGGACAATGCTTCGATCCTGATCGCTGACGATGATCAGGCGATCCGTACCGTTTTGACTCAAGCCCTGACCCGAATCGGCATGGATGTGCGCTCGACGGGTAACGCGGCGACCCTGTGGCAATGGGTGGAGCGCGGGGAAGGGGATCTGGTGATCACCGATGTTGTGATGCCGGACGAGAACGGCCTCGACCTTCTGACCCGTATCCGCAAGGTCCGCCCGGATTTGCGCGTGATCGTCATGAGCGCCCAGAATACTCTGCTGACCGCAGTCAAGGCGAGTGAGCGCGGGGCGTTTGAGTATCTGCCGAAGCCTTTCGATCTGGCAGAACTGGTGCAGGTCGTGCGCAAGGCGTTGATGGCGCGCTCAGAGGGCCGTGTTCCTGCGCAGGCAGAGATTTCCGAAGAGGAATTACCGCTGATCGGGCGTTCCCCGGCGATGCAGGAAATCTATCGGGTGCTGGCGCGCCTGATGGCAACGGACCTCACGGTGATGATCGCCGGTGAGTCCGGTACCGGTAAGGAATTGGTCGCCCGGGCGTTGCATGATTACGGCAAGCGCCGGGACGGTCCGTTCGTTGCGGTGAATATGGCTGCGATCCCGCGGGAATTGATTGAAAGCGAGCTGTTCGGGCACGAGAAAGGCGCCTTTACCGGCGCAACGGCCAGATCCAGTGGACGCTTCGAACAGGCAAGGGGCGGGACCCTGTTCCTCGATGAAATCGGGGACATGCCGATCGAAGCGCAGACCCGGCTATTACGTGTTCTGCAGGAAGGTGAATACACCACTGTTGGCGGACGTTCGGCCATTCAGGCGGATGTTCGTATCGTGGCCGCAACGCACCGCGACCTGAGGCAGTTGATCCGTCAGGGCATGTTCCGCGAAGATCTGTTCTACCGCCTGAACGTCGTTCCCATCCGCCTGCCGCCGCTGCGTGAGCGCAAGGAGGATATCCCGGATCTGGTCCGGCACTTCCTGGCATTGGCGCAGCGAGAGGGCCTGCCGGAGAAGAGTATCGACGGCGCCGGCATGCAGCGCCTGACGGCCTATAACTGGCCGGGAAATATCCGCGAGCTGGAAAATCTGGTGAAGCGCCTGGTTGCCCTCTACTCAGAGGAGGTGATCGGCGCCGCGACGATCGATGAGGAATTGCTCGATAATCCGGCCGGTGCGGACGAGGAAGCCTCCGACAAGAGCGAAAATCTGTCCGATGCGGTCGAACGGCACTTGCGGGCTTATTTCGCGGCTCACGGCGACAATTTGCCGCCGGCTGGGTTGCACGACCGTATTCTGCGGGAGATCGAACGTCCGCTGATCATGCTGTCCCTTGATGCGACCAAGGGAAATCAGCTGAAAGCCGCATCCATGCTCGGTCTTAACCGCAATACTCTGCGCAAGAAGATCCGGGATCTCGGGATACCCGTCGTCCGTGGCGCACGATAGAGCGCGTGGATCAGAAGCGTGCGTACCTGGGCCGGTTAGGCTAAAAGTAGTTTCGCGATCTGTCCTTTATAGGTGAGACATGCCGGCGGAAGCAGGTACAGACGCCCATTCTTCTGACGTGGCCCTGCCACGTTCTGAAAACCGCCTCGGAAGCTATACGCGACGGTTCCGTATCTGGGCTCAGCGCGTCGGGTTCGAGCGCAAGGCAGCTTATGTTCTGGCTGCGCTCGCCATCGTGGCCGGGCTCGGAACCTATGCGGCCTTTACCCGCGCGGGGCCGGCCGGACCGGACCCGGACGTGGTGCTGGGTATTCTTTACGCGGACTTTTCCCTGCTTCTTTTGCTCGGGGTGCTGGTTGCATACCGGCTGGCCCGTCTCTGGGTCGAGCGGCGGAAGGGCCTGGCAGGCTCGCGGCTGCATGTCCGTCTTGTGACCATGTTCTCGGTGCTGACGGTGGCCCCGACGATACTGGTCTCTGTGTTCTCACTCGTGATGTTCGACTTCGGTATCCGCTCCTGGTTCAGTGAGCGGGTGTCGACGGCCGTCACAGGCTCGGTCGCCGTTGCAGAGCGTTACCTGGAAGAGCACCGTCAGGTAATCCGCGGCGATGTTCTGGCGATGGCGAACGATATCAACCGGGAAGCGCCGTTTCTGGTGAATAATTCGGCGCGGTTCTCCCAGGTTCTGCGGGCACAGGCCGCCCTTCGCAATCTGACGGAAGCCGTCGCTTTTGACAGCACCGGAAGGATTTTGGCCCGCACCAACCTTGCGCTTTCCTTCGATTATGAACCTCTTCCCGAGGAAGCGATGTCCAAGGCGAGGCTCGGCGACGTCGTTGTCCTGACCACTGATGCGGATGATCGGATTCGTGCTTTTGTCCGACTCGACCGGTTCGTCGACGCCTATCTGTTTGTCGGCCGCTTCGTGGACTCGGAGATCCTAAGCTATATCGAGCGCACGAAGGAGGCGGTCGACCAGTTTACCGAACTGGAGGGGCGCCGGCTGGATATCCAGGTCTCCTTCATCATGATCTTCGCCATGGTGGCGCTGTTGCTGCTGCTGGCAGCTGTCTGGATCGGCCTCAATCTCGCGACCTGGCTGGTGCAGCCTATCAGTGACCTGATCGGTGCTGCAGAGCGAATCAGCTCGGGCGATCTCACGGCCAGGGTCTCCGGGCCGGTCGAAGCTGACGAAATGGGACTCCTTGCCAGGGCATTTAATCGCATGACGCGGCAGCTTGAAATGCAGCGCAGCGAGCTGATGAGCGCGAACAGACAGGTCGATGCGCGCCGACGGTTTACCGAGGCTGTATTGGGTGGGGTCTCGGCCGGTGTGATTGGTCTCGATGCGGATGCGCGGATCAACTTGCCGAATAAATCGGCTGCGAGCCTGCTGGGGGTGACGATCGAGTCCCTCGTTGGCCGGATGCTGTCGGAGCAGATCCCTGAGATGACCGAGCTGCTGGAACAGGCGCGGCACAATCCCTATCGGCAATCGGAAAAGCAGATCGAGCTAAACAGGGAAAGCGGCAAGATCACACTTTTAGCTCGGATCAAGGCCGAGATCGCGGACGGCCGAGTCTCGGGCTACGTTCTCACTTTCGACGATATTTCGGCACTTCTGTCGGCGCAAAGGATGGCAGCCTGGGCGGATGTCGCGCGCCGGATTGCACACGAAATCAAGAACCCGCTGACACCGATTCAGCTTTCGGCTGAACGCCTTAAACGTAAATATTTGAATCAGATAGCCGACGACCCTGAGACTTTTGTTGAGTGTACCAGCACGATCGTTCGACAAGTCGGCGATATCGGGCGCATGGTTGATGAATTCTCGGCCTTCGCGAGGATGCCGGCACCGGTGATGCGGAAGGAAAACCTGATCCAGCTGATTCGAGAGCAGGTGGTTCTTCAGAGATCGGCACAGTCCGGCATCGACTTTGATTTCGAAGGGGATCAGGAAGCGGTTGAGCTCGAATGCGATCAACGGCAGATCAGACAGGTTGTGACGAACTTGCTGCAGAACGCGATTGACGCCATCGATGCCATCAGTCCGGTTGAGACGAACGGAAAACGTGCCTCTGGACATCGGATCTCGATTTCAATTACCCGGGCGGATCGAAGAATTGTTATCGATGTCGAGGATACAGGCAGGGGGCTTCCCGAGGCTGACCGTGATCGTTTGACGGAGCCTTATGTTACCACCCGGGAAAAAGGCACAGGGCTTGGTCTGGCAATTGTGAAGAGAATCATGGAAGATCATAGAGGCTCGATTTCGCTGATGGATCGCGAAGGCGGAGGGACGAGGGTCCGTCTGATCTTCGGGTCGAACGTCGAGGTACCTCTGGATGCGGCTACATCGGACTCGCACAAAAATGACCCTGGGCTGAGACATCATGGCGGATGATATTCTCATCGTAGATGATGAGGCCGATATCCGGTCTCTGCTCGCCGGCATCCTTGAGGATGAAGGCTACGAAACGCGGCAGGCGCGAAATAGCGACGAGGCTCTGGAAGCCGTCGATACGCGACGTCCCGATCTCGTCATTCTCGATATCTGGCTGGAAAACAGCACGCTCGACGGTCTCCGGATCCTGGAGCGGTTGAGTGCAGGACATCCGGATGTCCCGGTGATCATGATCAGTGGCCATGGAACAATCGAGACCGCGGTTTCCGCGATCAAGATCGGCGCCTACGATTTCATCGAAAAACCGTTCGAGACCGAGCGTTTGTTGCTGCAGGTCGGCAGGGCTCTGGAGGCGGTGCAGCTCCGGCGTGAGAACGCCGAGCTCCGAGCCCGCTCGGACACGGATGACAGGCTGATCGGCAATTCCGCGGGAGTGGCACAGGTAGCGCAGGCTGTGGAGAAAGTGGCGCCGACGAACAGTCGGGTGCTGATCACCGGCCCGGCAGGGGTCGGCAAGGAAGTCGTCGCCCGCATGATCCATACGAATTCGGGCCGTGCGAATGGTCCGTTCACAGTCCTGAACTGCGCGACGCTGAGCCCGGAGCGGCTTGAGATCGAGCTTTTCGGTGCGGAGCGCCGGGAGGTCGATCTGGACGATGCAGGCCGCACCGTGGGTATGCTGGAGCAGGCCCACAAAGGCACGCTGTTCCTCGACGAAGTGGCGGACATGCCGAAGGAAACCCAGGGCAAGATTGTCCGGGTTCTGCAGGAGCAAAGGTTCCGGCGGGTCGGCGGGGAACGGGAGATATCCGTTGATGTGCGGGTCATCGCATCGACCAACAGGGATCTTCAACAGGAGATTTCGACAGGCCGTTTCCGCGAGGATCTTTATTACCGGCTGAACGTGGTGCCGATTACTGTTCCGGCCCTGGCCGAACGTCGCGAAGATATTCCGCTGCTCTGTCATCACTTTATCGAACGCTCGGCGCGTAGCTCGGGCATGTCGCACAGGGTTCTGGGCGAAGACGCCGTCGCAGCGCTGCAATCCTACGATTGGCCGGGGAATGTGCGTCAGCTTCGCAATGTGATCGACTGGTTGCTCATCATGGCACCGGGCGCGGCGAATGAGCCTGTGAAGGCTGATATGTTGCCGCCGGAAATCGGATCTTCCGCGCCGATCAGCCTCAATTTCGACAAAGGGGTCGAAATAATGGGAATGCCGTTGCGGGAGGCCCGTGAAATGTTCGAGCGCGAATATCTGCTGGCTCAGGTCAACCGGTTCGGGGGGAATATCTCCCGGACGGCCAATTTCATCGGTATGGAGCGATCTGCCCTGCACCGTAAATTGAAGTCGCTCGGCGTCAGCGCCGAACGCTCTGCGTAATCATCCTCTTCAGGACGGGATCACGGCATGAAAGTCGTCATCTGCGGGGCCGGTCAAGTCGGTACCAGCATCGCTCAGCACCTTGCGGGCGAGAACAACGACGTGACGGTCATCGACCAGGATGCGGCCCTGGTCCGCAAGATCACGGAAACACTCGACGTGCGCGGTGTGCATGGGCTGGCATCTCTGCCGTCCATCCTTGAGGGCGCGGGGACCCGGGACGCTGACATGCTGATCGCGGTCACCTATTCCGACGAGGTCAATATGGTGGCCTGTCAGATTGCGCACTCGCTCTTCAACGTGCCGTCACGGATCGCGCGGATACGGCAGCAGGATTATCTGCAGCCGATCTGGGCGGATCTCTTCAGCCGTGAGAACATGCCGATCGATCACATCATTTCGCCGGAGCGCGAAGTGGCAAAGGCAATCGGACGGCGTCTTCAGGTCCCCGGAGCGTTCGATGTGCTGCCGATGGCCGACGGGATGGTCAGGGTCGTCGGCGTGCGGTGTGACGAGGAATGCCCGATCGTCAACACGCCGCTGCGCCAGCTCACCAGCCTGTTTTCCGATCTCAGTATTGTTGTTGTCGGCATTATCCGGGATGACCGGGGCATCGTGCCGAAACCAGACGATCACATGCTGCCAGGCGATGATGTCTATTTCGTCTGCGATGTCGATCATCTGTCCCGCGCCATGGCAGCCTTCGGTCATGAAGAGGAAGAGGGCCGGAGCGTCATTATCGCCGGCGGCGGCAATATCGGCCTAATGCTCGCCGAAGAGATCGAATCCAAGCATTCAGGCGTCAGCGTCAAGGTCATCGAATACGACCGGGAGCGGGCCAAGCTCGTCGCCCAGACGCTTGATCACACCATGGTGCTGAACGGGGATGCGCTGGATACGGAGGTCCTTGAGGAAGCAAACGTCTCCAAGACCGAAACCTTCGTCGCCGTCTCCAACGATGATGAAGTGAACATTATCGGCTCGCTTCTGGCTAAGAGAGCGGGGGCGGACCGGACTGTGGCCCTGATCAACAAGGGCACCTATGCCTCGTTGATTTCCACACTTGGTGTTGATGCCGTGGTGAACCCGCGTGCCATCACCGTCTCGACGATCCTGCAGCATGTCCGCCGCGGCAGAATTCGCGGTGTCTATTCGCTGCGCGCCGATTTCGGCGAGGTTATTGAAGCCGAAGCTCTCGAAACATCGTCGCTCGTCGGCCATCCGTTGCGCGAGGCGAAGCTGCCGTCAGGTGTAATCATCGGAGCAATCTATCGCGGGGACAAGGTGCTGGTACCGCGCGGCGATACGGTGATTCAGGCCAAGGATCGGGTGATTCTTTTCGCCACCTACGAAGTTGTGAAGAAGGTCGAGAAGCTGTTTGCCGTCAGGCTGGATTTCTTCTGAGCCCATGGAATGACCGGAATGTTGAATCCAAGCGCGATCCTGTTCGACTGGGACAGCACGCTCGTCGATAACTGGCCGGGTGTGACCGTGGCCATGAATGCCGCGCTGTCTGCGTTCGAATTGACGAACTGGACCGAGGCGGAAATGCGCGCGCGAGCCAAGCGCTCGATGCGAGAGAGCTTTCCGGAGATTTTCGGTCCCGATTGGGAAAGAGCCCGCGACGTTTTCTATGCCACCTTCGAGGAACGTCACCTTGATGGATTGCGCGCGTTGCCCGGTGCGGAAGAGTTGCTCATGGAACTTCGTGACCGCTCAATCGTGCTCGGCGTGGTGAGCAACAAAAACGGGGACTTTCTCCGGGCGGAGGCGGAAAGCCTTGGCTGGGCAGAATATTTTCATCGCATCGTTGGCGCCACCGATGCGGCTCAAGACAAACCGGCTCGCGATCCCGTCGATCTCGTGCTTGAGGAATCGGGGCATGAGCCCGGAGACAGGGTATGGTTCGTCGGCGATTCTCTCGTGGATCTGCAGTGCGGACTGGTCAGCGGGTGCATTCCCGTCCTTGTCGGAGACGATCCGATTTCCGAGGCTGATTTGATAAAATGGCCTCCTGCATTCCATTTTACGGATTGTCACGAAATACGGCGGACGCTGACCGATTGAGTCACACGAAGAAATAGTTATATAAAGGGGATGCTCATTTCGCATTTGCGAGATGAGGGCGGTGCCAAGCTTTTAAGGCATGCGCTGAAACGCAACGAACAAAAGGTCCGTGCAATGGCCAACGAAAAGAATCAGAACGTTCAGGAAGTGTTCCTTAACGCGATCCGGAAGAACAAGACCGCGGTTACGATTTTTCTCATCAACGGCGTGAAGCTGCAGGGCATTGTCACCTGGTTTGACAATTTCTCACTGCTGTTGCGCCGGGATGCTCATTCGCAGTTGGTCTATAAGCACGCGATCTCGACAATAATGCCGTCTCAGCCGGTTCAATTGTTTGAACCGACGCGGGAAGAAGAGGGCTCTTGATCCTGAAAGACCGGGGCGCGCATGGGTAGCGCGCCGCACGCAGGCAGCGGTTTGGCCCTCGTTGTCCATCCTTTCGAAAAACAAAGAGCGGGTGAGCCCGCAGCAATGCGAGACCCGGAGGGGCGTCTCGCGGAAGCTGTCGGGCTGACTGCCGCTATTGAGCTCGACGTGGTGCACGCCGAGACCATTTCGCTGTCTAAAGTCCGGCCAGCGACCTATCTGGGCGGCGGGGCCGTGGAGCGGCTGGCCGGAACGGTCAAGGGGCTTGAGGTTGATGTCGTCATTGTCGATGCCTCGCTCTCTCCGGTGCAGCAGCGTAATCTCGAAAAAGAGCTGGAATGCAAGGTCATCGACCGCACGGCTCTGATCCTTGAGATCTTTGGCGCTAGGGCCCGAACCCATGAAGGCCGTCTCCAGGTTGAGCTGGCGGCTCTGACCTTCCAGCGCAGTCGGCTGGTCCGGTCCTGGACGCACCTTGAGCGCCAGCGCGGTGGCTTTGGTTTCGTTGGCGGGCCAGGCGAAAGTCAGCTGGAAATCGACAGACGCCTGATCCTAGAGCGCATTTCCCGGATACGGAATGAGCTGGAGGACGTGAAGCGAACGCGCGAACTGCATCGTGAGTCCCGGCGTAAGGTGCCGTACCCGATTGTCGCGCTGGTCGGCTATACCAACGCCGGAAAATCGACACTTTTCAATCGGCTGACCGAATCAGAGGTGTTTGCGAAGGATCTGCTTTTCGCCACTCTGGACCCGACCATGCGACGGGTGGAGCTGCCATCGGGACGAACGGTGATCCTTTCCGATACGGTCGGTTTCATTTCAGACCTGCCAACTCATTTGGTAGCTGCTTTCCGGGCCACGCTTGAGGAAGTCCGCGAGGCGGATATTCTCCTGCATGTCCGAGATTTCTCTCACCCTGACAGTGATGCTCAGCGGGATGATGTTTTGTCCGTCTTGCGGGATCTGGGGCTTGAAGAGCAGAAACTCGAAGACCAGACGATAGAGGTTCTGAACAAGATCGACCTGATGGAAGATCCGGGCAGTCTCGACCTTTCTGCTGGAAAAAGCCGACGGATCGCGGTTTCCGCGCTGACCGGAGCCGGCTGCGAAAACGTTCTCGTCCAGCTTGATGAGATGATCGGCGCGGGTGACATCACCCGGACCTTTGAGCTCGATGTTACAGATGGGGCGGCACTTGCTTGGCTGTACCAGCATGGCCGTGTCATCGAGCGGGAAGACCGGGAAACAGATATCGAGGTGAAGGTGCGTCTGGCCCCAGTGGACGCGGAACGTTTTGATGCGAGATTCAATGTCTAAACCGGATATGCTCTAAAGTGCGTAAACTCACTTTAAGGAAGAGGTTTTTCCGGGTAATTCTGTAGACCCGCCCCGCATCATCCGATGCGCAATATCAAAGGATCGTATGATCAGTTTTCCAGATCCCGCCGCTGTCATCAGCATCATGCGTGAAACGGCCGATGCCGTTATCCTTCCCCGCTTTCGGTCTCTTGGAAGCGGAGAAATTCAGGAAAAGACCGGACCTGACGATCTGGTCACCATAGCCGATATTGAATCCGAGCGGCGCATGACGCCGTTACTTCGGGATCTACTGCCAGGCTCGAGCGTGGTCGGTGAGGAAGCCGTATCGGCCGATGTCTCGGTTCTCGATAATCTCACGGCGGACGCTCCAGCCTGGATTATCGATCCTGTAGATGGGACGCGGAACTTCACCAAGGGCAATCATAAATTCTGCGTCATGGTCGGGCTCGTGCGAAAACGTCAGCCTGTCATGGGCTTCATTCTTGATCCTCTTGGAGAGCGCTGTGCCTTTGCCGTGCGGGGTGAGGGAGCCTGGATGTGTGGCTATGACGGGCGGGAGGAGCGTCTTTCGGTTCTTGCCCCGGCTGCCAGCGTTGAGATGCGTGGCGCCCTGAATTTCCGATTTCTGCCGACACCTTTGAAGGAAGAAATGAAGGAACGGGCGAAAACTGAAGTAGGCGAACATTTTCGCTTCGGTTGTGCCGGTCATGAATACCTGAGCCTGCTGACCGGTGAGGCCCATTTCGCCATGTACCCGAAGAACATGCCTTGGGATCACGTTGCGGGCTCACTGCTTCATCAGGAAGCGGGCGGTTTTCACGCCCGCTTCAACAAGCGTCCCTACTATCCGGATCAGCTCGACGGCGGCCTGCTGATGGCCCCGGACGAAGCATCCTGGGACGAACTCAGGGAAAAGCTCTGGCCGTAACCGGTGACGCGGCTCAGGCCGCGCGCTTGTACGAGAGCCCGAGGCCTTCTTCCAGACCCAGCATCAGGTTCATGTTCTGAACCGCCGCGCCTGATGCGCCCTTACCCAGATTGTCGAGCGTCGCCGCCAACACGCATTGTCCGTTCTTTTCGTTCGCGAAAACGTAGAAACGGATCGTGTTGGTATCGTTCTGCTCTTCCGGGTCGAGGCGCGGAAGAGAGGCGGACTCTTCCAGAGGGGCCACTTCGGTGAAGAGATGGCCGCTATAGTGATCGCTGAGGCATTCGTGAATACGCGCCGCGCCGACGCCGCCCTTGAGGGCCCAGAGATGCAAGGGGACATAGACCGCCATGCCCTTGTAATACCGTCCGACACTGGGCTGAAAGACCGGAGCATGCTCAAGCATGGAATATTGCTGCATCTCCGGCAGGTGCTTGTGCTGCAGGTTGAGACCGTAGGCGAACACGTTCGCGGAGAGGTGATCCGCGGCTGCAGTGTCTTCCATGGACTGGATCAGTGCTTTGCCGCCGCCGGAATAACCGGAGATGGCATTGACCGTGACCGGATAGTCCGCCGGTAATAGAGCATTCTCCACCAACGGCCGGATCAGACCGATGGCGCCGGTCGGATAACAGCCGGGATTGCTGACAAAGCGTGCATGGCGCACTGCCTCTTCCTGGCCGGCGCTGAGTTCAGGAAAACCGTAGACCCAGTCATTATCCACCCTGTGAGCGGTAGAGGCGTCAATCACCTTGGCATCCGGGTTCTCAATCAGGGATACGGCCTCAAGCGCTGCCGCGTCCGGCAGGCAGAGGATGGAGAGATCCGCTTCATTCAGCGCGCGGCGACGGGCTTCGGTGTCCTTGCGTTCTTCCGCGCCGAGGCTGATCAGGGAGACGTCGTCCCGTCCTGTCAGCCGTTCGCGGATCTGCAGGCCCGTGGTCCCGGCTTCACCGTCGATGAAAATGCTTACCGCCATAGCGGATCTCCTCAATGCGCGAACCCGTCGCCGCGCTTACTTCCGCACAATATTGAATGGCGAGAAGGCTTGGCAAGCCGCCATCATCTCAATGCGATTAATATTCACGTTTGCCGGGCGCGTTGCGGCCTGGAAAATCGCTTCAGCGATGTCGTCGGCTTTCAAGGGTTCGTCCGCCGTCACTTGATGCTGGTCAGGTCTTGTCGAATTGTTTCGCGCGTTGCCAGAGCGCTTCAAGTTCATCCAGCTCTGACTTCTCCATGGAGCGTCCGGTTTCATCCTGAAGCATCGTCTCCACGGCGCGGAACCGGGTCTCGAATTTCCGGTTGCAGCGTCGGAGCGCGCTCTCCGGATCGACATCAAGCTTGCGGGCGAGGTTGACGCAAACAAACAGCAGATCGCCGATCTCATCCTCTATCCGGTCGGGATCGCGTTCTTTCGGATCGTCCTTCAACTCGGCCTGGATTTCCGCGACTTCTTCTTCCAGCTTGTCGAAGACCTGATCCACCTCTGGCCAATCGAAGCCGACGCGGCCGGCACGCTTCTGTAATTTAACGGCACGCATCAGGGCGGGGAAGGCTGAGGACACTCCGTCGAGGGCGCTTTCCCTGACGTCGTTTTCAGCTGCCTTGCGCGCCCGCTCCTCGGCCTTCTGAGCCTCCCAGTTCCTGGTCTGGGTTTCAGTGTCCGTTACATTGTCCGAGCCGAAAACATGCGGGTGCCGACGGATCATCTTTTCGGTAATGCCGTGGGCAACGCTGTCGAAATCGAAATGCCCGGATTCTTGTCCGATTTGTGTGTAGTACATGACCTGAAGCAGCAGATCGCCGAGCTCTTCCTCAAGATGCGGCATATCGCCTTCGGTGATCGCGTCGGCTACTTCGTAGGCTTCTTCGATCGTATAGGGCGCGATCGTCTCGTATGTCTGCTCGATGTCCCAGGGACATCCGCCATCCGGATCACGCAGGCTCGCCATAACCAATCGGAGCCGCTCAATCGGCGGCAGATTTGCCGACGGGATCTGTTTCATCGCTGATTTTTTGGTCTGTGTTGTCATGATGGCGCCACAGTACAGATTGGTATGGTGGCCCCGGAGGGACTCGAACCCTCACGTCCTAAGACTCGCGATTTTAAGTCGCGTGCGTCTACCAGTTCCGCCACGGGGCCGGTCGGTTACCAGATGCGGGATACCTACATTAAGGTGAACGCCGCGCCAAGCCGTTCCTGACGCGGCGGTATGGATGTAAGGCCGATTACTCGGCGGCCTTGGCGGCGCGGCCTGCATAGACGGGCAGGCGCCATTCGGGATGACTTTCGATCTTGCCTTCGCAGACATCGAAATAGGTCTGTTGCAGGCCCTTGGTGATCGGGCCGATAGCACCGTTGCCGACGGGCAGACGGTCGATCGAGAGAACCGGCGTTACTTCCCAGGCGGTGCCGCAGAAGAAGGCCTCGTCGGCGGCGGCGAGCTCGCTGCGGTCGATGTCTCGTTCGACCGTTTCGTAGCCGGCCTCGCGGGCGAGTTGCAGCGCGGTTTCCCGGGTTATGCTTTCCAATACGTCGCTTGAAGTATGCGGGGTGATGACCTGATTGCCGCGCACCATGAAGAAGCACATGCCGGGGCCTTCAGAGACTTTGCCGCGGCTGTTCAGGAAGAGGGCGGTGTCGTAGCCGTCGACCGTCGCCTGCACCGTGGCCAGCCGGCCGTTATTATAGTTGGCGTTGCACTTTACCCGCATCGGCATCGCGTTGTCCGGCACACGCATCCAGGAGCTAACCTGCACGTTCACGCCATTCAGTACGTTGGCAGAGCGTGGGCGCTCCAGCGCGGTGATGGCGAGGCCGACCGGGCCGCAGGCACCGGGGCCGCCCATGCCGGCGACATAGCAGGAGGTCATGATGTGCAGGTTAGTGCCCTTGAACCCGTTCGCATGGATTAGCTCGAGCGTCTTCTCGGTCACCAGCTTTGCCGGGATGGCATCCTCGAACCGCATGAAGCGCTGGGAGAAGTCCAGCCGGTCCATATGCTCGGCCATACGGAACAGGTAGAAATCCTCGTCCTCCGCATTCCAGTAGGCGCGCAGGCCCTCGAAGACAGTGGTGCCGAATTTGAAAGCGGCCGAGGCGACATGCACGGTCGCATTTTCCCAAGCCACGATTTCGCCATCGATGACGGCATATTTCGGCGTCGACATAGCCGGTTCCTTTCATCTTACCTTGAGGTGGGAAGCCGGTCTGCCAAGAGGCGCCGCACGCCTATTGGTAGTCTGCTCCCATGAATTGTTCTGGTGACAATCCGGCGTTTGTCGTGACATTCGCCCGATGTCATATTTCGAGCCTAGAGCGTAGCCGGGCAGGCCACAAGCGCCCACAGCTCCTTCGGTAAAAAGGGAATAGGCGAATGTCGGGTGCCAGCGAAAGCCAGGATTACAACATGCGGCTTGCCTATGTTGCGCTGCTTTGCGGCGGCATTATCGGCGCGCTTTCCTTCGGTATCCGGTCTGGTTTCGGTGTCTTCCTTCCGCCGATCACGGCGGAACTCGGAGTCGGCCGTGAGGTCTTTGCCTTTTCGCTGGCCATTCAAAATCTGATCTGGGGTGCGACCCAGCCTTTCGCGGGCGCTATCGCGGATCGCTATGGGCCGTTTCGGGCTATCTGCGGCGGCGCGCTGGTCTATGCCGCCGGTACCATTATGGTCGCCTTTTCCGCAACGCCGTCGATGCTGCATTTGAGTGCCGGCATGCTGGTCGGCGCAGGCCTCGCCGGCACCTCCTTTGGTATTATTCTGGGAGCGGTCGGTCAGCTCTTCCCGCCGGAGCGGCGATCCTGGGCCCTTGGTGTAACGGGTGCGTCCGGGTCTCTCGGTCAGTTCCTGCTGGTTCCGGTTGCGGGTAGTCTCGTCGCCAGCTTCGGCTGGCAGGACGCGGCACTGTTCATGGGACTCGGATCGCTGGTGATGGTGCCGTTGGCTATTGCCTTCTGGCCGGTGAAGGGAACCAAGGCGAATCCGCTTCCTTCGGGCCAGAGCCTCGGTCAGGCGCTGCGCGAGGCATTTGGCTATAAAAGCTTCTGGCTGCTGACGAGCGGTTTCTTTGTCTGCGGTTTCCAGGTCGCTTTTATTGCCGTTCACCTCCCGGCCTATGTGACCGATCTCGGAATGCCTGTCACGATCGGAGCCAGTGCGCTGGCGCTGGTCGGGCTGTTCAATGTTATAGGGTCCTACAGTGCAGGCGTGCTGGGCGGCAAGTTCTCGAAGAAGTACCTGTTGAACATGCTTTATCTCGGCCGGGCCGTGGTGATTGTGTTCTTGCTGCTGATGCCGCCGAGCGAGTTGATGATCTATGTCTTCGCGTCGGCCATGGGCCTGCTCTGGCTCAGCACCGTACCTCTGACGTCTGGGCTGGTAGGGCAGATTTTCGGGATGCGCTACATGAGCATGTTGTTCGGCATCGTCTTCTTCAGCCACCAGATCGGCTCATTTCTTGGAGTCTGGCTGGGCGGAATCGTATTCGACACGACCGGGTCCTACGATTTGATCTGGTATATCTCTATTGGTCTTGCGCTGTTCGCCGGCTTTATCCACTGGCCGATCCGTGAAGAAGCAATTGAGCGGGCTCCGGCGCCTGCGGAGTGAGGCTCCGGTCCTAATAATCCTGCAGCAGCTGTTCGCCTTCGAGGCGGAGCCGGTTCGCGATTTCGGGACCTAGCAACAGTTCAGTGACCCGGACCTGAGTGAACAGCTGGCGCTCTGCTTCTTCCGGGGAGAGGGCGGCAGAGTCCCGTTTTTTGAGCGCCACGAGTAGTTTCTTCGATTGTTCGGCAACGCTTTCCTCAAGTTCGGCAAGACGTCGGTTAACGTCCCGGTCGAGGCCCAGTTCGATTGCAAACCGGCTGGCGATCCGAAGTGAGATGATCCGGTCTTCAATGCCTTTCTGAGCGGCGCGCTGATCTCTGGCGCTGCCGTTGCCGCCGAGGCTATCCATGTTGGTGGCGGTAAGATTGTCTTGCGCTTCCAGCATTTCGCGACGGACGAGATCTGCCATCTCGGATTTTGTCCGAGCGAGCTGCCGGCTTTGCATGCGGGACCCGGTATTGCCGATAGCACTGGCGGCACCGACAACCTCTTTCACAGAGGCTTCGGCCTGAAGAGCCATATTCCTGCAGCTGGTCGACGAGTGAATCTTTTCCCCGAGGGTCCTGATTTTCTCTTCTGTCTGGCTGACGATCGCCTCGTTCGCGATATTGGTCACGGACGAGACATCCGCCAGCGTGCCTGCTTCCTCCACACGCTGCATGATCTCGACAATCATGGCCGGGTTTCGCAATCGGGCGAGAAGCACGAATACAACGAATTCGGCATTGGCCGGCCTCTGCCGGTGCACATTGTCCAGCGCAGTACGGATACTCTCGAGATTGGCGTTGGTGACATGGCTCATGCCGGTTGCCGGCAGAGCCTTGCGCAGTTGCATGACCGGAACGGCGACTTCCAGAACGCCCACGATCTCCAAGAGCGCGGAATAGAGGAACGGATCGCCAAGCTTTGCGATCAGTGCCTGTTTGGCTGTCTTGTTCTTTTCCGCCTCAACGACAACGCGGCGCAGCTGTCCTGACGCGTAGCGCCAGAAACCGGTGCCGAGTTCCATCATGGCCTTGTCACTATCCGCCTCGATCGCATTGAGATCTTGTTGGTAACGCTGAATGCGAGATGGTTCGGAGTTTTCCTGCAGAAGCTTATAGCAGGGGACGATGGCGGTGCGCGGTATCCGGCCGACCGGTTTGCGAGGCTCGCCCGTGGTGTAGAGCAGATCCGCAAAGGGTTCGGCAAAGAACCGGACCAGCGTGGCCTGTCGCTGTGGCTTCAGAATGGCAAGCCTGGGGCGCAACTGGTCCAGGATTTTGCCCACGGCCGGAGCTTTGGCCGGATCCTGGGCGCGGCGCTCCAGTTTGGCCACCAGTTCGGTCAAATCCTCTTCCGGAATCTTGAAGAGCTGGCCCTCGAGGTTGCCGAGGGGAATGTCGTTGGAATTAGTACTCATGCGCGGCTAACCAAGGCTCCGGGCGAGGACCTGTTCCTGCCGCAGCATACTTTCGAGACCGATATCGCTTTGGCTCCTCTGTTCGTTCCGCGCGGCGAGCAGACTCAGCCGTTTGGCGAATTCCATCCAGTGCGAACGGCGATCCGGCGCGACCTCATCGCGAGGCATAAGCGGTAATCCGGACAGTATCGTAGCGACGGTTTCGAGACGTTGATCGTGATCCCCATGCAACGCATTTTCCCACATTGCGAAGATGACAGGCCAGCCATCTTCCAACCAGGGAATGCGAACGCTCAATGCTTCCAGAGCGCCCTTTGCCTTATCCCAATCCTTAAGCGTGGACCGGGGATCATGCGCATATTCATCGGCTTCCTGGAACGCGTCATTCCAATTGCGGAGCGTTTCGGTGAGAACGTCAGGAATAAGAGTGGCCGGGTGATCGTCGCCAATTTCTCCGGTGCGCGTCCAATCTGCAAAAGATGTGAGGAAGTGCGACGCTTCGTCCAGTATCCGGCGATATCTGCCGCGCGGCCGGTGCCCTAGGACACCGAGCGCTTCAAGCAGATCACCCCATTCTGTCAGCACACGAGAGAGTGTCTGAGGGTCGATATTCTCCTTGCGGGCAATCCGGCCGAGCATGTTCTGAACCTGCTGTTGGCCGGAGGAGCTGGCGAGTTCTGCCAGGCCGATGTCCAGGGTATCCTCAAGGAAGGATTCCACCAGATGCTGTGTAAGGGCGAGGCTGATCCGGATCTGGTCTTCCGTGATCTTGCTGCTCGACTCAATAGCCGCCTCGGCAGCGTCCTCTCCAGCCAGCCCGGTCGCTGTGGCGTGAAGAACAGCTTCGCGCACCGTGTCGGGCGTGACGATCTCGATTCCGTTGATATATTGGTGCAGAACTCTATCAAAAACCGTCAGTTTGAAGGTTTCGGGGACAGCACTCCAGCCGATAACATAAACGCCGCGCCCGCCGGACAGGCCTGAAATCACCAACTCCAGCCGTCCGCGTTCGTCATTGCGAACCCGTGCCATCGCGACGCTGGGAGTCGTGAACGGAACGGCAACGCCACGCTCTTTGAAACTGGTGGGCCAGAAATGGGTCGCTGTTGTCGAGCCGTTCGTCATGCCTGTTTGTGGTTCCGTGCTCAGCCCCACCAATCGCACCCAAGATTGTGCGAATGTTACTTGTGGCCGATACTGTGAGGATTTTCAATGGAATTTCTTTGTTTTTTGAATAAAACCAAGACTCTATAAGTCATTAGCTCCTTGAGACTTGCTACTCACCGTAGAATCAATATTCGTCAGCATATCGTTCAGTTGCTCAAACCTGAGGGTGCCCCGGGTGCTTTGCGATAGACAGCGCTCGAAGATATTCCGCGTGTGCATCAATGCTGTACAGCAATAACCAAGTAGCCAGTATCGGTAGTGCGACGTAATCAGAAAATTACGAAATGCAATTGGATCTCCATCACTGATAAATTTTGTGTAGCATGTATCGAAATCTTTAAATATTTGATTAATATTAGCGAGCACGTTCAGTGTTTTTTTCAGGACCTGTTGCTTGAACATTTCCTGTTGTGGAAGAAAGGCGCGGTGTTCCCGGTGATCAATCGGAGTGGATTTTTCCGATTTTAGCCAACGGATTACTTCGGCAATCTTGGGTTTGTTGATTTCAAACTGATACTGGTAAAATGAAACTCCCTTCCAGGCGCTGAAGACATTCGCGACCTCCTTGCTGTCTATCTTGAAAGCCTGGATGAAAAGAGCGGCTTCCGGAATGGTCGGGTCCCAGATCGCGTCAATGAAACGCTGCGTCTTGGTCGTTTCGTTCGCATCGGCGCCGAGCGCCTTGTTGACGATAGGGCGTACCTTGTCGCGGATGACGGACTTGATGTTGTCTTCTTCCCCATCTCCCATCAACAGATAGGCCGGATTGCACACCACCTTGTGGCGCTCGAATGCGGTTTTCAGCAGGAACGGGTCCAGGGATGGAAGGTCATCGATCATTTGCAGAAAAGAGAAGTCCCGCTTCATCTCATCCGTCATGCCATTCTGGGCAATGCCGACATACCGTTGCAGGAGTTCCTCGGCATCTTTCTGCCGGAGATAGACCGCATACCCGCCTTCATGGGGCAGCTCTTCGTCATTCGGGATGTAGAGCGCTGTTTCGACCGGCCGGTCGTCCGACAGTGAGGCGGCCTTGTTCGAAAAATTGGTCGACGCGGCATCCGATACCTCGACCTTGAAGTTCGGATACTTGAAAATAATGATGCGGTTGAGACTGGGGATCTTGAAAAACGGATCTCCGGCTTCCCGTTTCCGGGTCAATTCATGGATGTTCCAGGTGACGCTGGGCGGGCCATAAATAATTTGATCCAGAATTGGCGATAGCTTGCGCTTTTTCTGCGGCTTTTCGTTTTTCTGTTCCTGCAACAGCATCTCGTACCCCTGAGAAATCCGGGATTCTTCCGCGACTTCATTTGCCCGTTTCGATTGTGCCGGAACGCGCATTCCGAATCCAGCGCGGGTGGTTGACTGATGAGCTGAGTTTGCCTCGTGAGCCGCCTAGCTACTGGGGCCACCCAGAATACGGAACCGCTTGATATAGGCTTGTTTTGCGGCCGTTGGCGAGATCGGTTCAATCACAACATCGAGCCCGGTTTTCGGTTTTCCGAAAATCTTATTCGCTTCCGGTAGAGAAAATCCGGCGAGCTGTGTTGCTTCAAGGTATGCCGCGATTTTATCGGCGCGTTTGATATTCTTGACGATGTCGGCGGGCAGGGCCGCTGGCAGGCCGAAGCGGAGATGGACCGCTTCTTCGAGCCGTTTTTCGACGCTTTTGTAATCGGGCCCGATGATTGCCTTGAACGGCGTGATCATATCGCCGATCACATATTCGGCGGCATCGTGCAGCAGGGCCGCGAGGCGCCATTTCAGAGCGAGATCCGGATAGAGCCTGTGCACGAGATTTTCCACCAGGACGGAATGCTCGGCAACGGAATAGGGCCAACGGCCATCGGTTTGTCCGTTCCAGCGCGCGACCCGGGAGAGGCCGTGGGCGATGTCCTCTATTTCAATATCCAGAGGGGACGGGTCGAGAAGGTCGAGCCTGCGTCCGCTGAGCATGCGCTGCCATGCCCGTGCCGGCGGCTTAGATTTAATGGATTTCACGAAGAACGCCCCTTTCCCGCTGATCGGTCTCGAGACCGGCGGCGTCTCAGATAGACGAGAAGCCCCAACCCGATCAAGGGCGGGGTGGTGCAGGCAAGCACCCGGTTGGCGGTCATGATGCTGCGGGACTGAAAATGCTCAAGCTCCATGATCAGAAGGCAGCGATCCTGTGCGTCCTGCTCTCGGTAACTGGCTTTGCATGTCTGCGTTCGAAGCAAATACGTTCGGTCCACCGGTGCCAGATCCCGATCCCAACGGTTCAGGAAGAAAATAGCGAGTGGGACAATCCAGATCAGGGAAGCCAGGGCCCAGATGAGTGAAAATCGGCTGAATATTGAGGGTATGTGCGGCATTTTCAAAATTCAGATAAATTAAAAACTATGAAAATCAAGATTTTGAAGGATTTTGTTCAGCTTTTGCTTTCTGTTCTGGTATTGTTGCTACCGAAAGAAAGTAGCACAATAAAAATGGAGATTTTACTGTGCATTTTAAGCCTTTTGCTAAAATCGCCTGTGTTGCTGTCGTTATGGTCACATGCGTCTCCGTTTTATCGGATGCAGCGCGTGCCTATGATCCCAGGGCGATGACCGGACCGGGTTTTCTCGCTCTGGCATCGGGCCGCATGATTTCCGGTTGGCTGAGCAACGGGAACCGTGCCTTTTACCTCAAGGTGGAGAAGGGCAAGGTCTACTCGATGCAGGTGCCTGCCCAGAACGGCTTCCCCGAAGTGCATGAGACCGGGACGGTCCGGCCGACCAAGGAGCATTATTGTCTGACACCCTATGGCGGTGCCAAAGAGCGGTGCCTGCGGGTCCGCTTGCTGGAAGACAATGAGTTCGAAAGCACCGACGATTCAGGGAACCGGATCGCCCGCTGGTGGTTGGCACAACAGTAATCCCGTTTCGGACGAGAGGGCGCGCTTGACCTCTCGTCCCGTCAGTTCCAGTTTGCAGATACTCATCAGTCTTTCCGCCTGGAACTTTAAATGACCGCCGAAACGCATGCTGCGCCGCCGGAAGGCGGGTCACTCGCCGATTTCAAGGTAATCGGCCTGATTGGCGTTGCGCATTTTTTCAGTCATCTCTTTATTCTTCTTCTGCCGCCGCTGTTTCTGACGCTCCGCGAGGAGTTCAGCGTCAGCTTTCTTGAGCTTGGGCTGATCATGACCGTGTTCAGCGGCGCCACGGCGAGCACGCAGCTTCCGTTCGGCTATCTGGTGGATAAGTTCGGAGCCCGCTGGATTCTGATCGGCGGCCTCGCGGCTGAATCTCTTGCCTTTATGATGATCGGGTTCGGGGACGGTTTCTGGGGCTTGCTTGCAATGATGGCGATCGCTGGCGTTGCCAACGGTGTCTATCACCCGGCTGATTACGCGATCCTGTCGGCCTCTGTTTCAGGGCCGCGCATGGGTCGGGCCTTCAGCCTGCATACCTTTGCCGGTTTCGCCGGTTTCGCTGTCGCACCGCCGCTGATCATCTTTTTGAGTGATGTCGCCGGTTGGCGTATGGCCCTTGTCGGCGTTGGCCTTGCCGGTCTTGCAACTGCCGCTGTTCTGTTGGTGTTCGCCGGCAGTTTGCACAACAAGCAGAAACCAGCGGCAGAGCAGGCTAAACCGGCCGATTCTTCCAGCCGGTCGCTGCTGTTCTCGTTCCCGATTCTGATGTGTCTCGGTTTCTACATCATGACGGCGCTTGGCTCTGGCGGACTCAACAACTTCCTGGTTTCCGCGCTCAACCTGTTACACGGCACGGCCCTTCCGGTCGCAACCGGGGCGCTGACAGGCTATCTCGTCGGTACCACTGTCGGGATCCTCTTCGGCGGGTATCTGGCGGACAAGACTTCCAATCACAATGTGATCGCGGCCTTCTGCTTCCTGGCGACGGCGGTGATGATTTCCATTGTCGCGCTTGTCGACATGGCCGAGCCGCTGCTGCTGGCATCGCTAACCCTGCAGGGCATTCTGCACGGCATGATCATGCCATCGCGCGACATGATCGTGCGCTCGGTCACGCCCGACGGGCAGTACGGCAAGGTTTTCGGCTTCGTCACCACCGGTTTCAGCATCGGCGGGATCATTGCGCCGATGATCTTCGGTTTCATTCTCGACAATGATCAGCCGGCACTTGTGTTCTATGCCATCGCCGGGTTCATGTTCCTGTCGATGTTCACCGTGTTCACGTCGGCTCGCTGGCGGGGACTTCGCTCGGCGTAGCCTGACGGATCCGGGTTTCCCTCAACCAGATATAGAGACCGGCGCCGATAATCAGGGCGGCGCCGACGCTGGTCCAGACATCGGGCAGGCTGTCGAATACGACCCAGCCCAGCAGCGTGGCCCAGAGCATCTGGATATATTGGAACGGTGCCAGCAGGGACGCGGCGGCGCAGCGGTAGCCATGCACCAGGCAAAACTCGGCCAGAAGGGCGAGAAGGCCGATCAGGACCAGGATCCCCCAGCTTGAGCCGGAGACGGCTGGCCATGTGCCGGCGAAGGGCAACAGCGTGGCGGAGCCGATGACGCCGGTAACGGCTGTCAGAAACAGGGTGGCGAGGGCCGGTGTCTCTTTCCCGGCATGCCGGGTCATCAGAGAGAAGGCCGAGAAACCAAATGCCGTACCGAGAACCATGAGATGTGCGGTGGTCAGCTCTTGCAGGCCGGGCCTCAGAATGATCAGCACGCCGACAAAGCCAGCCGCAACCGCGCTCCAGCGCCGGATGCCGACGCTTTCTTTCAGGATCAGTGCGGAGAGCCCGACGGTCAGCACCGGCGCCATGAAGCTGATAGCGGCGGCTTCTGCGAGCGGCAGGCTGGCGATGGCGCCAAAGAACAGGATGGTCGAGATAAACAGGAAACATCCGCGAATAGCCAGAAAGCTCAGTTTCGAGCCGCCGAGGAAGGTTCGGAAGCCGAAAAACGGGACAAGAACCAGCAGGAATGCCAGATGCGCGGCATAGCGGATGAAAGTGATGTGCTCGATCGCGAAAGTCTCGGCGCTCTGTTTCACCAGCGCATCCATGCAGGAAAACACGGTGAACCCGGCAATGATCAGGCAGATGCCGAGGGCAGGGCGGTGATGTTGAGCGCCTGACATGGTCTTTTCCGTCTTCTGTACGTTGGGAGTTTAGTGTTGTGCCGGGTGCTTGGGTTTGATCTGCCGTTCGCGGATCCAGACATAGAGACCGGCGGTCACGATCAGGGCTGCACCTGCAAAGGTCCAGACCTCAGGCACGTCGCCGAAAATGAAGTACCCGTATACCGTCGCCCAGATAATGACGGTGTAGTGGAACGGCGCCAGCAGTGAGGCGCTTGCGTACCGGAAGCCGAAGATCAGGATCTGGTGAGAGACGCCGCCTATGATGCCGATCACGATCAAAAAAGCCCACTCGCGGAGTGTCGGCGTTTCCCAATAAAAAGCAACCAGAATGCCGGTTCCGATAAAGCCGACCAGCGCAGTGTGGAACTGCATGGCGACAGGGTCTTCGGTACGATTGAGCGACCGCGTCATAAGGCCGAAAATGCTGAACATCGTCGCCATGGCAAGGACCAGGAAATAAGCCCAGTGGATTTCGTTAAACCCTGGCCGCAGTACGATCAGAACGCCGACAAAACCGATCCCGACGGCGGCCCAGCGCCGGATGCCGACCTTCTCCCTTAGGACAAAGGCGGATAGCGCGACGGTGATCAGCGGTGCCACGAAAGCGATGGCATTCGCGTCCGTCAGCGGTATCAGCGATATCGCTGTAAAGAAGCACATCGTGCAGCCGAGCAGCAGAAGCCCGCGGATGGTGACCTTGACCGGGCTTTTAACGTGGAATGTGCGGCGGACGCCGAGCAGCGGGAGCACCAGAACCATGCCGGCGAAATGGAAGAAATACCGGCCCCAGATGACCATTTCGACCCGGATTGTCTCGGAGGTGTATTTCGCCATCGCTTCCATCGTCGCAAACATGGATACCGCGACGACGATCAGCCCGATGGCGCGGGCCGGATTGCTGAGCCCGTCATTCTCGACGGCTGCGGGACTGTTTTCAGTTTTCATTGAGAGGACCCGCATGGAGAGACGCCGACCGCGCACTCGATGCTTATCCCGTCCAGTGAGGCCGTGCAATCATTCCCGGTGCGTGCCCGGCTGGGGTATACGCGAGACTTAGCGCGCGATCCTGACGGCCTGACAGAACTGGCGTTTGGCTTTCATGGCGCTACAGGCCTTCAGTGCGTCCGCCCGAGTCTTGAAAGCGGCGCCGACCAGCCGGACGAACGTGCCACGTCCGTCACCTGCATCGAATTCAACAGTCTTGAAACTGAGATCCTTCAGTTCGTTCGGATACCGCTTTTCAAGGGCGGACCAGCCGCGCCGGGCGCCTTGCATGGTCCTGTAGGATTCCAGATGGATACCGTATTTGCCGTCCGGGCTTGCTGTTGCCAGGGAGGTTTTCTGGTCGCCTTGATCGTCCGTTTTAGAGGCGGATTTCATTTCCGCCTCTGCCTTCGGAGGCATCATCTTGCCTTCGGACATGGTTTCCAGCTTGCCGACCACGGCCTCGAGCCGGGAGATCAGCATCAGCAGCCTGGCGTCTTCCGCCCCCTCATGCATCTTCCCGGGCTCTTTGGGCGCCCCCATCATTGCGTCCGGCTTCGCCATTTCTGCGTGGGTGCTGGAGGCAGGGGCGACCATATCGGTCAATTTGGCGGGCTGGTCGACGGTCACGGGCATTTCCGCCGTCCGGTTGTCGGCCAGGGAGACAGACATCAACTCCTTGCGTGAGCGTGAGTTCGCGAAGGTCCGCTCCCTCAGCACGTAATTTTGCGCCACCGGGGCGTAAAAGAGGCTGGTGTCGACGTTCTTGCGCTTGCAGTCGATCCGGTAGGTGGTGAAAGTTCCGGCCGGAACAGTGACGTCTTCCTGACCGGCAACGACGCAACGTACTTCATCGTCCCACCCGGTCGGCACTTTTTCGCTGCTGCCACGAATGCCGTAGGCGACGATATTGCCTTCCTGCAGCGGGAAGAGGGTGCCCGGATTACCGATGATATTTTGCCGACCGCGCCCCAGTTCGGGGTGAGAGGACCAGGACAGTTGCGGTGTGATGAGCTCGTTCGTCGTGGTCCAGATCAAACCGGAATCGTTGGTCCAGGTCACCCGGTCCGGCGTGACGCCGACCACTTGTTCCTGCACCACGTTTCCGTCGTCATTGAACACGTAGGTATCGCCGGGCTGGTACAGCGGCTGCGGAGCCGGCGGCAACTGCGCGAGCGGAGCCTTGGCGGGAAGAGTGTCGCTGTCACTGAATTCCGGCACCTCGAACGAGCAGGCAGACAGCGCCCCGACCAGAATTACAGGAACAAAGCGTCGGAACAGATGCCGCATCGCAATAAAATCGCCGCCGAAAAGGGGGAGTTAACCCCGGGTCAATAACTGGAAAAATATCCAATATCTTGGCGTTAGTGTCAACTGAACCCCAATATGATGTTGCTGTTTTCGGGTTGAGGAGAGCGTACTGACGGGGCGTTGACAGACCGTGTCTTCATCCGCAATCTTGACATCCCTCCCGGCAGGCTCCCCGCATCTCCTCAGGGTTCGAGCTGGCCAGCACCGAAAGGAATTGCGACATGGCGACGGCGAAAGCTGATCTGGTATTGCGTGGCGGCAAGGTGTTTCTCGGCCTGGGTGCCGGGTTCACCGAATCGGTCGCGATCTGGGGCGGTCGCGTCATCGCACATGGCAGCGATAGTGAGCTTGAAGGACTGATCGGTGCCGACACGCGCGTGATCGAATTGAACGGCCGTTTGGCTGCGCCGGGGCTGAACGATGCGCACCAGCATCTGATGATGGTCGGGCTCGGGCTCTCGGAGGTTGATTGCAAGACCGACACGAAGCTCCAGGCGATGCTGGCCAAGATCAAGGCGCGCGCCGACAAGGCCAAGCCGGGTGAGTGGATCTTCGGTCGTGGGTACGACCATTTCGAGCTCGATGCCAAGCGTCACCCGTTTCGCGAAGAGCTGGACATCGTTGCACCGAACAACCCGGTCTACGTCAAGCGCACCTGCGGCCATATGGGCGTCGCCAACAGCGCGGCGCTGAAGCTCGCAGGGATTGACGAGAGCACAGCGCAGCCGGATGGCGGCCATATCGAGAGCCAGAACGGCAAGCTCACAGGACTGCTGCAGGAACGGGCACAGGAAAAGATCACGGCCGTTCTCAGCGATTACAGTATCGATGCCCTAGCGGAGGGCGTCCGCATGGGCCAACAACACAACCTTTCGCTTGGCTTCACCAGTGTTACCGATCCGGGGGTCGGCCTGCGCCAGGGCTATGACGAGTGGCTGGCCTATCAGCAGCTCAAGCGCGAAGGCGGGTTTGGTCTGCGCATGCATCTGATGATGCTGGCGGGCGCCAGCGGCTGGCCGGACCGGGCCATCGATCTCGGCCTGATGACGGGTGACGGCGACGAGTGGCTCCGTGTCGGCCCGATGAAGCTTTTCACCGACGGCAGCGCTGGCGGCAAGACGGCGGCGATGTTCGATCCCTATCTCGGCGAACCTGAAAATCGCGGCATCATGATCTATGAAGATCAGCAGCTCTTCGACTATGTCCGCGACTATCATGACCGCGGCTACCAGGTCGCGACCCACGCCATAGGCGATCGCGCCATCGAGCAGATTCTGACCGCCTATGAATTGGCAATCGGAAACGATGTCGAGGCTCAGGGCAACCGCCGCCACCGGATTGAGCACTGCGGCTTCCTCAATGCCGACCAGCTTGCCCGCATGCAGCACATCGGCGTTTTGCCAGCCCCGCAATCTATCTTCATGTATGAGTTTGGCGATCTCTATGTGAACGTGCTGGGCGAGGAGTTGTCAGCCAAGGCCTATCCGTTCCGCTCTTTCCTCGATGCCGGTCTTCATCCGTCGGCCAGCTCCGACGCACCGGTGTCCAGTACCAATCCGTTCCAGAACATCTATTCGATGATTACCCGCAAGACCAAGCGCGGCACCCTTCTGGGCGGCAACGAGACGCTCACACTTGAAGAGGCACTGCATTGCTACAGCTATTGCGGCGCCTACGGGTCCTTCGAGGAAGAGATCAAGGGCACTTTGAAGCAGGGCCAGCTCGGCGATATCACGGTGTTCGACCGGGATCTGTTTGCCATCGAGCCCGAGGAAATTCTGGAAGCGTCGACGGATCTCGCCATCGTCGGCGGGGAAATCATGTTTGACCGGCAGGCCGAAGCCGCCTGACACGAAAGACGGGGCCGGGAAGGCCCGCGAAGGGGAACAGGGATATGTCGAAAACGACGCTCATTAAAAACGCCTCCTGGGTAATCGGCTGGGAAAAGGGCAAGAACGGCAGCGATGCCGGGCATCGCTTCTTCCGAAATGCCGACGTCGCCTTCAAGGACGGCATTCTGATCCATGTCGGTCCGGGTTATTCAGGCACGGCGGACGAGACCATCGACGGCAGCCGCATGATGGTGATGCCGGGCTTTATCAGCATCCATAATCACCCGACCTCCGAGCCTGGTAACAAGGGCCTGAACGAAGAGCTGGGTAGCCCTAAACTGGGGCAGAGCGGGCTTTACGAATATATGCCGGTCTTCCGGATCATGCCTGAAGCGGCGCCCTATACCAGTCGCTATGCTATTCACGAGATGCTGAAAAGTGGCGTGACCACCTATGCAGATCTGTCCGGCGCCCGGGAGAACTGGGTCGACGAGGTTGCCGAAACCGGCATTCGCGGCGTGCTTTGCCCGATGTATCGCTCTGCCGCATGGTCCACGAAAAACGGCCATTCGGTCGTCTATGACTGGGACCCTGAAGCTGGAGAGCGCGGCATGGAGCGCGCCATCGAGATTGTCGAGGAAGCGGATCGTCATCCGTCGGGCCGGATGTCCGGCATGATGGGGCCGTCCCAGATCGATACCTGCACGCCGGAGCTGATCCAGGCCTCCCATGCGGAAGCCAAGAAGCGCGGTATCAAGATGCAGATCCACGCGGCCCAGAGCGTGGTCGAGTTTAACGAGATGACCCAGCGCCACGGCCTGACGCCGCTTGAGTGGCTGGACAGCATCGGCGTGCTCGATGAAGACACCATCATCGGCCACTGCATCTTCCTGAACGATCACCCCTGGCTGCACTGGCCGCAGGCGGATGATTTCAATCTGCTGGTGAAATCCGGCACATCTGTCGCCCATTGCCCGACGGTCTTCTGGCGACGCGGTATCGCCATGAACAATGTCGGCCGCTATGTGAAGGCGGGTATTCCTCTTGGGCTTGGCACCGACACCTTCCCGCATAATTTCATCCACGAGATGGAAGTCGCGATGATCGTCGGCCGGATCATGTCCGGGGACTTTACCAACGCTTCGACGGAAGAGATCTTCGACGCTGGGACCATCGGCGCCGCCAAGACGCTTGGCCGCACCGATATCGGTCGGCTCGAAGTCGGTTGCAAGGCGGACATGGTGCTGGTGGATCTCGACCATGCCTACATGCAGCCGGTCCGCGACCCTCTGCGCAGCCTGCTCTATTCCGCTGGTGACCGGGCGGTGAAGCATGTCTATGTCGACGGCACTCAGGTGGTGCGTGACGGCGAGGTAATCACCATCGACGTTGCCGAGGCGGCGGCCAAGATGACCGAATACCAGCAGGTCACCATGTCCAGCGTGCGCCAGCGGGACTGGGCACAGCGCCCGGTCGAGGAGCTGTCGCCGCTGAGTTATCCGGAAGCGGCGAATTGAGGAACGGGCCTATGAGTGAATTTGATCTGGTTATTCGCGGCGGCACGGTCGTCAATGCCTCAGATACGGTGAAGGCCGATGTAGGTGTTCGGGACGGGCGGATCGTTGCCCTGGGCGAAACACTGGGCGCGGGCACGAAGGAGCTGGATGCATCCGGTAAGCTCGTCATGCCCGGAGGCGTCGACAGCCATTGCCATATCGACCAGCCCTCCAGCACCGGCGGCCGGAATGCGGAGACCTTCGAGACCGCGACCCGGTCGGCGGCCTGTGGCGGCACCACCTCCGTGGTTTGTTTTGCTCCGCAGCAGAAGGGCGTCGGTCTGGCCGAGGGCGTTGCCGCCTATCACGAGCGCGCCAAGTCAGCTTGCATCGATTACAGCTTCCATATCGTTATCAACGATCCGAACGATGAGGTTGTCGGCAAGGACCTGCCGAAGCTGATCGGGGAGGGACACCGGTCGATCAAGCTGTTCATGACCTATGCCAGCAACAGGGTCGATGACGGGCAGATCCTGCGCATTCTGGAAGTGGCGCGGCGGAACGAGGCGCTGGTCTGCGTGCATGCCGAGAACCATGACGCCATCATGTTCATGACCCAGAAGCTGCTGGCGGCAGGGCATAATGGGACGAAGTATCACGCCTGGTGCAAGCCGCCGCTGGTCGAGCGCGAGGCGACCTACCGGATGATCGCTCTGGCCGAACTGATGGATCAGCCGATCCAGATCTTCCACGTCACCTGCGGTGAGGCAGCGGAGGAAATTCGCCGGGCCCAGCAGCGCGGCCTGAAAATCTTCGCCGAAACCTGCCCGCAATATTTCGTCCTGACTGAGGAGGATCTCGACCGGGACGCGCGGGAAGGGGCGAAATATCTCTGCTCCCCGGCACCGCGCACCAAGGCGGAGCAGGAAGCGCTCTGGGATTACGTGAAGTCCGGCACGCTCGGCAATGTCACCTCGGACCACGCGCCCTATAATATCGGCGATCCGGACGGTAAGTTCTGGGCTGGAGACAATGCGCCTTTCAGCTCCATCGCCAATGGCGTGCCGGGCCTGGAAACGCGGATGCCGATCCTGTTCCACGAAGGCGTGGTGAAAGGCCGGATCGACCTGCAGGAATTCGTCGCCATTACCTCGACCAACGCCGCCAAACTGTTCGGCCTGCACCCGCAGAAAGGCACGGTCTCGATTGGTGCCGACGCGGATATCGTGGTCTGGGACGCGGAGAAGAAAACCACCATCAGCCAGGACATCCTGCATCACGCCACGGACTACACGCCCTACGAAGGTATGCAAGTCACCGGTTGGCCAGCGGCCACGGTCGCACGCGGGTCCGTTGTCTGGAAAGACGGCGAGGATTTCTGCGAGCCGGGCTTCGGCAAGTTCCTCGCACGCGCGCCCTACGACTACATCAAGCCACGCGGCATCTTCCCGACACCGTTCAATCCCGTGGCGGATTGAAATTTGATATAGTCCGAATAAAACCCAAGGAACTTGAACAGGAGAATCCCCGTGTCCCGCATCGTTACCATTGGCGCCGCCCAGCTCGGCCCGATCGCGCCGGATGAATCCCGCGCCAGTGCCGTCAACCGGATGATCGAGCTGCTGAAGCAGGCGGGCGACCGCGGCTGTAATTTTGTCGTCTTTCCCGAACTTGCCCTGACCACCTTCTTCCCGCGCTACTACGAGGAAGACATCTCGAAAATGGATCACCATTACGAGCGGGAAATGCCGAGTGCGGAAACGCGGCCGTTGTTCGAGGCGGCGGCGGAGCGGGGGATCGGGTTTTATCTCGGCTATGCGGAGCTGACGCCGGATGGGCATCGTTACAACACGGCGATCCTGGTGGACGAAACCGGCAAGATCACGGGCAAGTACCGAAAAGTCCATCTGCCGGGGCACTCCGAATACGATCCGAACCGGCCGTGGCAGCATCTGGAAAAACGGTATTTCGAGCCGGGCGATCTCGGTTTCGGGGTCTGGCGTCAGCATGGCGGCATCATTGGCATGGCGATCTGCAACGATCGGCGTTGGCCGGAAACCTACCGGGTAATGAGCCTGAAGGGCGCTGAGGTTATCGTGCTTGGCTACAATACGCCGGACGTGAACACGTCGGCCTTTGAGCCGAACCATCTCCGCATGTTCCACAATCATCTGACCATGCAGGCCAATGCCTATATGAACTCCGCCTTCGTGGTCGGCGTGGCGAAAGCCGGGATGGAAGATGGCTGCATGCTGATCGGCGGGTCCTGCATCATCCAGCCCTCGGGCGAGATCGTTAGCCAGGTCTCCTCCGTCGACGATGAGCTGATCACCTATTCGGCGGATCTGGACCTCGCCAAGATGGGCAAGGAGACGGTGTTCAATTACGCCAAGCACCGGCGGATCGAGCATTACGGCAATATCACCGCGCAGACCGGTGTGGAGCTGCCGCCGGAGCTTTCCGAGGCGGCCGAATAGGTCTCACGACCTCGTCAGCGCGGGTGAGGCGGACTTGGCGCTATAGTGAGAACGCTATAGACCGAAAGTCCGCCCGCCGATGCGGGGGAGAAACAAGCGCCGGAGTTGTCATGCCGCGGTTTGTCCGCCCCTTCCTTATGGTCCTGCTTCTGGTCTGTACACTCTTGCCGGAAGCGCGCGCCGACGCCGTGAAGCGGATCCGGGTCGAGGGCGAGCTGATCGATACCTGGTGCTATGTCACAGAGATCATGTATGCCCGAGGCTCGGCGCATTTCCAGTGCGCCGTCTGGTGTGCGGTCGGCGGAATCCCGGTCAGCATCCGTGCCGATGACGGCACGCTTTATGTCGTGCTCCGGGTCGAGGATGACAGCCAGAACGTCTCCAACCCGGCGATGATCCGGATCCAGAGCCATCAGGTCACCGTCGATGGCGATCTGATCGAGCGGGACGGAGTGAAATACCTGCTGGTCACCCAGGTTGCCGACGACAAGGGCATCGTCGATCTGACGCACGAGAAATACGGTATCCAGCCATGGGGAATGTGAGAATGGGGCGGTTTCGCTCTCTTGCTGTTGCCGCCGCGCTTTGTCTGTCGGCCGCTTCTCCATCCTTCGCAGCTCAGAAATGGGGCATCGATGGCGAGATGGTCGCGCAGTTCGAGGCAAAAGTGGTCGATCTGCTCTGTGAGCTGCGTGGCGATTGTCCTGAGGCCTGCGGCGGCGGCAAGCGCCAGCTCGGATTGGTGCGGGACGACGGCACGTTGTTGCTGGCGGTGAAAAGTAACACCCTGTTCGCCGGGGCCACGCTGGATCTTCTGCCTTATTGCGGGCAGCGGGTTGAGGTCGATGGTCTGATCATCTCCCATCCCGCCATGGTGATTTACATGCTGCAACGCCTGCGCAAGCCGGGCGCCACGGACTGGGTGCGGGCCACGGCCTTCGCGGAGGACTGGAAGCAGCGTAACAAGACTGAGGATGCGAAACGCTGGTTCCGACGGGACGGCATGGCCAATGATGTGATTGGCACCTTCGGCAAGGTCGGCCGCCCCGATATCGTCCCCCCGCCGCCCGTGCAATAACCGATGATCTTCGTTCGGTTTTTCTCGGCCGGTTTTCTGTTGCTCGCTGCTTTGCTTTCAAGCCTGCCGGCGGGGGCTGGATCCTTGCGCTTGCCGACCTTGTTCGGTGGCGCGTTCCATCTTATCGACGAGCAAGGACAGCAGGTTACGCCGGATGTCTATGCGGGCAAGTTCATGCTGGTCTATTTCGGCTACAGTTATTGCCCGGACATTTGCCCGACCGACCTGACGATCATGGCAGCAGCACTGGATTCATTGGGGGAGGGCGCGGCCCGGATACAGCCACTGCTGATCTCGGTCGACCCGCGCCGAGACACACCGGAGGCGCTCCGAGAGTTCACCGATGCTTTTCACCCCAACCTGATCGGGCTGACCGGGACGGAAGCGCAAGTGGTGGCGGCGGCGAAGGCTTACAGGGTGCACCGCCGGAAATTCCAGCTCGACGGCATGTCCGGCGACGACTATCTCGTCGACCATTCAACGCTGACCTATCTGATGGGCACGGACGGGCGCTTCCTCAGCATGTTTCCGCGCGGCACCACGTCTGAGCGGATGGCGGAAGTGCTGAGGAAGTATCTTTCGAACTAAGTTCGGTCCGTCTTAATCCGGGCGGTTCATCTCGAAGACTTCACCGACGGCACAATAATCCATGTAACCGAGGCGGCCGACCGGCTGGTACTTGGTCACGTCGATGCGGCCATCGGCGACATATTTCTCGTCGATATGAATACCGACAACTTCGCCGAGAATCATTCGATTGACCACGGTGTCGCTGACGGACGGTAGCTCGATTGTTTTCAGGTACTTGCACTCGAGATGCACCGGCGCGTCCTTGACCCGGAGCGGTTTGATGAACTGCGACGGTATTCCTTCGAGGCCGGCATGCTGCATCTCGTCGGTGCCGTGCGGGAAATGGATGGCGGTCTGGTTCATCTGCTGCGCCTGAGCCTTGCCGACGATGTTGCAGACAAACTCGCCGGTTTTTGCTGCGTTCAGGGCACTGTCCTTCGGCGAGCCGTCCGGGCGGGAGCCGCTGGAGAAGATCACGCAGGGCGGGGCCCAGGAAACAGCATTGAAGAAGCTGTAGGGAGCAAGGTTCGTGACGCCGTTCTCGTCAATGGTCGAGATCCAGCCGATCGGCCGCGGCGAGATGGTCGCCTTGAACGGATCGAAGGTGAAACCGTGGTTCTTGTGATCGCCGGGCTCGAAAAACATGTACATGTTCCCTGTTCTTAACTTTTTTCGTTCCAGCGGAATGCCACAAAGCCCCCGGCCGTGCAACGCTGGGCGGTCGCACGGGTGCCATTCCCTAGGGTCGCGGATCATGCTACCGCAAGGTCTGGAGAGGAGCACCGATGACCTCATCGCCGGAAGATGACAAAGCCCTGCTGGAAAACCTTCGTGCCGAGTTCGGCAAGAAGGAGACCATGGAGCGATTGTTTCATACGGTCATTCCGCATCTGGAAGAGGGCAAGCGGACGCTGGTCTATATCCTGGCGCAGGTCGACCGGATCGGCCATGCGGCCATGGAGCCGTTCTTCCTGAAGACTCTTTTCGGCCCGCACTATGACCGGATCGTTCTGATTACGGGGCAAGGTGAGGGACCTGGCTATAATCCTTTCATCCTGCAGTGCCCCGGGCCGGAGTTCGTGCATGTGCCGACATCCGATGCGATCCTGCCTCTGCTGGGGTTCCTCGACGGCGGGGTGCATGACCTGAAGCTTTTTCATCTCTGCCTTGCCTCGCCGCAACGTGTCATCCGTGACTTCGGGCGCCATGCGACGACGGGCGGAGAGATCCGCTATTTCGAATTGCCTGACACAATCCGCGAGACCGGTGAGGCGTTCCTCGATGAGGCAGGCATGCCGGAGGGCACGCCTTTCGTTGTCCTGCATGCCCGCGACATGAGCTATCTGCCGGAAAAGGCGCACCACGCTTTCCGCTGCGCTGATATTCGGACCTACGAAGGTGCGGTCCGGCGGTTTGTCGAAGCAGGCTACTGGGTTTTCCGATTGGGGGACCGTGGCGGTGTTCCGCTGGAGGGGTATCCGGAACAGGTCGTCGATCTGCCCCGCCATCCCGGCTACAGTCAGGCGTTGGACGTGTTCCTGTCCGCCCGTTGTGCCTTTGCGTTCAATCAGGCCTCCGGGCCGGAAGCACTGGTCCGGGCCTTCGGCCGGCCCGCCGCGACCGCGAACCTGGTCTATGAGTTGTTACGGCTGCCGATGAAGGACGATCTGTTGCTGTTCAAGCATTATCTATCGGCCAGTACTGGCGAGCCGTTGTCATACTCGGAGATTCTCGAGCTCGGACTTCCCGCTATCGGCAAGGGAGAGGATTTCGAGGCGAAAGGCGTCGTGATCCGCGAGAACAGCTCCGAAGAACTCTCGGAACTTGCAGAGATCATGATCAGACGGGATCTTTCGGGGGAGGCGCCAGAGTTGGCCGCCGATCGGCTGGTCCTGTTCCGCACCCTTGGCCGGAATTACGAGCAGAAGTTGATCGCCGATCCGGCCATGCAGACCGACAATCTGGACTTCTACGCCTATGCGCATGAATTCGGGCGGCCTGCGCCATCCGTACTGCAGCGCAAAGGATTTCTGGACCGTTCCTGAGCGCTGGTCTATCACCGTCGCGCCCCGCCACCCACGGAACCGCCTGCATGCTCTATCAATTGTTCACGATTATCGTGCCCGTCTTTATTTGCGCCGGCATCGGTTATCTCTGGGCGCGCCTGAAGCTGCAGTTCGATAACGAGACCATCACGTCGCTTGTGACTCTGGTCGGAACGCCCTGCCTGGTTTTCGGCACGCTGGTCGGCCTTGATCTGTCGATGGAGCCCCTGTTCCGTCTCGGGGCCGGGAGCGCTCTGGTGACCGCTGTCACGGTTGCTGTCGTGGTACCGGTCCTGTTCCTGGCAAAGAAATCCGTGCGGGCCTTCCTGCCGGCCCTGATGTTCCCGAATGTTGGCAATATCGGCCTGCCGCTTTGCCTGTTTGCCTTCGGGCAGGAGGGGCTCGCGCTGGCAATTTCCTATTTCGCCGTGCAGGCCGTGTTGATGTTCACCGTCGGCGTTGGGGTCGCGTCCGGCCAGTTCGGTCTCTCCTCGCTAACCCGTAATCCGATCATCTACTCGGTCGCCGCCGCGCTCGTTTGCATCCTTGCGGATATTGATGTGCCAAAATGGATCATCAGCACGGCGGACCTTGCCGGGGGCATGTGCATTCCGCTGCTCTTGATCGCGCTGGGCGTCTCGCTTGCGAAGCTCCGGGTTTCGAACTTGCTGGAAAGCTTTGGGATAGCGGCGCTGCGCTTGATTGTCGGTTTTGGCTCGGGCGTTCTCGGCGTCTGGGTATTGGGAACCACGGCGATGGAAACAGGGGTGCTGATCCTGATGTCGAGCATGCCCGTCGCGGTTTTCCCCTATCTCTTCGCCGTTCGCTACAACCGGGAGCCGGAAACCATTGCCGGCTGCGTCATCGTCTCCACGATCATCGGTTTCGTGACCATGCCGGGGCTGCTCTATCTGGTCTTCCAACTTTCCGGCACCGCCGGTTGATAGTGGTTATTTTTAACCGCCTCAGAAATTCTAAAAGGATTACGGCCAATAGGATGGTGATCGGATATTTCCGATTTTTCAACTTTGCGGCGAAAGGATCTGACGGATTGCGATACCGTCTTCCATGTTGTCGAGGGCCTGGTTGACTTCCGAGAGTGGCAGGCGGTGCGTGATCAGTTCCTCTACCGGGAGCAACCCGCGCTGGTGCATAGCGATGAAGCGCGGAATATCCGTACGCGGGTTGCAGCTTCCGACATAGGAGCCTTTGACTGTCTTGGCTCCGGTGACGAGCGCAGCGACGTCGAGCTGGAACGGTGTCTTAGGGTCGACCAGTCCGACCGAAACAACGGTGCCGCCCCGCCGCGCACTGTCATAGGCAATTTCAAACGCGCCGAGTTTGCCTGCGGTCTCGAAAGCGATATCAACGCCTCCACTGGTGAGGGACAATACTTCTTCGGCGGCGCTGCGGTCGGCGGAACAGATCGTTTCGCTGGCACCAAGCCGGGTCGCATGGGTGAGCTTTGCCGGATCGGGATCAACGGCGATAATCCGTGACGCGCCTGCTGCACGGGCACCGAGCAGGGCGCTGAGGCCGACACCGCCGGCTCCGGCAATGACGACAGTATATCCGGCCTTGATCGCGCCGGTATTGAGAACCGTTCCCGCTCCGCACATTACAGCGCATCCGAACAGTGCGGCGATGTCCAGCGGCAGATCGTGCGGAACCGGGACCACGGATTTCTCCGAAACAAGCGCGTATTCGGCAAAGGCTGACAGGCCCATGTGATGATGCACGGGCGCCCCGTCGACCGATAGGCGCGGGCCGCCGGAGAGCAACTCGCCCTTGCGATTGGCGGCGAGGCCGGGACCGCAAAGATGAGCCTCACCATCAAGGCACGCCGGGCAGGCGCCGCATTGCGGCTGGTAGACCAGCACGACCGGATCGCCTGGGAAAACTGATGCGACTCCGGGGCCGACAGCTTCCACCGTGCCGCTTGCCTCATGCCCGGGGACTATTGGCATTGGCCAGGCGCGGACACCATTGATCACGGAGAGATCAGATCGGCACAGGCTGGCGGCTGCGATCTTCACGAGCACCTCGCCTGCGCCCGGTTCTGGGACGCTTACAGTCTCGAGCTTGAGCGGTTTGTGCTCGGAATAGGGGCGTGCGGGGGCCGGCGCACGCAACAGGGCCGCTTTGAAGCTGATCGACATGGAGTTTCCCGTTGATTGCGGTCAGGCGAATTCGAGCGCGAGATATGAGTTCATCACGCTTTCCATGGTTTTCTTTTCCAGATCCCTGACGATGAAAACGAGGCGGGAACGGCGATCCTCGCTCGGCCATTTCTCGATCTTTGCCGGAGGGTGGAACATGTGCTGGACGGCATGCACGACGACCGGCTGGTCGTCATCGAGTTCCTTCAGGTTTAGCAGGCCCTTGATGCGCAGGATGTTGGCGCCATGGGTCTGGGCCATCATATCCAGCGCGCCGGCGATCCGGTTCCATTCCAGAGGCTCGTCGAAATAGAGCACGAAGGAATGAATGTGATCGTCATGCCGGCTGACATCGTGGTGGTGCCCGTGGTCGTGATTATGGCCATGATCTCCGTCATGGGTATGTTCATGATCATGTCCGTGATCGTGATGATGCACATGGCCCTCGGTCGCCCGGTAGGCTTCCTCGCGCAGCCACTGGCCGACATCCGCGCTTTTGGTCTTGGGGTTATAGAGTCCGGCATCGAACAGGACTGACGGAGCGACGTCTCCCTGGACGGCCTTGATGACGGGGGCCGCGGGATTGAGCTCGTAGAGCCGTTTTTCAACGGCGGTAACCGTCTCGGCATCCGTGACGTCTGTCTTGGTCAGGACGATACGGTCGGCGACGGCTGCCTGCTTTATGCTTTCGAACTGCTTGTCGAACTGCTCCATCGCGTGATGAGCGTCGACCACTGTGATCACGCCGTCGAGCCGGAAGCGGGTTACAAGGAACGGATCGGCCATCATGGTGTGCAGGATGGGGGCCGGGTCGGCGAGCCCGGTCGTCTCGACCACGATGCGATCGAAATCAGGGATATTGCCCTTTGCCCGGTCCTTGAACAGACGCTTCAGCGTGTCGACAAGATCGCCGCGCACGGTGCAGCAGAGGCAGCCGCTGTTCAGCAGCACCACATCCTCGTTCGACTCCATGACCAGCGCATCGTCAAGCCCGACCTCGCCGAACTCGTTCACGATGACGGCGATCCGGTCCATCTCCGGGTGATGCATCAGCTTCGACAGCAGGGTGGTTTTGCCGCTGCCGAGAAATCCGGTGAGGATGGAGACCGGAAGCCGGTCCGGCTCGCTTGTCGTGCTTGTCATTTTAATACTCGTGGGTCGGTGTCAGTGTGGGCGGATCAGTGATGATGGCCGCAATCGGGGCCGTGTTCATGGTCATGGGTGTGATCGTGGTCGTGACGATAGGGCACCACGGCGGCTTCGTCCAAGCGTCCGAACAGGGCGCGGAAACTCGGGCTGCGCTCGACTTCGGCCGGATGGCCGGTGCAGCAGACATGGCCGTTGAGGCAAAGCACCCGGTCCGTGCCGCGCATGACCAGATGCAGGTCGTGCGAGACCATGATCACGGCAGCACCGGTTTCCTCCCGGATTGCCCCGATCAGGCGGAACAGCTCCGACTGGGCGGCGACATCCATGCCCTGGGTCGGTTCGTCCAGAACCAGGAAGTCCGGTTGCTTCATGATGGCTCGGGCGAGCAGCACGCGTTGGGTCTCGCCGCCGGAGAGACCGGTGAGCTGCTGGTCGAGGAGGTGGGTGATGCCGGTCCGCTCCGCTATCTCGGTAACCCGGCCGCGTGCGGATTTCATGCCGAGCGAGAGAAAGCGCCGGGGTGTCAGCGGCATGGAATTATCGAGCGCGAGCTTCTGCGGCACGTAGCCGACGCTGGTGCCAAGGGTAAGTTTTGCTGTGCCGCTGTCGGGTATGAGTAGTCCGAGAATAACCCTGAGCAGGGTGGTCTTGCCGCCGCCGTTCGGGCCAATCACGCTCATGATCTCGCCACGGCCGAGGCTGAAGCTGATTTTGTCCAGAACAGTGCGCCCGCTTCTAAGAACGGTGAGATCGGATACTTCCAAGAGCGCCGGGGCGGCTTTCAACATATCAGGCCGCCTGGGACTTGCAGGACGGGCAGAGGCCTTCGATCTCGACAGTGCTGCTTCGGGCTTCAAACCCGTGCTTGCTGGCCAGGGTCTTGAGAAGATCGCTGAGTTCACCATCCTCGATCTCAAGAGCCGATCCGCATTCCCGGCAGATCAGAAAGCCGCAATCGTGGCTCCCCTCCGGGTGGCTGCAGCCGATATAGGCGTTCTGGGATTCAACCTTGTGCACAAGCCCTTGTTCCATCAGGAAATCGAGCGCCCGGTAGACGGTCGGCGGAGCCACCTTGGCACCCGGCTTGCCGTCTTTCTCCGCATCCCGCTGCATTTCCGACAGGATGTCATAGGCGCCGACTGGCGCATGACGTTGCCAAACAAGCTCCAGCACCCGCCGACGGGCCGGGGTGATCCGGACACCGCGTTCGGCGCAGAGCCGCTCAGCGGCGCCGAGGGCGTCGTTCATGCACCGGCCATGATCATGGTCCGGTTTTGGAAAGCTGTCGCGGGCATGTGCCAAGGTCTGGGATCCGTCGCTCTCGAAGCTGCTTCACTGCAATAGTATAATGTTTCATATGCACGATCCAAGGCCCGGCAGTGATCCGGACTTTTATTTTGGTCGTAAACTCATGTGCGTACCAGATGCCGCTGGGCGGCTATCAAGGCCGGGTAAGGGCTCGTTTCATGAGAAACTCTATCTTTCGACGATATCGCGTTTTCACAGCGCTCCTGATTGCTTCATGGGCCGCTTTCTCCTTCGTGCAGGAGGGGCGGGCTAATGCCCCATCCGGATGGGCGGAAGACGGTTTGATCAAGTTCCGGGTCTTCAGGAACGATTCCCCCCTGGGCGTGGTTATGCTGCGCTTTGACGTTAGGAATAATAGGTATACCGTTGATACACAGACGTTATTTGATTACAGCGTTGGCCCTTTCTCACTCTATTATTACGCTCTTCGGGCGCGAGACGAATGGAACGGAGCACAACTCCTGACGGCTCGCGGCGTGGTCAATGACGATGGAGAGATTTTTAGGGTCGATGGGAAAACAGAGCCTGACGGGTTCCGGTTTTCCGGCGGCGAGGGAGAGCATCTGGCGCCGCTCGATGTGTCCGTCCCGTCGACTTACTGGAACAGGGCGCTGGTTCGGGCCAGCAAACTGATCGACCTGCAATATGGCCGGCTGCGCAAAATCACAATGACGAAAGTCGGGCCGGAAACCATTGAATCCCAAGGCAAACGGATCGAGGCCGTCCGTTACGAGATGCGCGGCGAGCTGGACCTCGACATCTGGTATGACATGCGCGGCGAATGGGCCAAGATGAGTTTCACTGTTGATGATTCCAATCTTGAATATGTCCGTATTGTTCCGCGCCCAGGCGACGAGAGTCGCTTTCTGGAGCTCGACAGCGTCAAGGATCTCGGGTCCGAAGAAGTCCGGAACGTTCTGAAAGACCTCGAGTAAGCTGATCGAAGGAAGCGTTATGACAGCAAAATGCGTCTGGATCACCGGTGCGAGCTCCGGCATTGGACTTGCTCTCGCCGAGCGGATGATGCGCGACGGCTGGATCGTTGCGGGCTCTGCCCGGTCCGAAGCCGCGCTGAACGATCTGGCCGAAAAACACGAGGGCCGTTTCTTTGCGTACCCGCTGGATGTGACGCATGAATCTGCGGCGGTCGATACTGTCGCCCGTATCCGGGAGGAGAGGGGCGGGTTGGATATGGCGGTGTTTGCCGCTGGAACACACATTCCCGTCGAGATCGAGGACTTCCGGCGCGAGACCTTCAAGAGCTTGATCGATATAAACCTGATGGGTGTGGTGAACTGTCTTGCCGCCATTGTCCCTGGCTTTATCGCGGCCCGGGCTGGTCATGTTGCCGTGGTCTCTTCCGTTGCGGGATATGGCGGACTTCCGACAGCCTCGGCCTATGGAGCAACCAAGGCAGCGTTGATCAACATGACCGAAGCGCTTAAGCCGGATTTCGACAGGAACGGCGTGAAGCTGCAGCTCGTATGCCCGGGATTTGTCCGCACCCCGCTGACCGACAAGAACCCGTTTCCGATGCCGTTTCTGATGGAGCCGGAGGATGCCGCCGAGGCTTTCTATCGCGGCCTTCAATCTGACAGGTTCGAAATCAGTTTTCCCCGAGTCTTCGCCATCATGCTGCGTTGTCTGAACGCATTGCCCTACAGTCTGTATTTCCGCTTTCTGAAGAGAGGAACCGGCAAGTGACGGCAATGGATAGCAAAACGACGTTGGCCGCCTATGCGGCATGTTTCGAGGCGCTGACCCCTGACCGCCTGGAAACCCTGTCTGTTCTGCTGTCGGATGAAGTCCGTTTCCGGGACCCCTTCAGCGATGTGCAGGGGAGGCAGGCGGTGCTTGGTATTTTCCGTCACATGTTTGAGGCGATGGAAGAGCCTGTCTTCAAAGTGCTCGATCAGGCCGTGGGAAAGCAGGCCTGCTACCTCAAATGGCGGTTCTCCGGGCGGATCAAGGGGGCGGGACGTCGGGAAATCGAAATCACCGGCATGAGCGAGGTGACATTCGACGAAAAAGGCCTTGTCGCCTCGCATATCGACCATTGGGATGCGGCGTCCCAGGTCTTCGGGCTGTTTCCTGTGCTTGGTCCGCTCCTGCGCTGGCTAGGCCGCGGTTTTACGCCCGCCAAGTGAGGCCGCCGACGGGCTGCCCTTCTGGAAGAACAGCGTGACTGTGCCGATGTTGATCCCGAATTTCGACACATCGGCCCTGTTGATCAGTACGCCGTCCGGCTGCAAAAACATCCAGTCATCGAAACGGACCTTTATCCGGCTGTCGCCAACCTTGAGCATCAGGTCGTATGACCAGTTCAGTGCCTTGCCCCGGGCAATGCCCTTGGCAACGCCGACAACATCGTCAGCCCGTCCTTCGTAAAGGCCGTCTCCGGTTTTGGTGATGCGCCAGATCCGCTGCTCCGTCTCGCCGTCCGAATATACGAAATCCTCGGTCAGAGTCAGCGTGGTGCCATCCCAGTCGCCCTGCAGATCAACGGTAAATTCCCGTTTCAGATTGCCGAACCGATCCTCGAACATGCCCCAGGCGCGGCTCTGGCCTGCGAAATATGTTTCCGGACGGAAGTCGGGCCGGGTTCCCGAGAAATCATCGATCTTCATGGAACTGCACGCTCCGAGGCTCAAAAGCACTGCTACAAGTAGGTACGGCAGGACACGGGTCATGGATCATCTCCTGAAGATGTTTATCGAGTGTTTTCGGCGATCTTGCGTTGCAGCTCGGCCTGCTGCTCCGCGGTGATGGGAAAGTTGCGCATGACGGCAACGGCCGTGAGTTTCAGGACGACCGGTGCCGGGCCGTAGAGCAGCGCGAGTGTCAGCAGGGCATCGGCATCGTTTCCGCCGCTGGCATCGAAGCCAGCCGCATCCAGTATCGGGAAGGCGATGCCGACCGCGAGGGCCAGGGCGAGTTTCGTCGCCATCCCCCAGAGCGCGAAATAGAGCCCGGCACGGCTGCTGCCGCCTGCGGCAGTATCCACGTCCACCACGTCGGCTTGCATGGAGGGAGGCAGTACCAGATCGGCTCCGAGGCAGGCGCCCGTTCCAATACAGATGGCCAGGAAGGCGAGATAATCCCCGGGGCCGAGTAAAGGCACGAGTGCGAAGATCGCGCTGTTCGCCAGCATTGCCGCGATCCAGGTACGGTGTTTTCCGGCTCGATGACTGATGGCGAGCCAGATTGGGACGCTGAGGATGCCGGCGAGGAAGTAAATGAGCAGCAGCCCGTCCGTTTCCTGCGGCAGGCCGAGGCCCTTGTCCACGAAGAGCACGAAGAGAGTTGCCGCTAGCCCGTTTGCCAGACCGTTCAGCAAATAGGCCAGGATCAGCTTGAGGAAGGGCTTGTTGCGGAACAGAAGCGCTGCCCCGGCGCGCCAGTCGGGTGTGAGATGATGGAGCGCGGCGCGCTTCGGGCGCTCCGGCATGATTGCTGCCGCAAGTACGATTGCCACCGGCAGGGCCACGACCAGAAAGAGCGCGAGGACAGTCAGCACTGTGCCGGTATCCTCGCCACCACCGGCGGCGGAGACGATCGCAGGCATGCCAGCTGCCAGCAATGTGCCGAGAACCAGCATGCCTTCGCGGAAGGCGGTGATGCGGGAGCGTTCGTGATACGCGCCGGTCAGCTCCGCGCCCCATGCCGCATAGGGTAGTTGCACCATCGTCCAGCCAAGATAGAGAACGACGCTCCAGCCGAAGAGATGGAGCGTACCGGCACCTTCGGGCGGGACGAACAGCATGTAGATGGCAACGCAGGTAACCGGAGTGCCGGCAAAGAGCCAGGGTTTTCGTCGACCAAACCGGGTTTCGATCCTGTCGCTCAGCATGCCGATCAACGGATCGGAGAAGGCGTCCCACAGCCGGGCCAACAGCAGGGCGAAACCGACAGCTTCGAGGCTTAGACCCCGGTTCTGCGCGTAGAAGGCGGGCAGGAAGATGAAGAGCGGTACCCCGAGCCCGGCCAACGGCAGACCCGGCAATCCGTAGGCAAGAAGCTGGCCCCGTGAATAGCGCGCGGGAGTGCCGTCGACCGGCGCTGTGACTGCCATTCTCTTAAGCGTGTTTCAGCGCGATTTGCCGGACATCGATGAGGCCGGCACGAAAGCCACCTTCGCAATAGCAGAGATAATATTCCCACATCCGCCGGAACCGCTCGTCGAAGCCGAGTGGGGCGATCTCCGGCCAGCGGGCGAGGAAGCGTTCCCTCCAGATCGCCAGTGTACGGGCGTAGTCGATACCGAACCCGTCATTGGCGACGCATTCCAGACCGGAGGCGTCGAAATGATCCGTCAGGCGCACTTCCGACGGCAGCATTCCTCCTGGAAAGATGTATTTCTGGATGAAGTCCGGGTTCCGGCGATAGGATTCGAAATCCCTGTCGTTGATGGTGATAATCTGCATTGCGGCACGGCCGGTATCGGTCAGCCGCGCTTTCACCTGATCGAAAAAGACCGGCCAGTATTGTTCGCCGACCGCCTCGAACATCTCGATTGAGGCGATATGGTCGAACCGTCCGTCGACATCCCGGTAATCGCAAAGCTGGATCGAAACCTTGTCGGCAATACCCTCGCGTTTCGCCCGTTCAATCGCGTAGTCGTGCTGTTCTTGGGAAAGCGTGAGGCCAACGACGCGGGCGCCATATTCGCGTGCCGCGACGGAGGCGAAGCCTCCCCATCCGCAGCCGATTTCCAAAACGGTCTGGCCCGGCTCAAGTTGCAGCATGTCGGCGATGCGCTGGTATTTCCGGCGCTGCGCCGGCTCAAGTTCTTCCACACCCGGCTCGAAGACGGCAGAAGAGTAGGTCATGCTCGGGTCGAGCCATTTTCCGTAGAAAGCGTTCCCGATGTCGTAATGGTGGGCGATGTTGCGTCGGCTTCCGCGTTTGGTATTTCGGTTGGCGAAATGCCCGAGAGTTTTCATGAAGCGGCCGAAACTTGTGCCGTCGAGCGCCCTGGACAATGCATTGCGATTAGCGGCGCCGAACGCGAGCAGGGCCGTCAGGTCCGGGGTATCCCACGCGCCATCCATGTAGTCTTCGCCGAAACGGAGATCTCCTCCGAGCAGGAGCCGCCGGCACACGGCATCGCTCCATATCTGCAGGTGCGCTTTCGGGCCGGGCTCCGCCCCCTTTATGATATGGAGCTGGCCATTGGGTGTCTGCAAATGCAGCTCTCCCATACGGACCGCTTTCAGCATCACAAGCACAGCCCGTGTCCAGGGCATGAATGTGTCCGGTTTGGCCGGGAAGGTCCCGCCAACAAATTTCGATGTCTCGCAAATCTCGCGATCAGTCATTTCAACGCGCCCCAGTTATGATCACTCGACTTACGCAGCATGTTGCCCAGTGGATGATTTATCGATGACGGATACCGGCTCGCCCGGAGCTTCCGGCCTCTTGTGGAAGACCGCTCCCTTGATCCACAGCTTCAGGGCTTCCCAATGGATGCCGGCGACGACCTTTGCCGTGAGAAGCGGATAGAGCAGGGCCATCCTGAGCAACGCCCTGTCCGTCATCGCTTCCCGCGTTCCGGTATGGGTGGCGACCAGTGTCTCTCCCTCCGGCGTGTCCTGACGGATCAGGATTGAGAGTTTTTCGTCTGGCGCCTTCAGGCGGAACCGGTAGGTTGCGGTCATGTCCATGAAGGGGGAGACGTAGAAACTCTTGTCGCAGTTTTGCCGGATCATGCCGCCATCTCCCTGGTCCGGACCGACCGGGATCAGGTAGCAGTGCTGCTGGCCGAAAGTATTCTTTACCTCGTAGAGGATCGCCTGCAGATGGCCGTCCTCATGATGACAGAAATAGATGGTGAGTGGATTAAAGACATATCCAAAAATTCTTGGAAAACAATGAATTAAAACCCTTCCTTCAACTGTGTCATATCCTGCCGAGCGAAGCTGTTGCCTGACCCACTCACGTGCCGGCGTACCGTCGCGCGAGGCGTGGTCGCGGTCAAAGAAGGAGAACAGATTGAACCGGTTATGGGAGAACAGGCGGAGCCTGCCGGCGAGCGTCTCGATCTCCTCCAGGTCGAGTAACATGGAGAAAACCCGGTAGGCGAAACGGTGCCGGAACGGGATCAGCCGAGCATGCGTGACCATGCCTCGATAGAGGCAGGAGTTTGCCGGCGTGGCTGTTCCGGTATGCGCGGATACCTCCATCTCAGTCGTCACCTGCTGCCTGAGCTAGTGTATCCGCGCTGTTCTGGTCGAGCCAATGTGTGCTGGCTGCCTCGACTCCGGTTTCCCAGGGAGGCGAAACGCCGAGACCGCGGGCAACGGCAATAGCCGCCTTCAACCCGTCTTCATGGAAGCCGTAACCGCAATAGCTACCGCAGAACCAGGTGTCGCGGACGCCCTGGATCGGCATCATTTCTCTCTGCGCCCAGACCGCGGCGCTGTCGAATACCGGATGGGTGTAGTTGAAACGCGCGAATTCCAGAGCCGGGTCCGGCTCCTCGATCGGGTTCATGGTGACGAACAGCGGGCAATTGTCGTCGATACCCTGCAGACGGTTCATCCAGTATGTCAGGGCGACGGCGCGGTCCATGTTGCGGCGGCCGTCCGAAAGATAGTTCCAGGAGGCCCAGGCCTTGCGGCGCTTAGGCATCAGGCGCGGATCCCGATGCAGCACCGCGACATTGTCCTGATAGTTGAAGCAGCCGAGCAAGGCGCGTTCCGCGTCGCTGGCATCGGAAAGCATGGCCAGCGCCTCGTCGCCATGCGCGCCAATGACGACCTGATCGTAATAGGTCTCGGAGCCGTCCGGTTCCTCGATCATCACGCCGGTCTCAAGACGGCGGATGCGACGAACGGGGTGACCTGTCCGGATCTGCCCGCCGCGCTGCTCGATTTCCGTGGCGAGCCGCTGCACATAGGAGCGGGAGCCGCCATCGACGGTGAACCATTGTGGCCGGTTCGCATGTTTCAGCAGGCCGTGATTGACGAAGAAACGGACAAAGCTGCGAGCCGGGAAAGCCAGCATGGTTTCGACCGGGCAGGACCAGATCGCGGCACCCATCGGCAGCAAGTGATCGTAGAGAAAGCCGTCGCCATAGCCTTCACGTTTGAGAAAATCGCCGAGCGTGAGACCAGGATCGCTGTCTTCCTCGAGCAGGCGCGGGGCGGCGGCGAAGAAGCGCGCAACGTCGGCCAGCATTCTGTAATAGCCAAGCTTTAAGAGATTAGCCGGTTGCGCCACCAGCCCCTTGAGGGAGCCTTCATATTCCAGCGTACCGTTATCGACGGAAACGCTGAATGACATATCGCTGAGCTTCGTCGGCACATTGAGGGCACCGAACAGACTGATCAGGTTCGGATAGGTCGCCTCGTTATAGACAATGAAGCCGGTATCGACCGGGATCTTCCGGCCGTCATAATCGACGGACACGGTATTGCTGTGCCCGCCAAGCCGCTCGTTCGCCTCATAGACAGTGACCTTGTAGCGCGATGACAATAACCATGCCGCGCCAAACCCGGCGATACCGCTTCCGATGACAGCTATGCGCATTCCAATACCCCCGGAAAAATCCTAATCATAATAGTGCCGACTGTGCAGCATTTCGCGTGTGGTTAAGCGCATGCGGCGATATCGGATGAAAGCCCGTCATTCAGCCTTTTGAACGCTGTAAGCGCTCTCATGCGGCCGAATGCAAGATCGACGATAGGGGCGGGGTAATCCGGTGCCGGGTTTCCCGGTGCTTCCCACGGTTTGTGCAGGTAGCGGTCGGGAACCCCTGAAAGTTCCGGGACCCAGCGGCGGGTATATCCACCGTCTTTATCGAATTTTTCACCCTGCAGTACCGGGTTGAAGATCCGGAAATAGGGCGCTGCATCGGCGCCGGACCCGGCGACCCATTGCCATGACGCCGCATTGTTGGCCAGGTCGGCGTCTACCAGCGTATCCCAGAACCACGCCTCGCCTGCACGCCAGTCCACCATCAGGTGCTTCACCAGGAAAGAAGCGCAGATCATCCGCACCCGGTTGTGCATATAGCCGGTATGCCAGAGCTCGCGCATACCGGCATCCACGATAGGAACACCTGTTTGCCCGCGCTGCCATGCCCGCAGTGGCTTTTCCGCCCTGTCCCATGGGAAGTGCTCATATTCCGGGCGCAGACAGGCGTCCGGGAGGTCCGGGTTGTAATAAAGCTGGGCGTGGGAGAACTCGCGCCAGACCAGTTCCTTCAGGAAATGCTCCGCCGATCCCGAGAACGGGTCGCGGCCAGTCGTGATGCAGTGCGCGACGGTACGGTGCCAGACCTGGCGCGGTCCGATTTCTCCAAAATGAAGATGCGGCGAGAGGCGCGAGACGAGCGGTTGTGACGGGAAATCACGGCCCTTTCTGTATCCGTCGAGCGCGTTCTCCAGAAATTGCTCCAGTTGGTCGAGTGCTCCCTCCTCACCCGGCTGCCAGAGTGCGGTGAAGCCGGACGCCCAGTCGGGACCGCGCGGCTGCAAGTCCCAGTCGTCAAGCTGATCGCCTTCTGGGACCTTCGATATGTGCGGGATAGCATGCGGAGCCGCGTGCTCCGGCTCTGGATCGCCGAGTAGACGCATTGCCCGCCAGTAGGGTGAATAGACCTTTGGCGGCGTACCGGTCTTGGTCTTCACCTGCCAGGGTTCGAACAGAAGCGCCGCATTGAAGCTTTCGACCTCGACACGATCGTCCACCAGCGCGCTTTTCAGTGCGGTATCGCGGGGGATGGCGTACGGCTCATAGCAACGGTTCCAGTAAACGGCGCGTGCGTCGGTCTCCGCTGCAAGCGTCCGGATAATTCCGGACGCATTGCCGCGTCGTAACAGAAGCGGGCAGCCGACAGCGGCGAGGGACTGCTGAAGCGCATTGAGGCTGCGATGAAGCCACCAGCGAGACGCACCGCCAGGGGCCCACCTGCCGGGTGTTTCATCATCGAGAATGAAAATCGGAAGGATCGGGGCGCCGGATGCAACCGCCGCCGTCAGGGCCGGATTGTCGCCGAGCCGCAGATCCTGTCGAAACCAGAGAATGATCGGTCGTTCGGTCACGCTTCTACCCTTGAGAACTTGCAAGGGGAGATACGGGGGCGAGCCGGACTCGGATCACTTCCGTTCAGCAAAGCCTATCGGCCGGGAACCGGTAGATACGTTTAGGGCCGAGGAACAGAATATCGAAATGCGGGCCGAGGACCGCGCGAATGGCTTTATCATGGACTGTCAGGCCGCCGGTTAATGCTCCGAAGGCAGGCATGATTAGTCTGTCACTGTCATAGGCAAAACAACGGCCGCTGAGATAGCGCTGCCGGGTCCGCACCCGTGCCGACGGATGGTAGTGACCGCTGATTTCGCCTCTGACAGGCTCTCGGGAGGCTTCGTGGCGGAAAGTGAGGGCGCCGATCGTTTCTTCCATAATCCTCCGGCCAGGGAGGTCCTCGGGCAACTCCGGGTCGTGATTACCCGTGATCCAGAGCCAGTCATATGCCGCGATCAGCTGCTCAAGTGCGGCTCGGTCGGCTTTCCCCATCCGGTCGGGGCCGCCGGTATCGTGAAAACTGTCGCCGAGGCACATCACCGTTTGGGGATTGTATTGACCGCAGATAGCTGCAAGGCGCTTCAGTGTGACTGCCGTATCGTAGGGCGGAAGAGGAATACCTTTTTCGGCGAAGCTCGATCCTTTCTCCAGATGCAGATCAGAGATGATGAGCAGGGAGCGGTCCGGCCAATACAAGGCGCCGGAAAGATCTGCGAGCAGGGAGACCCCGTTGAGGATGAGCGGTTCTGAAGTCATGGCGCTGCTTTGGCCGATCCGCGGAACCGGGTCAACGGTCATCCTGGACGAAAAGACATGCTGACAGTGGGGTTGGGTCATGCATGCTTTATATTTATTCAATCATGCCAGTATCTTGAGTTGTTTTTCAGCTCGGGTGGTACATGTTTCAGTGTGATGAAAACAGTGTGTCCCGACGTAAAATAACTTGCGATTGCGTATATAAGTCCTATGTATCAGCAACGTTTAGAAGTCGCTGTTAAAAGACTGTCTCGCCGCTTCGCCGTCGATCAAGTTCCTTCTCCGATATTTTGAGCGTTACCTTCGGTCCGTCGCATTGGGCTACGGACCGCTTAATTTGTCGTGAAAGGAAAAATCATGACCACTGGTAAAGTTAAATGGTTCAACTCGACCAAAGGCTATGGCTTCATTGAGCCGGAAGACGGTTCCAAGGACGCTTTTCTGCACATTTCCGCTCTTGAGCGCGCGGGCATCTCCGGCGTTGACGAAGGTCAGCGCGTCGAGTTCGATCTGGTCCCGGGCCAGGGCGGCAAGTCTTCTGCCGAAAACGTTAAGCTCATCGACTAAAACACACTGAACATTCCGGACAAGGGCGGCCGTTGATCGCCCTTGTTCACCCTCTCTACTGGTGGCGTTCGATAGAATTCAATCCGCCACCGATTATGATAAATCCAAGGAAAACATGAACTTCGAATCCAACTTTCTTACGAATTACGGCCTTCAGAATTACGTATCTTTTTCCCGATCAAACGGTGCGAACGTCTTTTCGATCAAAGGCACCGAAAATCCGAAAATGATCGGCCACGCCCGTACCATCATCTCTGAAATGTATCGCGGCACTTCAACCATCGTCGTGAACTGACCTAGACCGTCTGTTCAGATAGGCAGGCTTGCCTGCATGTTGCCTCTGGTCGCTTCGGCGATCAGATCGGCTTCGGCCTCTTCCAGCAAGGTGTCCAGAGCGCCGCCGTGAACCTGTTCCTTGCCGATCTCTAACAGGATCGGTACGGCAAGCGGGGATACCCGGTCGAGATGCCGGACATCAATCTTGCTCTGTACCTGAACAAGCAAATCTGCGAGGCGGCGGATGTCCGTCAGGCCGCGCGCTGCGTCCGCCCGTGTGGCGCGGAGCAGAATGTGGTCCGGCTCGTGGCTGCGCAGCACATCGTAGATCAGGTCCGCATTGAACGTGACCTGCCGGCCGGTTTTCTCATGCCCCGGCAGTTTGCGCTCGATCAGGCCTGCGATCACGGCGACGTTGCGGAAAGTGCGTTTCAGCAGGGTTGATTCCGCCATCCACTCCTCAAGGTCGTCGCCCAGCATGTCCTGATCGAAAAGCCCCGCCACATCTTCGGCCCGGGGCTCCTTCAGGCCCCAGATCGCTATTACATAGTCACTGGCAACGAAGCCGAGCGGGTCAAGTCCCGCCCGCTCCATGCGCCGGGTCAGCAGCATGCCCAGGGTCTGGTGCGCATTGCGTCCGGCGAAACAATAGGCCACCAGATAGAATTTCCCGCCGCGCGGAAACACTTCCACCAATAGTCGGTCGCGCTTTGGCATGACCGAGCGCCATTGCTGCATGCGCAACCAGTCTTCGACGGGGGCGGGCAGGGTTGGCCAGTTCCGGTCATCCTCCAGCATGGCCCGCACCCGGTCCGAGAGATGGGTAGTGAAGGGGAGGCGGCCGCCCATATAGGCCGGAATTTCCGGCTCCTCACCCTTGCCGGGGCTGACTTCCACCACGGTTTCCCGCACGCCTTCGAAGGTCAAAAGCTGACCTGCGAACAGGAAGGTGTCGCCGGGCGTCAGGCCCTGGACGAAATATTCCTCGACCTCGCCGAGAAAACGTCCCCGGCGCATCCGGACTTTCAGCGTGATCGCCTCGACGATGGTACCGACATTCATCCGGTAGGAACGGGCAACGCGCTGGTTGACCACGGTCAGCAGTCCGTCGGGTTTCGGCCGCAGGCGCCGGAACCGGTCATAGGTGCGCAAGGCGTATCCGCCATCCGTCACAAAACGCAGGACGGCGTCGAAATCCTCCCGGCCGAGATCTGCATAGGGCGCGGCAGTCCGGACTTCCTCGTAGAGCTGGTCCGGATGGAACGGCCCGGCGCAGGCGGTGCCGAGGATATGCTGCGCCAGAACGTCGAGAGCGCCCTCGCTTGGTAACTCGCCATCGAGGGTCATCTCCTTCACCGCATCGATGGCTGCCTGACACTCCAGTACCTCGAACCGGTTCGCCGGGATCAGGATAGCCCGGCTGGGCTGATCGAGCCGATGATTGGCCCGCCCGATCCGCTGCAGAAGGCGGGAGGAGCCTTTTGGGGCTCCGACCTGGATGACCAGGTCGACCGCCGCCCAATCGATGCCGAGGTCGAGGGAGGAGGTGGCGACCACGGCGCGCAATCCCCCTTGCGACATGATCGCTTCCACCTTGCGCCGCTGCTCCGCCGCAAGGGAGCCGTGATGCAGGGCGATCGGCAGGTTCTGCTCGTTTATCTTCCAGAGCGCCTGGAACAGGATTTCCGCCTGGGCGCGGGTGTTGACGAAGACCAATGTGGTCGCGGCGCCACAGATCTGCTCGTAGATATCCTCGACGGCATAGCTTCCCATATGCCCGGACCAGGGGAAATGGCCGCGACCGATCAAGATCTTGACCTCGGCGGCAACCGCGCCACCTCCGCTGACGCGCGCGACTGTCCCGCTTCCTGTCCGTCCGGTCGGAGACAAATAGGCTTCCAGCGCGTCGGGATAAGCGACCGTCGCGGAGAGGCCGACACGGCGCGCATCCGGTGCAAGCTTTGCCAGGCGGGCAAGGCCGAGCGATAGCAGCTCCCCCCGCTTGTTGGGTGCAAGTGCATGCAGCTCATCGATGACGATTGTGCGCAGCCGCCGGAAGATCTTCGGAGCGTCCGTATAGGAAAGCAGCAGGGCAAGGCTTTCCGGTGTGGTCAGCAGGATATTCGGAGGGCTGCCGCGTTGGCGTTGTTTCTTCGCTTGCGGTGTGTCGCCTGTCCGGGTTTCCGCCGTGACCGGCAGCGCCATTTCCTCGATCGGCAGGGTCAGGTTGCGATGAATGTCGACAGCCAGCGCTTTCAGCGGCGAGATATAGAGCGTGTGCAGGCCGTCAAAAGGTGCTTCAGACAACTCGATCAGACTGGACAAGAACCCGGCGAGGGTCTTCCCGCCACCGGTTGGGGCGATCAGCAAGGCATGTTTACCCGCCTGGGCCGCTTCCAGCATTTCGAGCTGGTGCGGGTGCGGCTGCCAGTTTTTTCCGGAAAACCAGTCGCGGAACGTTTTTGGCAGGCCGGTCATGTCCGGTCGGGGCTGTGCGGTTTTATCCAGCATGTCCCGAAAGTGGTTGCTGATCGGGATTACAGCAAGCGGCTATTGTATTTCCGGGCGAGGGCCGGCCTCGGCCCATGCCGTCGCCTCTGCATGATCCTTGAAGCACTTGAACGTACTGCCCGGAAAGATCTGGCCCAACGCTTTGTTCACAAGCTGTGTGATCCAGTAATTCTCAGTGACGATGGCAACATGCTTTCCTGAGTTTCTGCCCTTCGCATAGGCGTGCCACTCCTGCGCAACTGTGAGCAGGCCGTTCCAGCTCCAGTTGTTTGTTGCGTCATTACGATGCTGATCGACGACCACGTTGAACCAGATGATGTCCGGATTTTCTTTCCAGATCATGGGAACATGCTTTGTGAGATTGTAATCCGTGAAACCTGAGGACAGATCGATAAACAGTAATCGTCTGTCTATATCCACGTGCCAGGACAGGGGCTCCGTCCTGTTTGAGGAGCTGTCGCTCACTCCGGAAGCGGCCATTTTACCGTTACGGCAATTCGATCGCTGGCAGCGGATACTGCGCGGGAGATAGGGAATGTCCGCATGTATTCCTCGATCTGTACAGTTGCGATTGGCCTGTGCGTACGTTGGTACGACAATAAGGCAGCATACGCGAATACCCACGATAAAAAAAAGACTAAATTATCAAGTAGATAAAAATGCATTGCCTGAATGACTCCCGGCAAGGCAGTGGGCCCTGCCGGGATTTGAATGCGGTTTTCAGGCTGCGCCTGGATACCAGGATGGCTGACGTTTCTCCGCGAAGCTTTTCAACCCCTCGGCGGCTTCATCCGATTGCCGTTTCGCAGCATGCTGCGCGACCAATTTCTCGAAATAGGCGTCGGCGAGCGTGATGTTGGCGTGTTCCAGGATGACCTGCTTGGTTTGTGCCATGGCATCCGGTGCGGAGAGCAGCAACTGGTCGATCACCGGGGCGGCGGCTTCGTCCAGTGTCCCGGTAGCACAGACTTCATGCACCAAACCCATTTCAGCCGCTTTTGCCGCCTTGAAACGCTCGCAGGTGAGGGCGTAGCGGCGGACATTGCGCGGACCCATGGCGGCGTTCAGGTGAGGCACGATAATCCCGGCCATCACACCCCACCGAGCCTCGGTAATGGCGAAAATTGCATCCTCGCTGGCAATGACAACATCGCAGGCGGCCACGATACCGACGCCACCACCGAAACAGCCACCATGTACCAGTGCGACGGTCGGCTTGGGAAAGTCGTTAAGGCCGCAGACGGCCGAAGCGGTGCGGCGAGATACTTCGACATTTTCTTCCGGCGAGAGTGTCCCTACGGCATTCAGCCACTTCAGGTCGGCACCGGCCTGGAAATGCTTACCGTTGCCCCGGAGGACGACAACACGAACGGCATCGTCCGCGGCGCAGTCGCCGAAAGCATCGATAAGCCCCTGGATGACATCGCCGTTATAGGCGTTGTTTACCTCCGGCCGGTTGATGGTGACAGTGGCGACGCCACGCGCATCTTTGGAGAGCAGGACAACGGGTTCAGACATGGCTGGCCTCTTCGAATACTGGAAACAGGCTCCGGACGGAGCCCGTGAAGAGTATGCCCTGATTCCCGGGTATCCAACCCCGGGGCTGAACCGGGACAATAAAAAAGCCGGATGAGTCGAGTTTCGATCTCATCCGGCTTTCTATTTCGCAAGTGCGAAGTATCAGGCGGCTTTCTGTGCCGCCGATGCGGTTTCACCGAACATGTCGGTTTCATCGTTGTGGCGCGCCAGTCCGTCGATCATTTCCAATGCGGCTTCAGCCTGCAAAGTGGACCATTTGCGCTGGGTTTCCGAAAAATACACCCGGGGACGTTTGGTGTTTTCATTGATCATGTGCTGCTCCAGTTCGGACGACAGTATTTAGATTCCATACATACAATGTCGTTATTCGAGTACGAAATGAAAATGGTGCAATGCAGCATTGATTTGATGCTGATCCGCGATCAATGAATTGGCTCAGGGTTTATTGATGCTGTAATCGAGGAGTCGTGACGCTGGAGTCTGACCGGCGGGTCGGGTAAGTTTCGGCATCTGGAAAACCCGAGATTCGAGGCTCCCTTGAACAGTTCCGACATCACCTCCCGCATCAAGATGATCCTGGACGCGGAAGCCGCGGCCATCAATGCGATCAAGGTCGATGAAAGCTACGAGAAGGCGCTGGATATTCTCCAGGGCACATCCGGCAAGATCATCACGACCGGCATGGGAAAGGCCGGGTTCATCGCACATAAATTCGCGGCGATCCTGAGCTCGACTGCATCGCCTGCCTTCTTCATTCATCCGAGTGAGGCGGCTCACGGGGATCTCGGTATGGTCGCGCCGGGAGATTGCATCGTCGCCTTCTCGACTAGCGGAAAGACCCGGGAAGTGCTGGAATTCATTGAGCTCAGCCGCCACGTCAATGCGGGCAAGGTCATAGGCATCACGTCGCATCCTGACAGTGGCCTGCGCGATTTGTCGGACGTAATCATCGATATGGGCGTCATTAAAGAGCCTTGTCCTCTCGGGCTGACGCCATCCGCCAGCATGTCCGTCATGTCTGCTGTCAGCGATGCGCTGGCGCTGGTGCTGATGGAGCGCAAGGGCGTTTCCCGGCACGAATATGGACTGCGCCATCACGGCGGTTATCTCGGTAAGCAGGCACGAACGGACAATATCGAGTAGGGATGGCCAAAGCCGCGCGCAGGGCAAGCTGGATCAAGGTCAGGCCGGAAGGTCTGTTTGTCGAGCCGGGCGGTTTTTATGTCGATCCGACCCGCATAGTCGATCGTGCGGTGATCACCCACGGGCATGCAGACCACGCCCGCCGGGGGCACGGCGCCGTTGCGGCGACAGCCGAGACGCTGGACATCATGCGGGTCCGCTATGGCAAGACGCCGTTCAAGATCAGTCAGACGCTTCGCTTCGGCGAGAAGATCAACATCACTGGCGTGACGGTCTGGCTTGCTCCGGCAGGGCATGTGCTCGGCAGCGCCCAGGTCGTGGTGGAATACAAAGGCGAACGGGTCGTCGTCTCCGGTGACTACAAACGCCGCCCGGACAGGACATGCATCGCTTTCGAGCCGGTACCTTGCGATGTTTTCATCACCGAGGCGACGTTTGGCTTACCGGTGTTCCGACACCCCGATGACACACGTGAAATCGCGACATTGATGCATTCCAGGGAGCTTTTCCCGGAGCGCTGCCATGTGATCGGGACCTATTCCCTCGGCAAGGCGCAGCGCCTGATATCCCTGATCAGGGCGGCAGGTTATGACCGGCCGCTTTATCTACACGATAGTCTGCTACCGCTTTGTAAGTTGTATCAGGCGTATGGGGTGGATCTCGGCGAACTCCTGCCGGCGACGGCGGATGAGAAGGGCCTTCCGCGAGCGGGCCTCGAAGGCGAGATCGTGCTGGCTCCGCCACCGTCGATTTCGGATAGCTGGGCTCGTCCTCTGCCGGATCCGGTGATCTGCATGGCGTCGGGTTGGATGCGGGTGAAGCAGCGGGCGAAGTACGGCGGTGTGGAATTGCCGCTGGTGATTTCCGATCATGCAGACTGGGACGAGTTGCTGACCACATTGGACGATGTCGGAGCACCGGAGGTCTGGGTCACGCACGGTCGGGAAGAGGCACTGGTTCATGCCGCCCGGCTGAAAGGCATGGAGGCGCAAGCTCTGCGGCTCATCGGGTATGAGGAAGAGGCCTGATGGAGCAGTTTGCCCACCTCCTCGATCGGTTGCTCTACGCGCCGCAAAAGATCACCAAGCTGAAGCTGATGGCTGACTATTTCATTCATGCGCCGGACCCTGACCGGGGCATAGCGCTTGCGCTCCTGACCGGTGCTCTGGATCTGAAAAACGCCAAACCGGCCCTGATCCGGCAACTGGTCATGCAGCGCGTCGACCCGGATCTATTCCGCTGGTCTCATGATTTTGTCGGTGACCTGGCTGAAACGGTCGCCCTGATCTGGCCTGAACGAGCGACGAATGCGGCGCCGCCCCGGCTTGGCGAACTTCCGGAACAGCTTGCGGGGCTCAAGGCACCCGAGGCGGGTGAGCAGCTGGCAGGCTGGCTGGATACGCTGGATGCGACCGGTCGCTGGGCGTTGCTGAAGCTGGTGACAGGAAGCCTGAAAGTCGGTGTTTCAGCTCGGCTCGCCAAGGCGGCACTTGGGGATGCTTTCGAGACTTCAGTGGACGAAATCGAAGAGATTTGGCACGGGCTGGAGGCGCCCTATGAGCCGCTGTTCGCCTGGCTGGAGGGCCGGGCACCGCGCCCGGATATGAGCAACCGTGCCGTCTTCCGCCCCCTGATGCTGGCCAACTCGCTCGATGACATGGAGCTGGTGAAGCTGCCACTGGCGGACTATGCGGCGGAATGGAAATGGGATGGGCTTAGGGTCCAGCTTGCCGCCCGAGGTAGCGAGCGGCGGCTCTATTCCCGGACCGGTGACGATATTTCTGCTGCCTTTCCTGACATTGTTGACTTCATGACCTTCGAAGGCGTGCTGGATGGCGAATTGTTGGTGGTTCGGGAAGGGGAAGTCGCGCCGTTCGACGATCTGCGGCAGCGGCTCAACCGGAAGCGGACGACGGCAAAGATGCTGCAGCAGCACCCGGCCCATATCCGGCTCTACGATATCCTGTTCGACGGCACCGAAGACTTGCGCGGCCTCGGCTTTGAGGCGCGGCGGGCTCGTCTGGAAGCTTTCTGGGGGCGTGAACAGCCAGAGCGCACGGATCTCTCGGAGTTGATCCCCTTCGACAGCGTGGAAGCGCTTGAGGCGCTCAGGGCCGGGAGCCGGAGCGCGCAGAGCGAGGGTCTGATGCTGAAACATCGCCACAGCGTCTATCAGGCAGGGCGACCGGCAGGGCCATGGTTCAAATGGAAACGGGATGCGCTGACTGCAGATGCGGTCGTCATGTATGTCCAGCGCGGGCAGGGGCGGCGCTCGTCCTTTTATTCCGACTATACCGTCGGTGCCTGGCGGGACGGGGAGGAGGGGGCGGAGCTTGTGCCGGTCGGCAAGGCCTGTTCCGGCTTTACGGATGAGGAGCTGAAGAAGCTTGATAAATGGGTGCGCGACAATACAGCCAACCGGTTCGGGCCTGTTCGGGAGGTGACGCAGTCGCTGGTCGTCGAGGTGGCGTTCGACAGTGTGCACCGGTCATCGCGACACAAGAGCGGCGTTGCCATGCGCTGTCCGCGTTTTCACCGCATTCGCTGGGACAAACCGGCGGAAGAGGCAGATCGTCTGGAAAGCCTTGAGAAGCTGATCGATTGAGGTGGTTTCTCCATCCCGGCTTTCCAAGCCAAGCGTTTTCTTGATAAAGACAGGTAACGTCTTGGAAAATCGCTATGAATGACCGTGCCGCCGACCGCATTCTGTTCCAGCTGAAAACCCGGGGTCCGCAGACCATCGGTGAACTCGGCGCGCATTTCTCGATGACCGGGGAAGCTGCGCGTCAGCATCTGGCGAAACTCGCCGATGCCGGTCTCGTTGAACCCGAGGACCGGCGCCAGGGCCGTGGCCGGCCACGCCGCTATTGGATGCTGACCGAGAGCGGCCACGCTCGGTTTCCGGACAATCATGCCCAGCTCACCGTCGAGCTATTGCAGTCCGTCCGGGAGCTGTTCGGGGACGCTGGGCTTGACCGTTTGATCGACAAGCGCAGGGTTGAAACCCTGAACGCCTACAAGGCCGACATAGGGAAAGCCGATAGCTTCAAGGACCGGCTCGAGCGGCTGACCGCGATGCGGGAGCGGGAAGGCTATATGGCCGATTGGTCAGAGGTGGACGACGGCTCGTTCCTGCTGATCGAGAACCATTGCCCGATATGTGCGGCGGCGGCCGAATGCCAGGGAATTTGCCGGGCTGAACTGGAGCTTTTTCAGGATGTTCTCGGACCGGATTGCATGGTAGAGCGGACCGATCATATTCTTGCCGGCGCACGTCGTTGCGCCTATCGGATCACGCCTAGATGAATCGCATTGAACGGAAAAAGGTTTCCGCGCTGGTCGGCCTGCGCAAGCGAGTTCCCATTGGCATTGGGCACAATATGGGACCGCCTTTGAGCGTGGCCTATAACCGTCTTGTCTGGCGCAAAGCCATCGCCAAGGCTTGGGAGCCGCCGGCGGATCGCCTGATTTTGCAGCGTCGGCTGAAACGGGCGAAGGAACTTGGCATGACCTATCGGGAGTACATGCTGGAGATCCTGGAGCGAGGCAGGCATCTCTAGCGGCCGTCACCGTTCCGCTTAACCAGGCTGAAGTTCTCTTCCACATAGGCCATCAGTTCGGCGACGGACTCATTCGCCGTACGGTCCGCTGTGTCGACCGTTACCTCCGGCGTTACCGGTTCCTCATACGGGGCCGAAACACCGGTGAATTCCTTGATCTCGCCGGCCCGGGCTTTCTTGTAGAGACCTTTCGGATCGCGCCCTTCGCATGTGGCGACATCAGCCGCGACATAAACTTCGTGGAACAGGTCCGGTGCGATGGAGCGGGCCCGGTCGCGGTCAGCGCGGTAGGGTGAGATAAAGGCCGTAATGACCAGCACGCCAGCGCTGGCGAAGAGCTTGGCGACTTCGCCGACGCGGCGGATGTTTTCCACCCGGTCTTCCGGTGCGAAGCCGAGATCGGAGGACAGGCCGAAACGGACATTGTCCCCGTCCAGCACATAGACCTGATACCCCTTGGCGAAAAGCTGCTGTTCCAGCTCGATGGCGATGGTCGATTTACCGGCGCCCGACAGGCCGGTCAGCCAGAGAACGCCACCCTCGTGCCCGTTGGCATGGGCGCGCAGTTCCGGGGTCACCCGGTGCTCGACCGCCGTAATGTTGGTCGACCGGACATCGGTGCGGCTGCGTTGGTCGGGATAGCCTTCCATGAAAATGGTGCCGCCGCCGACCGTGTCGTACTCGTCCACCAGGACGAAGCGGCCGGTTTTGGGGTTGTCGGAGAACTCGTCGAGAGCCAGCATGGCGCGGGCGCGGAGTGTTACTTCGCCGATTGCGTTGCGCTCCAGGGTGTCGCCCGAGTGGGTCGTCAGATTCTCGACATCGATCACTGTCTCGATCGACTGCACCTCGACGGTCTGCTCATTGTTGGCGAGCTTCAGTTTGTAGCGCTTGCCGACTTCCAGAGGTTTGCGGCCCAGCCAGAAAATCCGGGCCCGAAAAACATTGGTCTCGACCGGCGCATTTGCCTCGTGGCTGATCATCTGGCCGCGCTCGATGAAAAGCTGCTCGCTCAACGTGATGCCGACGGACTGGCCAGCGGAGGCGCTGAGGGCCGGCGCATTGGTATTCCAACTCTCGATGCTCTTGACCGTCACTTTCTTGTTGGACGGGGAGATCAGGATCGTATCGCCGGTGCGAATGCGGCCGCTCTCTATCCGGCCGGCAATGATCCGGCGTTCGTCGAACTTGTAGACGTCCTGTACCGGGAGGCGCAGCGGTCGCTCCGTCGGCAGAACCGGGGGCGTGAAAGCGTCCAGTACCTGGACGAGAGAAGGGCCTTGGTACCAAGGCATCCGGTCCGGCGCGCTGATAAGCCCCTGTCCCTCGCGGGCGGAGACCGGAATGATGGCGGAGGCTTCGAGGCCGAGTTCCGACAGGTAGTTGCGGATTTCGGTCGTCAGTTCCTGGAAGCGCTCCTCGCGATAATCTGCCAGGTCCATCTTGTTGATAACGACAGCAACCTGCCGAACGCCCAGCAGGTGCAGGATATAGCCGTGTCGCCGGGATTGCTCCTGCATGCCGTCCTTGGCATCGATCACCAGCACTGCGGCATCGGACAAAGCCGCGCCGGACACCATGTTCTTCAGGAATTCCTTGTGGCCCGGCGCATCGATGATGACGTAGTTGCGCTTCTCCGTGTTGAAGAAGATCTGCGTCGTGTCGATGGTAATGCCCTGGTCACGCTCCGCCTGTAGTGCGTCGAGGACGAAGGCCCATTCGACCGGCATTCCGCGCCGTTCGGACATGGCGATGACGGCTTCGGCCTTGCCGTCCGGCAGTGAGTTGGTCTCGTGCAGCAGGCGGCCGATCAGGGTCGACTTGCCGTGATCGACATGGCCGACGACGACGAGCTTGAGGGGAGGGATTTCAGAGGAAACGTGCATTTTGAAACTCTTGACCGATCAAGTGCGGCAATGGGACTTACATATAGCCTGCGGTACGGAGCCGTTCGAAGGCGTCTTCCGCCTCGTGGTCCATGGCGCGGCCGCTGCGTTCGGCGATGGTGGTTCCTTCAAGCTCGGCGATGATCTCTTCGATCGTGCCGGCCTCGCTCTCGATGGGATTGGTGATGTCCTGATCGCCGAGGGAGCGGTATCGCTTGCCGTTCTTCGAGAAATACAGGTCGACGATCGGAATGCCCTCGCGCTGGATATAGCGCCAGATATCGAGTTCGGTCCAATGCAGGATCGGGTGAATCCGGATGTGGGTGCCAGGCGCGAAATCGGTCTTGAACTGGTCCCAGAATTCCGGTGGCTGGTCGCGGAAATCCCATTCGGCATTCTCGCCGCGGGGGCTGAAGACGCGTTCCTTGGCGCGGGTGGCTTCCTCGTCCCGACGGATGCCGGCGACCACGGCCTGCATGTCCTGCTCGGCGATCAGGCGCTTCAGCGCCTCGGTCTTGCGGGCGGCGGAGCGGGTGGCCGGCGGGAGCGTCGGATCAATCTCTTCGATCGGCGGGCAGTCCCGGACGATCAGGTTCACGCCCCATTCGGCGGAATACTTTTTCTGGAAGTCATACATCTCCGGAAATTTCTTTCCGGTGTCGCAGAACATCAACGGGAACGGTACATGACCCAGGAACGCCTTGCGGGCGAGCCAAACCATGACGTTCGAATCCTTTCCGAGGGACCAGAGCATGCCCATGCGGTCGAACTTGTTAAAGGCTTCGCGCAGAATGTAGACACTCTGCGCTTCCAGCGCGTCGAGATGATCCATCGGGCCGGGTGTTCCGTTCAAAATCCAAGTTGAGCGCGGTTACTAAGCGTCATATGGCATCTTGTCAAAAGCACAAAAGGGGACCGGGAACGATTTGCACATATCGGTCGCCCTTATGTGTCGCTCAGGGAAAGCCTAGTCTCTTTACTCCTGTTCAGTGGGAATATTTTTCCGTTCAGGATTCCCCGCCGGAGAAGTATACAGCATCCGCGAGTGAAGAACGGTCCGGAGCGAGATCTGCGGCAGAGAGACCCTCGGCCGCGACCTGATCGGGCAGGGCCTTGCCCTGCGCCAGGGCAGCAGATGTCATTCCCATGGCGGCTGATGTCTGAATGCCGTAACCGCCTTGCCCTGCGAGCCAGAAAAAGCCTTGCAAGCCTGGCTCAAAGCCCACGACGGGAGATTTGTCTCCGACAAAGGAGCGCAGTCCGGCCCAGCGGCTATGGAAACGTCCGACCTTCAGGGTGGTGGCATTCTCGATCCGGTCGACAGCGATGGCGAGGTCGAGATCCTCGGGCTGGGCGTCTGTCGGCATGGAGGGGGTCTCGTCGGCGGGCGATCCGAGGAAGCGTCCGCCTTCCGGCTTGATGTACCAGTCCTCGTTCACGTTCACGACCGCAGGCAGAATATCGGGATTGATTCCTTCCGGCGGATCGAAGGTGAAGGCAGTGCGCCGCTTCGGTATGAGCCCGATCGGCTTGGCGCCGGCCATCTTGCCAACCTCGTCGGCCCAGGCGCCGGCGGCATTGATGACGACAGGGGCAGTGAAGGTTCCAGCCCGCGTCTCGACGGTCCAGCCGTCTGCGGTTCGAGACAGCCCCTGGATTTCGGCGTCTGTCACGATCTCTCCGCCGCTCGCGCGCATGCCGCGGATGAAGCCCCAGTGCAGGGCGTGGACATCCATGTCCATATCGCTGGGATCATAGAGACCACGCACGACTTTCGCCGGGTCTATAGCGGGGAACAGTTCGAGCAGGCGGGCACCTTCGACGATCTCCGTACCGTCCGCGTTCGCCGCGAGCTCCTCGTGCATGGCGCCGAGCGCATCGAGCTGGTCCGCCTCGGCCAAAACCAGGGAGCCGCGCGGTGTCAGAATCGGATCTGCGGCGAACCCTTCCGGCGGGTTCAGAAAGAACGGCTTACCGGCACGGTTCAATGCCCGGATCGCGGCATTGCCATAGCTCTCGATGTAAAGGGCAGCAGAGCGACCGGTCGTGTGATAGCCAGGCTGGCTTTCCCGCTCCAGCAGCAGGACGGATCCATGCAGCGCAAGATAGTACGCGCAGGATGCGCCCGCCATGCCGGCGCCAATGATGATGTAATCCGCGTGGCGGTTCGTGCTGGAAGTCATGTCGTGATCCTATTCGAGAGGGACCCAGAGCCTACGCCGTGACTTTCCCCAATCTCAAGGCTTGTCCTACTTGTGCTGACGGGCTTCGGCACAAGTTCCGTCGCGGCCATTGACTTGCCCCGCCTCTCCGCAGTCCGATCTAGCCTGGGATATCTAGACCGAGGGGATCGGGTAATGGCTGAGGCAGGGTTCGACATTGTTCTGGAAGGCGGGGATATAGTCGACGGAACCGGAGCGCCGAGACGGCGCGCGGATGTTGGTATTCGGGACGAGCAGATTGCCGCCATCGGCGACCTGTCCGAATCAGAAGCCGGCCGCCGGATCGATGTCAGCAACCGCATCGTCGCGCCGGGCTTCATTGACGTTCATACCCATGACGACCGCATGCTGCTGTGCGAGCCCGACTTCGATATGAAGGTCAGCCAGGGCGTGACCACCGTAGTCGTCGGCAATTGCGGTATCAGTCTGGCGCCGTTGGTGACCGATGTGCCGCCGCCGCCACTTGATCTCATCGGGGACGCCGACTGGTACAAATTCGCTACTTTCGATTCCTTCCTGCGCGCCGTCGAGCAGGCGCCCGCTTCGGTGAACGCGGCCTTTCTGGTCGGCCATTCGACGCTTCGGGTTGGCACCATGGATCGTCTTGATCGCGGGGCGACCGGCGAAGAGATCAAATCCATGCGCGGGTTGCTGGAAGAAGGGTTGGAATCCGGTGCCGTCGGATTCTCCACAGGGCTTTTTTATGCGCCGTCCCATAAGGCGCCGACCGAAGAAGTGATCGAGCTGTCCCGCAGCCTGAAGGCCTTTGGTGCCCGTTACGTGACGCATATGCGGAACGAATCGGACGGGGTCATGGAGTCTCTGGACGAGACCTTCACCATCGGCCGCGAGGCGGGTGTGCCGGTGATCGTCTCGCATCACAAGGTGCAGGGAAAACACAATTTCGGCCGTAGCTGCGAAACCCTGGCCTGCATCGAGAAGCACATGCATCACCAGGATATCGGCCTCGATGTCTATCCATATGCGGCATCTTCGACCGTGTTGAAGGCCGATGCCATCGCCCTTGCCGAGAAGGTGAAAATCACCTGGTCGAAGGCACGCCCGGATCTGGCCGGGCGCATGCTGGATGATATTGCCAAGGAATTCGGTTGCAACCTGTTCGAGGCGGCCGAGATGCTGCAGCCGGCCGGCGCGATATATTTCAGCATGAGCGAGGAGGATGTGCAGCGCATCCTCAAGTTCGAACACGCGATGATCGGCTCCGACGGGTTGCCGCATGACGAGTTCCCGCATCCCCGGCTCTGGGGCACGTTCCCGCGAGTGCTGGGCCATTACTGCCGCGATCTTGAGCTGTTCTCGTTGGAAGAGGCGGTGCGCCGTATGACCGGGCTCTCCGCCGATAAATTCGGCCTGAAGGGGCGGGGACGGATCGCTGAAGGCAACTTCGCCGATATCTGTGTGTTCGATGAGAAGACGGTGATCGACCGGGCCGATTTCGACAATCCGACCGCGCCGTCCGGCGGCATCGAGAGCGTCTTCGTGAACGGCCGCATGGTCTGGGGGGCGGGTGCTCATACAGGCGCTCGTCCAGGCAAGGCCCTGCGCCGCGGCATGGGGCCACTTGCCGCTTAAAGCGCCGTAGAGCGCATCCAGGAGGAAACAAAAATGAGCGATACGCCGAAAACACTTCTCCAGATGGCCGGCGTGCCCAACACGCCGCCGGCCCTGGGGGAATCCGTTCTGTTGCTGATCGATGCGCAGAACGAATATGTCAGCGGTGTGCTGGCATTACCGGGGGTGGCGCCGGCAACGGATGTGCTGGCGTCAGTGCTGGCGAAAGCACGGGCGGCTGGCGCTCCGATCGTGCATGTCCGCCACAAAGGCAATCCGGGCGGGGCGTTCGATCCGGAGACGGACCGGTTTGCGATCATCGACGCGGTCTCGCCGCAAGACGGTGAAGAGATTGTCGACAAGAAGCTGCCGAACTCCTTCGCAGGCACGAATCTTCAGGCTGTGCTTGAGGCGACGGGCCGGAAGAAGCTCATCATCGGCGGCTTCATGACCCATATGTGTGTCAGCTCGACCACGCGCGCGGCTCTGGATCTCGGCTGGAGTTCCGCGGTGATTTCGGACGGTTGCGCGACCCGGGCCCTGCCAAGCCCGACGGGCGGCAAGGTCGTCTCTGCCGATACGCTGCATGAAGCCAGTCTGGCAGGGCTTTCCGACCGGTTTGCGATTATCGCTCCGGGCTCCTCGTTCTGATGCGCGGCTGTTATTTGGTGTAGTGCGCTCTCATGCTGTTGGCGATGGCGATCAGTTGCGGATCGCTGATGTCATCGAACTGAACATGGACGCCGTTCTCGGTGCTGCTGACGACCCGTGCCGCCACTCTTCCGGCTTCCGGAATGTTCAGCTCAATCTCGGTGTCCGGCTTGACCGGCCAATCCGCGATGATATAGGCGCCGCCGATGGAGAGGTCCTCGATGGCGCAATCGACATCTTTGCCGTCGATCCGGAAGATGGAGATATCGCGGCGCGGCTCTCTCAGGTCGCGCCGCCGATCTCCGTCTTGCGGCAGATCGATCAGGAGGCGGAGAGCCGCAAGTTCGTGCAGAAGTTCCGCAACCTGTGATGCCGATGTGTCGTCTGACATCTTTCCGAGCAGACGCTCGGCCTGTCCCTGAATGCTCGAGAGCCCCTCCGAGAGGGTTTTCGTCTGATCCGGATGCAGGTCAGGCATGGTCGCTACCTCTCACTCTGGTGAGATACTTGATCTACCCAGAGTGAGTATTCGCGTCTTTTCCCGATCTGTACAGGCCGACGGGCTACTGTTTTCAATCTGGGGTCGGCATTTTGAATGGGCAGAGTGCCTCATAGGCTGCACTCGCCTGCAGCACTTTATCCTCGCGATATTTGGCCGCGACTATCTGCAATCCGGCAGGCAGACCCTCGCTGGTGAACCCGCACGGGACGGACGCTGCCGGATGCTGGGTCAGATTGAACGGGTAGGTGAAGGCAGTCCATTCGGTCCAGCGCCGCATACCGGATCCCTCAGGGACCTCGAGGCCGGCATCGAAAGCTGTGGTCGGCATGGCCGGTGTGAGCAGCAGGTCGTAGCGGTCCATCAATTGGTTCACTTCGAGACCAAGTTTTTCCCTTGCCTGGATAGCGTCCTGATACTCGGGAAGTGTGATCTCAAGCCCTTCCATACAAACTTCGGCGAACCCGGGATCAAGCATTTTCCGTTGTTCCGGATTGAGGGCCCGGTAAGCGTTGGCGGCACCGGTAAACCAGTGGATTCTGAATGTTTCCGCGGAAGACGAATAATCGAGGTCGACTTCCTCGATATGTGCGCCAAGTTCGGCCATGCGCTTTGCCGCCGTAGCAACGAGTTCGGCAATCTCCGGGTCGACCTTCGCAAAACCGAGATCAGGACTGTAGGCAATACGCATGCCCCGGACAGACTTGCCCGAGAGTTGCCGGAAATCACGTCCGTCGTCGGGTGCGGTGTACCAATCCATCACATGAAGACCGCTCATGACGGTCAGCATCAGGGCGGCATCGGCGACCGTCCGCGTCATCGGGCCGGCATGAGAAACGGTTCCCATCACGCTGGCGGGATATTGCGGTACGCGGCCAAAGGTCGGCTTGAGGCCGAAGATGCCGCTATAGGCCGCCGGGATACGGATCGAGCCGCCTCCGTCGGTACCCTGGTTCAGCGCGCCCATGCCGAGCGCCGTCGCCACCGCCGCACCGCCGGATGAACCACCCGGGGTCTTCTCCCGGTTCCAGGGATTGCGGGTGATGCCGGTAAGCGGGCTGTCGGTCACGCCCTTCCAGCCATATTCCGGGGTCGTGGTCTTGCCCGTGAAGACTGCGCCATGGTCGCGCAGGCGGGCGACGAAAGGAGCATCCGTCGCACTTCTGAAATCCGGGTCGCTGGTTTTGGAGCCGCGCCGGACCGGCCAGCCTTTTACTTCGGCCAGATCCTTGATCGTTGTCGGAACACCGTCGACGATGCCGATTGGCGTGCCTGCCTTCCATCGCGCCTCGGAGGCTTTGGCCGCTGCTAAAGTGGAGTCCTCATCGATATGGACAAAGGCATTGAAGGCCTCATTGTGCTTGCCGATTTCATCCAGCGATGCCTTCGCTGCCTCGACCGGCGAGATGGTTCCGGCGGCATAGGCCTGGACCAGATCGGTCGCACTCATCATCGCGAGATCGCGGCTCATATTATTGCTCCTGCACTTAAAACTGCTCAGCGGACCGGGGAGGGCCAACTGGAATCCCTGAATTCCTGGATCTCGAAACGGTAGGTGCCGATACCCCGGAAAAAGGCTGAATAGACGTTGAAGGTCTCGCTATAGGCGGGCGGGGCATCGAAGACGACACCCTTTGCTTTCATGCGGTCGTAGAAACCGTCCACATCGTCAGACACGAAAGAGATGGTGACGGCGGGGTCGTCTGCCGGCGGCCGGTTTGTACAAACGCCGAGGAAGGCGTTCGGCGCCACTTCAAAGATATGGCATCGGTCGCTCTGATTGAGCGCGAGACGAAATCCCAGGGTTTCTCCGAGAAACGCAGAGGAGGATGTCAGATCATCCGTATAGATGAAGGACAGCATCTGACCGATGGATGGCATGGCTAATGTGGCTCCCGGGGATACCATGGCGAAGGAGACGGGCCACGGCGAAATGGAATGAAGCGGGAGTTTAGGACGTGAAATAACCCAGACGCAATTCGGTCATTCGGGCAATTCGCTATTCATACGGGGTAATGGCCTCCGCCTCGAGGCTGTAGCCTACTTCGGCCAGGTCCGTTTCCTCTTCGAGAATGCCGAGGATACCGGTGACATAGACCGGCTCGAACATCTCGCGCGGGTTATAGGATTGCGCGATCCTGACAAGGATCAGCTGATTCGGCGGCGGCGGCGGGACGTGAATGCAGGCGCCGACATAGGGCACGAGGATAAGCTCTTTCACGCCTTCGCCGTTATAATCCAGGGGAATGATGTATCCGGGAATGCGGATTCTGGTACCGGCCAACTCGTGGACAACGTCCTTGCCGGTAATGCTCTGTTCCGGAGGAGGAGCACTGTGGTCGAGCAGAGGTGTGCTCATGCCTGATGATTGTGACGGACTGTCGATCTCGGGGAGTAGGTCCTCCCAGAGAAGGTCGCGGGGGGTGTCGGCGGCAAGAGCCGGATAATCCCGCATCAAGAATGTTATGGCGGAAGCTGCAGCAATGCGCAGCGCGGCGCGACGGTTGAATACTAAATGTTTCAAAACGCTCTCCTCATTGCCGGACAGTCATACCGTCAGCAAGCGACATACGGTAGGCACCGATGGCGGGAACAAGACCCGAAAGAATACCGCCGCACACGAATCCGCCCAAAATCAAAAGCTCTCTTGTCGAGGGTAACGAGAATGGCAGGTACAGCCCATAGGCTTGATCGACAATCGGGCCGGCGATTGCCAACCCTGCAAGGAACAGGAACGTTCCTGTGAAGGCACCGGCAAGGGCCAGCGTTCCCGCTTCCAGTATCATCAGGCACCCGACTATGGACGGTCCAGCGCCGACGGCCCTGAGGATGGCCATCTCGCGGCGCCGTTCGGACAGACTGGACAGGATCGCGGCGACCATGCCGATCAGGGCGGTCAGGACAACCATTCCTGAAACACCGGCCAGAGCCGACTCGGCAACACCGATCAGGGACCAAAGCTCCTGCAGCGCGACCCCGGGCAGGACGGCGAGCAGGGGTTCTTCCGGATATTCGTTGATGTGGCGCTGCAAACGGAAGGTTTTCAGCTTGGATGTGACGCCAACCAGCACGGCCGTGATGCTTTTCGGCGTCAGGTCCATGGCCCGCACCGCGTCGGCCCCGGTAGAACGGCCCGGGGTGCGCGCGCCGCTTTGCCAGTCGACATGGATCGCCTCGATGGCCTTGAGGCTGACATGGACGGTCCGGTCAACCGGCGTGCCGGTCTTGGCAAGGATGCCGGAGACACGAAACGGCATGTCTTCGTGTTTCGTAAAGCCGACCGCTCCGAGACCATGTGCCACGACAATCGGATCTCCGACCTTGTATCCGAGATCTGCGGCCACGTCGGCGCCGAGGACGGTGTCGAAAAGATCGTCGAAGCGTTCTCCCCCGGCGAATGTCAGAGAAGCATTTCCGCGAAAACGGTAATGCTCGAAATAGGCATCGGTTGTGCCCATGACCCGATAACCGCGATGGCTGTCGCCGAGCGAGATCGGCACGGTCCAGGCTACTTCCGGCCGGTCGGCGATATCGCGATAGCTTTTCCAGGTGATGTTGTTGGTGGCATTGCCGATCCGGAACACAGAATAGAGCAGCAACGGCACGCTGCCGCTGCGCGCGCCGACGATCAGATCCGTGCCGGCGATGGTATTCGCGAAGCTCGCCCGGGCCCCGGTTCTGACCCGCTCCACACCGAGGAAGAGGGCGATGCTGATAGCGAGCGCGAGAATGGTCAGCAGTGCCGTAGAGCGCCGGTTCGCCAGGGATTGAAGACTAAGACGCAGCAGCATCGGGTGTTTCCTCGTGACGCTGTATGTCCGTCAGGCGGACCACGCGATCGAACCAGTCGGCCAGCCTCTCGTCGTGGCTGACCATGAGGAGCGACGATCCGCTCCGGTCCAGTTGCTTGAAAATCAGATCGAGAAAGGCTTGCTGAGACTCACCGTCAAGAGCGGAAGTCGGCTCGTCCGCGATTACCAACTCGGGATCGCCGATCAAGGCCCTGGCGGCCGCGACCCGCTGTTGCTGTCCTGAGCTGAGGAGGGAGGCGGGTTGCCCCGTCTGGATATTTTTTGGCAGGCCAAGTGCGGTCAGGAGACGTGCTGCCGCTTCCTCAGGCGTTTCTTCCTTCCGAACCCGGCGCGCCCGGTTCGGGGCGAAGCTGAGGCCGAGACGGACATTGTCCTGAGCCGACGCATAGGGCAACAAGTTGAACATCTGAAAGATGACGCCGAGATGTTCCGCCCGGAACCGATCGCGTTGGGCCGATGACAGCTTGGCGAGGTCCGTCCCGAGCAATTCGATCCGGCCTTTTTGTGGCTGGGAAATTCCTGAAATCAGGCCGAGCAGGGTGGATTTCCCACCACCGGACGGGCCAAGCAGCAAAACCCGCTCGGCCTTTTCAATCCTGAACCGGTCGACCCCGAACCGGAACGCGCTGCCCGGCCACTGGAACGCGACATGCTCCAGCAGGACGGTTGGCGGTGCCGATGGGGTGAATGGTTCGGTCATGGCTCTCAGTCCAGTGTCAGTGTCGGATGGTCGGGGCTTACCTCAAACTGGAATTGACCTTTTGGCGAGACGATTTGCACGTCAAGCTCTTCGCTGTTCGGAAACTGTTTGAAAAAGGGGAAAGAGAAACCGGCGATCTTGGCAGTGTCCATGCAGGAGAACCGGTAGGTCACATGGAATTCCATATGTTCGCCATCATGTTCCGCATCGGATGATTTTTTATCATGATTGTGGTCATCCTCCTCCATGAAACGGGATTCCTGGAGGGTGCAGCCTGCTTCGCCGATAACGCTGAACAAAGCGACGCCCTTGGCGAGTTTGGCTTTGCCGGCATCGAATGCCTCGTGCTGGGCTGCGGTCTCGGGAGCATGCTCGAAACCGACGATATCAGCGCCAGGAATTTCGATCTCCATCTCGATCGTTGCGCCTTCGATGGCGATGGTGAGTTGACCATGGCCGTGTTCGTGCGCGTCGGCTTGGCGCGTTTCACTGGCGGCGGCCATCGTGCTCGTCGCGGTTATCATTGCCGCTAAGAAGTATGGAAGTCGGGTCATTGGCGAAGCTCCTGGGAGGGAAGATCGTGTAAGAAAAGAATGTTATAACGTTACATTTTTAGCTTGCGATCAACTTTTTTCTGCAAGCGCAATTTTACTGCTGAATTTTGATCCGGGATCCCTCGCGAGGCGTGCAGTCGCCGCTAAGCCATTGCTGGACCATGCTTTCCTTGCATGCAGTCCACGGGCGGTCAACGCCGCCCCCGATTTCTTCCTGATAAATCGTCGCAAAAGCGACCACCGCAAGAATGGCGGCCAGGATCCACATATTCCGACTCATGGCTTTGCTCCTCTGTCCGGCTTCAAGTGGGAAGCCTCAGATGACGAGAAAAGGGTTAATGCTGCATTTTCCTACTCGGCCCACTCGACAATATGGTCGGGCAGTTTTTCGTCAGGCACATATTTTTCGGACACCGCCCGCCCGCGAACCGAAATCCCGGCGACATGGACCATATCCGGATCGCCGCAGACGAGGGGATGCCAGTGCGGCAGATCCTTCCCTTCCTTCACAAGCCGGTAGGCGCAGGTAGATGGCATCCATATCAGGTCTTCCAGTACGTCCGGCGTAAGGATCACACAGTCAGGCACCTTCGCCTTGCGATTTGGGTAGTCACCGCATTTGCACGAATGACAGTCGAGCAGGGTGCAGGCGACATCCGTGTAGTGCAGATCGTCGGTCACATCGTCGATCAGCTTGACGAGGCAGCACTTGCCGCAACCATCGCACAGGGCTTCCCACTGCTCGGAGCTCATCTGCTCGAGCGGTGTGGTTTTCCAGTAAGGCGTCTCTGCCTCGTGCTGATCCAGAGCCATTCAATCCTTGTCCGCGATTTTCGCCAGCACCGGGAGGATGTAATCCCGAAAAGCCGCCGGATTTTCCGACATCGGGAAATGCCCCATGCCGGCCATGATGATCGCCTCCGCGCCCGGAATACGTTCCGCTGTGCGCAGCGTATCTTCCGGTGTGCAGGAGTAATCATATTCTCCGGTCATCAGATAGACGGGACAGTGCCCGGTGTCGATGGTGCTGCTCTCCCGGGCATAGTCGCTATCGGTGCGGTAGAAGTGCATGTCGCCCTTAAAGACCTCTGGCCCGCCCTGATAATAGTGCCAGAGAGTCTCCCAGCGGAATTCATCCGGACTTTGCGGGGCGACGAGGCCGGAAACCAGGGCGGCGCAGAAGTCTCCCCGCAGGAATTCAGGGCTTTCCAGCCAGCTATTGTCGTACCAGGGCGAGGGGCTGTCGGAGCCTTCGAGCCCGATCACACCGCGCAGAGACGCACCCTGTTCCTGCGCCAGTCGGACCACAACCCTCCCGCCCATGGAGCAGCCCATAACCACGGGGCGCTCAAGTTCCATTGCCTGTGAGAAGGCTGCGATTGCCGCGACATAGAACTGGCTGGTCAGCTTGTATTCCTCACCTTCCCAGCCCACCGGCGGGTTCGACTTCCCGTGCCAGGGCAGATCGAAGGCAATGACCCGGAAACGGTCCGTCACCGCGTCGTCGCACATCAGGTGGCGGTACTGGCTGGAATGCGCGCCGGCGGTATGCAGGCAGAGCAGCGGAATACCGCTTCCGGCCTCTTCGAAATAGATCCGGTACGGCCGTCCCTCGATCTCGAGATGGACATAGCGTCCGGAGATAGGCTCGATCCGCGCGCTCATTGGCTCGTCTCCTGGCGCAGGGTACGCGGCAATGCGAGCAGTTCCTTGACGTAACGCAGATTGTGCAGCAGCGGCGCCGTGTTGCCATCCAGACTGGCATGGCCGTAGCGGGTCATGGCGAACAAGTCCTGATAGCCCGATGGCGGCATGTCTGAGCTAAACACATCCCAGACCTCCTTTGATGCCCGGATGGCGAAATCCCAACTCCGCATCTTGAACGGCCCTGTATCGACGGCTGTTACATGGCCGTTCTTTACCGTCACATGATAGGGCGTATCGCCGACTTCCAGTAGGAAGCTGGAGTCCATATAGCGGCCAATCCGTTGCAGGTCCGGCCGTCCGGCGACGGCATCTTTCAGGCATTCGAACACGAAAATTCTCCTTCTGTCGGGGAGCTTTGGATCAGTAGACCGTGCGGCCACCGGAAACATCGAAACAGGCGCCGGTGCTGAAGCTGCACTCCTCGGATAGCAGCCAGCAGACCATGGAGGCGCATTCCTCTGCAGTCCCGAGACGCTTCAGCGGGCTTTTCGAGATCATGATCTCCACATGCGCGGGATCCATCCGGTCCACCATCTCCGTGTCGAGAGCGGCCGGGGCAACCGAATTGACCAGCACACCGGTGCCGGCAAGCTCCTTGCCCATGGATTTGGTCAGCGCGATGACACCGGCCTTTGCGGCGCTATAGGCGGGCGCATTCGGTGTGCCTTCCTTGCCGGCAAGGGACGCGATATTCACGATCCGGCCGTATCCACGCCCAACCATGCCGGGGGCGATGGTCTTGGAGCAGAGAAATACGCCCGTCAGATCGACATTCAGGACGCGCTGCCAGTCGGCCAGCGTGTAGTCGATTGTGGAGACGGTAGGTCCCGCGATGCCGGCGCTGTTCACCAGCAGGTCGATCGGTCCGAGCGCGCCCGTCGCGGATGCATGGGCAATGCAGACGTCTGATTCCGAGGAGACATCGACCGCCGTGGTAATCAGATTGTCCGAGGCTCCTATGGCATCGGCGGCCGCGGCGAGTGCGTTATTGTTCTGATCCCAGAGAGCGACTTTTCCTCCGTTCTCCAGAATGCGTACGGCAACGGCTAGACCGATGCCCTTTGCGCCGCCCGTCACAATCGCGGAGCGGCCGCTGAATTCCCCATCCTTCAAGGCGTTTCTCCCGAACGCGTTTTGTAACCCGGGCTCGTAACGGCCCATTTGTTACCCAGTCCCTGTTTTGGGTCCCTGTTGTTATTGAGCTCCGGTTGTTACTTGGCGCTGAGCGTGAATTCTCCCTCGCGAATGCGGTCCGGCCACTCGGCGACCATGTCCGCGACGGCTTGCTCACCGTAATTCTCGATCATATCCGTCAGGGCTGCAAAGATCGCGGATGAGGCGACCATTTCTGGAGCGCAGCCGTTATCGACGGCTTCGTCCCAGGCCTCGAGGATGAGTTTCAGGGCGATGCGTTTCTGTTCGTCATCCGGCAAAACGCCCGCATCCGAGTCCGACATGTGTCTCTCCAGAAAGTCTTCAGTTCCGGCTCCGTTGGAAGCCTCACATTGTTTTTAGTGTTGCTTGAGGCTGGCGCCTGCCGAACGCTAGACTGAAACGGTAAACAGTGGGAGGAAAAACATGTCGGAAAATCATGACTTCTTGCATCACGTCGGTGATGAGCATCCATTCGTTGCGCGTGGTCTGAGGAACTATTTCGAGTATCGCGATCTGGGAATCGAGGACGCATCGAAGGGCGATGTCGTCTCCCATGTGATCCGTGCCCGAGACGGTCACAATGCGACTGGCGCGTGGCACGTGCACGATTGCAAGTTCCAGATGTTTTATGTGCTGAAGGGCTGGGCCCGCTTCGAGTATGAGGGGCAGGGCGTGCATACAATGAAGGCTGGCGATTGCGTCATGCAGCCGCCGATGATCAAACATCGGGAGATCGAACATTCGGCGGATCTTGAGCTTATCGAAGTGGTCTCCCCGGCCGATTTCAAAACCTACGAGGTCGACGGGCCCGACGCCTGACGCCATCGGTCCGGCAAATGTCTGACCGGCCAATCGAGACACCTGCGGAAGGCCCGATATCGGCCAATCTTGCCTGGAAAGAGGACCACGCGCCTTTTTCCGGCCGGTTCGGGGACGTCTATTTCTCGGCGGAAGACGGCCTCGCGGAAACGCGGCATGTCTTCCTCGAGGGAAATGGCCTGCCGTCGGCATGGGCCGGGAAAACTGATTTCACTATCGCGGAAACCGGCTTTGGAACCGGGCTGAATTTCTGTGCTGCGGTTCAGCTGTGGCTGGAAACCCGTCCTCGGGACGGTCTGCTGCATTATGTCAGCGTTGAAGGTTTTCCTCTGAGCGCGGATGAATGTTTCCGAGCGCTCGCGCACTGGCCTGAACTGGATTCTATCGCGAGCGCATTGCGGGACCGTTATCCGGACCCCGTACCCGGAATGCACCGCATTCATTTCCAGGATTGGGGCGTTGTCCTCACGCTGGCCATCGGTGAGGCGGGGGTGGTGCTATCCGGCCTGCATGGACGGATAGATGCCTGGTTCCTTGATGGATTTGCCCCCTCCAAGAACCCGGAAATGTGGCGTGACGAGGTCTTGTCCGAAGTTGCAAGGCTGGCGGTTCCGGGCGGAAGCCTTGCCACCTTCACTGCGGCGGGGGCTGTCCGGAGAAGTCTTGCGGCACAGGGTTTCGAGATCCGCAAGGTGCCCGGCTTCGGGCGGAAGAGAGAAATGGTCGTCGCGCGAAAGGTGCCTGATTCGCCGGGCAGCCGGGGGCCTTTGTCCGCGCGGGCAGTGACGATCCGCGAGCGGTCGCGGCTGGACCGGGTTGCAATTGTGGGCGGCGGTATAGCGGGCGCGTCTCTGATCAGGGCCTTGCGGCGGCGCGGCATGGATCCGGTCTTGTATGACGGTGCCGGGCCTTGCGCGGGAGCGTCCGGCAATGCTTACGCACTTGTGACGCCAAGGATGGACGCCGGAGACAGTGCCGTCGCACGGTTTTTTGCGGCGGCTTACCGGTATGCGATTGCCCAATATGGCGAGGGGGCGGGGTGGGATCCGTGCGGCGTGCTTGTCATGCTGGAAGACGAGGAGACGCTGGTGCGGGCCGGAAAGGCCCAGGGTTTTGCCTGGCAGCCGGCGGCGAGCGGCAGTTTGCTTGACCGGGCACAGGCCAGTCTGCAGACGGGGATAGAACTGGATTGTCCGGGGCTGTTCTATCGCTCTGCGGGACTTCTGCAAACAACGCGCCTGATCCGTGACTGGATCGGCTCAACAACGATTATCGAAACCGACATCGACCGGATATCACGGACCGCTCATGGATACTCACTGTTGGACTCAAACGGAGGTCTTGCCGGGGAGGCGGATGTCGTCATTCTAGCCGCGGGCGACGGTAATCGGCGCTTTGCCGATACGCACTGGATCCCACTTTCCCCTGTGCGTGGGCAGCTTTCCGAGGTTCCTGCAACGGTTGCCGGCCGCAGCTTGAAATGTGCCTTGTCCTGGAGCGGATATCTTTCGCCTGTGCGGGATGGACGTCACATGCTCGGCGCGACCAACGACAGGAGCAACAAGATCGGCGAGGACTGGGGCTGGGCCGTTCTTGAAGAGGACCATCGCCACAACCACGAAAACATGCCGGAGTGCCTGGCGCATATTGTCGACAAGCCAAATGCCTCATGGTCCGGGCGGGCGCGGCTGCGGTCGGCGACACCCGATCGTGTTCCCCTGTTTGGCGCCGTTCCGGATGTCGCCGCTTTGGCTAACGCTTTTCGTAATCCTGCGGGTCGAGGCTATGTAACCTTTCCGGACGGCGATCTGTTGATCCTTGGGGGGCTGGGTTCGCGCGGCTTTGTTACGGCACCGCTTGCCGCCGAACTGCTCGTAGCCCGTCTGTTGGGGGAGGTTTGGCCTGTGGAGGAGTCTTTAGGTATCACTGGCGACCCAGCCCGGTTCGCGAGTAGGGCTCACCGGCATGCGCGGATAGACGAATTTCTAGGCTCACGTGTCTGGCGGGAATGATAATTTAACCATTAAAAAAGAAGTTTCTGAAAAGCTTGGGGCAGTGGGCTTACGGCTGTCTGTTCAGGCGGCTGTTACGAAAATTCCGGAATTTTCTCTGTGAAATCTGGAGAGGGAAGCAGGTTGAGCGGTTCGATCAAGTCGAATAACGGGATCTCGTCAGGTCTGAGAGCGCGCCTCACAGCGTCTCCTCTTGCTGTCGCCGGGATTGCATTTATCGCCGTTCTTTCCGTTACGCTTTACGCTCAGTTCACAATTGAAACGCGTGAGGATGAAGAGCAGGTAGCTCATCATGTCTTTGCTCGCGCGCACATCGGCCAGAACCTGAAAAGCTATCTGGAATCTCGCTTCCTTTCGGTCAATGGCATTGTCGCGGCCCTGGGGAAGGAGAGCACGCCGCCTGCTGAAATCGAGTTCGCTGAGCTGGCTCGTCCTTTTCACGAGAATTTCAGCGGGGTTCAGGCCGTTAACTGGATCGATCACACCGGTACGGCGCGCTGGATTGTACCGCTGGCAGGAAACGAGCAGGTCAAGGACAAGGACCTGACCGCTCTCAGTATTCCGAGCCGGGCCATCGCCGCCGCGCGTTCCGATGGCCGGGCACATGCAACACCGCCGATCACATTGCTTCAGGGCGGCATTGGCTTTGCGAGTTATTTCCCGGTTACGCGAAATGGCGAAATCGCCGGTTTCATCAATGTTGTGTTTCGTTTCGCCGACCTTCTAGACAGCATCGCCGGTCTGGATCCAAAAGGCTCGATTTCCGTCGCACTTCATTATGACGGCAAGTACGTGTTGTCGCAGTCTGAGGGGCCGCGTGGTGAGGATTACAAGTCGCTCTATTACGATCTGGAGATCCTTGATCGTACCTACCAGATTGAAATCCGGTCCCACGAGGCGATCGTCAGTTATATCAATCCGATCCTGCTCATCGTCATCGTCAACCTGTTGTTTGCAGGCGCGATTTATCTGTTGGTGAAGCAGGTTGGCTTGTTGGCACGAAGCGAGTCACGGTTTCGCGATTATACAGAAATAGCCTTTGATTACCTTTGGGAGACCGACCGGGAACAACGGATTACCTACCTTTCGCCACGCTTCGAGGAAATCGCCGGGCGCCCGGCGAGCGAATTTCTGGGGCGGAGGCTGAGAGATTGTAATATCCAGGCCGCGACCGACGACAGCCTCGCGGAGCACGAGGAGATGATGGCCCGGAAAGAGCCGTTTGAGAATTTTGTGTTTGCCTCCACGGCCACGGACGGGACAAAGACGTGGATTTCGTCATCAGGAAAGCCCCGGTTCTCGGGAGGCGGTCGTTTCCTTGGCTACAGGGGGGCCGACCGGTCTATCAACGAGCAGGTGACGACTGAAAGGCGATTGCGTCGCGCTTGGGAGCACGCGGAATCGGCCAATCAGGCAAAGAGCAATTTCCTCGCCGGGATGAGTCACGAACTGCGTACGCCACTTAACTCGATCATAGGCTTTTCAGAAATCATCCGTGATCAGTTACTCGGCCCTGTCGGCAAGCCGCAATATGCCGAGTATGCCAGTGACGTTGTGTCATCCGGCCGGCATCTATTATCGCTGGTCGATGATGTCCTGGACTTATCTAAGATAGAATCTTCCACATTCGAGCTGTCCGAAGACGAGATTGAACTTGCCGATACTTTTGAATTCGTCCGGCGTGGTTTCAGGCGGCATGCGGAAGCGCGGGGGATCGGCATTCACCTTGACGTCGCGGATGACGCGGCCTTTATCCGCGCGGATACGCGCATCGTGCGCCAGATGGTGATGAACCTCGTTTCGAATGCCATAAAATTTACGGATTATGGCGGCACGATCAGGATCCTCTCTGAACGCGACGACAATGGAAGCGTGCACATCAAGGTCACCGATACCGGGGCCGGTATCCCCAAGGAACACCTTACCCGTGTGTTCGAGCCGTTTGTCCAGGTTCGTGAGACGGCATTATTGAGTCATGAGGGCTCCGGGCTCGGCCTGTCCCTGGTGAAAAGGTTTATTGAACTGCATGGCGGGACGATAGATCTGGAAAGTCGTGTTGGTGAAGGAACCTCCGTCGATCTTACCTTTCCCAAGCATCGCTCCAATTGAACTCCGTTGCCGATTTCAGTAAATTCTTATGTCTCTCTAATTGTATTAAAATCCTAATGGAAATGGATGGCGTTAACCTATAGGGTGTATTTCATCCTCGCGGTTACCAATGACTCAAATTCTGCTTCTCGTTCCCCGTCTGTACTCCAAGACTATGAAGGTTCAACGTGGCTAAGAAAAACCGATCCTCCCTCGTTCGGCGACATTTCCGCTTACGTGGACCTCATGGAGATGAGTTACGCCGCTCAATCGCTCTTGAGCCAGGGTTCTGGTCAGCTTTGGACGAAATGGCGCCAGGCGATAAACTGAGGGAGCTAATAGAAAGTTGCCTGGCGGGGCTCACGCCGGATGAGTCCCTCGTATCAATTCTGCGATGCGCGGTGCTGAACCATTATCGAGCGCTGTGCGATCAACGGCGTTCTGGAATGAAGCTTAGCAAACCCGAAGGGAAAACCGTGAAACAGATCGGGGCGCGGAATTGACCGTGTCTGTACTGGGCCTGGAAGGAATGGTGCCGGTTGAGGGACTTGAACCCCCGACCCTCTGATTACAAATCAGATGCTCTACCAACTGAGCTAAACCGGCTATCGAAGTGCGCAGCGGAATATCGCGTTTCTGGCCCAGGGTCAACGGGATCTCCATCACAAAGATCATGTTTCAGCCAAGACGAGCGTTGGAAATTCTTGCTGCGCGTGTTTCTAGCTATTTGAGACCACGAGATAGGGCCGCTTGAAACGAGGCTGTGAGCCGGCGGCGACAACTGTACGCGCCGCATTCATCAGGCTGGCGACGGGTGCTTCCTTCGTGCGGAGGCTTTCCAGCGTACTGACTGCCCGTAGCAATATGGAAATCTGGTTGTCCGAATATACGGGGGCTTTACGTGTCAGCACGGCTGCTTTTTCAAAGTGCGTGACGAGTTCCGAAATCAGAACAGATGTGTCCCGGATTGCGTGATCAAGTTCCGGCTCATCATCCGTGGCGTTTTTCATGCGATAGAGCTGAACATTCAGTTCAAGCAGCGAATAAACCTGTTGATGGCGAACATAGAGTTCGCGTCCGCGGGGATCCCGATTGTTTAATTCTAAACTTTCGAGCATCTATCACTCCAGGCCAGGTTGCAGCTGTCATCTGAGTTTGCCGGGCGTCGCGGTCGAGGCGGCGCTTTGGGTGGCGTCTGAAGGGACTTTAGGCATCAAAACGTGAATCGCTCGTGAATCATCGGGGCTGAAATCGACTAAAAAAATGAAAATCAAAAAATGTACCTGTTTCGATCCCATTATGTTCGTGTTGTGTACATGTTTGCATATGGAAATGCGTCGGTGCGTGCGGTATGTTTTTTTGAAAACCTCAGTTCTGAGGGCCTTCAAGCACTATTTCCAAGAGACAATTGTGAAGGCATATTGGATTTCGGCTTTTAGATCCGAAAGTCGATCTGGAATTGATGTACCGTCTAAGAACCAGCGGCAACACAGGTCTTGTGCCGTTCCGACCGACACTGACGTGCTTATGTTTATCAAATCTTAAGCTCAATGGCTGATAAAGTGCGCGTGCACCCGTTAAGAAAGAGCGCTTTTTCATGAGTGTGGAATTGCAGGACAAGAAGTCGGATAAGGTGGAGATCGACGAGGATGCCCTCGATTCACTTCATACTTTGCCGCTTTCAATCATCCCCTTGCAGACGCCTGGCCTGAAGAAAGCCTTCATGATCAAGAACGCGCGCCTGGAAAGCGCGATCGAACTTTTTCGTGACGGCGGGTCGGGGAGTGGCCAGGTTGAGCCAAAGGAATTGCACGGATACTTCCAGGACGTCGGCGGGGCTCTATCCCATGACCTCATCATTCTGGATCGGCTATCCTCCCTCGAATCGTTCGACGTCTATTCGTTGCGTCTTGAGCTGCGCAATCTGGATATCGGATTCGAGGACTTCTCGGCGCTGCAGCTCTCCGAGGCCAAGCGTGCCGAACTGACCGAATACATGCGTGCCTTCACACGGCCGCTGATCCAGCGTGTTTATGGTGGCGATCAATCAGACGAGATTAGTGACGTCGGCCAGATCATCAAGATGATGGCTTCTCCAAACCGGAACGAAGCCATGGCAAAGCTCAAGCTTCTTGCCGAAGAGCTGAATACCGAATTGACGGAAGTGCCGAAGTTTCTCGAACGCTATGGCGATATTTTCCTGTCGCTGTCGTATTTCCGGAACTGCCTCGACAAGATCATGCAACAGCTTCCGCCCTTCATTTCCTGGATGGAAGAGCTGCATAGCAACTACCAGATCCAGAACGACCGAAATCAGCTTAAAATTCTTAAGGATATCGAGTCGGATCTGAATGAGATTTCGACATCTCTGGTTGGTCGGTTTGAGTATTTCAATCACCGCTCCCACGATTTCTGGGACAATATCAGCGCTGATTCGTTTCAGTCTTTCCAGGAACTGGTCACCGCACACCACGTCAGCATCGGCGCTGTGCTCTGCGGTCTTGCCGTGAAGATGGACCTCTACGAAACGCGGTTTCCCAACCATGGCGGGGGGCCGGTGAAGCGCCTGGAGTTCATTAATTCCGAGATCAGACCCGGATTGCAACGCATCAAGGATATCGAGCAGCGGGTGGGTGCGGTAAAATAAAGCCGCATCTCCAGTCCTCCGGATCTGGACTACTCAATCAAAACCTTGCCGCTAGGGTAAGCGTTGGCATCGGTCTTCTGCGGCCGTGGGATTTTCCTTGAAGATGACCGGATCGAAGCCGATTCAGCAAAAATCAGTCGATACTGCCGTGGCGCCGGATGCTGAAAATCGTGCCCGGCTGCTGCAGATTGCAGAGCGGCTGGCAAAACTTGGGTACTGGCGACTCGATCTCGCGAGCAATACCGTCTTTTGGTCTGAATTCGTATACTTGCTGCATGGTCTGGAGCCTGGAAAAGGGTCCCCTGACCTTCAAGCTGCCTTAAATGCCTATCTCCCTGAAGACAGACCAAAAGTCAGTGCCGCAATTGAACGATGCGTAGCATCGGCGGAACCTTTCGAGTTCTCCTTACGGATCCGGCGCCCGGATGGCGCGGTACGTAACGTGCTGTCCGCCGGCCTTCCCGAACTGGATGAAAGCGGGAGCGTTATTGCGGTCATCGGCATATTCCAGGACATAACGACCCAGGATGACGTTGAAAAAGCTCATAGAGCCAATGAGTTGTTGCGTCAGACGATCGACGCCCTCGATGAGGCTGTGAGTATCTACGATCCAGATGATCGTTATGTGTACGCCAATCCGAAATATTTCGATCTGTTCCCGTACCTGAAGGAGATCGAGGACCTTGAGGGCAAGTCCTTCGAGGACGTGTTGCGTATCAGTCTGCAAAACCGTGTCGTCGATAGTCCGCTGGCCCGGGACGATCCGGAAGCTTACATCGCGCAACGTCTGAAGGCGCGCAGAGAGGTTGCCGGAGAGCTAGGGGACAGACGGCATAAGAGCGGGCGCTGGTACGCGGCCCGTGAGTTCCGGACGGACGCGGACGCGCATATCACAATGCGTCGGGATGTTACGGAACAGCGCATCGCCAGCCAGGAACTTGAACGGGTCACGGAGCGCTATGAGCTCGCCGTCACGGCAGGGGGAATCGGGGTCTGGGAATATGATCGGTCCGCCGATACGTTTTACTGGTCCGATTTTGCCATCAGTATTCTGACCGATGGTGAAAGCGCGGAGCCTGCTGACATAGAGTCGCTGTTTGAAGCCGTGATCCATGAGGATGCAGAGCATTTCAAGGGACAATACTGGGCTTGCCTGAAACATCGGGCGGTTATGGATATTGAGATCCGGATGCGTTCTCTCGATGGGCAGATTAAATGGGTGCATTGGCGGGGGCGGCCAATAGCCGGCGACAACGGCGAGATTTTGCGCATTGTCGGATCGATCGTCGACGTGACGCGGAGGAATCTCGATCAGGAGCGGATTGTCCGGAGTGAAGCGCGGCTGAGCGAAATCGCGAGAACGATCCCCGGTGTTCTTTGCCAATGGTCGCTCGAAACCGATAACAGCCCTCGCTTTTCCTATCTCAGTCCGAAGGCTGCTGAAATTTTCGGGTTCGAGGATGCGAGTCCAAGTGGCGTTTCCTCGGCGCTGCGGCCGATCGCTGCGGATGCAGACGCGGTGAATACAGCCCTGGCTGCTTCATTCCGCACCGGAGATCAGGTTCGTTTCGAGGCACGTTACGAATTGCCACAGCGTGGAATTCGTTGGATTCGCAACATGTCCGAAGTCGCGAACGTTTGGGATGATCGGATTGATTTCACCGGTGTCATGGTTGATGTCACGGAAATCAAGGAAGCCGAAAACAAGATCTTCGAAAGCGAACGGCGCTTGGTGGATGCCATCGAGTCGATCAATGAAGCCTTCGCGTATTTCGACAATAATGACCGTCTGATGATCTGTAACCAGACGTACCGGAAACTGCGCCCTGAGATCGCCGACCGTATCGAACCGGGGTTGCTTTTCGAGACCTTCGTAGAACTTGTCGCCGAGTGCGATTACATCCCGACGGGGTATGAAGGCAGAGACGAATGGGTTCGCGACCGTCTCGAAATGCACCGCAACCCAAGCTTTGAGCCGGTACAACAGGTTTGGCCGGACGGACGGGTTTATCTGGTCGCGGAACGCCGAACCAAAGAAGGCGGTACGGTTATCACGCTCACGGATATTTCCGATCTAAAGCGCCGCGAATCCGCGCTTGAGGAAGCGCATGCCCGTTTGTCGAGCCAGCACGATGCGCTCGAAAAATTGGCGGAAGATCTTGATAATGCACGTCGAGCTGCGGAAGCTGCGAACGATGCAAAATCCCAATTCCTGGCGATGATGAGTCACGAAATCCGGACGCCGATGACCGGATTGCTGGGAATGGTCCAGATGCTCCGGGACGAAGACCTCAGCGACCGGCAGCGGGACTATCTCGACGTTCTTGGACAGTGTGCAGATACACTGCTTAGTCTTCTGAACGATATTCTGGACCTGTCGAAAATCGAAGCCGGCCAGCTTAGTCTTGAAAGTATAGAATTCGATCTGGAGCGTGCTGCACAGGAGATCGTCACCTTGTTCGGCGGGAGTGCCTCTGACAAGGGAGTGCGGCTTGTCAGTCGCATGTCAGAAAAAGCCGTTCGGGCTGTGCGCGGAGACCCTTTGCGCTTCAAGCAAATCCTCGCAAACCTTCTCAGCAACGCTATAAAATTTACCGCCGAAGGCGAGGTGGTTCTGATTCTGGATGCGGTCCTGGACGGAAGCGAAGTCTTGGTTTCCGGCAGCGTTTCGGACACTGGTATAGGCATCCCCGAGGAGGCTATGTCTCGTCTGTTCAACAGATTTGATCAGGCGGATACCTCGACCACGCGGAAGTTCGGCGGAAGCGGCCTCGGTCTCTCTATATGTCAGAGATTGCTGACATCCATGGGCGGCAATATCTCGGTGAATTCTTCGCCGGGCAAGGGCAGTACATTCACGTTTTCGATTCTGCTTGAAGCCGGTTCTGCCAATGAAGAGCCGACTTTGTCTGTCGGCACGTCAAACGTGGACGCTGGGCCAATTGATAGAGTTGATCCGAAAATCACCCCAAGCCTGCGGATACTGATTGCCGAGGATAATGCTCTCAATGCCGACCTGATCGCGATGATGCTCGAAAAATGGGGACATGAAACGGAAATTGCTCCGGATGGTCGAGAGGCCGTGAATAAAGCGGCCCTCACAGCGTTCGATCTGATCCTGATGGATATGCAGATGCCGGAGCTGGACGGGCCAGATGCCACGCGTGAAATCCGGACGGGAAGCGGGCCGAATAGGGAAACGGCAATTGTTGGTTTGTCTGCCGATGCCATGCTTGAACACCGGGTGGGATATCTTGAAGCCGGGCTCACCGATTTCGAGACAAAACCGGTTGATTGGGATCGGCTCAGGCAGCTGATCGCACGGTTGTACGAGTGTGGCTGGATGCCTCATCGTTGAGGGCGATGCGGAGTGCTGGCCCCACGATGAGTTTTATGCGTCGGGAGCGTGCTGTACCCGCCGCATTTCTTTTACGGAATATGCCGCTCCCGCGAAAATCACCAATGATCCAACAATAGTCAGATAGCTCGGGGTTTCTTGGAAGACCAGAATGCCGATCAGACCAGCGAATATAAGACGAGTATATTCCATGGGCTGCACGGCAGAGGCTTCGCCATGTTTATAGGCCTTGATATTTGCATATTGGGCCATGGACATCAGCACGCCTGTCGCCACCATCGCGATCAGTTCAATCGCGGTCGGCGTCTCCCAATAAAAGTAGGCCGGGATCGCGAATGCGATGGCCAGTCCGAAAGACTGGTACGTCATGATGGTCACCGGGCTTTCAGTCTTGGTCAGGGTCCGGGTGACAATTATGACTACCGCGAGGAAAACCGCAGAGCAGAGCGCCAGGAAAGCGTAATAATCGATCCCGTCGAAGCTTGGCTGCAACACGATCAAAACGCCAATGAAGCCGAATATCGTGGGCCCCCAACGCCTGAGATCAACAACTTCCTTCAGCAACACAACCGCAAGCAACGTAATAAATAGAGTGCGCGCGAACGAAATAGCGGTCACATCCGCCAGCGGCATATGAATCACTGCCGTGAACCCGGCCGCCATGGCGCCAACTGAACAGAAGACGCGTGCTCCATGGAGTTTCAAGCGGTCGGTTTTGAAGGCGTGCGGAAAGGATTGAATCATCCGGGGCGACAGGATTGCGATCACACAGATCTGACGAATGAAGAGGATTTCCCAAACCGGAATCCGCTGTCCCACATCCTTGATGGCTGCCGTCATAACCGTAAAAATGAGCGAGGCGAGGACGAGCCAGATGCAGCCCTTCAGATTCTCGGGCACGCGACTCCAGATTTGAGACGCCCTGCTCCTTACCTGTCGGCTTCCGATCAGGTCTCTCCGAGATTCTAAACTTTCGGGCATCAGGTTCGCTTACATATTTTATGACGACGCTATTCGTGATGTATTTTTGGTTGTTGTCAATTGCTTTGTATCCAAATCAACACCAGTGAATTGTTACGTCGGGCTGGTTGGAACGTTCCTAAAAACGGCGGACCAATTCGCATTGATATATGCTACAGATCGTCTCGCGTCCTATCCTCCGATTGAAATTCCGCGATTCTCATGTCTGAAAAAACTGCTGCCAAGGCAAGCATCGAGCCTTTGGCTCGAAACCTCCTGAAGACTCTCCAAGAGGAGGGGCAGGTAATCGAAACCCCTTGTGGTGATGGCCGAATGGTCTGGCACAAATGGGGAGAGGGGCCTTGTGTCGTTCTGGTGCATGGCGGATTTGGATCTTGGAATCACTGGTGTCGGAACGTTATGGCACTGTCGCGTGAATTTACCGTGATTGCGCCGGACCTTCCCGGGCTTGGCGACAGCGATGAGCCCGACAATCCGAGTACGGCTGAGCATATCGGCGAAATCCTGGCTGACGGGCTTGAGCGGGTCATCCCCGCCGGAGCCGGTTTTCATATCGGATGTTTCTCCTATGGAGCTGTTCCCGGCAGTGTGGCCGCTGTTCGCCATGGGAATCGCGTGCGCAGTTTCACCCTAGTAGGGGCCGCTGGATTCGGTCCGCGCGAGCGGCCGACAGACGGTTTGATTCGCATCTTGCCGGAAATGGACGAAGCCACACGCCGGGCGACAGCACAGAACAATCTTGCGGTTCTTATGTTTGCGGATCCTCGGAACGTCGATGATCTGGCGATCGATATTCAGCTCGTGAACACGGCGCGTGCGCGATTCCGGTCTCGGCCGCTTTCGCTCTCCGACACTGTGCTCCGGAACCTGCCGCAGATCTCTGCACGACGAAATGCGATCTGGGGGAGCGAGGACATCACGGCCAAAGGCATGCTGCCTCAGCGGAACGCAGCCATAAAAGCCGCGGACCCTGATGCTCAAATTGTCGTCATGGATGGCATCGGGCATTGGGTTCAGTACGAGGCAGCCGATGCATTCAATGAATGCTATCTCGGTATGCTGAAACAAACGCCCTGAGATCAACGATCCGGCATGATAAAGCCGGGCGAATAATATTGGAGGAAACGAACATGAAACTGGTTGTCCTGCCCGGAGACGGGATCGGTCCTGAAATTGTGGCCGCGACGACGACTGTTCTCAAGGCTGCGGACGAGCGGTTCGGGCTGGGGCTGGAATTGGAGGAGCATGCGATCGGCGAGATTTCGCTGGCACGCGACGGCTCCACCCTGCCAGAGTCGGTTTTCGAGAGCGCGTCTGCAGCGGACGGAGTCATCCTCGGGCCGGTCTCGACGGCGACCTATCCGTCTCCCTCTGAAGGAGGCCTCAATCCGTCTGCCGAGTTCAGGCGCCGTCTGGACCTGTTCGCCAATATCCGCCCAAGCCGATCTGTTCGACATGATGCAGCGCTGGTGAAGGATATGGATCTGGTGATCGTGCGCGAGAACACAGAAGGTTTCTATGCGGTTCGCACGATGTTCGCGGGTGGCGGCGAATTCATGCCGGACAAAGACATGGCCCTTGCCGTGCGCAAGATCACCCGGCAGGGGGCGGAGCGGATCGGCCGTGCTGCCGCCGAACTGGCCATGACTCGCCGCAAGAAGCTGACGATTGTCACCAAATCGAACGTTCTGAAACTCAGCGACGGACTCTTCCTGGAGGCTGTGACAGAAGGCGCGAGCGCATTTCCGGAGCTTGAGGTTGAGGAAGTGCTTGTCGATGCCATGGCATCTCATCTTGTTCGAAGCCCCGGAGCCTTCGACGTTGTCGTCACCTCGAATATGTTCGGCGATATTCTCTCGAATGAAGCGGCGGAACTCGCTGGCGGTCTTGGTTTTGCCGGCTCTCTCAATGCCGGGCTCCGGCACGCGGTCGCCCAAGCGGCCCATGGATCGGCACCGGATATCGCTGGCAAAAACGTCGCGAACCCAAGTTCCGTTATGCTGTCTACGGGTATGTTGCTTGAATGGCTTGCGGATCGCAGCGATAGCAACGCCTTGCGCGAAAGCGCACGGGCAATTGAATCTGCGGTCATGGCCTGCGTCGCGGACGCGGCCACGCGGACACAGGATATCGGCGGCGCACTCAGCACGGATGCATTCGGCGCGGCGGTCGCCCGGCGGGTCGCTGAAGTCTGAGTATTCAGTCGGAAAGAAGGAACGGACGATGCGCACCCTGACACTTCCGGACGGCCGGTCCGTACCGGCTCTTGGCCTTGGCACATGGTACATGGGTGAAACCGCCGGTGCCCACGATGGAGAGGTCAGGGCGTTGCAGACTGGCATCGATCTCGGAATGACCCTGATCGATACGGCTGAAATGTATGCCAGTGGTGGAGCGGAAGAGGTCGTCGGCGATGCCGTCCAGGGGCGCCGCGACCAGGTTTTCATCGTCTCCAAGGTGCTGCCATACAATGCCAGCCGGAAAGGGACGATCGCCGCCTGCGAGGCCAGCCTCCAGCGACTCGGAACGGATCATATCGATCTCTATTTGTTGCACTGGCCTGGGTCTCATCCGCTTGCAGAGACAATAGAAGCATTCGAATCCCTTCAGGCGGCGGGAAAAATCGGCGGATACGGCGTCAGCAATTTCGACGTCGCGGAGATGGAGGCGTGGGAAAAGGTGGCCGGTTCTGGTACCTGCCAGACCGATCAGGTGCTCTATAATCTCTCCCGGCGCGGTATCGAATGGGATCTTGTGCCCTGGGCGCGGGAGAGGAAGATCCCGCTCATGGCCTATTCGCCGCTTGAGCAGGGACGCCTACGGGACACGAGTCTGGATTCTGTCGCGGACAAGCATGGTGTTACGGCGATGCAGGTCGCGCTGGCGTGGGTTCTCCGCGACCCGTCAGTCATCGCCATTCCGAAAGCATCGAACCCGGTTCATGTTCAGGCGAACAGTGCCGCACTTGAGCTTGTTCTTGACCAAGAGGATCTGGCTTTGCTTGATCGTGCGTTCCCTGCGCCACGCCGAAAACATGCATTGGAAATCCTGTAACGGTTCACGCTGCATGAGACTTGCAATATTTAAAGTTTTTGGATCGTTTGGCTTAGCGTGCGGAAAGTGTTGTGGTTTTCGGACGGTTAATACGGTGCTAATTAGCTCTCGTCGCATTTACTATAAAAAGGACTTGGCAAATTTGGGGCGAATCATCACTATATAGAGTATTGCGGCTTGAATACGCGACAACTTGGAGTACAGGCAATGAGTGCCGTCGATAGTAAACATGTTGAGCGTAAGAGCCTTGAGATCCTCGCTGAAGCGATTGATCGCACGGTTGGGTCCGGCTTTGTCCACTCAGCAATTGCAAAAGCGGCCAAGACGCTCGAAGAGAAAGAATTCAACGCTGCGGACAAGGCATTCCGTATGCTGAACCCGCGTGAGACCCGCAAAGTCGAGAAATCTGCTCTTGAGAGCGCGTCGCTTTTTGTGGAGCACGGCGAGTATTCGGATCCGACCGACGATATGAAGCCGAATCCTGATTACAGCGATATCCGGGCGCGTTCCGTAAAGCTGGGTTCCTGACGTTTACAAACTTGTTCTGGCGCCCCGAGCAGCCAGTGCGATTGTGCCTGCTCCGGCAACAGCCAGTATAGCGGTGACCAAGAAGCTGCCGCTGTAGGTGCCCAGCAACTGGTAGCCGAGTGTGAAAATCGCCGGCCCGACAATTACCCCTGAAAAAGTGAAGAACAGCGCGGCGCCTGTCATGTTTCCGGCTTTCCCGTCGGGGCTGTGCTGAACGACGGCAGACGCGAACACTCCGTTCCAGCCCATGGCCGTAAACCCGAAGACAAAAAACAGCGCATAAACAAGGCCAACGGGCCAATCCGGTGCGATGAAAACCGTTGCCAAAGCGGACAATCCCGTTAGCAGCGCATTGATGATGAGCGCGGCGAATCCGCTCCGGATACGATCCGCAAGAACTCCCCAGGCAATACGGCCGATGACGCCGGCAACCTGCACAGCAGTCAGCGCGAGGCCTGCTGCGACGAGCGTATAGCCGGTTTCCTCAACCAGAAAGGTGACGGCGAACGCATTCAGGGAAAGTTGGATCGCGGCCAGAAACAGCCCGGTAAAGCAAAGCCAGCGGATAGCTGGCAATTTCCAGGCGGCTTTGATGTCGGCAAGTGGGGACCGGATGAGTGGGGCTGTGCGGGAACGGTCACTGTCCCAGCGCTTTCGGAAGAACTCCATGACGAGCGCCATCGTGAGTGCGGCTAGGATGGTCACCAGCATGCTGGTCTGCCAATCCAGCGCCAGGGCAATGGCAGGGGCGAAGGTGCTGGCTGCAATCCCGCCGAGCGGTACGCCGGTAAACCGGATGGAGAAGACGAGATTGCGATTCTTCGGCGTGACAATCTTCGACATCAGATGGGCTGCCGGCGGATTGATCAGGCCGTAACCGAACCCGATGATGAAGGAGCCGAGCGCCATCAGGGACAGCACACCGCTGGCAATCACCAGATGAGCAAGGGCGAAGAGACAAAGGCTGACCTGGGAAACCCGCCAGGCACCGAGCCGTGCCACCAGACCTCCGGCAAGCAGGCTCGTGACCATCCCGCCGATATAGACCACGACGACCTGCAGGCCGATGAGCGAAGCATCGACGCCGAGCGCTGCAGCAGCCTCCGGCGCGATTGCCGGCAGCCACAGCGAGGCCATCGAGCCGATCAGCTGGACCCAGATCATGAAGAAGACAACCGTCACCGTGTCGCGGAGAGGCGGTGACGGTTGGGTCTCTGTGGGGTGTGTCATGTCGGCGTGCGCCGTCAGTTCGGGTGCAATGCCTTGTCCGGGCCGAGTACGGCACTGCGGAAGGTGTTCTTCACGAACTTCCCGTCGCGTGGCGGCATGATGGTCTCACCGGTTGCCACATCGATCTTGATCACGGCAACGAGCGGGAACTGACCTTTTTTCAACACTGCGACCAGTTCATCCAGTTCTGCTTCATTCCGGATCGTCATTGTGTTGCCGATGCCGGCGCCGGCTGCCATGGCGGCGAGGTCTGTGCCGCGCCCGGTCGGTGCGGCCTGCATGCCTGTCTCGCCGTAATGCTCATTGTCGAGCACGATGACGGCCATGTTTTTTGGCTGTTGCAGGGCAATGGTCGAGAAGCTGCCGACGCCCATAAGCTGTTCGCCGTCTCCCGTGAGCACCCACACGGTGCGATCCGGTTGTGCCAGGGCAAGTCCGAGCCCGGTCGGTGCCGCGCCGCCCATGCCGCCCCAGATGTAAAAATTCTCCGGGCGGTGATCGATCGCCGCAAGGTCCCATGTCGGGGAGCCGAGACCGCTGATACACAGGGCATCGCCACGTACGGCCATCAATTTCGTCACAACGTCGCGGCGGAAGAGTTTGTTCTTGCTCATAATTCAATCTCCTGCCGCATCTTGCGCCGCTGGCGCCGAGAAGGCTTTCGCACCGATCAGTTTCTGGCCGATCAGAACGGCGACAGCTTCGCCACCATGGAAAGACATCATCAGTCCCGCTTGAATGGCATCCGCGGCATCCTCGGCTGTATCGGCGCGCAGGCAGCGCACACCGACCGCTTCGAGCACTGGCTCGACCGCACGTCCCATGGGCATTTGCCAGGGATTTGACTCCCCGTAGTCGCCGCGCATGGTGACGATCATGAAAAGCGGGAAGGCGCAGGTTGTGGTCAGGGATGCGATCATGTTGATCGTATTGCCGACACCGCTGCTTTGCATCATGACGGCGCATTTCTGGCCGCCGAGCCAGGCACCTGCGGCAACCGCGATGCCTTCTTCCTCGGTCGTTAGCGGGACTGTCTGGATGTCGTTGTCTGCAAGGCTGGCTTTGATAATGCCGCTGAGGCCGGCATCCGGAACATAAGCGACCTGCTTAATTCCATGTTCCTTGAAGAGGCTGTGCGCGTTAGCGCTCCAATCGCCGCTCATCTGTTTCCTGCCCATTTATTTGATTTGCAACATCATGGCCTGCCGCCGCCGTAACTGTCCATGCGCGGGGGGCCGGTTATTCGGAACCGGTCCCATTCCACGATGTCCATATTGCCAAGCAGTCCATTGTCTTGGTGCAGCGCCTGTCACATAGTCGTCGCGACTAGAAACCGGGAATTGATCATGTCGCTCAAGACCGACCGCCGCCTGATACCGACATCCGCCCATTGGGGTACCTATTTTGCCGAAGTCGAGAACGGCAAGCTCGTCGCCGTACACGATTACGAGAAAGACCCGGCCCCGGCCATCATTGGCCCTGGCATCGTCGATGCGATTGACGATGAGGTCCGTGTGCGCCGCCCTATGATCCGCAAAGGCTGGCTGGAGAACGGCCCGGCCTCGCGCGAAGGACGGGGCAGCGACCCCTATGTCGCCGTGCCGTGGGACGAGGCGCTCGACATGGCGGGGGCTGAGCTGAAGCGGATCGCGGAGACGCACGGCAACGAGGCGATATTTGGCGGTTCCTACGGCTGGTCAAGCTCAGGCCGGTTCCATCATGCGCAAAGCCAGGTGCACCGGTTCCTGAACTGCATGGGCGGCTATGTGCGCCATGAAGGGACATACAGCTATGCGGCGGGGCAGGCGATCACGCCGCACGTCGTAGGTCACTTTAAGTATCTGCTCGACGAACATACGACCTGGCCGGTGATCGCCGAGACAAGCGAACTGGTGGTGATGTTTGGCGGCGTGCCGGTAAAGAACGGCCAGGTGACGTCCGGCGGCGTCGGTCGGCATACCGTGTTCGAAGGGCTGAAAACCGCCTACGAGATGGGGGTCGAGTTCGTCAATATCAGCCCGATCCGGAACGACGTGATCGAAATGGTCGAGCCCGAATGGATCGCCCCGCGCCCGAATACGGATGCGGCGATCATGCTGGCGCTGGCCCACACGCTCTATACCGAAGGCCTGCACGACGAAGGTTTCCTGGAAGACTACTGCGTTGGCTTCGACAAGTTCCTGCCTTATCTGCTGGGCAAGACTGACGGCCAGCCGAAGACGCCTGAGTGGGCGGAAGGGATCTCCGAGGTTCCGGCCGAAACCCTGAGAACGCTTGCCAGACGCATGGCCGGTGGCCGGACCATGATCATGGTGGCCTGGAGCCTGCAGCGCGCGGATCATGGCGAGCAGCCTTACTGGTTGGCCATCCTGCTCGCTGCCATGCTCGGGCAGATTGGGTTGCCGGGAGGCGGCTTCGGGCTCGGTTACGGCTCGGAAAATGGCATCGGCAATCCGGTTGAAATGTTCAAATGGCCGGCGCTGCCTCAGGGCCGCAATCCTGTCGACAAGTTTATCCCGGTCGCGCGGATCTCCGACATGCTGCTCAATCCCGGCGGCAGCTTCGAGTTCGATGGCGGAACGCACACTTATCCGGACATCAAGGCTGTCTATTGGGCGGGCGGGAACCCGTTCCATCATCACCAGGACCTGAACCGTCTCGTGCAGGCAATTCGCCGCCCGGACACAGTGTTTGTGAATGAAATCTGGTGGACCGCCCTGGCGCGGCATGCGGATTTCGTGTTCCCGACAACCACGGCTCTGGAACGCAACGATCTCTCCATGACGCACTGGGAGCAGACTATCGTCGCCATGCAGAAGGCGATCGAACCGGTTGGTGATTCCCGGCATGACTATGATGTTTTCACCGGGCTCGCGGAACGGATAGGTGTTGCCGATACTTTCACCGAGGGCCGGGACGAGGAAGCGTGGCTGCGCCATCTCTGGGATCAGGCACGGCAGCGTGCGGCGGAAGCCGATTTCGAGCTCCCCGATCTTGAGACCTTCCGTGAGATAGGCGCCATGGAGGTGCTGCAGCCGAAAGAGCCTGCTGTTCTGCTGCGGAAGTTCCGTGAAGACCCGGAGGCCAATCCGCTGACCACTCCGAGCGGCAAGATCGAGCTTTTCTCGGAGACCATCGCGGGGTTTGGCTATGAAGACACGCCTGGGCATCCGGCTTGGGTAGAGCCCTATGAATGGCTAGGCTCACCTTTGACCGGGACCTATCCGTTGCATCTGATATCGAACCAGCCGAAGACGCGTCTGCACAGCCAGCTCGATAGCGGCGCAATCAGCCGTGGTTCGAAAATCAATGATCGCGAGCCGATGAGCATGCACCCGTCCGATGCTGCCGCACGCGGGATCGAAAACGGGGATGTGGTCCGGCTCTTTAACGACCGTGGCGCCTGTCTTGCTGGGGTAATCATCTCCGATGCCGTCCGTCCGGGAGTGGTGCAGCTCTCGACCGGTGCCTGGTATGATCCGGAAGAGCCGGGAGTGGTTGGCTCGCTCTGCAAGCACGGCAATCCGAACGTGCTGACCCGAGACATCGGAACGTCTCGTATAGGGCAGGGTCCGAGCGCGCAGTCAGTGCTGATTGAAGTCGAGAAATACGAAGGAACGCCGCCGCCGGTGACCTCTTTCGTGCCGCCGCGGATTGAAGAAAAGGCTTAAAAGAGAATCTGTTCGGTGCCTTTGTTAATCTGGGCTTTGTGAGAGTCGGAAGACAATGCTGGTCGGTAAAATGACTCGGAAAAACCTGCTCGCCTGTCTGCCAACGGGCGGCGCGGCGATCGAGATCGGTGTCGCCGAAGGTGTGTTTTCCTCTGATATTCTCGAGATGGCCAAACCTTCCCGTCTCCATTTGGTGGATCCCTGGGTCCACCAAAGCCGGCAGGACTACCAGTTGGATGCCAACAATGTTGACGATGAGGCGAACGAGGAGCGTTACCGGGCGGTCCTGAGAAAATTCAGTGCCGACATCGAAAGCGGCGTGGTCCATGTTCAACGCGGCTTCTCACAGGATGTGCTTCCGGAGCTTGAAGACCATACCTTCGACTGGGCCTATGTGGATGCCATGCATACGCGAGACGCGGTACGAGAGGATCTTCGACTCCTCTGGCCAAAGGTGAAGCCTGACGGGCTGATACTCGGGCATGACTTTTCCAACAGCCCGGAGGCGCGGGCGCGTGGTTTCGGCGTTGTCGCTGGTGTGCGTGATTTTATCAGGGAATCAGGGGCGCATCTTGTCGCCATAACGATGATCTCGGAGTTTTTTCCCTCCTACGTTTTGGCAAAGTCGCTTCACCCAGGTGTCGGCGCGTTTGCCGAGCAGTTCCTGCTGCGGTCGGAGGCGACAGTTGAAATACGATCTCACTCTCCCGATTATCAGCACAAGGTGGTCAAAATCGGCGATCGAGTCGTAGCCTATCCATCTTTCTAGTGCCTTTCTGGCGGGAGAGTGAAATGGTCCATGCAGCCCCTGCGCCACGCACCAAGACGGAAGAATTCTACCCTGGTTTCCGCTTCCCGGAGCGACCCGTGATCCGTACGCGGGAATATCAGGACAGCAGGTTACAGGCCTGCGGTGTCGATCCCGTTCTCTATGGCGATCAGGCAGCGGCCGGCTTGTTCGGGCAGGATTGTTTCAAGGCGATGCGGGCGGCCGGTCATCAGGTCGATGGTTTGGTCCAAACAGAACAGCGGTTCCGGCAGTTGGAGCCGATTGCCATCGGCGAGACCATCACCCAGCGCGGCTGGATCGAGGCGTATGAAGAGGTGCCGCGCGGCCACCGGTTGCACCGTAAGTTTGAGTTTGTCCTGAAAGACGGCACTGTCGCGCTCACTGCGGATGTTATCGGATTGGTTCCCGACAAGGAAAAGTGGGCTGCGGCGGCAAAAAAGGCCCCTCAATCAGCTCCGTCCGATCCACGGGGCGGATATACGCCGGTTTCCGAAAAAAAGACGACACCGGAAGATGTTACGCTGTTTTCTTCAGATGTCGGAAACCTGATCCATTTCGAGCCTGATTTCGCCGCCAATCTGGGTTATCGCGCACCGCTCGCGCAGGGTCTGCAGACCATGGTCTGGATGATGGGTAAACTTACTGAGGACGGACCTCCGGTATCGTTCGAGCTGGCGGCGACCTTCCGCCGGCCGGTGTTCTGGGATGAAGACGCGAGCCTCTGGCTACACCGGGGAAAAACAGGCTTCATCGACAGCATGCGCGCGTTGAATGCGGGCGGGAAGCTGACCGCCGAGCTGTCCGTCTCCTCGCTTTCCTACGCCTGACCAGATGAGCGGAAAGACCGTCCGGAATATCCTCTTCGTGATGTGCGACCAGTTGCGATGGGACTATCTGTCCTGCGCCGGTCATCCACACCTTCACACCCCGCATATCGATGCGCTGGCGGCGCGCGGGGTCCGTTTCGACCGGGCTTTCTGTCAATCGCCGATCTGCGGGCCGTCCCGAATGTCGTTCTATACGGGCCGGTACATGTTCAGCCATGGCGCGGGGTGGAATAACTACCCACTGCGTGTCGATGAGTGGACCCTTGGCGATTATCTCCGGCCGCTCGGCCTCAGGGTCGCGCTGGCGGGCAAGACGCATATGAAGGAAGACCAAGCGGGCATGGCGCGGCTTGGCATGAACCCTGTTTCCGAACACGGCGTGTTGGTCTCCGAATGCGGCTTCGAGCCGTTCGAGCGGGATGACGGCCTGCATCCGGACCGGAGCGTCGATCCGGATCTGCCTTACAACCACTACCTTCGCCAGAAGGGATATTCCGGTGAAAACCCCTGGTCCAGTCATGCGAATTCGGTGCGCGGCGAGACGGGTGAGTCCCTGGACGGCTGGTACTGGGGACATTCGAACGGGGCTGCGGATGTCCGCGAGGAAGACAGCGAGACGCCCTACATGACCGATCGGGCAATCGATTTCATCACCGGGATGGGCGACCGGCCCTGGTGCCTGCATCTGTCCTATATCAAACCGCATTGGCCATACATCGTTCCCGAACCCTACGCCTCGCTCTACGGACCGGAGCAGATGCTGCCGGTGCACCGCGATGCCGGAGAGGAAACGGACGCACATCCGGTCTATGCGGCCTTCATGCGGCACAAGGACAGCAGCCTGTTCCGGCGCCCGGAAGCACGAACAACGATCGTTCCCGCCTATATGGGGTTGATCAAGCAGATCGACGATCATTTTGGCCGCCTGATGGGTCAACTGGAGCGCCTCGGCCGGCTCGATGACACCATGATCGTTTTCACGTCCGACCACGGCGACTATCTCGGTGACCACTGGCTCGGTGAGAAAGATCTGTTTCACGAGGCGTCCGTGCGCATCCCGATGATCGTCTGCGATCCGCGTGCGGCAGCGGACGCGACCCGGGGCACGGTCTCGTATGAGTTGGTCGAGGCCATCGATCTGGTGCCGACCTTCATCGAGGCTGTCGGGGGAGAGGTGCCCTATCATCGGCTGGAAGGCCGTTCCCTGGTGCCGTTGCTCAAGGGTGAAAAGGTCGACTGGCGGTCCTTTGCAGTCTCCGAAAGCGATTATTCAGGTCGGGATGCCCGTGCCGACCTCGGGCTAGACCCGATGGACGCCCGCTGTTTCATGCTGCGGACCGAGCGCTGGAAGTATGTTTTGCATGAGATGTTCCGCCCGCAACTCTTTGATCTGGAGTCAGATCCGGATGAGTTCACGGATCTTGGGGCCGATCCGGACCGCGCCGCGATCCGGGCTGAGTTGCACGAGAAGCTTTTTACCTGGTTCCGAAACCGCAGGCTCCGCGTCACCATTTCTGACGACGAGATCGTTGCCAGAACCGGAGGGGCGGATCGACAGGGCATCCTGATTGGTTACTGGCGGCCGAACGATCCCTGATCTAACGGGGAGCGGCTGCCGAGCAGCGCGACGGCGTCGTTCTGGCGTGGTCCCCAGCCAAGCTCCCGTTTTATCTTCCTGCTGCTCATCCGTTGCGGCAGCGCCGGGCCGGCAGCCCATGCGCCGTGGCGAGCAACCGCCTCGGCAACCGGAAGGATTGTGTGTGGCGCGAGCGAGCCGACCCGTTTTCTGATCGCATCGGCAAGCGCGCCGGTTGGCACGCCGTCTTCGGCTGCAACGCAATAGCTTTCCCCGGGAATTCCCTTTTCCAGCGCAAGCCGGTAGGCGGATGCAAGATCCATTCGGTGGACGAGTGGCCAGCGCACATCCGCGGATCCCCAAATCTCTATCGAGACGCCTTGCGACGCCGCATCCAGATAGCGATGGAGGACGCCGCCCGCCTCGTCATAGACCATCGCCGGGTGAATCAGGATCGGGGCGATACCCGGTGCCTTGCGCAGCCATTCCCAATTCTCCGCCATCCAGGCAAAGCTTGGCAACGGATCAAACGGCATGCTTTCGTCGGCGACCCGATTGCCGGTTTCACCGAAGAGCCAGCAACCGCCTGTATAGAGGACGCGGAGCGGGACATCCCGTCCGGAGGCCGCGGCGGCGATAGCTTCGAGCACTGATTTGTCGATTGCGCCCATGTCGGTGTCGAACGCGGCGGCAGCCTGGATGACGGCATCGACTCCGGTGACAGCCGACGCCCATTCGGCTGGTCTAGTCAGGTCGCCGGGGAGTGGCTCTGCCCCTTTGGCGCGCAGCTGCTCTGCCGCTTTGTCGGAGCGGGCCAAGGCTGTCACCTGATGCTGATGTGAAAGCAGCTCTTCGAGTATGGCGGAACCGATAGAGCCGGTGCCGCCGAGCAGAAGGACATGCATGAGGAATTTTCCAGGCTGGATGAAGTGCAACGGAGAGAATACATCCGTTGCCTGAAATAAATAACAAGAAAGATCTTGAAGAAATAGTGCGCCGGGCGGGACGTCGAACGCCCGGCGCAGTTTACTCAATCGTTCGTCAGCACCACGCGGCCGACGATCTTGCCGGCGCGGAGTTCATCCAGACTCCTCTGAACCTGATCCATCGGTCGGTTCTCGATCGGCACCTGCTTTACCTTGCCTGCCTTGACCAGTTCCATGAGCTCCTTCAGCTCCTTCAGGCTGCCAACATAGGAGCCGATGACCGAGGCAGCGCGAAGCGGAAGGGTGGGCAGCGGGATGGTGAAATCGCCGCCATAAAGGCCAACAATGACATAACGGCCTCCCTTGACGAGCGATCCGTAGCCGAGCTTGGCGGTTGGATTGGCACCAACCGTATCGACAACGGCGCGCGGTCCGCCACCAGTGGCCGCGGCCAGAGCCTTGGCAGCATCATCCCCGGAAATATTCAGGGTCGCCGTCGCGCCCATATCCTTCGCAGCGGCCAGCTTCTTGTCATCGATGTCACAGGACAGGATCTGTTTGAAACCCATGGCGCGGGCGATGCCGACAGCCGCAAGGCCAAGTCCGCCGGCGCCCATGATCACCAGCCATTCGTCGTCGAGCACCGGCTGCGCTTTGCGGAGCGCGCTGTAAACCGTGACGCCGGAGCAGGCAAAAGGCGTTGCCTCGGAAGGATCGACATCGCCTATATCGACAAGGAACATGGCGTGCGGGACCAGGACGTACTCCTGATAGCCGCCGTCCCGATAAACGCCGAGGGTACGCGGCTTGGCGCAGTGGTTCTCTTGCCCCGATTTGCAGATTGAGCATTCGCCGCAGCCGATCCATGGGTGGATCAGCTTGGTCTCGCCGGTCGGGACCGGGCCCGCATCCGGCCCGCCCTTGACGACCTCGCCGAGGATCTCGTGGCCGAGTACATGGGGCAGGGGCACACCGCGGTCCCCCATGTTCAATCGTCCGGCCGAGCCAAGGTCGAAATAGCCGTCACCGATATGCAGGTCGGAGTGGCAGACCCCGCAGCGCGTCACCTTGACGAGAACTTCGGTTCCAGTCGGCTCCGGGATCTCCTGCTGGATCATTTCCAGCGGCTTCCCGAAATCGGTGACTTTCCAACTACGCATTTGCATGGACCTGTTTCCTCCTGTTAATCGCTATTGCGAAATTCAATTTCGTTTTCGTAACTCTAGGCGGTCTTGTGTGCCGCCAACAAGGTGCGAGACTGGCATTGTCTTGAAAAACATTCTCGCGGAATCCGAACGGGTTGCCGCGAAAAGATCGGTGACAATTCGGCATGAGACCGAAATCTACCGGATCGGGGGAAGGGAAGAAAATGAGCGCTAGAACCGTTTTGGTTACAGGCGCAAGTCGCGGCATCGGACGCTCCGTTGCCGCCTATCTTGCAGATCGTGGATATAGCGTTGTCGGTCTGGCGCGGACAGCGCCGACGGGCAGCTTTGACGGTGTCTTCAGGACAGCCGATCTCAGTGACGCGGACGCAACGCGTGAGACGCTGGCCGCAATCACCGATGAGTTCGATATCGATGTCCTGGTGAACAATGCGGGCATCGCGCCGCTGGGCACTGTCGAGGAGGTGACGCCGGAGATCCTGCAACAACTGATGTCCGTCAATGTCCGGGCGCCATACCAGTGCATGCAGGCGGTTCTACCGGGCATGCGGCAGCGCGGGTTCGGACGGGTGATCAATATCGGCTCGCGGGCAGCACTCGGGAAACACGGGCGCAGCGCCTATGCTGTGACGAAAGGCGGTATTGCCGCCGCCACCCGGACATGGGCCATTGAGGCCGGGCCGGACGGGATTACGGTGAACTGTGTCGCACCGGGCCCTATCGCCACCGAGATGTTCGAGGATGGCAATCCGGTTGGTTCAGACAGCCGCAACGCCATCGAGGCAGCGATCCCGGTTGGCCGGATCGGCCAGCCAGAGGACGTCGCGTCCGCCGTCGCATTCTTTGCCGGTGAGGATGCCGGGTTCTGCACCGGTCAGGTGCTCTATGTCTGTGGCGGCCTGACCGTCGGAGCAGCACCGCTATGAACGATCTGAGCGATATCCGGAAACGCAATCTGGCGCGGCTCGTCGCGCCGAAATCCATCGCGGTCATCGGCGCGTCGGACGATCCAATGCGGATCGGCGGCCGGCCGATCGATTACTCGGTCCGCTATGGCTACAAAGGCGCCATCTATCCGGTGAACCCGAAGCGCGACACCGTGCAGGGTTTGAAGGCCTATCCGACGATCGGAGATGTGCCGGAAGCCGTCGATACGGCCATCGTCGCCTTGCCTGCCCCGATGGTAGCGGAGACGATCGAGGCTTGCGCGGCGAAGGGTGTCGGAGCCTGCATCGTCTTCAGCTCCGGATTCTCCGAACTTGGCGCAGAAGGCGAAGCCATGCAGGCGCGCCTGACGGAAATCTCCCAACGCACCGGTATCCGCGTGCTTGGTCCTAACTGCCTCGGTGCTTTCAATGCGTCGAGTGGATGGATGGGGACCTTCTCTTCCTCTCCGCAGGTCGACCCGCCGGAGCCGGGTCCCATCGCCATTGCCAGCCAGAGTGGCGCTTATGGCGGCCATATCTACAATCTGGCCCGAAAGCGCGGTCTCAAGGTTGGGCGCTGGATCACCACCGGCAACGAATCCGATATCGAGCTTTCCGAATGCATCTCCTACCTGCTCGACGATCCCGAGGTGAAGGTGGTGATGTCTTATGCCGAAGGCATTCGCGACGGGGAGGGACTACGGGCGGCCTTCAAGAAAGCGCGTGATCTGCGCAAGCCGATCGTCATGGTCAAGGTCGGGCGCAGCGATATCGGTGCGGCAGCGGCGGCCTCGCACACGGCGGCACTGGCCGGAACCGATGCCGTCATCGACGGTATGTTCAAGCAATATGGCGTCTATCGCGCTGATGATGCGAACGAGATGCTCGAAGTCGCCTATGGTTGCCAGCAGGGGCATTTCCCGGACGGCAACAAGATCGGCTTTATCACCATTTCCGGCGGTCTCGGCGTGCAGATGGCGGACAGCGCCTCGGCGCTCGGCCTCGATGTCTCGGAATTCTCCGAGGCCGGTCAGAAGAAGATGTTGGAGCTTCTGCCTTTCGCCGCGCCGCGCAATCCCGTGGATGTGACGGGGCAGGTCTTCAATCAGCGTGACGCGATTGCCGCATGCCTGAAAATCATGATGGAAGAGGGTGATTACGACGTCGTCATCTCGTTCTTCACCGCCGTCGCGGCGCGCCCGGAAATTGCCCAGGACATTATCGAGACCCTGAAGCCGCTGCGGGAGAGCCGCCCGGACAAGCATCTGTTCTTCTCGATCCTCGCGAACGAAGAGAACACGCGTTTTTATGAGAACAACGGTTACCCGATGTTCGACGATCCGGTGCCGGCGATCACTGCGGCGAACGGCCTGATGTATTTCGGCCGGGCCTTTGCGGCGAAAGACAGTGCGCTGCCGGAGCTTCCGGCCGGAGCGGAAACCGTGCCGGACCAGCCGACAGCAGAACACGAGGCGAAACGTATCCTAGCCTCCGCCGGTATTCCCGTGGTGCGGGAGGTGTTGGTGACCTCGGCGGACGCGGCCGCCAAGGAAGCGGCGACGTTCGGCGGTAAGGTCGTGCTGAAGATTGCCTCGCCGGATATCGCACACAAGACGGAGATCGGCGGTGTGCTGGTCGGACTTGAAGGTGCCGACGCCGTTCGGGATGGCTTCGACACCCTGATGGCGCGGGCAGCGGAAAAGCGCCCCGATGCTGCGATTGACGGCGTGATTGTCTGCGAGATGGTCTCGGGCGGGGTGGAGACGGTTGTCGGAGTACAACTCGACCCGGTACTCGGCCCGGCGGTTATGTTTGGGCTCGGCGGGATTCTTGTCGAGGTGCTGAAGGATGTCAGCTTCCGGCTGGCACCGTTCTCGGTCGAGGAGGCGTACCGAATGATCCGTGAGATCAAGGGTTACAAGGTTCTGGAAGGTGTGCGCGGCGCTCCGCCAGCCGATATAGCGGCTTTGGCCGAGGCGCTGTCGAGGCTCTCCGTCTTTGCCGCCGCGAATGCTGACAAGCTGGACAGCATCGATATCAATCCGTTTATCGTGCTTCCGGAAGGTCAGGGCGCTGTTGCCGTCGATGCGCTGATCGTTCCCTCGGCAAGCGGAAAGGATTGAGCGCGATGAGGCCGCAAAGCGTCCGTACCCGGATCACCGATCTCTTCGGCATCCGCCACCCTATCCTCTGCGGCGGGCTGATGTGGCTGTCCGACGCCAATTATGTCGCCGCAGCTGCCAATGCCGGCAGTATCGGCTTCATGACGGCGAAGACATTTCCCGATCCGGGCCGCTGGAAAGAAGAACTGGAGAAGGCGAACGCGCTTTCGAACGGGAATCCCATCGGCGTCAATCTCTATATCTCGCAGCGACCGGAAGAAAACGAGATGCTGTCGGGGCATGCCGACCTCGCCCTGCAGGCCGGTGTGCGCCGGTTCGAGACCGCGGCCATGCCGCCGGCGGAATTGGTGAAGCAACTGAAGGATGCCGGTGCGGTTGTGATCCACAAGGTCGCCTCGGTCCGGCATGCGGTCTCTGCGGCAACCAAGCTTGATATCGATGCGGTTTCCGTCGTCGGTATGGAATGCGGCGGCCATCCTGGGCTGAACATGATCGGGAATATGGTGCAGGGCGTGCTGGCCGCACTCCGCGTCGATATCCCTGTCGTTATTGGAGGCGGTATCGGCCATGGCCGGCAGGTGGCTGGCGCGCTTTCTTTCGGTGCGGACGGCGTAATTCTGGGCACCCGTTTGCTGGTGGCGTCCGAGATCTGGAGCCATGATGCGGTGAAGAAACGGGTGATCGAAGCCGACGAGACCAGCTCCCGTTTGGTTCTCGCGTCGATGCGCAACACCTATCGGGTGATGGATAACCAGACAGCACGCTCGGTTGCGGAGCTCGAAGCATCCGGAACGAATGACTACGAGAGCTACCGTGCGCATGTGCGCGGCACCTTGCAGCGGGAAGCCTATGAAGAGGGCGATCCCGAGAAGGGGCTGCTCTCCATGGGGCAGTCAGCGGTGTTCGCGGACCGCATTGAGCCGCTCGGCGACATCATCGACAGGATGGTTGATGAAATGGACGAGGCACTGGATCGTCTCAATTCGTTACGGGTCAGCCCTGCTGTAGCGGCAGAGTAAAGGCTCTGTACTTCCTCACCCATGCGGATGTGGTCATCGATCCGGCGATTCCCATCACGGACTGGTGCTTGTCTGATCGGGGGCGGGAGAGAATTACGGCAGGTCTTGTCCAGCCTTGGCTGCCATCAGTTACAACAATCTGGTCGAGCACGGAGCGCAAGGCCCTCGACACGGCCGAAATCCTTGCAGGCCATCTCGGGTTGGACGTGCAAATCAAGGCCGATCTCGGCGAGAATGATCGATCTTCCACCGGATATTTGCCGCGCGCCGAGTTTGAAAGAACCGCGGATGCGTTTTTTGCCGATCCGGACCGATCAGCTCGCGGATGGGCACGCGCCCGTGACGAGCAGAGCCGGATTGTAGCGGCCTGCGATTACATCGCTCGGATGCAGCGGAAAGAAACGCCGCTGATCGTCTCTCACGGCGCCGTCGGTGCACTGCTGCTGGCGCATGTACTGGGGCAGCCTGTATCGCGTGACCTGGACCAGCCAAACAATGGAGGCGGCAACTGGTTCAGCACCCTTGATCCGTCACCGTTCTGGCGGCCGTTCGACGACGAGCGGGCCTAGATATCCAGGAAGTAGATGCCGGTGAGCAGCTTGGAGCAGGTTTCCCCGTCATTGCTGAGCGGGAGGATCAATCGCTCGGCACTGCGAAAATCCTCTTTGCCATTGTGATTGAAGAATGCCCCGCGGACCGCATGGGGAGCCATCTCTGAGGCGACGACGTTGTATTCGTTCAGAATTGCACGGCTGCGCCCGGCGAAATTGATTTCCGAGGCCGTCTTGCCGGAATCGTCCCGTCCGAAATGTTCAACAACCCAGGTGCCAATCACACGAAACCGGACATCGGTACCGTCATGCAGCAGATCCGAAAGCATCAGGTGCGGCAGCCAGGGGAGCAGTTCGGGGACGTCAAAGTCAGTCCTTGCCGGGGCTTTGCGGTCGCCGGTCTTTTGCTGCCAGAAACGGAACAGGGTTTTGAGTTCCGGCCGAACCAATTGATCGGTCTCGGTGATTCTTGAACAGGCTGTTTCAGTCGACGGTGACAGCACTACAGCGTTGCTTTGATCCAGGGACAACAATCCAACCTCGAAAAATGGACGCTAAACGAAATATCAGGCGGAACGTATATTGGACGCCGCCGATACGGTGAGGTCGCCGTATCCGCTCGTGCGTCGCGACCCTATCGCAGAAATGCAGCGCGGATATTTATCCCCGCCCGATCTGCGAAGGGGGCTTATTGGTCAGTATTGTTGACGCGTCAACTACAGCGTGTGCTTTTAAGGCTGAAACATGCCAGATATGCGGCATGGTAATGGTGTGGACCCTGCATCCCGTAAATTATATTGCGCTAAATACGTCAGCGTTTTTGGCAACTTATCAGTCGGCACTCAGGTAATAGATAGCGGAAAGGACCTTGTCGCAGGTTCGGCCATCGGTGCTAAGCGGTAGCATCAGCCGTTCGGCGCTGGAGAACTCCTTGACACCCACCTGATCATAAAATGGTCGAACGATGCTTTGGGGTGTCATATTTTCTGCCGTGGCCAGAAATTCGTCCCTGATTTCACGATTGTGATCCGTCAATCCGATTTCGGTTATTGTCCGGCCCGTATCGTCCTGACCATACCTCTCCACGATCCAGGTGCCGACGACGCGGTATCGGATATCGGTAAAATTCTCGACGACATCGACCAGTTGAATGTGCGGCAGCCATTGTTTGAGGTCGAAAACGTCCAGATCTTGCCGGGTCGGCGCGGCGCGTGTTCCTGCTTTTGCCTGCCAGAATGAGAAGAGCGCACGAAGTTCGGGATGAACCAGATCCTCCGGTGCGTATACCGCGTCGGGGTTTTTCAGTTCGAAATCAGGCAACGGATTCTGTGGCGGCTGACGGACAGTCATCGCATCGGCTCCGAAACGTGCTTTTTGGGCGTCGCCGAGCGGTGACCCCGAGTAGGGGAGTATTGTTAACCGCTTCCGAGAGCCTGATCCAGATCCATGATGATATCGTCGGCTGTTTCCAGTCCGACCGAGATGCGCATGACGTCATCTCCGGCGCCTGCTGCCGTGCGTTGTTCCTCGGTGAGCTGTCTGTGCGTTGTCGAGGCCGGATGCAGGATCAGGGAGCGGGTGTCGCCGATATTAGCGAGGTGGCTGAGCAGGTCGACCCGCTCGACAATGCGCTTGCCGGCTTCGTACCCACCCTTGACCCCGAATGTGAAAACAGAGCCGGCACCGCCCGGCAGGTATTTCTGCGCGAGGGTGTGGTAGGGGCTGCTCTCAAGTCCCGCATAGGAAACCCAGGACACGGCCGGATGGTCATCGAGGTAGGCGGCGACTTTGGCCGCGTTCAACACATGCCGCTCCATTCGTAGTGGCAGCGTCTCGATGCCGGTGATGGTGAGGTATGCATTCATCGGCGCCATGGTCGGTCCGAGATCGCGCAATCCGACCGCATGGCCATAGGTGGTGAACGCCAGATCGCCGAAGCTCTCCCAGAAGGAAATGCCGTGGTAGGCGGGCTCCGGCTCGGAAAGGGATGGGAACTTGTCGTTCTGGCCCCAGTCGAACTTTCCGGAATCGACGACCGCTCCCCCCATGGCGTTGCCATGACCGGAGAGAAACTTGGTGGTCGAATGCACGATAAGATCGGCGCCATGCTCGAACGGCCGGCAGAGGTAGGGAGTGGCCATCGTGTTGTCGATGATCAGCGGGACACCTGCCTCGTGCGCGATATCGGCCAGTGCCGCGATGTCGCTGATCACACCACCCGGATTGGCGAGGGATTCCGCGAACAGCGCCTTGCAGGACGAGTTGGCGACAGCGGCGCGCACCGCGTCCAGATCGTCCATGTCGACGAATTCGCAGTCCCAGCCGAACTTCTTGAAAGTCTTGCCGAACTGGGTGATCGATCCACCATAGAGCCGGGTTGACGCGACCAGCCTGTCCCCCGGTTGCATCAGCGGGAAGAGGGCGAGCATCTGCGCCGAATGGCCAGACGCCGTGCAGGTCGTGCCCCGGCCGCCTTCGAGGCTGGCGATCCGTTCTTCCAATACCGCTGTCGTCGGGTTCGAAAGGCGCGAATAGATATTGCCGAATGTCTGCAGGTTGAAAAGCGAGGCGGCGTGGTCCGCGTCCTCGAACACATAAGCCGTGGTCTGGTAGATCGGTGTCGAGCGGGCCCCCGTCGTCGGGTCAGGCGCGGCGCCGGCATGGATGGCACGGGTCTCGAACCCGGCCCTTTGCCGAGGTGCCGCAGCCGGATTGGCTGCTTCCTCGGCACCCGGGGTGCCTACGGCGCGGCGTTTCGAGGAAATCACATTGCTATCGAAACCATGCCAGGAAAGCTCACCGTAGAGCCGGGAGAACTCGATCTTCGGGCAGCGATTCATCACGACCTTGAGTCCGGCCTTCTCGGCCTTCTCCGCACCTTCGTCATTACGCACGCCGAGCTGCATCCAGACCACGTCGGCGCCGATCTCGACGGCTTCCTCCGCGATCGGCCCGGCGGCTTCCGAATTACGGAAAATATCAACCATATCAATCTTGAAGGGGATGTCCTTCAGCGAAGAATAGACCTGCTCTCCAAGGATTTCCTGGCCGGTGAGACCGGGATTTACCGGAACGATCCGGTAGCCTTTGCCCTGCAGGTATTTCGCCATGAAGTAGCTCGGCCGGGTCCATTTCTGGCTGGCTCCGACAACGGCAATGGTGCGGACGGAGGAGAGGATCTCCTTGATGTAGCCGTCCGGATAATTCTCGTGATCGATCCGGCGGGCTGCTTCGCTCTCGGCCATCTTTATTCTCCCGTCCATTCCGGATCGCGTTTTTCGATGAAGGCGTCGATCCCTTCGGCCGCATCGCGGGCCTGCATGTTGTCTACCATTACCTGGCTGGTATAGGCGTAGGCATCTGCGAGCGTCATTTCGAGCTGCCGGTAGAAGGCTTTCTTGCCGGTCTTAAGCACCAGCGGCGATTTCGAGGCAATCTTGCCGGCCATCTCCTGTACCGCGTCTTCGAGCTCGGTCTCCGCAACCGCGCGATTGATCAGGCCATGGGTAACAGCGGTCCGGGCATCGATCATCTCGCCGGTCAGCAGCATCTCCATAACCTGCTTGCGCGGAATGGCGCGGGAGACGGCGACCATGGGGGTGGAGCAGAACAGACCGATATTGACGCCGGGGGTCCCGAACCGCGTGCTCTCGGTCGCGATGGCCAGATCGGCTGTGGCAACGAGCTGACAGCCAGCGGCAGTCGCGATGCCGTGTACCTTGGCAATGACCGGCTGCGGCAGGTTCGTCACGGTCAGCATCAGCTTCGAGCAGGCGGCGAAAACCGTCTGATGGAAGGTCTCGTCAGTGCGGGAACGCATCTCACGGAGATCGTGTCCGGCGCAGAACCCCTTGCCGGACCCTTCGAGCACCACGGCTTTTATGGCCCGGTTGGAGGCGATTTCTTCCAGTTCGTTCTGGAGCGCCGCCATCAGGCCGAGCGAGAGCGCGTTATAGGCTTTCGGTCTGTTCAGGGTTAGCCGGGCGATACCGTCCCGGTCCTCGCGCAAGACAAGATCGGCCTCTAATTCTTCCGCGACAGACATGCATTCCTCCCGATTGGCTATTCCGCCTTAGATCATCGCGAACACTAACGCCGCAATACGTCGAGGAACAGTCATGACGGCAGGATCTCGGTGATTTGAGCGGTGAATTTATCCGCTGACTTTCAACCAGGTCATCATGCCGGCTGCAGCATGTTCGACCATATGGCAATGCAGCAGCCAGTCGCCGGGATTGTCGGCGACGAAGGCAATTTCTGCGGTCTCACTAGATTGCACCAGAAGTGTGTCCCGCAGCGGCCCCATACGCTCTTCCTGAAGTACCTGCCTGAAATGATGGCCATGCAGATGCATGGCGTGGGGCCAGCGGGACCGGTTGTCCATGCGAATGCGCACGGTCTCTCCGGTCCTGGCCGATAGCAGGGGCGTATCCGTCATCTCTGCCTGCCCGTTGAAAGCCCAGGCCTTGCCCTGGTTGACGAGCGTGCGGATGTCGGTATCCGTCCCATTCAGCACCGCGCTACGCATTCCGCCCATGGCGCCGCCATCCATCACCAGATCGACCGCTCGGGCATTCTGAAGCGGACCCGTTTCGGGCACGGGGTTTGCCGGGAGAGGTCCGGGGCCTTCAGTCCGCCGCTCCGCCTCGGCTTTGCCAACTCGAAAGACGGCAACGGCATAACTGCCGCCGCGTTCGTGAGAGACGAGGGAGGCTTCAGTGCCAGCATCTGCCGTGACGTCGACAATAAGATCGACACGTTGCGCCGGAGCGAGCACAAGCGTTTCCGCTGGCTGAGGCGTCGAAAGCGGCTGACCGTCCAGTGCGACGACCCAGCCGGAGAGTCCCTTCAGGCTGAGATTGAAAATCCGCGCATTCGAAGGATTGACGAGGCGAAGGCGTATCCGGTGATTCTGGCGGGCGTCGGACGTCCAGTAACCGTCGCCATTGACCGTGATCCAGTTGCCGATCCGGCCGCCATGGGACCAGTCGTGCATGGCGCCGAAGTTCTCTGCGATCTGCGCCGTTTCGGTCAGTCGCCAGTCGTCAATCAGCAGGACTTCGTCCCGGTCCACGTCGGGCGCTTCGGGTTCTTCGACGATCAGGGCGCCGTAGAGACCGCGCGCGAGCTGCTCCCAGGTCCGGTTGTGCGGGTGATACCAGTAGGTGCCGGCATCCGGCAGGGTGAAGCCGTAGTCGAAAGTTCCGCCCGGAGGGACGGCGGCCTGGGTCAGTTCCGGAACGCCGTCCATGGCATTGTCGATCCTGATGCCATGCCAGTGGATTGTGGAGGCTTGCGGCAGATTGTTGAGAAACTCACGGTCGACCCGTTCGCCCTGCCGGACACGGATCGTCGGGCCGGGCACACCGCCGTCATATCCCCAGATCGGTGTGGGCTCGTACTCCGCCGGTGCCAGGCGCGCTGTTCCGGGCCGTGCTTCCAGGCGAGCCTTCGGTGTGATGGCAGCAGATGCTGGCAGACCAGCAACTGCACTCGCAATGCCCGTCGCGCCCATGGCTCTGAGCAAGTTCCGTCTGGAGAGTTTCATCGCCTGTTCCGCCTTTCCCGGTTCTTCCGACCAGTCATGATATGGGGCTACCGAACGCCGAGGAAATGCAGAAGCAGACCAATGGTGCCAAAAGACAGGAAGGTGGAGATCAGCATCGATGTCGCGGCGGCAGGGGCGCCCGCATCGTAGCGGTCAGCGAACAGATAGACGTTCACCCCGACCGGCAGCGCGGCCATGATTACTGCGATGTCGCGCCAGAGCGGGTCCATGACAAAGACATGGGTTGCGATCACATAGGTGATGGCGGGAAAGGCGACCAGTTTCAGGACGCTGCCGGCAAGAGCTTCCCAGATCGCCCCGGAAATCCTGTATCTGGCAAGCGATGCGCCCATGGCGAAGACCGCGCAGGGCAATGCGGCTCGGCCGAGGAACCCGGTAATGTCGACAACGGGCTGCGGCAGTGGCAGCGCAAATATGTTCCATGCGAGGCCCAGCATCAGGCCGATCAGAATCGGGTTTTTTGACAGGCTTTTCAAGATGATCCAGGGAATTCCTATCATCGTACCCTTTTGCCCGCGGCCACCTTCCACAAGGATCGTGACCACCGCAAACCATTGCCAGGAATGGAACGCGATGATCAGAAAGACCGGTAGAGTCCCGGCATCGCCGAAAGTGGTCAAAATCAATGGGATGCCGAGCAGAACTGTATTTCCGAAGGCGCCAGTCATCCCTGCCAACGAAGCATGAGCGAAGTCCCGGCGGAACCACCACAATGACACGAGCATGCCGAGCATCCAGACCGCATATCCGGCACCGAAGAAAGAGATCAGGAACTCCCACTCTATCGGGTCCGGCAGGGTTTGCCGCGACATGGTGTGGAACAGCATCGGCGGAATGGCAAAATTGAAAACGAACTTGGAAAGACCGTCGATTGCCGATTCCGGGAACAGCCTTAGACGGACCGCGAAGTATGCGATGAAGACAGTGCCGAAGACCGGCAGGATGATGTCGATCAGGATTTCCATGAACGGCCCGGATTGGAAATGGAGCACCGGCAGGGCACTCGGAACTCTATCCTCGATAGCGGAAAAACCCTTTTGATGACAGCCAAGACAGATATGGCCGGTTCACCGGCGCACCCGTTTCTGGACGGGCCGATCGCAAGCAAGATCCTGCGACTGGCCGCTCCGGGGTTGCTCGGAAGCCTGCTGCAGTCCGTTCTCTTCGTGGCGGATGGCTGGTTCGTCGGCAGACTTGGCTCGCTGACCCTTGCAGGCGTCGCATTGGTGTTTCCGCTGTTTGTGCTTTCCGTGATGTTTTCGGCCGGTGCCATGGGCGGAGCAGTGGTCGCGGCCACCGCGCGGGCCCTTGGTGCGAAGGACCGTGACGCTGCGGGTGCTCTGGTCCGGACCGCTCTCATCCTCGCCGCATTGGGCGGGCTTTTCAGTGCTGTGGTGGTTTGGCTCTTCGGGCCGGCGCTGTTTCGCGTTCTCGGCGGTGAGGGGGCTATCCTGCAGATTGCACTCGATTATGCGGCCGTACTGTTTCCCGGCATCGTTCTTGTCTGGCTGTTCAATATGCTGGCCAGTCTGATGCGCGGCAGCGGCGATATGCTGCGTCCGTCCCTGGGGCTTGGTGTCATTGTGCTCGTGCATTGCATTGCCGCGTCGCTCCTGGTCACAGGCGCAGGCCCAGTTCCTTCGCTCGGGATCAAAGGGGCCCCGCTTTCGATCCTGATCGGCTACGGTGCCGGGTGTCTCTATCTCGCGACATATCTGTTCCGCATCAAACGTCCGGAATGGGTGCAACTCGGCGGCCCCATCCGATGGCAGCAGGTTCTGGTCGTTGGCCGGCGGGGAGCCTTCGCCAGTGTGCAGTCGGCACTGACGATCGCGATGGCGATGATCGTGACCGGCTATATGGCGCGGATCGGCCCGCAGTCCCTCGCCGGATATGGCATTGGGGTCCGCCTTGAGCTGATCCTCATTCCGATCATTTTTGCTTTCGGTAGCGCCAGCATTGCCATCGGGGGCGTTTGCGTCGGTGCTGGGTTGCGCGCGCGGGCCCTGCGCGTGAGCTGGATCGGGAGCGGGTTTGCCGCCTTGTTTGTCGGCCTGATAGGGACTGTTCTGGCTATCATGCCATGGCTGTGGAGCGGGCTCTTCACGGACAATGCGGACATTGCGGCAACGACTGCGCTCTACCTGCGTATTGTCGGGCCGGCCTATACATTTTTCGGGCTGGGGCTGTGTCTTTATTTCGCAAGCCAGGCGATGAATTCCTTGATCTGGCCGGTTGCGGGGGCGGGGATGCGGCTTGCGGTTCTGCTGGCTGGCGGAGCCCTTTTGCTGGAGCAGACGACGCTCAGCGAGATCACGGTGTTCATGCTCGTGGCCGGGGCTATGGCGACCTACGGTCTCTTCAACGCCTTGACCCTGAGACTGGGCCCCTGGCGGCGCTGACCTTGCCGATGCTGGTGCCTATCTCACTTCCAGCAGGGTGAGAACGGTCGCAATTGTGCCGAACGAGAGAAATGTCGACAGCAGCATCGACGTCGCTGCTGCGGGCGCACCCGCTTCATAACGGTCCGCGAACAGATAGACATTGATGCCGACCGGCAGCGAGGCCATGACCACCGCTACGTCCCGCCAGAGCGGCTCTATCGTGAAGATATAGGTGGCTGCGAGATAGGTTATCGCCGGGAAGGCAATCAGCTTCAGCAGGCTGCCCGCGACGGCTTCCCCTATAGCGCCGGTAATGCGGAATTTGGCGAGCGAAGCGCCCATGACGAAGACGGCACAGGGCAGGGCGGCGCGCCCCAGAAAACCGGTAATGTCTGCGACAGGTTTCGGCACCGGAACGGTGAAAATGTTGCACGCCAGCCCAAGCAGGAGTCCGACCAGAATGGGATTGGTGGCGAGGCTCTTGGCGATCGTCCAGGGCAGGGCCTTGAGGGCGCCATTCTGCCTTCGGCTGCCTTCCAGCAGGATCGTTGCGAGGGCGAAGAACTGCCAGGAATGGAAAGCAATAATCAGGAAAATCGGGATCGAGCCGGCTTCGCCAAAGGTGGTCAGCACCAGCGGGAGGCCGAGCATGGTATTGCCGAAGGCCGCCGTCATGCCAGCAAGCGACGCATGCGCGAAGTCCCGCCGGAACAGCCAACGCGAAAGCAACATGCCTGCGAGCCAGATCAGGTAGGCGGTGCCGAAAAATGAGATCAGCAACTCCCACTCGATTGGATCTGGCAAGGGGTGGCGGCTGACGTTGTCGAACAGCAGGGAGGGGACGGCGAATGTGAAGACAAAGGTCGCCAGACCCTCGGTCGCCTTGGTCGGAAACAAACCGGTTCGGGCCGCGAGATAGGCAATAAACAGCGTGCCGAAAATCGGCAACACGATGTCGATCAGGATTTCCATGAATGGCCGATGCCAAATGGGGAAGAACTAGGTCAGGAGTGCTTACATGTTTTCGCATTTTGTGCGGTGCAGCAAGGATGATTATCCATGCATCGGCTGGCCGCGTCGGGACTCTCAGCCTATAGTCGTCAAAAAATTATGGATGGGAGGACTAAATGGCCAATCTGGAAATAAGCCCCGGCAACAGTCTCTACTATGAGTATCAGGCGCCGGGCGCGAAGGGGCAGACATTCGTCTTCGTGAATGCGCTGACCGGCAATACCGGGATGTGGGAAGTCGATAGTATTGGTCCGGCCCTCAGGGCCGCTGGATACGGCACGCTGGTCTATAATTTCCGGGGGCAGGCGGACAGCACTTTTACCCCGGAGGCCGATCTCGGCCCGCCGACCATTGTCGATGATCTGAAGCGGATCGTGGATCACGTGGCGCCGCCACGTACGATTCTCGCCGGACTGTCCATCGGCGGCCTGTTTGCCGCCCAGGCATATCTGAAGGGTGCCGCCGCAGAAGGGCTGGTCCTGATCAATACCCTTCGCAAGCCAAGCCTCAGGCTGGAATGGATCAACAGCGCGATGGTCCGCATGGCGGCGACAGGCGGCGGGCAGCTCATCATGGAGGCCAATCTGCCGATGCTGGTCAACCCGGAGCAGCTGGCGAAGATGCGGCCGACCCTGCTGCAGGGCGATTACCAGGGCATGAAGGACGGAGATGGTCTTTATGAGCTGATGAAGGGCTCGGTCAGCACGGACTGGGACTTCCCATACGAGAAGCTTGACGTTCCCGTGCTGCTGATGACGGGCGAACATGACCGGGTGTTCCGTATCGAGGCTGATATTGCAGAACTAGAAGCCCGGATCGCGAAGAAATCCCATGTCGTGTTCGATAATGCGGGCCATCTGATCCCGGCAGAGCGGCCGGAAGAATTCGCAGCCGAAATCATGACGTTCGCAGCGTCTCTCTAGAGTGCGTGCACGTTATGGAGCGTCGCCTAGCGACGCTCCTCCGCTCTGGCTTCGCGGACGGCGCTTTCAATGCTGTCGGAGTAATGTACCAGGGGAGGCCGGAGGCCGTGCGCGACAAGGTCGCGGCGGGACTCCGGGACCGCTCCAGTGAGATAAACGGAAACACCCCGCCGGCCGGCTTTGTGTGCGAGCACTTCGATCGTGTTCGCAGCTGTAGAGTCGACAAATGGCACGGCGCTGAAATCGATGATCAATGCCCGGTGCGTGTCGGCGATACGGTCGAGTACCGATCCGATGGAGGCGGCGGCGCCAAAAAAGAACACTCCTGAAATACGATAGACAACGATCTCGGGATCGTTCTCCGCATCCTCCTCATAGGGTGCGCGGGGGCGGTCGGAGCGGTCGGCCTCATCTTCCATCACGAACGGGCGCTGGGTTTCGATGGCCGTGGTCTTGGACATGCGGTGAATGAACAGGACGGATCCCAGGGCAAAGCCGACGATGATGGCTTCTGTCAGATCCCGGAAAATGGTCAGTAGGAAAGTCGCCAGCAGGACGGCCGCATCCCCCCGGGAGGCCCGGAGCAGGGTGATAAAGGCATGCTTCTCGACCATGTTCCAGGCCACCAGCGCCAAAACCCCTGCAAGACTGGCGAGCGGGATGAAACCGGCGAGCGGGGCCGCGACGAGAATAAAGACCAGCAGAAACAGCGCATGCAGCATGCCGGCAACCGGGCCGTGGGCGCCGGCTCTGACATTGGTTGCCGTCCGGGCGATGGTGCCGGTGACGCAGATCCCGGAAAACAGGCCCGACACGACATTGGCCACGCCTTGCGCCACCAACTCGCAGTTGGAGCGGTGTCGCCGTCCCGTCATGCCGTCCGCCACGACTGCGGACAGCAGGGACTCGATAGACCCGAGCAGGGCAAAGGCAATTGCGTTTGGCAGAACGGCCAGGATCTTCGCGGAGTCCACGGATGGTAGGGATGGCAGGGGCAGACTGCCGGGCACGCCGCCAAACCTGGACGTGATGGTGGAGACCGGAAGGTCGAGCAGACTGGTTGCGAGTCCGGCGCCGGCAACTGCGATTAGCATGCCGGGCCAATGCGGGCGGAAATGCTTGAGACCGGCGATCACCGCGATGGTTGCAGCCGCCATGCCGATGGTGACCGGCTCCGCGGTCGGCAGGTCGGCCCAGAGCGCGGGTAATTTCTCCAGCAACGGTCCCGGCTCTGGCCCGGACAGGGTCAGGCCGAGCAGATCCTTGATCTGACTGGCAAAGATGATGACGGCGATACCGGCGGTGAAACCGACCGTCACGGGATAGGGGATGAACTTGATGTAGGTGCCAAGTTGCAGCAGACCGATGGCCGCCAGTATCAGCCCGGAAAGCATGGTGGCAAGGATCAGCCCGTCCATGCCGTGGGTATGGACCGTGGCGGCCACCAGCACGATGAAGGCCCCTGCGGGCCCGCCGATCTGGAAACGGCTGCCGCCAAGCGCGGAGACCAGAAAGCCGCCGAAAATAGCCGTATAGAGCCCCTGTGCGGGAGAAGCGCCGGAAGCGATGGCGATGGCCATGGAGAGCGGCAGGGCAACGATGGCGACGGTGAGACCGGCAATGGCGTCCGCGCGCAAGTTCGCAAGCCCGTAGCCCTCGCGCAGGGTGGTGATCAGCTTCGGGGTAAAGGCTTCCAGAAAGCTAGGCCCGCTGTCGGCGGGCGAGGGAGTGATGTTGCTGTTCATGCGATGAGGCCGGGTCCGGCCGGACGGCGTTAACCGGTCAATCCAGATTGATGGTTAACGTATGAAAGCAAAAAAGGCCGGGAGTGTCCCGGCCTTTTCCATGTGTGATAGTGCCGCAGCTTAGAGCGCGTCGTCGCCCTGTTCGCCGGTGCGGACGCGGACGGCCTTTGCAACATCGAGCACAAAGATCTTTCCGTCGCCGATTTTACCTGTCTTCGCGGCCTGGGCGATGGCCTCGACAGCAGGCTCCATGAGTGCATCGCTGGTGACGACTTCGATCTTCACTTTCGGAACGAAGCTCACCGTGTATTCGGCGCCGCGGTAAATCTCGCTGTGACCGCCCTGACGACCATACCCCTTGACCTCTTCTGTGGTCATTCCGTGAACACCAATCTCCTGCAGGGCCGTGCGGACTCCATCCAGGCGATGTGGTTTCACTATCGCGATAATCATCTTCATCACCGGTCTCCTCAGGTTAGGTCGTAGCCGCGCTCACCATGCGCGATGATATCAAGGCCTTCGATCTCGCTCTCTTCACTGACACGCAGACCGATTGTCCGGGAAATAATCTGGGCAATTACCCAGGTTATCACACCGGACCAGACAGCGACGGACAGAATGCCGATCACCTGCACCTGCAGCTGGTCCGTAATCGTAACGCCTTCGGCGAGTCCGAGGCCTCCGAAATCCGGTACAGCGAAGACGGCAACGAGCAGCGTTCCCAAAATGCCGCCGACGCCGTGGACAGCAAAGACATCGAGAGAATCGTCGATCTTGATCTTGAACTTGATCCAGGTCGTGAACCACTGGCAGACGAAACCGGAAATGATACCAATAACGACAGCTCCCATCGGTCCGACGAACCCGGCGGCAGGGGTAATCGCGGCAAGACCTGCGACCATGCCGGTGACGATGCCGATCACGCTCGGTTTCCCGAAGCGGAAGTATTCGGTGACTGCCCAGACAAGAGAAGCAACCGCCGCGGATATATGAGTGACGGTCATGGCCATTCCCGCATTTCCGTCCGCGGCCAGGGCTGAGCCTGCATTGAAGCCGAACCACCCGACCCACAGCATCGCGGCGCCGGTCACCGTCATGCCGGGGCTGTGCGGCGGGCGGATTTCATGCGGGAAACCACGGCGCGGGCCGAGGACGATGGCGAGGACCAGTGCTGAAACACCTGCCGTGACATGCACGACGATCCCGCCTGCGAAGTCGAGCACGCCCATATCGGCGAGCCAACCGCCGCCCCAGACCCAGTGACAGGCCGGCGCATAGACCAGAACCAGCCATACGAGGCTGAAGGCCACGACCGCGCCGAAGCGAATGCGTTCCGGATAGGCGCCGACAATGAGGGCAGGGGTGATAATCGCGAATGTCATCTGGAACATGAAGAAGACGGTCTCGGGAATTGTGCCCGAGAGACTCTCTGTGCCGACACCATCCAGGAATACCTTCCCGAGGCCGCCGATCCATTCCTGATGCGCTCCGCCATCGTCAAAGGCGAGGCTGTAGACCACGACAAGCCAGGCGATCGAGGCCACACAGGCAACGGCAAAACAATGCATCAGAACGGACAGCACGTTTCGGGCGCGCACAAGCCCACCATAGAAAAGCGCCAGACCGGGCAAGGTCATAAACAGCACGAGTGCGGTCGCCGTCAGAATCCAGGCTGTGTCCCCGCTGCTCAAAGCATCTGCCGCCCGGGCTTCACCGATGCCGAACCCGAAGGCGGCGGCAGTGGTGAAGCCGAGGGAGGCGAGCCTCCGGATATGTGTCATGAAGAGTCTTTCCCCCTGAAAGTAAGTTATCGATGCGGGTACCCCCGTACCCCTCAGGCCGGAAGACTAATGGCCGTTGCCTGTTCTGCAAGCAGAAAGCGGCTCTGCTTAATTTTTGATCAGAATTGTGCGCCTGCCTTTAGGGCTTCGCGCGCAAAATTGTCTCGATACATTTGGTGACGCAGCACGTCTCTGGCTGCTATACCGATGGCATGAAATGCGAACTCGTTATCTTTGATTGCGACGGTGTGCTGGTTGCCAGCGAAGCCATCGCAAACCGGGTCATAGCCGCCGCCATGACGGAAGCCGGTGTCGAGATCATGGCTGAGGATGCGCTCAAGCGTTTTCTCGGCGGCAAGCTCACCTTCATTCAGAAGGACGTGGAAGCGATGCTTGGCCGGGAGCTGGGCGAAGACTGGGTCCCTAATATCTACGCCAAGCAGTTCAAGCTCTATCGCAAGGAGCTGCGGGCCATTAAGGGGATCGACCGGGCGCTGACGGTCCTTGCCGAGGCAGGCATGAAGATCTGCGTAGGCAGCAACGGGCCGGTCGAAAAGATGGATGTCACGCTTGGCGTGACGAACCTGAAACGGCATTTCGAAGGCCGTATCTTCTCTGCCGACATGGTCGGTATCCCGAAACCGGAGCCGGATCTCTACCTTTATTGCGCGGAACGCATGGGCGTGGCGCCAGAGAACTGCGTCGTGGTCGAGGACAGTCCGACCGGCGCCCGCGCCGGAATTTCAGCGGGCATGCGGGTCTTTGGATATCATGCCGATCATGGGCCGGAAGGGCTTGCCGCCGTCGGTGTGCATGAGCTGTTCGACGATATGAACGATCTGCCCGGGCTGCTCGGGATCGCAAACCCTAACATTCCGTCGCGCGAAGCCGGCTGACAAGGGGCTGCTCAGCCCCGTTCCAGCGGCCGGGTAAGACAGGTCGGCCCGCCGCATCCTTTCGCTGAAATCTCCGAGCCATCATAGACATGAACGTCGACCCCGGCTTTTTCCAGGCGCTGCCGAGTCACCGGATTTCCGTCCAACATCACTGCGACCCTCGGCGCCACGGCCAGCAGGTTGCAGGCCATGCTGTCATATTCCTCGTCCGGCACCTCGACCAATGCGATACCGCGTTCCTGCAGCCAGTTGCGGAAAAAGACCGGCATCATCCGGGAATAGACCACAGCCAGGTCCGGCGCGACCGGGCTGATGAAGGACATCAGGTGCAACACATCATCGGGCCCATTCCAATGGGGTAGTGGGACGGTGATCACTTCCGAGACTGCATCACCGAGATAGTCCGTTAGCTGCCGCACGCCTTCCGCATTGGTCCTGTAGCCATCGGCGACACACAGGACGTCGCCATCCAGCCAGATCAGGTCGCCGCCCTCGATTTTGCCGGTACCGCCGATCTGGCCGAGGATGGGCACGTCAATCCGTGCAAGCTCCGGTGCCATGGCCGAGGGCTCCGGGCGGCGCGCTTCCTTGCCCATTCGGCAGAGCACGAGCCCTTTGTCGGAGGCGATTGCATTGTCGCGCACATAGATGGAATCGATTCCGACTGTTTCGTCCGCGCCAAGCCATTCAACCGAGCAGCCAAGCCCGGTCAGAATGTCGGCAAGCGCGTCGGACTGAGCGCAGGCTTTCTTGAAATCCGGTTCCGCCAAGTAATTTAAATTGCGCCATTCAGCGGCCAGTTTTTCTTGAAAAATAAAGGCTTGCTCCGCATGCTTCATCAGGACACGACGAATCTGACTTGTTTCATTCTGCATGCGCATGCCTCCTCAGAAATTGAATGTGGAGCGCCTGTCGAGAAGCGCTCCTAGCCGAGGTTGATATCCGGCCGGCTGATGATCTCTACTTATTGAAAAGTTTCCGGGGGAGTTCAAGAATTGCCGATAGAAGTTTGTGACCATGACGATCTTGTTGAGTTCGTGGGCCACGGCGACTTGTCTGTCGATGAAATAATCTCCGTCTCCTCGGAACACCATATGCGCGCCCCTAGAAAATTGGCTCTCTGGAATTTTCTAGGGGCGCGTGTTTCCTCTTTTAGAGCTTCGAATTTCCAGACAGTCGCGGAAAAAGGCGCGGAACTTGGCAAAATCCGTGGTGCCGGGGCCAAGAATGCGATTGTGGTCAGCAATCCGGACGAAAGACTGCTCCTGCAAGCCTATACCGGCATGGCGGGAGCGCTGTCTCCGGTCGCGCACGAGATATTTATCAGCCGGGAAGACGCTATCGCATGGCTCAGAAGCGGCAACGGAGATTTCTAGGCCGGCTAAGCCTTCTTCAGAGCGGCTCCCGGCCAGAGATCCGGTGCGCAGCGGGCATATTGCGCGGGGTAGTTAATATTCTCCCCAAGCTCCTGGGCGGCGTGCCAGGCCCAGCGCGGATCATCCATCACGCCGCGGGCCAGGGCGACCATGTCAGCCTCGCCATTGGCGACAATGTTTTCTGCCTGCTGTGCTCCGACAATCATGCCAACGGCCATGGTCGGGATTCCGGCTTCTTTCTTGATCTTTTCGGCCAGGAACACCTGGTATCCGGCTTTGACGTCGATTTTCTGGCGCGGGTCGAGGCCACCTGTCGTCACGTCGATAAAATCGCAGCCGAGAGCTTTCAGCTCTTTTGCGTAAACCACCGCTTCTTCCGGTGAGAAACCGCCATCGACCCAGTCGGTCGCGGAGAATCGGACAGCGTAGGGTTTTCCGGCGGGCCAGACGGCACGACATGCCTCGAACACCTCGAGCGGGTAACGCAGACGATTCTCGAGACTGCCGCCATATCCGTCCGTCCGCTGGTTGCTCAGCGGCGAGACGAACTGGTGCAACAGGTAACCGTGGCCACCATGCAGTTCGGCAAGGTCGAAACCGGCACGGTCCGCCCGTTTGGTGCTCTCGACGAACTCCGCTTTGACTTTTGCCAGACCGGCATCGTCGAGCTCAAGCGGGGCCGGCCAGTCGGCATAGCCAATCGGCGAGGGGCCAACGGTCTGCCAGCGGCCGTCGCTCTCCGCGACGGGCTTGCCGCCCTTGCCCGGAGGGTTGGTCGAGCCCTTGCGGCCGGAATGGCCGATCTGGATGCCGAGCTTTGCGGTTCCGTACTTTTTGCAGAAATCGACGAAGCGCTTAACAGTCGCTTCGTTCTCGTCGGAATAGAGGCCGAGGCAATTTGGTGAGATCCGCCCTTCAGGGGAAACATGGGTTGCCTCTGTGATCAGCAGCCCGCCGGCGCCCATGGCCAGGTTTCCGTAATGCATCAGGTGCCAGTCATTTGCGGACCCGTTCTCGGACGCATACTGGCACATGGCGGAAACGGCGATGCGGTTATCGAGGGTCAGATCGCGAAAACTGATCGGGGAAAAGAGATGACTGCTCATGGGCCTCTATCCTAGTTTTTATCCGCACATGCTGGCGCGTAAAATACCGTATGAACACAACAATATCGGTAATATGCGCCGAGGGGAGGGTGAATGACGAAGTTAAGCAATGCCGAAATGGACCGGATCGCGCGGGACGAAGTGCCCGCTGTCGGCCAGTACGGCGTGCGGTTCGAGGATATCGGTGACGGGACGGCACGGGCGGTGCTGCCCTATCAGGAGGATTTCCTGCGCCCTGGCGGCACGGTCAGCGGACCGGTGATGATGGGACTGGCGGATGTCGTGGTTTATGCCTGTGTGCTATCGCGCATCGGGATTGTGAAACTCGCTGTAACCACCAGCCTGAATGCCAATTTCCTGCGTCGCCCGAAGCCGGCGGATCTGGTCGCGGAGGGCCGTTTGCTGAAATGCGGCAAGCGGCTGGCCTATGGCGAAGTCACCTTGTTCAGCGCAGGCGAGGAAGACGATCCGGTCTGTCACGTGACCGCGACCTATTCCATACCGCCGCGAGACCCCGAATGAGCGCAGAAGCTGTTATCCGGCTTTCTGCTAGAGGTCTGAATGTAGAGATATTGCCGGATTCGGGCGGTCGCATCTCCGCTTTCTGGAGTGAGACCGGCGGGGAGCGGACGGACTGGTTCGTGCCGCAGCCGAAACCTGGTGACGCTGACAGCGGATCGACTGCGTGGGGCAGCTTCCCTCTGGTGCCATTCTCCAACCGGATCCGGGACGGACGCTTCACGTGGGATGGTGAAGAGCACCGGATTGCCGCTTCGGAGAAGAACGCCCCTCACGCCATTCATGGCCATGGCCGTTCGGTACCTTGGGATGTGGGTGACGTCTCCGAGACGCGTGCCGCGTTGTCCTATACCTATCCAGGAGAGGATTGGCCCTTTCCCTATCGGGCGCGGCAGGTTTTCGATCTGGTGGATGGCGCGCTCAGTGTTTCACTGGAGCTGGAGAATACCGGAACAAAGGACATGCCGGGCGGGCTTGGTCATCATCCCTATCTGCCATGGCGCGACGGTCCCGTATTGGCGACGTCCTTTGGGTCAATCTGGCCTGCGGTTGACGGTGTACTTCCGGCTGGTCCGGAGGCTGTTCCCGGAGATCTCGACTTTTCCGGCTCAAACGGGCGGAAGTTGCCGCGTGGACTTGATACCGGTTTCGGAAGCTGGAGCGGACACGCACTGGTAAAGTGGCGGGGTGCTGGGTTAAGCCTTGAAATTGACGCCAGCGAGACGCTTTCTCACGTCATTCTGTTTACGCCGGAAGGCAAGCCGTTCTTTTGTGTGGAGCCTGTCACGCATTGTATCGATGCCATCAATCTGGACGCGAAAGGCGTCGCTGGCACTGGGATACGGGCGGTTTCGCCGGAGGGATCGCTTGTTGCGTCGATGAAGTTTCGGCCCGGCGTTGACCGACGTTAAGTCTTTCATCCTGTTATAAAACGACTTACGTATGCGGTAATATAATACCGTTATTGTAAAGCTATTGAAAAAACGCGCTTTTTCGCGCTTGACTTAACAATGCGCATCCGTATTTTACGCCAACCGCTGCAGGGGGCTCCGGCCTTCGTGCGGCTATTGGATTTCGCAGCATCACTGGATGGTTAAAGAGATGCGTACTTACTCGGCTAAACCGAGCGAGATCGAGAAGAAGTGGTGGATCGTTGATGCCGAAGGCATGATCCTGGGCCGCCTCGCGACCGTTCTCGCAAACTACCTGCGCGGCAAGCATAAGCCGACCTTTACCCCGCACATGGATTGTGGCGACAACATCGTCGTGATCAATGCTGAAAAGGTGAAGCTCACCGGCAACAAGCGGACCGACAAGACCTTTTACTGGCACACCGGTTATCCGGGCGGCATCAAGTCCCGCACCATGGACAAGATCCTGGACGGCAAGCATCCGGAACGGGTGCTCGAGAAGGCCGTTCAGCGGATGATCAGCCGTGGCCCGCTCGCGCGTGAGCAGATGCGCAACCTGCGTATCTATTCCGGCACCGAGCATCCGCATGAGGCGCAGCAGCCCGAAGTGCTGGACGTTGCCTCGATGAACCCGAAGAACAAGAGGTAAGCCATGTCCGTTGAGACCGAAGCGACCAACGAAGGCGCAGGCATGGAAGCGCTCGAGGCTCTGAAGCAGGATGCTGTGGAAGAGGCCGCGAAGGCTGAGCCGAAGCTGGACCAGTACGGCCGGGCCTATGCCACCGGCAAGCGGAAGAACGCGATCGCCCGCGTCTGGATCAAGCCGGGTACCGGCAAGATCGTCGTGAACGGCCGTGAAGACAGCGTGTACTTCGCCCGTCCGGTGCTGCGCATGATCATCAACCAGCCGTTCACCGTTGCGGACCGCAAAGACCAGTTCGATGTCTACGCGACCGTAACAGGTGGTGGCCTCTCCGGTCAGGCCGGTGCCGTGCGTCACGGTATCTCCAAGGCCCTGACCTACTTCGAGCCGGGCCTGCGCCCGCCGCTGAAGAAGGTCGGCTTCCTGACCCGTGACCCGCGTGTGGTCGAGCGTAAGAAATACGGTAAGGCGAAAGCGCGCCGGAGCTTCCAGTTCTCCAAGCGTTAACGCGACCAAATATCTCAGACGGAAAAACGCGGCCTTGTGCCGCGTTTTTTTATTTGGCCAATTTTGAAAATACGGAACCGGATTGTTCGCAACTTGCCGGCTGTTTTCCTCGTCGCCCAGCACGTTTAATGGTGCAGCCGCATCATAGCGCTACCGGCATGTTTGATATCTTCGGGTAGCCCCGGAGCCATGAGCGCCTAAAAATAAAAAAAACGGCTTTTGGGAGGATCGAATGAATATCTTTCTTACTGGAGCGAGCGGGTATATCGGCGGTTCGGTTGCAGCCCGGTATGTCGAGCACGGCCATAGCGTTCGCGGTTTGGTGCGGACAGAGGAAAAGGCAGACCTAGTCCGGGCGAAAGGTATCGAGCCGGTTATCGGCAGCCTCGACGACAGCGCTCTCTTGAAGCGCGAGGCAATGGCCGCTGATGCCGTCATTAATGCGGCGAGTGCCGATCATCGGCCCGCAGCCGAGGCCCTGTTAGATGCGCTCTCGGGGAGCGGCAAGATCTTTATCCATACAAGCGGATCGAGCATCGTCGGTCGGCGCGACGAAGGGCGATATGGCGAGGCTGTGTTCGAAGAAAATACACCGATTGAGCCGTCTCCGGCACGTGCCGCGCGGGTTGCTCTGAACCGGGACATATTGGCGTCAGCTGAAAACGGTGTCCGTGCCGTGATTATCGCCCCCAGTCTGATTTATGGAGAAGGCCTGGGCACCAATCCGGACAGCATGCAGGTGCCCTGGCTGATCGATCTGGCGCGTCAATCCGGCGCGGCGCGGCATATTGGACCCGGAACAAATGTCTGGTCGAATGTCCATATTCGCGATCTTGCGGATCTTTACCTTCTCGCACTCAAGGACGCGCCTGCCGGCTCGTTCTTCTATGCCGAAAATGGAGAGAACGCGATGTGCGACGTCTGCGCGGCGATCGGCAAAATGCTTGGCTATGGCGACGGCACCATGGAAATGACCCTGGCCGAAGCGGCGGGGCATTGGGGTGAGGGGCCGGCAAACGACACAATGGGGTCAAACAGCCGGGTGCGGGCCGTACGGGCTCGAGCCGAACTCGGCTGGGCGCCGAACGGGCCAAGCCTGATCGATGAAATTGAAAGCGGGTGCTACGCAGAAGCCTAGGCGGAAAGCTGATCAGAGGCCGGAGTTTCCAGGGGTTGTGGTTCTCTCAACGGGAGGGCTATTTCCACGTCGAGATGGCTTCTATTGGTTTTTTCTTGACGGTAAAACACAGAATAAGAATATGGTCGAAATTGCACGTTTTGTTGTGTGTTTACTGAATTATGTCGCCTCAAAGAAAGTATTTATGGCGCCGGAGCAAGTAAAAGGAATTACTCGGCTACATAATGTCAAGGCGCTGTTCCATGGGGATTCCTTTTCTTTCGGTGTCACGCAGATTGCGCCGCACGCCTTTCTCAGATGGTGTTGAACAGGCCGGTGTCCGCGCGTACACGGTTTATAATCATATGTTGCTGCCAACCGTGTTCCGGTCAGTAGAGGAAGACTATCGCCATCTCAAGGAAGCCGTGCAGGTCTGGGACGTCTCGTGTGAGCGGCAGGTAGAGATCCGCGGCCCCGATTCCGGTCGTCTGGTGCAAATGCTTACCCCCCGCGACTTGAGAAGCATGTTGCCGGGCCAGTGTTCTTACATACCGATCGTGGATGAGACCGGAGGCATGCTGAATGACCCGGTATTGCTCAAGCTAAGTGAAAACAGGTGGTGGATATCCATCGCGGACAGCGATTTGCTCTATTGGGTGAAAGGGCTGGCCTACGGGTACCGTCTTGATGTGTTGGTCGACGAACCCGATGTTTCTCCGCTGGCGGTTCAAGGGCCAAAAGCAGAGGACCTGATGGCCCGGGTCTTTGGCGACTCTATCCGCCGGATCCGTTTTTTCCGCTTCGGCCACTTTGAATTCAAGGGACGGGACATGGTCGTTGCCCGTTCGGGATATTCGAAACAAGGCGGTTTCGAGATTTATGTCGATGGTTCCGATATGGGAATGCCTCTATGGAATGCCCTGATGGAGGCTGGGAGAGATCTGGATGTTCATGCCGGATGCCCAAATGTGATCGAGCGTATCGAGAGCGGACTTCTTTCCTACGGAAATGACATGACCGACGACAACACTCCGCACGAATGCGGATTAGGGCGGTTCTGTAATACGCAAAGTGCAATCGGGTGTATCGGGCGGGATGCTCTCCTGAGAGTGGCAAAGGAAGGTCCGGTTCAACAAATTCGACCACTTTCCATTGAAGGTGATCCTGTTCCTGTCTGTGAGTTTTTCTGGCCGATTAAGGCAAATGGCAGGACAGTCGGACGCGTGAGTTCGGCAGTATGGTCGCCGGACTTCAAGACGAATGTCGCGATCGGCATGGTCCATGTCACGCACTGGGATGCCGGTACCAAAGTGAGCGTGATCACTCCTGAGGGCCCACGGCCGGCTGAAGTCCAAGAAAGTTTCTGGAATTGAACTGACCGATCAGGGGATCACGAGCGAACAGCGATCTCTGTTTCCCGTTGTGCAAAGCTTCCGTTCGCTCTGAGGCCAACAGTTCAATGGCAAGACCGGCCGCGTGCCTCGTTGAGATGGCGAGCAAGGGATGCTGCTGGCCACTCCATGACGCTGATCCGGACAAATCCCCCTGCCGGCGCCTGCAAATGTTCTTTTGAACGGTGGCTGTATCGCTATTCTGCAGGCCCGTCTTCACGCGACACCGGCTCGGATTCATGAATATGCAGAAATCGGCTGTCCCGGTTTTGATCGCCTCCGTTTTGACCTGGGCATTGCTGCTGGTCTGCAGCCGCGCTCTGGTGATCGGCCTCGACCTTGATCCATGGATGTTCACGTTCCTGCAAATGGGATCCGGAGGCCTGTTCTTCATTGTGATTTCCTGGGGAGCGGACGCTGGCATCAGTGCCCTGCGGCGGCTTGATACATGGCTCATCGGTATTTTCAGGATCGGAACGGCGGCTCTGTATATGGCGGCCCTGGTCCATGTCGATGTGCTTCAGGCCGGTTTTTTCGGGGCGATCGGTGTTCCTGTGTCAGCTTTTGCTGTCTGTTTGCTATTTAGTCGCCGGCCGACCCGGCTTGAGGTGCTGGGGCATATCCCGCTTGTTGCAGGTTCCGTCACAACTGCATTCGGATTTGATGGCAGCCTTGATAATCCGGCGCTTTTTTTGCTGATCCTGTCGCTAATCTGCGTGCTGAGTGCGAGTCTCTTTGCCGAACGACACCCGCATATGACAGCACTTGCCCCACGCACGCGTCTCCGTCTCACAGGCATTGTCCTGTTGTTGACCGCAGTAGGCTTCGCCTTCTGGCGTATCGTTCAGTCAGCGACGGGAATGACGGACAGTGCGGATCTCATGGAACTTATGCGCCCCGAACTCTGGGCTGCCGCTCTCGGCCTTGGGATTACACTCAGGGGACTTGCGACCTATCTCGGCTTTCGCGCCGCGGCGGTTGCGGGCACCCATAATTATTTGGCCGCTGTGCTCATCCTGCCAATGGTTGGCGCGGTGCTGGAAGGTATTGTCGCAAATCACGGTTATGGCCCCTGGCCGGAAATCGGACCGCATCAGATAGCCGCTGGAGTACTGATTGTAAGCGGGGGAACAATGGTGATTTACGCGCGGAAGCGGGCGGGGAAGGTCGCCACCCAGGCCGCTTGATGGCCCGGGTGGTTCCGTGATGAGGGGCTAGAGACCGAGCTTGTCGATATCTGCGGCGGAATGTCGTTCTTCGAGTTGTTCGCTCGGATCGCCTGAGACGCGATTGACGACCCGGCCGCGCTTGACGGCCTTGCGGGCAGCAATTTCCTTGGTCCAGCGCTGAACGTTCTTGTAGGTGTCGACCTCAAGGAAGGTACCCGAATCGTTATAGATCTTGCCTTGTGCCAGGACGCCGTACCACGGCCAGATCGCGATATCGGCGATGGTGTACTCGTCGCCCGCGATGTACGGGGTCTCGGCGAGCTGGCGGTCCAGAACGTCAAGCTGACGTTTGGTTTCCATGGCAAACCGGTTGATCGGATATTCGAACTTCTCCGGCGCATAGGCATAGAAATGCCCGAAGCCGCCACCGAGATAAGGTGCGCTGCCCATTTGCCAGAACAGCCAGTTCATGCACTCGGCGCGTTTAGCGGGATCCGTCGGAATGAAGTCACCGAACTTGTCCGCAAGATAAAGCAGGATCGAGCCTGACTCGAAAACCCGGGTCGGCGTCGGTGTGCTGCGGTCGAGAAGGGCAGGGATCTTGGAGTTCGGGTTGATGGCAACGAAGCCGCTGCCGAACTGGTCGCCATCTCCGATGCGGATGGTGTAGGCGTCATACTCGGCGCCTTTGTGCCCGCGCTCGAGAAGTTCCTCAAGCATGACCGTGACTTTCACACCGTTCGGCGTTGCCAGCGAATAGAGCTGAAGCGGGTTGTCACCGACCGGAAGCTCCTTCTCATGGGTGGCCCCGGCAATAGGACGGTTGGTGCTGGCGAACTTGCCGCCGTTTTCCTTGTCCCAGGTCCAGACTTTCGGGGGCGTGTAGGGCGCTTGATCGTTCATGAAGCCTCATCCGTTCATATGGTTGCGGGGCCGGGCCGACGCCCCGGTTCTTTGCCAAATGGGAGATGGCCACATTTGGACAAGGTTAAAAAGGGGATTCTGGTCACCGGAAAAAGACTGTTTCTGTTTTGCGAGTGCTTGTCGCGGCCTTGTTAACTTGAACGGGGGGAAACTGATTTCATCAATTCCACGCTAGCGGCGTCCGTGCGCCAGTTTCACGGAGTCCGGCATGGCCCGCAATCTGGCCATCGCGAGTACGCCGAGGAACGGGCCGACAGCCAATGGAACAAAGGCGCCGCTCCAGCCGAACCAGTCGACCAGAAAGGGCACCGCGTGGATCGTCGCGATGGTCAGCACGAAGCCGATGCAGGTCTGCGTCGTGACCATGGTGCCGACATAGGCAGGTGGCGAGAGCTCGATGACGCTGGCGGAGAATTGGGCAGAGTCGGCGATGATAGAAATACCCCACACAACGCATAAAATGAACAGCACGTAGGTCGGCATTCCGAACGCGAAACCGGCGAGGATGCAGCAAATGCCGCTGATCGTCATGGCGCCGATGGTAAGCCGGGTGCGGCCGATCCGGTCGGCAAGAAAGCCTCCCGCTATGCTGCCCGCAGCACCGGAGCCGATCATGGTGAAGGCGAGAAGTTTAGCCAGTTCCGGTGCATGCTCTCCGCCCGGGTATATGGCCAGGCTTGACGCGAGAAACAGACCGATCCAGGCCCAGACGGCATAAAGTTCAACCATATGGCCAAAATATCCGAAATTGGCGAGCCGTAGAGCGGGGTCAGTCACAGCCTGAAGCATCTGGCCGGGCTTGAAGGCTGCGGCCTTGGCAAAGGGACGGCCGGGCTGGAACAGTTGGCAGAGCAATCCGGCGATCGCAGCCATGGTCGAGCTCGCGACGATAGTGAAGCGCCAGTCGAGGCCACCGAACAGATCGATCAGGTGCGGGGCGCCAGAGCCCAGCGTCAAGGCCGCTACCAGCAATCCGACCAGCAATCCTCTGTCTTTCTCGGTCCAGGATGAGACCAGCACCATGCCGACAGGATAGACGCCTGCCATGCAGGCACCGACGATGAAGCGCAGGACCGGCATCCAGATGCCCGCAGGATCAATGATCAATGTCGCCAGATTGGCGCCCGCGGCGATAAAGGCCGCCAGCATGAAGAGCGTCTGTGGTCTGACCCGGTCAACAAGCGTAAAGAAGGCGCTTATCAAGGTGCCCGCGACGAAGCCAAAAGAGACTGCACTTGCCATGGCCGCGGCCTGACTGTCGCTCAGGGCCATCTCCTGACGCAGTCCCGGGATGATTGCCGATCCGCTGAACCAAAGCGTCATGGCAAACACTTCGCAGGCGGTGAGCAACGCGATGTTAGGCCACTTGCCACTTAGCACGGCTTCGCTTCCCAGGTTTTGTCAGAGAGGTAGATGGCGTCTGGCTCGCCTTCTTCATTGAAAGAGCCGTCACTCAAGGCAGCGCAATGGAAACCGTGCTTTTCGTAAAAGTGCCTCGCGCGGTCATTTTTCTGAAAGACATAAAGCGAGAGCGTGCCGCCAGCGGCTGTCTTGGCGCTTTGGAGCAATTGGGAGCCGACACCTTTTCCTTGCGCCTCTAACGAGACGTAGAGGTGCTCCAGGTGATTATCGCGAAGCGCGGCAAAACCCACAGGGGAGCCGGCACTGATCGCGACAATCACATCAGTTGTCTTCAGCACGATATGTTCCATCCACCAGCGGGTTTCTTCATAGGTATGAAGGTCGGGAAGGAACGGCATGGCGATGCGGCGGGCTGAGACAAACAGATCCGTCAGCGCGTCCGCGTCGTCGGGACCGGCGTTCCGCAATTCGGTTTTCATGAACGTCCAATAACCGCTTTTAAAAAAGGCTGAGCGGTTTTGCTCCCTCACCAATGACAATTCAACCCTTGAGGCTGCAATCGGTGCCGGACTCGGTTAAGGATGTGAAAAGTCTCACAAAGCATAAGGAGCAGAGAGTGCCGGTACTTCTAAGACCTGTAAAAGGGAAGACACCCAGCGTCGCGGCCCCTTCTTTCCTTGCAGAGACCGCTGTTCTGGTCGGCGACGTAACCGTCGGCGCCGAAAGCAGCATCTGGTACGGTGCGGTTCTTAGAGGAGACGACAATCCGATCCGGGTCGGTCGCCGGAGCAATATCCAGGACGGCACGATTGTGCATGTCAGCTCCAAAGGGTTGGGCACTGAGATCGGAGACGACGTGTCCATTGGTCATGCAGCCATCATCCATGCCTGCATCCTGGAGGACAGGTCCTTCGTTGGCATGGGCGCGACGGTGATGGACGGTGCAGTGGTGGAAAGCGGCGCAATGGTTGCCGCGGGAGCCCTCGTTGCCCCAGGTAAAATCGTCCGTTCAGGGCAGGTCTGGATGGGGAACCCCGGCCGGCATGCGCGCGATTTGACGGAAAAGGAGAAGCAATATCTCTCTTATGTTTCCGTACACTATTGGGAACTGGCGCAAGAATATCTGGCTACTGACCACGGCTGACCTGGGGATAGTGATGCGGGATTAATCCTTATCCTGCATTTTCACAAAGCTCCCCGGTGCATCCTCGATCACTGTCAATGCACCGTCGCCGGGCGTTCTCGCCTCGACCTGACCGCCGCCATGGCGAGACATCCATTTTGCCCATTCTGGCCACCAGGAACCTTCGTGATAGCTCGCCCCTTCAAGCCATTTATCGGGTGACTTCGGGCGGCGACTATTGATGTAGTGGCCGTATTTAGGCTTGTCGCCGGGTGGATTGACCACACCGGCGATATGTCCGGATCCCGCAAGGCAGAACTTGATCGGACCGGAATAGATCTGTGTCGCCCGATAGGTCGATTTCCAGGGGGCGATATGGTCTTCCTTGGTCGACAGGATAAATGCCGGGGTCTTGATCGTGTTGAGGTCGATTGGTGTCCCGGCGAGCGTGAGGGCGCCCGGCTCGATCAGCTTGTTCTCCTGGTACATCTTGCGCAGATAGAAGCTGTGCATGACCGCCGGCATCCTGGTTGAATCGGAGTTCCAGTACAGCAGGTCGAACGGGAAGGGGTCCTTGCCGAGCAGGTAGTTGTTCACAACAAATGACCAGATAAGATCGTTGGCGCGCAGCATGTTAAATGTTGCTGCCATTTCGGCGCCGTCGAGATAGCCGCGCTTGTTCATCTTCTCTTCGAGAGCAGCGAGCTGCTCCTCGTCGATGAAAACGCTGAGCTCTCCTGCCTCTTCGAAATCAACCATGGTAGTGAAGAATGTGATCGACTTGATGCGGTCGTCTTTCTTGGCGGTCATATAGGCGAGGGTTGCCGCCATCAGCGTGCCGCCGATGCAATAGCCTATGACGTTGGCTTCTTTCTCTCCTGTTGCCTGCTCGATTGCATCAAGCGCCGCCAGGGGGCCTTCCAGCATGTAATCCTCGAAGGATTTCCGGCTCAGATTTTCGTTCGGATTGACCCAAGAGACGACGAAGACCGTGAAACCTTCGGATACGGCCCAGCGGATGAAGGAATTCTTCTCCCGCAGGTCCAGAATGTAGAACTTGTTTATCCACGGCGGCACGATGAGGAGCGGACGGCGATAAACTGTCTCGGTTGAAGGTGCGTACTGAATCAACTGCATCAGGTCGTTCTGATAGACGACCTTTCCGGGCGACGTGGCGATGTTCTTGCCGACTTCGAACGCGTCGGGATCTGTCATCCGGATCGACAACTTGCCTTTGCCGCGCTCAAGATCTTCAAGCAGGTTCTGCAAACCGTGCACGAGGTTATCGCCATGGGTTTCCATGGTGGTCCTGAGCACTTCCGGATTGGTCATCAGGAAGTTTGTCGGAGCCATCGCGTCGACGAACTGCCTTGTGTAGAAGTCGACCTTCTGCTGGGTTTTTTGATCGAGCCCCTCGGTTCGTCCGACAAGATCCTGCGTCCAGCGCGATGTCAGCAGATAACTCTGTTTGATGAAGTCAAAGACGACATTTTCCTGCCAGGCCTCGTCCCGGAACCTGCGGTCGGTGTTGTCCGTCTGAACTGCCGGCTCGGTTTCCTGCCCCAGCCAGCGCTGCGCGGACCGGTTCCAGATGTCCATATAACCTTGCCAGAGATCGATCTGAGCCTGAACGAGATGAGCCGGGTTGTTCATCATCTGGTTCGTGAGGGCCATGAAAGCATCGGCGAGGTGCAGCGGGTCGGGTTCCGCGGTCTTGCCGTCAAGTTTCTGGCGCTCCATGAAGCCACCCACGAGCTTTTGCGATCGCGTTGCGATGTCCTGCATGGTGTTGGCGAATTCAACGGGGTCGATCTGCTTCATCTCCTCCGAATGCTCATGCATCCCAACCTCACTCTCTCAGCCGATCATTTGAAATCAATTGTAGCAATAGTAGGGATCGAGTGTGGCATTTCAAAGAATCATACCCACAAAATCAGATAGTAATCTGTGTTTTTCCAAGCAACTATGGTAAATCCGTCCGCGGCAAGTTTACTGTCGAAGGTCGGTAATTCGCGTGACCGGTCCGAGAGGCGGAGTTTCTGAAGGATGACGGAAATGTATAAAGGGCGCCACAAATCGGCTTTGGCTCTGGCAACGGCCTTAAGCTTGACGCTTGCGGGGTGCTCATCCGTGCCTGACGCGCTCAATCCGGTTGAATGGTACAACGACTCCGCATCTGCTGTCGGCGGCTGGTTCGATGATTCCGATGCCGATACGTCCGGCGATACCGGCGCCTATCCGAATGTTTCCTCTGTCCCCGAAAACTCGACCCCGCGTACGACAGCTACGGAGCGGGCGGGAATTAAGGACGAACTGGTCTCGGACAGGGCGAATGCGCAGTATGACGACAAAGGCTCCGTGCCATCGGTGACTGACGCCAGCACTGGCTCCCTTGCGCAGATTCAACCGAAAACTCCCGTTGTTTCAGCGCCCAGCGAAGCGACAGAGAGTGCCGCCGCAGAACAGATCAAACCTCTTCGGATGACTGCCTCGGATGAAGCCACCAAGCAGATGGAGGCGCCTGAGAAGGCCGCAGCTCCGTCTCTGCCGTCTCAGGCTGTCGCCGATACCGAGAACACTTCACCGCGGTCCAGTCTGTGGCCGAATTCACCTGCGCCGGAATCCGCGGGTGATCGCCCGGTAACAAGCGCCAGGGTAGGTGAGCCGACGACGCGCGAGAGCCGTACGGACCAGCCCCGTAATGGCACACTGGGCCCGCGCTATAAAAAGTTTGCCGCTGAAGCAAAAGCCGGTTCTTCAGAGACCGTTGCAGATGAAAGCCCGTCTGTACCGGAAACGGTCCAAGAGGTCGTGCCTGCAGCGGAACCTGCAACAGAGACTGCTTCTGTCCCAACGGCCCCGGAACCTGCAACAGAGACCGCTTCTGTCCCAACAGCCGCGGAGCCTGTCGCCGTACCTGAACCCGAGCCGACTCCGGCTCCGCTCGCTGTGGAACCCGGACCGCTGGCGCTTACCGTTCCGGAGAGCAGGCCCTTCAATTTCGACGACCCGAGTGTGATCGTTGACGAGAGCGCACTGCCGGGAGCTTTTGAGAGCTATCCAGCTGGCGGCGGCGGTTCGTATCAAGCGGGAATCATTCGCTTCAGCAATGGGTCCTCCCATCTGTCCAGCTCGGATCGCGGTGTCATACGCGAGCTGGTTCCATTGATTCGGGAATACAACGCGAACGTGGAGATCGTCGGTCATGCGTCGAGCCGTACCCGGAACATGGATCCGTCAGAGCATAAACTGATTAATTTCGAGGTTTCGCTGAAGCGTGCGAATGCGGTAGCTCAAGCGCTGATCAATGCGGGAGCGCCGTCGGACCGGATTTCCGTGGTCGCTGTTGGCGACAGCCAGCCCGTATCGTCGGAAGCGATGCCGGCAGGTGAAGCGGACAATCGCCGGGCGGAAATTTATCTCATCTATTGACCCGCGCTCCCTGCGGGGTATGAAAGCGGGGCCTTGGTGGCTCTGCCGCCGGGCCGCACGTTAAATCTGGTGCGGCGGGATTCGTGAATTGAGCGATCCCGGCGCAGGTCCGTTAGGGAGAATGCATAGATGCAGCCGTTCAGAGTAGCAATCGCCGGACTGGGTACTGTTGGGGCGGAGACGGCGCGTATTCTTCTGACTGACTCAGAGATGCTGAGCGCCCGTGCCGGGCGCCCGATTGAGCTGAAGGCAATTTCAGCCCGGGACAAGAGCCGTGATCGCGGTATCGATCTGTCCGGCGTTGACTGGGTCGACGATGCGGCGGCATTGGCCGGACGCGACGATGTCGATTGCGTGCTGGAACTTATCGGTGGCTCAGAAGGCGTGGCATACGACCTTGTTCTGGGTGCTATAAAGTCTGGCAAGTCGGTCGTGACTGCCAACAAGGCGCTGATTGCGCATCATGGATCAGAAATCGCCAAAGACTGCGAAGAAAAGGGTGTCGGCCTCGGGTTCGAGGCGGCTGTTGCCGGCGGCATTCCTATCATCAAGTCGCTACGCGAAGGGCTTGCCGGGAATCATATCAAGCGGGTCTACGGAATTCTGAACGGCACCTGCAACTACATCATGAGTGTGATGCGTGAGACCGGTCGTCCGTTCGACGATGTGCTGGCCGATGCACAGCGCCTTGGCTATGCCGAAGCCGATCCGTCCTTCGATGTCGACGGGGTCGACGCGGCGCACAAGCTGGCCATCCTCTCCGCCATCGCCTTTGGCCATCATGTCGATTTCGAGAACGTTCATGTCGAGGGTGTGCGTCACGTCTCGCCGCTGGACATCACGTTCGCCGAGGAACTCGGTTACCGCATCAAGCTGCTCGGCATTGCCGAGGAAACGGACGCCGGTGTGCAGCAGCGCGTCCATCCCTGCATGGTAAAGGCGGAAACCCCCATCGGGCAGGTTGAGGATGTCTTCAATGCCGTCGTCGCCGAAGGCAGCGCCGTCGGTACGACTCTCTCCTATGGTCGCGGCGCCGGTGCCGGACCGACCGCGTCGGCGGTAATCGCCGATGTCATGGATCTCGCGGCTGGCCGTCGGGTACCGGTGTTCGGTCTCGATTCAAGCAAGCTTTCTCCGGCCCGGACCGCGCCGATCTCTTCTTTAACGGGATGTTATTATCTGCGCCTGATGGTGATCGACCGACCGGGTGTGCTCGCCGATGTGACGGCGGTGTTCCGCGATCATGAGGTCTCTATCGAGGCGATGATCCAGCGGGCGAGAAACCCTGAAGAAGCAGTGCCGCTGGTGCTGACCACGCATGAAACCTCGGAGTTGGCGATCAAGGCGTCGTTTGAGGAGTTGGCGAGGCTGGATTGCGTGCTGGAAGAGCCGCGGCAGATCAGGATAGAAGACTTCTAATTTCCGGCTGCCATGGGCGCCGGACCGGAATTAATCAAAACCAAGACGACAAAAAAAGGACGACAATTATGGCCGACAGGGAAACGCAGGGCGCGCTGACCATGGACCGGAACCTTGCGCTCGAAGCAGTGCGGGTGACGGAGGCTGCGGCGCTCGCGGCGTCTCGCCTGATGGGGCGTGGCGACGAAAAAGAAGCCGATCAGGCAGCTGTCGATGCCATGCGGAGCGCTCTCAACAATCTTGAGATCGACGGCACCGTGGTGATCGGCGAAGGCGAGCGTGACGAGGCGCCGATGCTTTATATCGGAGAGAAGGTCGGCAAGGGCGGTCCGAAGATCGATATCGCGCTCGATCCGCTGGAAGGCACCACGATCACAGCCAAGGGCGGCCCGAACGCGCTTGCCGTCGTGGCAATGGCAAACGAAGGCGGCTTTCTGAATGCGCCGGACGTTTATATGGACAAGATCGCCGTTGGCGGAGATTTACCCGAAGGTGTGGTCGATCTCGATAACAGCGTCGCCGAAAATCTCGCCAATCTCGCCAAGGCGAAGAAGATGGAGATCGAGGATCTCGTGGTTTGCATCCTCGACCGCCCGCGTCACAGCGATCTGATTGCCAAGGTTCGCGAAGCGGGAGCACGGATCATGCTGATCGACGACGGCGACGTTTCCGGTGTGATCGCTACTTCCCAGCCGACCAGTGGCGTTGATCTCTATATGGGCTCTGGTGGCGCCCCTGAAGGCGTTCTGGCGGCGGCGGCACTGCGCTGCATCGGTGGCCAGATGCAGGCACGCCTGCTGTTCCGGAACGATGACGAGCGCGGCCGGGCGACCCGCCTGGGCATTACCGATTTCGACCGGAAATACGGCCTGCTCGATTTGGCCAGCGGCGACGTGATGTTTGCAGCGACCGGTGTGACCACCGGCACCATGCTGCAGGGCGTGCGAAAGTATCCGGGTGGGGCAATGACCCACTCGATCATCATGCGCTCCAAGACCGGCACCGTACGGACCGTCGAGGCCCATCACGACTGGACCCGCAAGTCTTCTAAAACCGGCTTCGACAAAGACCAATAAGATCGTGCAGAGTTTCCTCGGGATTGAGCGCTCCTTCACCGGCAAACGCTGGGTCCCGAGGCATGGCACTGACCCCGAGACCGAACGCGTCGGCCTCGCTATTGCCCAACGGTTCGGATTTCCGGAACTGGTGGGCCGGCTGATTGCTGCGCGCAATATCGGGCTGGATGAAGTCGAGGCCTTTCTCGACCCGACCCTGAAATTGATGATGCCCGATCCCGGTGTCCTGCAGGATATGACACCCTGCGTCGAACGGATCGCGCAAGCGGTGAGGGACGGCGAACGTATCGCGGTTTTTTCCGACTACGATGTCGACGGAGCGACCTCCGCCGCCGTTCTGATCCGCTATCTACGATGGATCGGTATCGATCCCTTGCTCTATATCCCTGACCGGATCAGCGAAGGTTACGGTCCGAACGCGCCGGCGCTGCTCAAGTTGAAAGAGCAGGGCGCCTCGCTGATCGTGACGCTGGATTGCGGCGTCACGGCTTATGATCCATTGCGGCAGGCGGCAGAGGCCGGCATCGAGATGATCGTGATCGATCATCACATGGCTGAGCCGGAGCTGCCGAAAGCTCTGGCGATCGTCAATCCGAACCGGATCGACGAGGACGGGGCGCTCGGCCACCTAGCTGCCTGCGGGGTGACGTTCCTGGTTGCTGTGGCGCTGAACCGCGCGTTGCGGGAAGCGGGATATTTCAACGGTCGTCAGGAACCGAACCTGCTGCACCTGCTGGACCTGGTGGCGCTTGGCACGGTGTGCGACGTGGTGCCGTTGAAGGGCCTGAACCGTGCCTTTGTTATCCAGGGCCTCAAGGTCATGGCTAAGCGCGGTAACAAGGGGCTGGTGGCTCTCGCGGACGTTGCCGGTGTCGATGCTCGTCCGGAGCCTTACCATCTGGGCTACGTGCTTGGCCCACGTGTGAACGCGGGCGGCCGTGTCGGCAAGAGCGACCTTGGTGCTCGCCTGCTTCTGACCGACTCTCCCGAGGAGGCCGCAGCACTGGCGACCGAACTCGACAGTTTCAATACGGACCGGCGCGAAATCGAGGCGCAGGTTCTAGCGGAGGCCGAGGCGCTGGCGGCGGAACAGCCAGACGACGCACCGGCGATTGTCGTGGCTGCAGAGAACTGGCATCCGGGCGTCATCGGTATCGTCGCAGGCCGGCTGAAAGAACGGTACAATCGCCCGGCATGTGTGATCGCTCTGGATAACGGGATCGGCAAGGGCTCCGGACGCTCCGTTCCCGGTGTTTCTCTCGGGCCGGCTGTCATTGCAGCTCATCAGGCGGGATTACTGGTCGCCGGTGGCGGCCATGCCATGGCGGCGGGTTTCACTGTCGAAGCGGACAAGCTGGATGCGTTCCGGAGCTTTCTCGGGGACCGGATTCACAGCGAGCTGGAAGGCGAGCCCATGGTGCCGACGCTTTCCGTCGATGCGCCCCTCGCCATTGGCGGGGCCAGCCGGGATCTGGTCGACACAATCCAGAAAGTTGGGCCGTTCGGTGCCGGAAATTCCGAACCGCGTTTTGTTCTGACCGATGTCCGCCTTGTCGATGTCCGTGAAGTCGGGACCGGACATGTGCGCTGTGTCTTTACCGGTCCGGACGGCAAGCGTCTGAAAGGCATTGCCTTTCGCGCCCTGGAAGGCGATCTCGGTCCGGCTCTGCTGAAAAGCAGCGGCCGCCCGATCCATGTCGCGGGCCATCTCCGGCCGGATGACTGGAATGGGCGCAGCGATGTGCAGATCATGATCGACGACGCTGCTGACGTTTCCTGACAAACATAAAACGGCGCCCTGAGGCGCCGTTTTACTGACGAGGTCATGTCTCTCCTACTGGATAGCGAGAGGAGCGCCCATTGAGCCGGTCGCACCGGCAACGGGGGTCGGCGTGTAGACGTAGGCAAACTGGTAGACGCCATCGGCGGCCAGTTCGGAAAGCTTCATGTTTTCCTGGTTCACGATACCGTGCCGCGTCTGCAGGAAGGTGTGAACGCAGAACACGCAGGCCGGGTCCGGATTGGGCACCGCATCGACAGGCCAGGTATCGGCCCCGGTGACACCAGCCTTTACGTCTTCAGCCACCCACCGCGCGACTTCCATGCCGATCCCGGGGCAGCCATTGTTGTATGTTGCGGCATCGTTCCAGTGCTTTTCCCAGCCGGTACGGAAGATGATCGCGTCACCTTCGGCGAACTGGAAGCCTTCCATCCCCTGTTTTTTCAGCGCAGCCAGCACATCGGCCATGGTGATGACTTCACCTGCGGCCATCGACTCGACCCCGCGCACAGCCGCGATGTCCAGCAGGATGCCGCGGGCCACAATGGGATGCAGTTTTTCCGTGCCGAGCTTTTTCAGCCCGTAAGGCGTGATCATTTCGTCGGCGGTGAAGCCGTTGTACCAGCGCATCTCGCCTTTGTTGCCGCCGGTTCCGCTATTCACGCCGATATGGCCGAGGCCATCGAACTGGGTGCCGACCTGACCAATCTCTGTTGCCAGGAATTCGTCGTTCCACAGCACTTGGTTGGCGCCGAAGGCCCCTCCTGTCGGCGCACCCGGGATACGCAGCGAAAATTTGCGGGCACCGAAAAGTGGCATGTCAGCCGTGTATGGATGTCCGAGATTGTAGGTTTTCCCGGTCTTGATTTGGGAAATAGCCCGCATCACCACATCCGGCTTCAGATACCAATTCGTCGAACCGGCTTCATCTCCTGCACCCCATAGCGGATTCGGCCACCATTTCGAGCCGAGGGGCGTTTCCATCTTGTCCCCGTCCACCCACGGCTTACCGGCACAACCTTGCCAGTTCTCCGGTGTGCATTCGGCATTGGCAGTACCGCCAAGTCCGAGCGTTCCGGCAAAAGCCATTGCAGCGATTATATATTTTTTCATGATGTCCTCCCTAGTTGCGAACGGCGCATTGAAGGGACTGAGAGGCCGTCCGTGCTCCCGGTGGTGATTATTCGCGACTTTTGCAGGAACAGCAAAAAGGAATTAACGCGCTTTGAGAGAATGAGGATTCTGGGCTTGATTTCCCGAGGGTGAACGAGTACACCAACGCCTCGCTCGACGACGACCCCTTCGTCTAGAGGCCTAGGACACCGCCCTTTCACGGCGGCAACACGGGTTCGAATCCCGTAGGGGTCGCCATCTTACCTCGGAGTGCCGAGCGGTCGGGGTCTTTTGATGACTCCTTCGACGACCCCTTCGTCTAGAGGCCTAGGACACCGCCCTTTCACGGCGGCAACACGGGTTCGAATCCCGTAGGGGTCGCCATCCACATCTTGCCGCTCTGTCCGGCTCATGACAGACTTGGTTTAAGGCCCCTTCGTCTAGCGGTCAGGACGCGGCCCTCTCACGGCTGAAACACGGGTTCGATTCCCGTAGGGGTCACCAATATTTAATCTTCCCAAAAACTGCCTTCGTCACCACCTCTACACCTGAACGGGGGAGTGACTGATGACCATCCGCATGCATTTTCTAGTCGCTGCCGGTCTCGGCTTGATCGGCGGAACGGTGCTTGCCGCCGATATCCAGCCGGAAGGGCCGAGTGGCCTGACGGAACAATCCGGTGCGACTGCCAAGCAGTTCATGGTCGCGGCCGCGAATTCGCACGCGGTCGAGGCTGGGTACGATGTTCTCAAGGACGGCGGCAGTGCAATTGACGCGGCGGTTGCCGTGCAGATGGTGCTCAACCTCGTAGAGCCGCAATCCTCGGGCATCGGCGGCGGGGCCTTTCTTGTCTACTGGGATGCCGTTACCGGGAAACTCACCACCTATGACGGGCGCGAGACAGCACCTGCGGCAGCTGGTCCGGACTATTTCATGAAGCCTGACGGCGGCCGGAAAGGGTTCTGGGAGGCCGTAAACGGCGCCGGTTCTGTCGGTGTGCCGGGCACTGTTGCGATGCTCGAGATGGCGCATACGGCGCATGGAAAGTTACCATGGCCGGACCTGTTCCGGCCTGCGATCCGGATGGCACGCGACGGCTTCGAGATATCGCCAAGGCTCGGCGGTGCAATCGCCCGGGCAGTCAAGCGTGGCTTGCCCGACCAAGCCGCAGCCCGTGACTATTTTTATCACCCTGACGGCTCTGCGAAAAAACCAGGAACGGTGCTCAGGAACCCTGCCTTTGCCGCAAGTCTGGAAGCGATTGCCGCTGGAGGCGCGAAAGCCTTCTATGAAGGCGAGATCGCGGAAAGCATGTTGGCTGCTCTTGCATCGACACCGGACAATCCCAGTCTGATGACGGCAGCAGATCTTGCGGGATATCGGGCGATTGAACGGGCGCCGGTCTGCGTTGCCTATCGGGCATTCGAAATCTGCGGAATGGGGCCGCCGAGCTCCGGTGCGCTGACTGTCGGCCAGATCCTTGGCATGCTCGCTCAATTCGACATGAAGGCCGTCGGCTACGGACCTGTTGCCGCGCACCTTTTTGCCGAGGCGTCGCGGCTCGCCTATGCGGACCGGGCGCTATATATGGCGGATGAAGATTATGCGGAGGTTCCGGTGCGCGGTTTGCTGGACCCGCACTACTTGAGAGCGCGTGCGGCACTGATCGACACTGGTCATGCCATGGAAAAAGCGACGCCCGGCACCCCGCCTTTTGCCAGAAAAGGCGATCTCTTTCCCGATCGTCAGCCAGAGCGCGCCGGCACCAGTCATTTCGTTATTGTCGATGCGGCCGGTAACGCAGTCTCCATGACCACGACAATCGAGACCGGCTTTGGCAGCCGGCTGATGGCCGGAGGTTTTCTGCTGAACAATGAGCTGACCGATTTCTCCTTCCTTCCGGAGAAGGACGGCAAGCCGATTGCAAATCGTGTGGAAGGCGGCAAGCGCCCGCGCAGCTCCATGGCGCCGACGATTGTCCTGAAGGACGGCCGCCCCGTGATCCTGATCGGCTCGCCGGGCGGCAGCCGGATCATTCCCTACGTGGCCTGGGCGCTGGTCGGTATGATCGATTGGGATATGGACCCGCAACAGGCAATCGATATGGGGCATGTCAGCAACCGGAACGGCCCAACGGATCTTGAAGAGGGGACACCAGTCGCTTCCTGGCGTTCGGCACTCGAAGCGAAAGGACACACGGTCAAGGTTCGTTCGATGAATTCGGGACTGCACACCATCAGCATCGGCGACGGTATGCTCACCGGTGGGGCGGATCCCCGACGTGAAGGCGCGGTGCGGGGCGACTGACCCGTTACCAGTAGACCGGATACTTCTTGCCCGGGCGCAGATTGTTGAAAAGCAGTGCGACGACAACGATCAGAAGCGCGCCGGACAGGACGGGCGTCAGTAGAAAAGTCGGACCCGGCTGAAGCACGAAGATCACCGCGGGATCGGCCCCGGCCGGTGCGTGGCCGGTTCCGGTCCACATCATTGCGGAAACGGCCAGCCCGATTGCCAGCGCCATGCCGGGCCACTCCGGGCCGAGAACAGCCAGAACCGCAAGACCGACGAGGCTGGAGACCAGATGCCCGAAGACGATGTTGCGCGGCTGCGCCAGCGGGCTTTCCGGTAAGGCAAAGGCGAGAAAGCAGGACGCACCGAACGGTGCCATCATCAGCATGGCGTCCAGCATTTCCGAAAGACCGGCGGCAAAACCGATGGCAAGCATGGCGCCAAGGCCACTGAGGAGCGCGGCGGCGGGCCTTGCCGGCTCAGGGCAAGCGCCGCCTCCGATCATTTTTCCGAGAAACGTCGGCATGTGGTCAGCCCTCCAGCTCGGCCAGTCTGGTTTCCAGATAGCTCAGGCGCTGACGCAGCGGTGCGACGGCCTCGGCGACGTCGGCTTCCGTGAAACGGGGCGTGATATGCTGCGGGCAGTTCCAGTCCGTCGCCTCGATGGTCAATACGACTGCGCGCTCGACACGCGCTCTGTATTCGGGGAGCTGGAGGCGTTCCAGCATATCCGGCGCATCCTCGTGGTGCAGGATCTTTGCCCGCGCCCATAGCTTCAACCGGCGGCGATTTGCATAATCCATCAGGATCATTGCGACTTTGTCGTTGCCGCTCATATTGCCGACGCTGAGATATTGTCGGTTTCCCCGGAAATCGGCGTAGCCGATGGTCCGCTCGTCGAGCAGTTTCAGGAATCCTGCAGGACCACCTCGGAACTGGACATAGGGCCAGCCGGTCTCCGAGACGGTTGCCTGGTAGAAACCATCCCGGGCCTCGATGAAAGAGGCCTCTGCTTCGGTCAGTCCGATGAAGCCATCCTCTCCAGACGACTGGAAGCGACTCATCTGCGCCCGGCTGCCATAGCGCTCCTGCGCCGCCTGGACATTGGGGGTAAAGCTGATTTCTGCGAACGGTCTCGCCATCGTCCGGTCTCCTCAATGCTGGGGCGGAGGGACGGCACGCATGCTGCCCCTCCGGTATCGCTCAGGCTGCACGGGCCGTCAGCGCGACCTTCGGGAAGTCGATATCGACCTCGGTCGACTTGGCCAGGATGTTGGTCAGCAGGTTCATGCCGACATGAACAACGATCTCGACGATTTCCGCGTCCGAATAGCCAGCGTCCCGAACAGCGTTGAATTCGGACTCGGTCAGCGATCCCTTGTGCTCGCTCAAGGCCAGTGCGAAGGCAACGGCGGCCGCAGCCCGTTCATCTGTAGACCCGCCAGACCGGTTCGCTGTCATGTCGTCGTCCGTCAGGCCGGACTTGCGGCCAATGGCAGTGTGGGCGGAGAGGCAGTACTGGCAGCTGTTGCGGTCCGCGAGGGCAATGGCGATCCGTTCCCGTGTCCGCGGATCGAGAGCGCCTGCACCGGCGATTTCATGCAGGCCGAGGAAGGATTTCAGGGCTGCCGGAGACTGGGCGAGAACGGCGAGGAAGTTCGGGACCATACCCAGCTTGCCCTTGATGGCAGCGAGCAGGGCGCCCTGTTCATTGTCCGCGGTTTCCGTGGTGATTTTGGCAATACGGCTCATGTCAGATCCTTTCAGCGCCGGCGGTTATGAATGGGGGAAAACAGTGATCTCCGGCGCCCCCATCAGATCGTCTATTCCGTTAGAAGAATGAATAGGCATACAATGGAAAAAACTATTCCAATTACCGGAATAAAATGGATCGGTTTCGCGAGTTGCAGGTCTTTGTGAAAGTGGCTGAAACGGGTGGCTTCGCCTCCGCGGCACGGCTGCTTGCCATGTCGCCGCCCGCGGTCACCCGCGCGGTCTCGGCGCTCGAGGCGCGTTTGAATGCACGGCTTCTGGTCCGCACCACTCGATCGGTTCGGCTGACAGAGAACGGCAGGAGGCTGCTGGCGGACGGGCGCTCCATTCTGAACGCGCTGGAGCAGGCCGAGGAAGCGGTAGGAGGCTCTCCTCAGGCGCCGAGAGGCCATATCCGCGTAACGGCACCGGTCTTGTTCGGCTGTCACGTCGTCACGCCTGTGTTGGGAGCCTTTCTTGACCAGTTCGCGGAAGTGACGGCGGAGACGTTGTTCGTTGACCGGGTTGTTAATGTTGTGGAGGAGGGGCTGGATGTTGCCATCCGCATCGGGGAGCTGCCGGACTCATCCCTCACGGCAATACGCGTCGGGTCAGTCTGCCGTGTGGTCGCGGGAGCTCCTGCCTATTTCGACAAATACGGCGTGCCGGAACATCCAGCCGATCTCGCCGACCATAGGCTCATCAACCCGTTGGCGTTTGGCAGCAGGATCTCTTGGAGCTTCGAGCAGGATGGAAAGCCATTGGTTTTCGAATCCGAAGCACGCCTGGCGCTCAACACGAATGACGCTATTCTGGAGCTTCTGCGCGGAGGATGGGGTGTATCGCGCTTGCTGTCCTACCAGGTTGCAACCGGAGTCCGGAGCGGCACGCTGATGACCGTGCTCGACAAATTCAGGCCCGTACCGGTACCCGTGCATGTGGTCCATCCTGAAGGGCGTATTGCATCGGCAAAAGTACGGGCGCTGGTGGATTTCATGGTGGAGAAACTCAGGCAGAATGAGATTCTCCATGTGGCCGGATAATTAATGACGCGCTGTAAGTATCTGACAGGAAAAGACTATGAAAGTGACCACACTCGGCTTTGATGCTGACGATACACTGTGGGAGAACGAACGCTTCTTCAAGCTGACGGAGGAACGTTTCACCGAACTCCTCATCGATTTTGCGGAGCAGGATCACCTCCGTGAGCGGTTGCTGGCGGCAGAGCGGCGCAATCTCAAGATCTACGGCTTTGGTATAAAGGGTTTCACTCTGTCGATGGTTGAAACCGCCATCGAAGTGACCGACGAGCGGGTTCCGGCGCGCGTGATCGAGCAGATCCTGACAGCGGGCAGGGAGATGCACGCGCACCCGGTTGAAACGCTTCCTTACGTCCAGGAAACCCTGGAACAGCTCGCGCCGAATTACCGCATGGTGCTGATCACCAAGGGAGACCTGTTCGATCAGGAACGGAAACTGGCAGCGTCCGGACTGGGAGAGCTGTTTGATGCGGTTGAAATCGTCAGCGACAAGACGGCTGAAACCTACACCCGGATATTCACTGAGTTGGGCGATGCTCCGTCACGCGCAATGATGATCGGCAACTCGCTGAAGTCAGATATTGTTCCGGCTATCGAGGCCGGTAGTTGGGCCGTGCATATTCCGCATGAGCTGACATGGGCTCTGGAGCATGCGAACGAGCCGGCCGAAGCAGATCAATTCAGGTGCCTGAAGAATGTCGGTGAGGTGCCCGGACTGTTACAGGAAATAGGGTAACCGATCTCACTGCCTGTATTTAAGCACCGGCATTATAAAAGTGCGATAATGTATATTATGGGAAATTATATCGAATGCTGATAGCTGCCCTAACAGACAGCAAGCAGGCACTTTGGCCAATCAATCCAAATAATTGGCGCAAAGCGTTGATATGAGCTGGCCAGTTCGGTTCTTGGAACGTTACTCGTCTGTCATCGGCGTGGTGATGACGAGAAAAACGAGATCCGTCAGGCCGGAGTTCTGGATACCGTGCTCTATCCCTGGCGGGATGAAGATTACGTCGTGACGCCGGACCACCTGTTTCTTGCCGGCGATCTCCATAAGGCCCTCGCCTTCGAGCACATGATAGACCTGCTCCTGCACCTTGTGGCTATGCCGCTCGACATATGCCATCGGCTGATAGCAGGAAATCCGATGGTCGAGCAGCTTGGCGTCGGAAGTCTCTGCTGAGACCAGCGGCTTGGACAGCGCGCCGCCGTGATGGCCGGGGAATTCCTTCCACTCGACCTCGGCAATATTCCGGATGAAAGCCTTGCTCATGTCTGTTTGCTCCTCGGTTCCGTGCGTTCTTGACGATTAAGGGTGATACGGCTCGCCGAAGACCGGCTCCTTGTGCGGGATCGGCGGCAATGCCCAGGTTCCGGTTGCCGGCGGGCGGACTTCCGCATCGACATGCACATCGATCAGATACGGTTTGTTGGAAGCGACCGCATGTTCCAGCGCGCCCTTGAAATCTTCCGATTTCGAAACCGTAACGCCCTCAACGCCCGCGGCCCGTGCCCAGGCGGCGAAGTCCGGGTTGTAGGGCCGGTTGTTGTTGCCGGTCTCGTAGAAGCCCGTAGCGATCTCGCGCCCGTCGAACAGGCCGTACTGGATGTCGCGGATGGCGCTCCAGCAGAAGTTGTTCCAGACCACCCAGACGACCGGAATGTTGTATTCGGCGGCGGTGCAGAGAACGTGCGGCACCATGGTGAAGCCGCCATCGCCGCAGATCGAGATGCAGGGCCTGTCCGGTGCCGCCAGTTTGGCGCCGAGAATGCCGCTCGGCCCGAAGCCCATGCCGGAGAACCCCCAGGTGTTCAGCATGGATTGCGGCCGCCGCGCTTTCCAGAACTGCATATACCAGTTGTGATGCACGCCGGAATCGAGGGAGATGATCGCATCGTCCGGCAACACGGCCGCGCAATCCGCCACCACGCGCTCAGGGCGCATCGGGCTGGCATGCACGTCGAAATTCGGCCGGGTGAAGTCGTCCCATGCCTTGGCCCAACCGGCAATATCCGCCAGCCACGGCGCCATGCGCCCGTCTTCGGATGCGCCACGCTGGTCAAGTTCCGCCAGGAGCTGGGTCAGGAACGTCTTGGCATCAGCCAGGATGCCAAGATCCGGCGGATAATTGCGGCCGATTTCATCGTGGTCGACATCGGCATGGATCAGTTTCGTGTCCGGGAAGTTCCATGAGTAACCGGGTGTCCAGGACGACGAGGACCGGTCGTCGAAGCGCGCACCGACGGCAATGACGAGGTCCGCGTGCCTGCCCGCCTGGTTTGCCTGATAGGCCCCGTTCCGGCCGATGAAGCCGAGCGAGAGCGGGTCTTCCATATCGAAGCAGCCCATGCCGTTCGGCGAGCTGATGACGGGAATGGAGAACCGGCGCGCGAGCTCCGTCAGCTCCGCGCTTGCTTCCGAGAGCGTCACGCCGTGGCCGATGAACAGAACCGGCTTCTCGGCCGCCAGCAGCATATCGACCGCTGCCGCGACATCTTCCGGTGCCGCTCCGTTGCGGCGGGCCAGATGGCCGCCCGACGGCGCCTCGGGAGTAACGTCCGCCTCTTCCTGGAAGACGTTGAACGGCACGTCCAGATTGACCGGTCCCGGCCGGCCGCTCAGCATCGTTGTCGTTGCCTGACGTAGGGCCAGCGGCAGCATGTCGACCCGGGTCGGCTGGAAGCTGCGTTTCACTACCGGCCGCATGACATTGGCGAAATCGGCCTGATTGTGCCGGTTCAGTTCCTGGAACGGGCTGCGGTTGAACTGCGAGGTCGGCACGTTTGCCGTGATCGCCAGGAAAGCGGAGCTGTCCGTCTGCGCCACCGCTGTCGCCATGATCAGGTTGGCCGAGCCAGGACCGCAGGAGGTCAGGGTCGCGACCGGCTCGTGCTTGACCCGGAAATAGGCATCCGCCATATGCGCCGCCGTCTGCTCGTGCCGGGGCGAGATCAGCTTGATCTCGTCCTGCACATTGTACAGCGCATCCAGCATGCCCACGGTGCCGTGGCCACAGATTCCGAAGATATACGGGATCTTCTCGTTGATCAGATGTTCCGCGATGATCTCCGCGCCTTTACGCAGCGCCATGGCGCTCTCCCGTTCCAGGTTGTCTCAAGTCGTTCTCAGGAAAATTCCGGCCTTAGACCATGCCGCCGTTTGTCTGCACGATCTGGCCGTCAATCCAGGAGGATTTGTCGGAGGCCAGGAAGGCCACGACGTCTCCGACCTCATCCGGTTGACCGACCCTGTTCAGCGGGCTCATGCCGGCGGAGCGCTGGATTGCCGCCTCGTCCTTGCCGGAGCGGAACAGGTCAGTATCAACCGGTCCCGGTGCAACAGCGTTCACCCGGACACCACGCCCGGCCAGTTCTTTCGACATGGACCGGACGAGACATTCGACAGCCGCTTTGGTGGCGCTATACGGACCGAGGCCCGGAGCAGCGAAACGCACGAGCGACGTGGTCAGCGCGATGATCGTGCCGCCGTCCGTCACCGACTTGGCAGCTTCCTGGAGTACGTTGAAGGCGCCGACGATATTCACCTCGACGAGACGGCGGAAATTCTCCGGATCGAAATTCGCCATCGGTGCCGGCGGCACGTTGATGCCGGCATTGGCGACGATACAGGTCGGCGCCCCGCCGAAATCCTTGCTCGCATCCGCGATTACCCGGGTGACATCCGCCGGATTTGTGATGTCAGCCTTGTAGGCCCGCACCGATCCGGCGGTCTCGGGCGCGGTACTTGTATAGGTCAGTGCGACGTCAAAACCGTCCGCTGCGAGAGCATCGACGCAGGCTTTGCCGATCCCGCGTGAGCCGCCGAATACGATTGCGATTTTCTTGGTCATGATGGTCCTCGTGTTTCTGGATAGAGAATGGAATTCAACTACATGTGACGCGGATTAGAGCCACAGGATCTCCTTGCGATAGTCCAGGTCGTCAAGCAGAGCCTTTGCGGGCCCGGTATGGATAACAGCGCCGCGGTCGAGCACGAAGACCCGGTCGGCCAGGGCCAGCACCAGATCCAGATTGTGCTCAACGATTACCACTGGAAGGCTGAGGCGAAGCCGGTCGAACACGGCGAAGAGATCCTGGATGATCGCGGGCGCCAGTCCCTCGAAAGGCTCGTCTAGCAACAGCAGGCGAACATCTCCGGACAGTGCCCGGGCAACCGCCAGCATCTGCTGCTCGCCACCCGACAGATAGTCGGCGGGCGTGTCGAGGCGTTCTTTCAGGACCGGGAAGAAATCAAAGATCTGCTCTTCGGTCCAGACGACAGCGCGATCACTCGATGCCGCCCGTGCCAACCGGCCAAGCTCGAGATTTTCGGCAACGGTCATCCCGGCGAAGAGCCCGCGCCCTTGCGGGACATACCCAATACCAAGCCGCGCGGCCTGATAAGCGGGCATACCGACCAGCTCCCGGTCGCCGAATGTAACGCTGCCGGAGGCGGCCGGAACAAGACCGGCAAGCGTCTTCAGCATTGTCGACTTGCCGGCACCGTTGCGTCCGAGCAAGGCGACAATCTCGCCCTCTTTTACGTCCAGCCCGACATCGTTCAGGATATGGCTCTTGCCGTAGAAGGTATTCACCTTGTCGATTGTCAGTACCCGGGCCGCCTCGCCTGCAGCATCTGTCTTCCGGCCTGTCACGACCGGGGTTCCGGAGCCGGTGTAGACCTCCTGAACCCGGCTATCCGTGCGCACCGCCTCAGGCCCGCCGGACATCAATACCTCGCCCTGGTTCATCACCGTCACATGCTTCGAGAAGGCAAGCACACGATCAATGTCATGCTCAACGATCAGAACCGGGACCTCCTTTGAAACATTCTCGATCAGGTTGGACACCCTCTCCCGCTCTGCCGCAGCGAGACCTGCAAGGGGCTCATCGAGCAATAGCATTCCCGGCTTCGAGGCGAGCGCGATACCAAGATCGACCAGTCTCTGGCCGCCATAGGAAAGATCACCACCCTTGGTTTCCTGAATTCCGTCGAGCCCGAGATAGCGGATCAACTCATCCGTCTCGGCATTGATTTCCGGGTCTCTGTCGACGTCCTGCCATGGATTGAAGCGGCTTTCGTGCCGAGCCTGCAAAGACAGCCGAAGATTTTCCCGTATCGTAAGATCGTGGAACAGATTGGTGATCTGGAAAGACCGGGCCAGCCCCCGGCGGCAGATAGCGTCCGGCGAGAGGGACTGGATTTCCTCTCCCCGCAACCGGATCACTCCCCTATCCGGCGTGAACATGCCGGAAACCAGATTGAAGAGAGTCGTCTTGCCGGCGCCGTTCGGGCCAATCAGCGCGTGAATTTCGCCTGCAGAGACTTCCAGTCCGGCATGTTCCACAGCCCGGATACCGCCGAAATGCTTCGAGACGCCCTCGACCTGCAGAACGGTGCCGCCTGTGCGTTCGGGCCGAAGGAACGCTGGCAGCGCGAGATTGTCGTACAGCTTCCGCTTGCTCATCGCGGCCGCTTCCGAAGGTGCCTTGTGCCAGTGACGGCGCATACGCTCCCAAATCCCGACAAGGCCGTTCGGCGAATAGATGACGAAACTGACGAAGACGATGCCGAACCAGAACAGCCAGTGCACGGTCCAGATCGAGAGCATCTCGCGGAACAGGATGTAAAACGCGACACCGATAGCCGGGCCGAGGATGTGACGCATCCCGCCGATCACCACCATGGCCAGCAATTCGCCGGAGAAGATGATGGAGGTGGATTCCGCCGACACGATGTAGTGCTGAAAACCGGTCAACGCTCCCGCCAGCGCGGTAACCGCGGCCGAGAGGACAAAGGCGGCCAGCTTGTAGCGGTCGACAGGATATCCCTGGAATGTGGCGCGCTGTTCGTTCTCCCGGATCGCTACCAGGACGTGGCCGAAGGGCGAACGGGCAACCCGGTGCAGCCCATAAAGAACCAAAAAGCCAATCACGGCGACGACGGCGTAGTAGGAAAGCTGGTCGTCCAGATTGAGAGGACCAAGGGTGCCCCGCTGCAGGCCGCCAAGCCCGTCCTCACCACCTGTCACCTCCGTCCAGCGAAAGGATATCGTGTATGTCAGGGCGGCGAGCGCCAACGTCATCAGCGCGAAATAAACACCCTTCCTGCGCAGCATCAGAACGCCGACAACAGCCGCCGCGACAGCAACGAAAAGCATGGCGAACAGGACCGGGATCAGGATCTGGTCCGGGAACCAGTGTCGCTGGCTGAGCGCAGCGGCATAGGCGCCGATACCGAACCAGGCGCCATGCCCGAAGGACACCAGACCAGTATAGCCGACAAGGACATTCAGCCCCATGGCCGCGATCGTCAGCGTGACAAGAAAGGCCGCCGTGCTGGTTGTTTGACCCAGCAGCGACATGATGGCCGGCAACAGAAGCAATGCCAGTGCGCCAACCCAGAGCGGCGCGTGCTTCGTTTTCAGGAGCGCGGAGGTCATTCGAACTTCTCCATGCGCTCGCCAAGCAGGCCGCGCGGACGGAACATCAGGATCAGGAACATCAGGACGTACATCGAGGCCTCACCGGCGGCGGGCACGAAATGGATGGTGATGCCGCGCACCACGCCGACCAGCAGCGCAGCGGCGACAACGCCCCAGAAACTGCCAAGCCCACCGATAACGACGACGACGAAGGCGACGGTTATGATTTCTGCTCCCATCGCCGGGTGAACGACCGCAATCGGGGCGAACAGCGCACCGCCCAGAGCGGCCATGCCGACACCCAGAACCACGATGGTGGTCATATAGGGCTGCAGCCGGATACCCAGCGCCGCCACCATGTCCGGGTCCTGGATCCCGGCCCTGACAACGCGTCCGAAAGACGTCTTCTGCAACAGGTACCAGATACCAACCAGCACCACGGCAACCACGGCCAGCAAAAGAAGGCGGTATTTGGAAAACAGGAAATCGCCGACGATCACCGGCCCCTTGAGCAGCGCCGGCATTGAAGCGGGTTGCGGTGCCGCGCCCCAGATGATCCGGATCGTTTCCTCGCCGACCATGGCGAGGCCGAAGGTCACCAGCAATCCCAGGATCGGGTCGGCGGTGTAAAACCGCTTCAGGATGAAACGCTCGAACAGGATGCCGAGCAGCCCGACGAGGACCGGCGAGATAGCCACAGCAGGTGCGAAGCCGACATATTTGGCAATCTCGACAGAGACATAGGCGCCAAGCGCGTAGAACGCGCCATGGGCCAGATTAACCACACCGCCGACGCTGAAGATCAGCGACAGGCCGAGTGCTATCAGCAGGTAATAGCCACCAAGGACGAGGCCATTTACGAGCTGTTCCAGAAGGAAGACGAGCTGCATTCCTGTTCAGTTCTCTTAACTACGGGATCGGGCATGCGAAAAAGCGGCGTGGCCCCGGGGACGTTCGGGGACCACGCCAGGCAGGTCTCAGAGCGTGCAGGGATTTTGTTCGCTCGTCGGATATATCGCCTCCAGCGGCTGGTTTGCCCCCGGAACGGCAGTCCCGAGCGTCATCAGATCCCATTGGTCCTTGGCCGAGCCGGCATCTTTCACCGAGAACGGATAGGCCTCCTGGACAAGCTGGTGATCCCAGGACCGGAAATAGGCTTCCCTGCCCTTCATGATGTCGAACTTGGCACCCTTCTCGAAATGCTGGATCAGCTTTTCGGAATCCGTCGACTTGGTCTCTTCCATCGCCTGGGCGACCAGTTTCAGGGCCACATACTCGATCCAGGCGTGGTTCTCAGGCAGCTTGCCATAGCGCTTCTGGAAGGCCTCAACGAACGCCATCGACGCAGGTGTCTGCAGCGTATGGTACCAAACGGTCGGCCAGGTGCCGCTGAGGTTGCCCGGACCGGCGGCCCACGCATCTGCAGTGTTCAGGTTGAACCCGACTGTCGGGAACGGCAGGCCGTATTCCGCATACTGTTTGACGAAATTCGTCACCTGATTGCCCGCGAGATTGAGGCACACCACGTCCGGCTGCGACTGCCGGATCTTCAGCAGATACGGGCTGAAATCGGTGACGTCGGTCGCCACCAGATCGTCTCCGGACAGGGTCGCGTCATTTGCCGCAAAGAAGCTCTTCGCCGCCCGCAACAGATCGTGACCGAACACATAATCGGCGGTCAGTGTGTGGAACTTCTTGCCCTTCACCATGCCGTCACGCAGCAGCGCATTGCCGACCGCATTGACCATCACTGTGTTGGGAATATCGGTGCAGAACATGTAGCGGTTGCAGTTTTTGCCACGGAGGGTGTCCGACCGCGGCCCGAGCGCCATGAACATCTTCTTGTTGCGCGCGGCAACCTGGGAGATGGCAAGTGCCGAGGCGGAGCTGATTTCCCCCATCAGGAAGGCCTTCTCGTCACGCTCGAGCATGCGCTGGGCCTTGGTCGCGGCAGTGTTCGGATTGATCGAATCCTCGGATTTCACGTCCAGCTTGCGGCCCATTACGCCGCCCGCCGCGTTGATTTCCTCGGCCGCCATCTGGATACCCAGCACCGCCCATTCGCCGAGAGCGCCGAGAAACCCGGTCATCGGTGTAAGGTGGCCGATCATGATGTCATCGGATGCGGCACGTACAATTGACGGGCTGCCGATTGCCGCGCTGGCAACCAGCCCGCCACCGACCTTCAAAGCAGTTCTTCGGCTTACAGGCGCCTGAATGTGGGCGCGCGTTGTCACGCGTTCTTCCATAATTACCTCCCTCAAGGCTTATTATTTATTATTGTTGTATATGATTTTTACAATATCGCATCATTGTCAACTCGGACTTTGACAATTTCAGCACGCGGCAATCAAAGCGGGAGGTCAGGCCGAGCGGCCGGATTCAAAGTCCGGTCCGTAAAGCCAGGAAATCTCGAAAGAATCCGGAGTCGACGAGCCAATAGCCCGCCTACTTGGTAAAATAGAGGCTGTTTTGAAAGCGCTACTGGAGGGCTGGCGCGCCGAGCGCTTCGCTCACGCGTTCGGCGGCAGATCGCAAGATTGCCTGTTTGTCCTGCAATTCAGAGATGGAAAGCCGCCAGACCGGACCGGAAATGCCGATCGCGCCAATCAGATTATTGCGAAAATCGACGACAGGAACCGCGGCGCAGCGTACTTCGGCAAAGAGTTCGGCATCGTCAAAGGCAATCCCGTTTTCCCGGACCTTACGGAGCTCCGCCACCAGTCTCTGGCTATCCGTGATGGTTGCCGCAGTGTGCGACTCCAACGTCACATCCTCGAAGTAACTCTCCAGCTGGTCCGGCTCCAGATGGGACAGAAGAACCTTGCCGACAGCGGTCGCATAAGCTGGACGCATGGTCCCGAGCCCCTCGCTCAGCCTGAGCGGACTTGTGCTTTCCTTACGCGCCATGATGGCCACGTTTGTCCCCGACCAGACAGCAAAATGAGAGGTTTCCCCGGTATCCCGGGCCAGGTCATGGAGAATCGGGCTAACGATATTGTAGAGCTCGATATCGTTTAGGGCCGCAGCAGCCAGCAGGAACATCGGCCGGCCGATATGGTATTTCTTGCTCTTGTCGTCCTGACGGACATAGCCGAGCTGGACCATCGTCTTGACCAGATGGAAAGCGGTGCTGTTGTTCAGCTCAACAGCCTTGCTCAGCTCCGAAAGCTGAATTCCGCCAGGGGACTGGCCGATACATTCGAGTATGGAAAATGCCCGCGCCAGCGACTGAATGCTGGGTTTTTCGGCTTTTCGTGTTTCCACCAAATCTGCGTCCATCGTCCAAATTCACTATCGCGGCGGGAAGATCTCACGCTTTACAGGCGTACTATCATGTTGGCGAGTCTGCCCCAAAAACACCGGAAATTCAATCGACAAGCGGCTTCTGAAGAGAACAGGAACTCTGCCGGGACGGCATCAGCGTGACCGGCCTGACGGAGTAAACCTGCTCCTCTCCAACTACATGCAAGCCGATGAGTAGGCGGATTATATCTGTATATCGCAGTCGTATTTTACAATATTGAACAATTGGGCCGGATCGCGGACATTTCACTGAAACTGGCTGCAGGGGGAGATCTGACGTGCGTTTCGGTAAAGCGGACCTGTCGCAGGATTATGACGTTATTGTGCTGGGGGCCGGGGCTGGTGGCATGACCGCAGCGGTGGTCGCCGCGAATGAGGGCCTGAATGTACTGCTTCTGGAAAAAACAAACCGGCTGGGCGGGACAACGGCGCTCTCCGGGGGCATGGTCTGGGCGCCGAACAGCGCACCGGGGACGACCGCGGTGGATACCGTCGCAGAGGCACGTACATATCTGGACTCGGTGATAGGCATCCTGCCCGGCGCGACTTTACGGCAGACCTTTCTGGAACGGGCGCCCGAGGCGATTGACTATCTCGGCCGAAACACAGCGGTCCAACTCGCACCCCTCGCCTTCTACCCGGACTATTATCCGGACCTACCCGGCGCCACCTTGAAAGGGCGGGTGCTCGAGCCTCTTCCATTCGACGGCTGCTCGCTTGGTGAGGCCTTCGCGCTGTTACGGGACCCGCTGCCGGAATTCACGCTTTTCGGCGGCATGATGGTCGCCCGTACCGATATTCCGCATTTCCGGCGCATGTTCCGCTCTCCCCGCTCGGCCCTGCGCGTTGCCCGGTTGTTGATCAATTACGGCCTGCATCGGCTCAGCCTGCACCGCGGGGCGTCGCTTGTGCTTGGAAATGCACTCGCCGGGCGGCTGATGAAAAGCCTTATGGACCTTTCTGTTTCCGTCGCCCTTGAGACACATGTCATGCGACTGCTGATCGAGGGCGGGCGGGCCGCTGGCGTGGTGGTTGCGGGGGATGATGGCCGCCCTGTCGGGATCAAGGCCAGTCGCGGCGTCATCCTTGCCACCGGCGGGTTCTCTCATAACCAGACGATACGGCGTGCACGCTTGCCGGAGAATGCAGGCAGCCTTTCTGCGGTTGCCCCTGGTGCTACAGGAGACGGTCTCGGCCTTGGCGAGGCCGCTGGCGGCGCAATCCCGGACGGTAACGCGAGCAATGCCTTCTGGGTTCCTGTCTCAACCTTCCGGCGGGAGAACGGAGCCGAAGCGGTCTACCCCCATACGGTGACTGACCGCGGCAAGCCCGGCATGCTCGCCGTGGCATCCGACGGTTGCCGCTTCACCAACGAAGCCAACTCTTATCATGAGTTCGTCTCGGCCATGCTGCAGACCGATGCGGGGCGGAGCGCCGTGCCGTGCCACCTGATCTGCGATTCAAACGCGCTCTGGCGGTACGGCCTCGGTGCCGTCAAACCGATGACTGCCCGGCGAGCGCCTTATCTGGAGAGCGGTTATCTGATTCAGGCGCAAACCCTTGCCGATCTTGCCGACAGGATTGGCGTGGATGCCGCCGCGCTTGAGGAAACCGTTACCCGCTACAACGCGGACGCAGAGAGCGGAACCGACACCCTGTTTGGGCGCGGCTCAAACGCCTATCACAGATATGTCGGCGACTCAGAAAACAGCCCTAACCCCTGCATGCGCCCCCTCACCGACGCTCCCTACTACGCGGTCAAACTGCAACCGGGCGATCTCGGTACGGCGGGAGGGCTTCTGACCAATGAAAATGCGGAGGTTCTGAGCGAAACAGGCACGCCGATACCCGGCCTCTATGCCTGCGGGAACGACATGAACTCGATCATGGCAGGTTGTTATCCCGGCCCTGGCATCACGCTCGGTCCGGCTCTTGTGTTCGGGTACCTTGCGGCGATGCATATCACGGGGAAGAACGGGCCTGAAGCCCGCCGGCTGGATGCGACTTGCATCAATCCTTCATGACAATTTTTGCCGCCGGGGCACGGCCTCCTGAATCGACAAGTGTCTTGAAGGTCGTCCGCGTATCAGACTTCTCGAAACTTTTGGAGAACCGGATCATCCCGTCCGATGTTCTCAGCAGGACATGGTGCTGCCGGCACAGAGCCGCGAGATCGCCAAGGAAAGCTGCTGCTTCTTCCTTGGAAAGAAGCAGCTTCTGGTGATCTTTCTGTAACTCGCCGATCAAATTCGGGTCTATCATCGAATTCCGGTCCCTCGGTCGCGGTCGTTATCTGGATCTCTATGTGGGCAGAATAGCACTTGAAGACGCTCTGAAGAAACCTGGACGGGTGATCACCTGGCATGCGGGTGAGCACAACAGATCGCACAAGAGCTCTCAGCGGGAAGATTACATCACGGTCGTCCCGAAAGAACTCGCAGGCATGCTGCATGCGATCGGCTCGACGACCACGCTCTATGAGTTTCTGGAAGTTTTTATCGAAGACCTTCTCTACGAACGTTTTGCTGCGGTGGATTCCGACGGGCCGGAGTGCGTCGGAACTTCCGATGCGGGTTCCGAACCTGTTCTGGAGTTGCGGGGGTATTTCGATCGCTGGATGGAATTCTACGTCCGCGAGGTGATCCCGCCCCTGCCCGATCCATCAGGGCCCGGGGGAGCGACGGGGTTCGTTGAGGCAATGAAGCGTCAGCAGCCGCGGTGGCTCATCCTAGCGAACCAGAATGCGCGCGACGAAGTGCGCTGTATGGAAGGGTTCGAAACCTTGCTTGATGTCGCCGAAACGGTGTCGAAGCGTTTCGATCTGCGCCTCGACCTCGAAATGGCACGAAACGGTTTCCGGAGCATGTTGCGCAGACGCGCGGAATCCGAGGGAAAACCGGCTGACTGGAGCCTGCTCGATCTCGGGGAAATCTGACTCGCTCAATCAGAAAAATAAAATAACTATCTGAAGTTATTTGACTTTATCAGTGACTCAGAAACTGGTCCGGCCTTTCAGGTCCTGAAACGGGATCATCACATGCTCACGGTACGCAGGCCGTTCCTTCAGCCGCTCATACCAGGCCTCGACCCGCGGCACGGCAGGCCATTCCAGGTCCATGCCGAAAAGCCTGTAAAGATTGGTTCCCGCAGGAATATCCGCCAGACCGAATTGTGATCCACCGAGAAAGTCACGGCCCTCCAACGCTTCTTCCAGACGGATTAAGCATTGGCTCGTAAGCTCCTGTTTTTCGCGGATAGAAAGCCAATCACGCTGCTCTTCCGGCGTGCGAAAATAGCCCCAGAATATCCCGGTCAGGAATGCCGGCTGAAGACTGGTCTGGGACCAGTCCATCCATCTGTCGGCTTCCGACCTCGCGCCCGGGTCATCCGACCAGAACGCGGCATCCCCGAAGACAGCGGCGAGATAGCGCAGGATGGCATGGGATTCCCAGATGATCGAACCGTCATGGTCGATCACCGGAACCTTGCCGTGCAGGTTCATGGCGCGAAACGCCGGATCATCCAGCCCGCCCGCCGCGCCGCCGGCTTCGGTATGGATATGCTCCAGCTCCAACTCGCCGATCAGCCACATGACTTTCTGCACGTTGAAGGCACTGCGCCGACCCCAGACTTTCAGCATTGATCGCTCCCGCTATCACCCTGATTTCGCGGCCATAATAAGATTTTGCGGACAATTCGCAATCGACCGGTCACTACCCATTACGGAACCAGCGTTTTCAGATTTCGATCACCAACCCGTCATACCCCGGCTCGACGCCTGGAGGGCATTTCGCGAGTGTTTCTTCGTAGTCGAGAGAGGCTGCCATGTGGGTGAAATATGCCTGGCCCGGTTTTACGCGTTCGATCCAGCCGAGCGCAGTCTCCAGGTTAGCGTGGCTTAGGGCCGGACCGATACGAAGACAATCCACGATCCAGACGGGGATGTTCCGCAGTCTTTCGAGCTCGGCGTCGGTAAAGATCGCAACATCGGTCGAGTAGGCGAAAACATTGTTGACGAGCAGTCCGAGTGACGTGCCGCTTGGACCGTGATCCTGCTCCAACAGTTCAATCGAGAGCGGACCGATCTCCAGCGTATCGCCAGGGGAGATGTGCAGCGCTTTCAGTGGTGAGCGAAAGTGTGGCGGGCTATCCGGCGTTTTCTCGAACATGTAACCGAACCGCTGGAAGAGGTCCTTGCGGGTCTTGGCATCCATGTAGGTCGGGATCTGCTTACCGGTTCCCCAGCAGAGCGGACGGATGTCATCAATGCCGTGCACATGGTCCGCGTGGCTATGTGTGTAGATGATCGCATCCAGATCCGTGACCTGTGCATCGATAAGCTGATCGTGGAGATCAGGTGTTGTATCGACAAGGACACTTGTCCCGCCCTCTTCAAGCAGGATCGACGGGCGCCGTCTGCGGTTTTTCGGGTTTGACGGATCACATGCTCCCCATCCGTCACCGACAATCGGAACGCCGGAAGACGGCCCGCATCCGAGCATGGTGATCTTCATGACGGTGGTCAGGCTCCGCCGGTGAGGGTGAAGTCCTCAGGCACGGAAACCCGCGAGAACAGACGGAAGAAGTTTTCCGTCGTCAGCTTTGCCATTTCCTCGACTGAAATGCCGCGCAACTCGGCGAGCGCCTGATGGGTATGGGCGACGTAAGCCGGCTCATTTCGCTTGCCGCGCTTTGGTACAGGCGCGAGGTATGGAGAGTCCGTTTCGACCAGCAGGCGGTCCAGCGGCACGTCCCTTACTGTCGAGCGGATATCCTCGGCATTCTTGAAGGTGATGATGCCGCTCAGCGAGACATAGAAGCCGATATCCAGCGCCCGTTCGGCCAGCCGGCGGCCGCTGCTGAAGCAATGCAGGACGCCCGTGTAGGGCTTGCGGGCATATTCCGTTTCCAGCAGCTCGGCTGTGTCGTCATCCGCATCGCGGGCATGGACAATCAGCGGCAGTCCGGTTTCCTGCGCTGCCCTGATATGGGTGGTGAAGCTGCGGCGCTGCGCGTCGCGCGGGGAGCTGTCATAGAAGTAATCAAAGCCGGACTCGCCAATGCCGACCACTTTCGGATGCGCGGCAAGCGCGACCAGTTCCTCAACGGAAACTTCCGGCTCCTCCCCCGCCTGATGCGGGTGAATGCCGACGGAGCAGAAGACATCGTCATACTGCTCCGCGATCGCACGAATCTTCGGAAAGGTGGTGATCCGGGTGCTGATCGTGACCATACGGCAGACACCGGCCAGCCGGGCCCGTTCAATTACCTCGTCCCGCTCATCCTCGAAGGTCTCGAAATCGAGATGGCAGTGAGAGTCGACGATTGCCGGCGCGTTCACTCAGGCCTCCGCTACTTCCGGTTCGACATAACGCGGGAAAACCGGGCTTGGCTTCGGCAGCTCAACTCCGGGCACCAGCCGAGCTCCGAGGGCGGCGAACTTCCGCTGTTCCTCGCCGAGCGCGAGCTGATCCAGCATCTTCGCTGCACTATCCGGCACAATCGGCTGCATCAGCACACCAAGCACGCGGATGGTATCGGCGAGCACATAGAGCACGGTCGCCATCCGGTCCGGATCGGTCTTTTTGAGCCCCCAGGGAGCCATTTCGTCGACATAGCGGTTGGCATCGCCGACGATTTGCCAGACCTGATCCAGCGCCTTGTTGAAGGCTTGCGCGTCGTAGGCCTCACGAAGCGTACCGAGCAGGCCAGAGGCAGAGTCCATCAATGCCTTGTCGGCGTCGGTGAAGTCTCCATGCGCCGGTACCTTACCGTCGCAATTCTTGGCGATCATCGACAGCACTCGCTGTGATAGGTTGCCGAAGTCGTTGGCCAGCTCGCTGTTCATCCGGTTGACCATGGCCGTATGGGAATAGTCGCCATCATTGCCGAACGGCACTTCACGCAACAGGAAGTAGCGCACCTGGTCCAGTCCGTATTTCTCGATCAGCTCCAGCGGGTCGATCACATTGCCGACGGATTTGGAGATTTTCTGGCCCTCGTTTGTCCACCAGCCGTGCGCGAAGACACGCTTCGGAAGAGGCAGGTCCGCAGCCATCAGGAAAGCGGGCCAGTAGACGGCGTGAAAGCGCAGGATGTCCTTGCCGACCATATGCAGGTCCGCCGGCCAGAAGGCTTTGAAATCGCTGCTCTCGGTATCCGGATATCCGGCGGCCGTGATGTAGTTGGTCAGGGCGTCGAGCCAGACATACATGATGTGGGCATCGTCGCCCGGAACCGGCACGCCCCATTTGAAGCTGGTGCGGGAGACCGAAAGGTCGCGCAGGCCGGACTTCACGAAGCTCATGACTTCGTTGCGCCGCGCGGACGGAGCGATGAAATCAGGATGCTCCTCGTAATATTTCAGCAGCGGTTCCTGCCATTTTGAGAGGTCGAAAAAGTAGCTCGGCTCTTCCACCCATTCGACAGGCGCGCCTGTCGGTGCCTTACCGTCGACAACCTCGGTCTCGGTGAAGAAGGCTTCGTCGCGCACCGAATACCAGCCTGCATAGGCGCCAAGATAGATATGGCCCTTCTCCAGCAGCTCGTTCCAGATGGTCTGGCAAGCCGTCTTGTGGCGCTCTTCGGTCGTCCGGATGAAGTCGTCGTTCGAAAAATTCATCGCGCCCGCAAGGTCGCGGAAATTCTGGGACACCTTGTCAGTGAAGGCCTGCGGATCGACGCCAGCATTGGCGGCCGCGGTCTCGACTTTCTGGCCGTGCTCGTCGGTGCCGGTCAGGAATTTGACCTCATAGCCGTCCAGACGCTTGAACCGGGCCAGCGCGTCACAGGCAAGCGTCGTGTAAGCGTGGCCGATATGGGGCTTGTCGTTGACGTAATAGATCGGCGTTGTCAGGTAATAATGCGCGCTCATGGAGAAATCCGATCGGCGGTCGCCATCCGCTCAGGCGGACAGTCGGTGAATCTGGTGCCTTGAGGTACCGTCAGCACCCGTCAGTTTCAAGGCGAAACGTCAGGACGCAGCGTGATCCGGTGCCAGGGAATAGAACACATCCATCAGCAATTGCCGCTTGTCGAGACTGAGGCCAATGCCCTTGCCGAGGAGCGATGCGATCCGTGAGCGGCGCTCCGCAATACCGGCGGGTCCGAGGGTTTTGGTCAGCCGCGCGGCGGCGGCCCCCATCCCCTTCACCCGATCGACAGGTGCTTCTCCTGCCGCAGCGTCCCGTGCGACACGGCCGAGCCACCAGTCCAGCAGGTTCATACCGGTCACGAAAGGGTCGCTTTCCTCCGCCTTGACCGGCCGGGTCCAACGGTCAGCCAGCTCCAGCAACGTGAGGTCCTGAAGCTGCGGATAGGACCCGAGAGCGCCGAAAATATCTTCCAGCGCGGAGATCCCTCCCTCTGCTGCAAGTCCAAGAGCGCGGCCAATGCTACCTTCGGAGAGCGCAACCAGCGTTCCGGCAACTTCCGGCGAGAGTTCCGGCTGATGGACCGCGAGCAACTCGGCGATCTGGCTGTCGGAGAGCGGGCCGAGGCGGACTGTCCTGCAACGGGACCGGATTGTCGGCAGCAACCGGCCCGGCGTGTGGCTTACAAGTAAAATCAGCGCCTGCCGCGGAGGCTCTTCCAGCAGTTTCAGGACCGCGTTGGCCGCATTCCGGTTCATCTCGTCCGCGCAGTCGAGAATGACAACGCGCCAGCCGCCAAGCGATGGGGTCAGACGCAGGAAGCTGCCGATCTTGCGCACATCGTCGACCACGATCTCGCCACGCATCTTCTTGCGTTTCTCGTCATAGCCGCGCTCGACAACCAGCATGTCCGGATGGCTTCCGGCAGCGATCTGCGCGAATACCGGATCGTCGCGCGACACATTGAGACTTGCTGACGCCGGGGGTAACGCATCGCCGAAAAGACCCGGTCCCTCGTCTTCCGCGCCGCCGGAAAGCACGTAACGGGCAAACCGGTAGGCCAGAGTTGCTTTGCCGATACCGGCGGGCCCAGTGATCATCCAGGCATGGGGAATACGTCCCGAGGAAATAGCATCATGCATTGCCGTCTCGGCCGCTACGTGGCCAACCAGCGTGTCATTCTCTCTCGGTAGAGAAAGGCGTTGCTCTTCGCTCATAAAGTGGCTCCGAGCCGTTCTCTCACCAGCCTGACGATGGTTTCGCTTACGTGGTCGGCTTCGGCATCCGCATCGACCAGTGCGACGCGTTCCGGCTCAGCCGCAGCGATATCCCGAAACCCGTCCCGCATCCGCTGATGGAATGCGATTTCCATGCGCTCGAACCGATCCTCGGCGCCGCGCCGTTGCGCCTCATCCGTGATGCGGGTCCGGGCAAGGCCGACCTTGGGGTCGAGGTCGAGGATGATTGTCAGATCCGGGCTGAGGGCGCCGAGTACGATCTTGTGCAGGTCCGCGATTTTCCCGCGGTCGAGCCCGTGGCCATAGCCTTGATAGGCCATAGTGGAATCGGAAAATCGGTCGCAGAGCACCCAGGTGCCTTTTTCAAGCGCGGGTTCGATCAGGCGCCGGACGTGGTCCCTTCGGGCGGCGTAGAGCAACAGAAGCTCCGTCATGGCATCCCAACGCTGGGGATCGCCGGTGACAAGCAGTTCCCGGATCTGTTCCGCCCCGGCAGAGCCTCCGGGCTCGCGTGTCAAACAGACAGTCTGTCCCGCTTTCTCAAGCGCAGCTGCCAATATGCGGATCTGAGTGCTTTTGCCAGCCCCTTCTCCACCTTCGAATGTGATGAAGCGCCCTCTTTCGGGGGCAGCGCGATCAACCACCACTGCCCCAGACAAGGTATTCAACTGCCGCGCCGACTTTGCCGAAGACACCGAGCTCATCCACATCGCTGCCGGCATAGAGAGGGATACTCACGTCATCCATATCTGGTGCCGAGACGCGAAGGGTCGCCAGTTGCGTGCCTGCGGCAATCGGTGCCGGGATCGGCCCTTTATAGACCACGCTGACTTTCATTTTCTGTCGCGCGGTTCGCCGAAGCGTGAGCAGTACGTTGCTGTCGGTCACCAGCGGAACGGTCTTGGCGTTTCCAAGCCAGACATCGGCATCGGCGACGACGGCGCCTTTTTCGAACAGATGGTAGTTCTCGAATTCCCGGAAGCCCCAATCAAGCAGCGCCTCGCCCTGGCGGGAACGTGCAGTCACACTATCCAGGCCATTGACGACCAGCACCAGACGTCTGCCGTTTCGGACGGCTGACGCGGTCAAGCCATATCCGGCGGCTTCGGTGTGCCCGGTTTTCAGTCCGTCCGCGCCCATGTTCTTGTACAGCAGCGGGTTCCGGTTGCCCTGTTTGATCTTGTTGTAGGTGAACTTCGTTTCCGAATAGATCGGGTAATATTCAGGGAACCGGCGGATGGTCTCGATCGCCAGACGAGCAAGGTCGTGAGCCGTTGTTCTGTGCTCCGGATCCGGCCAGCCGGTCGCGTTTCGGAAGGTGCTGTTGGTCAAACCGATTTCATGTGCACGCCGGGTCATTTCAGCGGCGAATGCCTCTTCGGTTCCGCCGAGCGCTTCGGCCAGAGCGATGGCAGCGTCATTGCCGCTTTGCACGATGATGCCATGCAGAATGTCATGCACGGCGACCCTGGTATTCACCTTCACGAACATCTTCGAGCCGCCCTTGCGCCAGGCTTTCTCGCTGATGGCGATGGTATCGTCCATTGAAAGCCGGCCATCCTTGAGGCGCTCGAACGCCATGAAGACGGTCATGATCTTCGTCATGGAAGCCGGCGGCATCGGCTTGTCCGCATCCTTTTGATAAAGGATTGTGCCCGTGTCGTAATCGACCAGAATGGCCTCGCGCGCATTGGTCTCGAGCGCGAATGTCTGCGGCGCGAAAAGCAGGCAGGCGAAAAGCAGCGCGGCTCCACCAAGTGCGATGCGCATATGTCCGACTGCGACGTTCAGTTTGCCGGCGAATATCGTCATGAAATCCCCACCCGTCCGAATGACGAGACGTTTTGGTCCAACAGGTTTTCGGCTTCAATAGCCCCAAGCGGTCGTGAACATAAATCACAAATTTGATTGAAATGAGACATAAGCCCGTCCCGCAACTTTTCGCGGCAAGTTAACCTGCGCTATTCGACAATCACACGCGCGCCGGGATATCCCTTGCTAATAATAGCTTCGAGTATCCGGTCTGCATCCTCGACATCATCAAGGGGACCAAGGCGCACACGGTAGAAATACTTCCCATTGACCTGACGCGGATCGATCCGCACCGGGCCGACATCGGCCAGAATTTGCGTCAGCTTGTCCGCATTGTTCGCATTTGTAAAAGCGCCGGCCTGAACGAAAATTTCGGTCCGTTCCGGTTCGGTCTGGATCACGGTCTGGCTTCGGGACTGGCGGGTGAGATCGACGGCACTGCCTTGATCCGCAGCACTTGGCGTTGCTGTGGATACCGGCGCCGGAGGCGGTGTGAGGACAACGGTTCCCGGTATCTTGGATACGTTGCCTTTAGACACAGCAACACTGGGCGCTGCGGTCGGTGTCGGGACGGGCTCAGGATTAAGGCTCGCGAGCTGTACCGGTTTCCCCGACTGATAGGCCTCTGCAATCTGCCGACTCTCCTCCGGGAGGATCTCAACCCGGACCTTTGCCGTGCCTTGGCGCTGAAAACCGAGAAGTTGCGCTGAGCGCCTGGAGAGATCGATGATCCGACCATGGGCGAACGGCCCCCGGTCATTGATCCGGACAACCAGCGCGCGGCCGTTTTCCAGGTTGGTCACCCGCACAACGCTGGGCATTGGCAAGGTACGGTGCGCGGCGGTGACGGCATTCTGGTCGAAGATCTCGCCATTGGCGGTGTCTTTGTTATGGAAGTTAGGCCCGTACCAGGAGGCTATCCCGGTTTCGACATATCCATAATCGACCTGGGGATAGTACCAGACACTATTGATAGCGTAGGGGGAGCCGACCTTATAGCGGCCAAGCGGTCTGCCATCAGCTGAGGCGTTCTGAACCTGTTTGGCCGTATGGACCACAAACTCCGTTTCCGCGCAGGCGGACAACAACAGGGCAAGCGTCATGAAAGAGAGTGTGGCGAGAGTTTTCATGTCTGTCCTTTTGGTCCGTCAGGCGCCCGACTTACAACGGATATGCAATTGCAGCCCCGATACTACCACATCTCGTGGCATATCTCGTGGCCGATTTCGCGATGAACTATTCCTGGCCGATAGCTTCCGCCAGCGTGCCGACCGCCGTCGCGAAATAACTTGAGCGGTTCCATTTCAGGATGACCTCGTAGTTCGAATAGGCGAGATATGCCGGTGCCAACTCCCCGTCTCCAGGAACGATCAGCTGGCTGGTCAGGTTACGGCCCGGCAACGGGGTGCCATCGCGCCGTGTCACGCCGAGGGCTTCCCATTCACGCATCGTCTTGGTGGTCTTGGAATCAACGAGGGACTTGTCGAAATTGGCCGGCAGGCTGACGGGGCGGCCCCAGGTCTCGCTGTCATTCCAGCCTGATTTGGACAGGTAATTGGCGATAGACCCGAAGACATCGGCTTTCGTGCCCCAGATGTCCTTATGACCGTCACCATCATAGTCGATAGCGAAGTTGTGAAAGCTGGAGGGCATGAACTGACTCTGCCCCATGGCTCCTGCCCAGGAGCCTTTCATGTCGCCATGCGCGATATGGCCCTGCTCCAGGATCTTCAGCGCCAGCAGCAACTCCTTGCGGAAGAAGGCGCTGCGGCGTCCGTCATAAGCCAGGGTCGCCAAAGAGGCGACAACAGGAAAGCCGCCGGTGATACGGCCGAAATCTGTCTCCACGCCCCACAGGGCAACGATAAAGCGCGGCTGCACCCCGAACTTCTCGGAAACCTCGGCCAGCAAATCCCTGTTCTCCTTAAGGAGCGCACGGCCTTTCTGGATTCGAGATTTCGGTACAACGCGGGTCAGGTACTGCTCAAATGTCAGGGTGAATTCGGGCTGCTTGCGATCAAGCTCGATGATGCGCGGGATCGGTGCGACGCCGGCAAATGCCTGATCCAGGATGGGGCGGCTGATCCCCTGCTGTGCCGCCTCGGCTTTCAGCTCCGTTACCCAAGCCTCGAAGGGCTGCGTTTCTGCGGCGTGAGCTGAGGTGAAAGTGGCTGCCGAAAGCAGTCCTGCAAGTACCAGAAATTTTCTCAACATATCAGTGCCCGATGCCTAGCCTGTGTCGCCGAATGCAATACAGCATGTTGTGGCATAGGGGGCAGGCGCTCGCAAGAAAGTGCGCTATTGGTTCACAACCCCTTGATCCAAGTGAACAGTTTTAGCGGCATCCAGAATGCTCCGATCAACACGCTCGCGAATCTGACCAGAGCGTCAGCGCAAGGACCTGTTAAGTCGGGCCCGCTGAAAATTCTCCCTAGACAGATTGATCGCGTTAGATATCCTAAATAACAAAATTAATCATATTTATGAGAACACAAATGAAGCGAGTATTGTTGACTGGTGCCGGCGGAGGCATTGGCCGTCGCATGCGACAGACTCTTGTCGGGTGTTACCCGATATTGCGTGTATCCGACATGGTTGATCTGGGACCGCCAGGTGACGGTGAGGAGGTTGCGATTGCCGACCTCACGAACCCGGAGGATCTGGCGCGGATTGTCGATGGCGTCGACGGGATCATCCATCTCGGCGGGTTGTCCGTCGAGAATGAGTGGGATGATATTCTTCGCACCAATATCGACGGCGCTTACCGGCTCTTCGAAGCGGCGTACAAGGCTGGCGTGAAGCGAATTGTCTTCGCCAGTTCCAACCATGCAATCGGGTTTTACCCGCGCGGCCAGATACTGGACGGATCGGAGCGCCCTCGCCCCGATTGCCGATACGGGCTCAGCAAAGTCTTCGGCGAAGCACTGTCCCAGTATTTTGCAGACAATTACGGCCTTGGCATCCTCTCCATCCGGATCGGGTTTTGCTTCGAAAAGGCTGAAACCCAGCGGACGCTCGGGTCATGGGTCAGCATCGGGGATCTGACTCAGCTCTGCCGGATCGGCCTCGATACGCCGGAACTTCATCACGAGATCGTCTTCGGCATGTCCGACAATTCACGCACTTGGTGGGACAACAAGACGGCACGGCGTCTCGGATACCAGCCGAAAGACTCGTCGGATATCTGGGCCGCAGAAGTGGATGCCTCCGGTATTCCGGAGCCGGGGGACGCGGTTGGCCTGGCGGTCCAGGGCGGGCCTTTCGCAAGCGAGGGATATCAGGGCGATCCGCGCCGCGTTGGTGCAGACAGTGCCAAACCGATTTCCTGACAGAACTTCAGGCTCTTTACTCAATCCATTTCGGGAGAAACGACGTGTCTTTATCGCCTCAGGAGCTCAAGGCCCGCATGGCCACAGGCCTTCTGTCTTTTCCGGTTACGCATTTTGATCAGGAACTGAAATTCGCGCCGAAGCCCTATCAGGATCACGTCTCCTGGCTGGCCTCATACGATGCCGCGACATTGTTCGCAGCAGGCGGGACCGGTGAATATTTCTCCATCGGTCAGGACGAGTTCCCTGCCATCATCCGCGCCGCTGTCGAGGCTGCAGACGGGCGTTGTCCGGTTGTTGCCGGATGCGGCGTCAATACAGCCCGGGCCATTGCCGATGCGCGCGCTGCCGAAGCGGCAGGAGCGGATGGTTTGCTGCTACTGCCGACATATCTGATGGCTGGAACCCAGGCTGGACAAATGGCGCATGTGAAAGCCGTCTGCCAATCGGTTTCCATCGGTGTGGTGGTTTACAACCGCGCGACCTCCGTGCTCACCGCCGACAGCGTCGCCCGTTTGGCAGAGGAGTGTCCCAACCTGATCGGCTTCAAGGACGGCGTCGGTGAAATCGACCTCGTGACCCGGATCCGCACCATGCTCGGAGACCGCCTTGTCTATGTCGGCGGGATGCCGACCCACGAGTTGTTCGCCGCAGCATACGATGCCGCCGGGTTCAGTACCTATTCCTCGGCCGTATTCAATTTCGTGCCGGAACTGGCGCTGAAATTCTACGCAGCCATGCGGTCCGGAGATCGGGCGATGATGGACGATATCCTGAAATCCTTCTTCTACCCTTTCGCGAACATCAGGGATCGTGTTCCTGGATATCCGGTCAGTCTGATCAAAGGAGGGTTACGTGCCGTTGGCAGAGACCCTGGATCGGTGCGCCCTCCTCTTTCCGCGGCGACCGATAATGATGTCGAAGACCTTGCAGCAGTTATCGAAGCTTCCGCGTTGGCCGTTGCCGCTTAGAAGTAAGATTCATTTTTCGATAGATTGACCAATTGTAAAAAGGAGGCATACTTATCCGAGGAATATAGACGGCGCATCAAGCGCCGCATTCCGCAACGCGCGCCGCATAAGAAAAAAGCAGACCAGCGGTGCATTGGTCCCGGGCACACAGCCGGGCCAAAAAGGGAGGAAATACAAAATGTCGATTATTCACAAAATCGGATCAACCGCGCTTGCAGTTGCTTTGCTGGCGGGAGTTTCCGGCAGTGTCGAAGCAGCCGAATGGAAGGGCTGGAACATTCACAAGCCCGGATATCCAAACACGGTCGCAATGGACAAGTTCGCCGAGCTTCTGGCTCAGAAGACGGACGGGCGTCATACGCTTAAAATGTTCCATTCCGGTGTTCTCGGAAACCAGCCGGATGCGATCGAGCAGTTGCGCATCGGCGGCGTTGAGATTGGCAACTTCAACCTCGGGCCGATCGGGCCCGTCGCGCCGGAAGCCAACGTCGTCTCCCTGCCCTTCATTTTCAAGGACATGGACCATATGCATCGGGCCATGGACGGTGCACCCGGCGATCAGATCAGTGCCGGCATGGCGAAGAAAGGCATGATCGCCCTTGCCTGGTACGATTCCGGTGCGCGCTCTTTCTACAATTCGAAACACCCGATCAATAAGCCCGACGACGTCAAGGGCATGAAGGTTCGTGTGATGAATAACGACCTTTACTCCGGGATGATCGCCGCGCTTGGCGGCAATCCGTCTCCCATGGCGTTTTCTGAGGTTTATCAGTCACTGAAGACAGGTGTTGTCGACGGTGCCGAAAACAACTGGCCCTCTTATGAGTCGACCGGCCACTTCGAGGTCGCGGGATATTATTCCCTGTCCCAGCACCTGATCATTCCGGAATGCGTCTGCATCAATGCGGACGTCTATAACGGTCTTTCCGATGCGGACAAAACTGCCGTAAAGGCAGCCGCCCGGGAGTCTGCAGACCTGCAGCGGAAACTGTGGGCGGAGCGGGCCGAGGCCAGCCGGCAAATGGTGATGAAGTCCGGCGTGAAGTTCAACGACGTGGCTGACAAGGCGGCATTCCAGGATGCCATGAAGCCCGTTTTTGAGAAGTTCCTGGAAACCAATCAGGAACTGAAGCCGCTCGTCGCGGCTATCCAGGCAACGCAGTAAGAACTCCTGTCCCGTGGCCGCCGGAATGACTCACAGAAGCAGGTCTTTCCGGCGGCTCTTTTTGACGTCCGTCAAACTGCGTGCCGCATGCGGCACTTTTCGAGCCGGGATTCCAGATGAGCTCCATACATCAGAATGGCCCAGAGGCCGACGCCCGCACGACAACACTTAATGCCTCCCCCATGGTGCGGCTGTTCTTCCTGGGGCTGGATACACTTTGCCGCGTGAGTCTTTGGGCTTCCGGGATAGCCATGGTCGTTTTGACCGTGATGTTCGGCTGGCTTGTGTTCGGTCGCTACGTGCTAAACGCAACGCCGACCTGGGTCGAGCAGGTCGCCCTGCTTCTGGTCGCCTTGATCGGTTTTGTCGGAGCCTCGACAGGCATCCATGAAAGATCCCACCTCGGAGTCTCGTTTTTTCGGGATATAGCGCCTCGCCCACTGCAGCGCGCGATGGATTTCCTCGTCCACATGATTATGGCCGCCTTCGGAGCAGTCATGATGGTGCAGACCTATAAACTGGTCCTGTTCAAGTGGAGCACGCAGATCCCGCTCATCCATGTTCCCGAAGGGCTCCGCGCTATACCGCTGACCTTCTGCGGGGCGGCGTGTCTGATCTATTCGACAGGTCATCTGATCCGGTTCTTCCTGAACCGCGAGCCACCCTCTTCTTCTCCGCGCTGATCGGGATATTCAAATGGGACTTCTTATTCTGCTCGGCGTGTTCGCCGTATGCGTTGTCATCGGTGTGCCGGTTGCTTTCGCCCTGGCTGTTGCCGCGGTGACTGCATTCTTCATCGAGGGGCTACCGCTCGTCGTCGCCTTTCAGCGCATCATCTCGGGCATCAATGTTTTCTCCCTTATGGCGATCCCCTTCTTCATTTTTGCCGGGGAGCTGATGTTTCACGGCGGCATCGCCATCAGGCTCGTCCGGCTCGCATCTGCGGCCGTTGGTTGGGTGCGCGGCGGCCTTGGTGTGGTGAATGTTCTGTCCTCCATGCTGTTCGGCGGTATCTCCGGATCGGCTGTAGCGGATATCTCCGCGCTTGGCTCGATCCTGATCCCGGTGATGAAGGAAAAAGGCTACGACGATGATTATGCTGTGAATGTCACCGTGACGTCGTCGATCGCGGGCATTCTGGTTCCGCCATCCCACAACATGATCCTGTTCGCCATCGCTGCTGGCGGTGGCATTTCGATTTCCCAGCTTTTCCTGGCTGGTGTTCTGCCCGGCGTCCTGATGTGTGTGTGCCTCGCGGCAGCGGCCTACATTATAGCGGTCCGTAGAGGGTACGGAGTTGAACCGTTCCCGGGACTGTACTCCTTGTTCCTCAGTTTCATCGCGGCCCTGCCCGGTCTTTTCACCGCTGTGATCATCGTGGGAGGTGTGCTCTCCGGCATTTTCACAGTGACAGAGTCGGGAGCATTCGGAACGCTCTACGCTTTCGCCGTGACGCTGATCGTCTACAGATCGCTGAGTTGGACAGCTTTCAAGACCGCTGTGCTGAATTCGGTCCGGACCACATCGATGGTGCTGATCCTGGTCGCCTCGGCAACGGCGTTTGCCTACATGCTGACCTTCTATCAGGTGCCAACCCGGATGATCGAGTTTATGACCGGCGTGACGGAAAACCCGATTGCCATCCTGCTGATGATCAATCTCATGCTGCTTGTACTCGGCATGATTATGGACATGGCGGCGCTGATCCTGATCTGCACCCCGATCTTCTTGCCCGTTGTTATATCGCTCGGCATGGACCCGGTGCAGTTCGGCATGATTCTGATGATGAATCTGGGCTTGGGGCTCTGCACACCGCCTGTCGGCGCCTGTCTGTTCCTCGGATGTGCCGTCGGCAAGGTTCCGATCGAACGTGCGGTGCGGACGATCTGGCCTTTCTATGCGGCCATATTCGTCGCGCTTATGCTGACGACTTTCATCCCGGCGATTTCACTCACATTGCCGCGCCTTGTCGCTGGATGATGGTTTTAGATCAAGCCTCGCAGGGTGGCGGCGCGTAGCCCTTAACTCCGGGCTCGCAAACGAAAACACCGCCGGCCTGAGGCTGGCGGTCTTCGGTGCCGGGCGTAATCAGGCCGTCCCCCATGCTGGTGATATAAAGCTGTTCCAGATGAGAGCCGCCGAAGGCCAGGCAGGTTGGCTTCTCGACCGGAACCGGAATGACCCGGTCAATTGTTCCCTCGGGTGTCAGACGGAGAATGTGCCAGCCATCGACACCGGCCATCCAGTAACAGCCTTCCACATCCATGGCCGCACCGTCCGGTCTTCCCGCCACGGCATGCGTGTCGAAGAATATGCGCCGGTTCGATGGGGTGCCGGTTTCGAGATCATAATCGAATACCCAGATCGTCCGGATCGGCTTGTAGCTGTCGGAGAGATACATGCGCTTCCCATCCGGCGAGAAGGCGAGCCCGTTCTGGATATAGAGTCCGTCGAGGACCTGCCGGCAGCTCCCGTCCGTATCCAGGCAGAACAGCGCGCCATCCCCCGTCTCACCCGCTGCGGCATCACGCGGCCCGCTTTTCGGCATGGTGCCCGCCCAGAACCGGCCTGACGGATCGACGGCCCCGTCATTGAACCGGTGTGTCGCAAGACCTGGCGCCATGTCATTGATTACGCTGATAGAACCATTAACCGGATCAAATGCGCACCAGCCCTCTTCGAGGCCAACAATAGCACCGCCCGACCGACGAGGCGCCACGCAACCGATGGCCGACGGCATGAGCCAGGTTTCGTGTTTGTCTGTCTCGGGATGAAATCTGTTCAGGGACGGAGCGGCAATGTCGACCCACCAGAGCACGCCCTTTTCAGCATCCCAGACTGCGCCCTCACCGAGAGTCGCCCTCACATCCAGAACGCATTCAACCGCGATATTCAACTCCGCCTCCTGCATTCCTGATCCGTCTGGAAGGTTCTTTGGTTATGAGGAAAGGGACTTCCTGTACCGCGTGATGCTGCCACTCAGATGATCCCGCATGGCAAGCCGGGCTGCGTCCGGATCACCTGCAGAGATTGCGTCCGCGATCGCCCGATGCTCCACCTTCACCCGTTCGAGATAGTTCTTGTCTATTAGACGTTCGCGATCCTGTTCCGTCAGCGTGCTGCGTGGAATTGCAGCGTTTCCGAGTGAATTCAGAAAACTGGCGAATAGCTCGTTGTTGGTTCCCTGTGCGATGGCGAGATGAAAGGCCGCGTCCAGTGCAACAGAGGGTTCACCATTCTCTACGGCGCGTTCGAACTGCTGGAGGTTCTCTCTAATTCTGGCATCCTGGGACAGACTGCGGCGCGTGGCCGCGAGTCCGGCAGCCTCTACCTCGACAGCCATGCGCAACTCCAGAAGGTCGAGTGTGCTATGGACATCTCCCGACAGGAACGACGCGATGCCTTTGTTCCGGGTGCCGTTCGGATCGCGGACAAAAATACCGGCGCCGCGTCTCGGTTCGACCAAACCGTCTGCCTTCAGAACAGCAACGGCCTCTCGAATAACAGTGCGGCTGACGCCGAACTCGGCTTCCAACTCTTTTTCCGTCGGCAGCCGGTCGCCTGTCTTCATGGGCCCGGCGGCGATTTTAGCGCGCAGTGCCGCCGTCGTTTCCTGAGTGAGATTCCGCCCGCCATGAACCTTCTGAGGCATTGAATTCGATTCCCGTCACGTCTTCTAAGTATGATTAGTCGCCTGTATATGTAGTATTAATTCAAATGATTGATCAATTCGATTCTGTATGCAGGCGCGTTCCCAAAACGCTCCAGTCGGAGATATTTGAGCCTGAATCAGAAAGCCTCAGCCCGGAAGATCTATCGATCATCTGTTCCCTGTTGCAGGGCGCGACAGGGTTGCGTATAGACACTGCTCCTCGCCCGTTTCGGCGGGGCGGCATTTGAACTTAGTTTGCTTGTTGCAGTAATGCTCTGCGGCAAATTCGAGTGCCAATTGCGGATGGGTGGCCGAGTGGTTGAAGGCACCGGTCTTGAAAACCGGCAGGCGGGAGACCGTCTCGTGGGTTCGAATCCCACCCCATCCGCCATACCGCGTGATTAACAGCACTCCTTTCAATTCAGATGAATAACCACGCTGCTCCCAAGCGTGGCTGTGCTTGAGCTGACAGTTCAATCTGTGCAGTGTGGTTTCCGACGCGAGGCTTGTTGCGGGCTTGCGCAATCGTTCCTTTGGAGACCGTCCGATGCCCCTCACCTGCCAACGGGACCTGTTCGATCTGCCGACCGGGCTGACCTATTTCAATACGGCCAGCCAGTCCCCTTGCCTCACTGCCAGTTTTTCGGCCGGTGAACGCGGGCTCAAGCGCAAGCTGCAGCCATGGATTGCTGAGCGTGCGGCCCTGCCGGGCGAGATGGAGCGCTGTCGGGATCTATTCGGCGGCTTGCTCGGAGCAACTGCGGACGATGTCGCAATTGTTTTTTCGACCAGTTACGGAATAGCCGCAGCCGCGGCAAATCTGACTTTGGCACCGGGACAGGATGTGCTCGTGCTTGAGGCTCAGTTCCCGTCGAACGTCTATGCCTGGCAGAGGCTGGCGGAGCGGTCGGGTGGCGGGGTCCGGTCCGTCCCGCGCGGTGCCGACTTTGATTGGACTGGACCTGTCCTGGACGCGCTGGATGACGGTGTGGGTATCGTGGCGCTGCCGAACTGTCATTGGTGCGACGGCGCTCTTGTTGATCTGGAGCCGATCGCGGTGGAATGCGTGCGGCGCGGGATACCGCTGGTCGTGGACGCGACCCAGTCTCTCGGCGTGAAACCGCTGAACCTTGAAACGGTCCCGGCAGATTTTATCGTCGCATCCGCCTACAAGTGGCTGCTTTGCCCGGACATGATGGGCTTCATGTATGTGGCGCCGAAGCACCAGACGGGTATGCCGCTGGAGCTGAACCACGCCTCGCGGACCGACGCGCCGTCGATGGAGACCGGGAGCGGCCTTGGCGGCCACCTGAAGCCGAATGCGCGGCGCTTCGATATGGGGGCGGCGGACAGCATGATCCACATGCCGATGTGCGTGACGGCGCTGGAAAAGATCAAGGAATGGACGCCAGACGCGATCCACACATATCTGACCGGGCTCGTGGATAGTATTGCCGAACGGGCGGAGGACCGTGGGTTTAGCGTCCCGCCAAAGACCCGCCGAATAGGGCATTTCATTGGGCTCTACCAGGAAGAGGCGTGGCCGGACGACATCTGCAGCCGACTTGCCGCACAAGGTATCCATATCGCGCTGCGGAACAACGCAATGCGGATCAGTCCCTATCTCTTCAACGATATGGCGGATGTTGACAGGTTGTTCGAGGCACTTGATGCAGAACTGCGATGAGTTCAGCCGGATTTACTTACGAACGTAGGCTCCGTCCTTGATGATGACGATGAACGCATGTCGGCTGCTGTCTCCGAATTCATCGAAGGTCAATTCCTGCTGCAGCCCAGGCAAGGGTGGGAGCGCGGTCATTGCTTCTTTTAAATTCTGCCCTTCTGTCCTGATCTTTATCGCGGCAATCAGCATGGTCGCAGCGTCATGAGCCGTCACACTTGAATATCCGGGGGCAGCCTTGAAGCGGTCGCTATAAGCATTCTTGAATCGGACAAAACGTTCACTTGTTCCATCGCGGTCATAGGTTTGTACGAGTTCGAGCCCCTCGACAGCATTGCCGCCAAGTCTGGTCAAGCTCTCCGAGGCGGCCCCTCCGGCAGCGATAAGTTTGACATCTTTGTTCTTTCGGCGGATCTGCTGTGAAAGCTGTGCAACGTTTACACCGTTTCCAACCAGCAGGATGCCATCGGGACTCGTCGCCAGCAGCGACGTGACAATTTCGGAATAATTTCCGCTATCCTTGGCATCGAACGCAGCCTTCGCTGAGATCTCTCCTCCTAATTTTACAAAATGCGTCCTAAACTCCTTCAGCCAACTCTCGGAAAACGCGGCATTGTTAGCGTCCGTCGCCGCAGCCATCCGCCTATAGCCATTTTGGTAGTAATACTTGGCATAAACAGCGGTAACCTGGCGGGTCGTTGAGTTTATCCTGAAAAAATAATCGTCATTGTCGGCAAATCTGAATGACGAAACTGTGGGAGAGATAGTGACGACTTTCGCATCGTTGATCACAGGCACAATCCCGGCTGCGACGCTGCTGAGATTAGGTCCGATTATAGCTTCCACGCCCTGTTCAACAAGGTCTTTCGCAGCGGCAGCTCCGCCGGCCGCATTGGCGCCGTCGTCACGGATCAGCATTTGAATTTGACGACCGTTGATGCCGCCGGCCGTGTTTACTTCCTCGATCGCCATCTGGACGGCATTTCTTGATGCAATTCCGACGTCTGACGCGCGTCCCTCGAGGTCGCCTATAAAACCGATCCTGATGGGAGCTTCTTCACCGCAGCCATATAGAGGCACTGCCAAGCAAATAAACAAAATCCAAATTTTTCTGCGAATCATGATCGAGTCTCGTCGCCATGCTCAAAGAAAATCAGATTGTGTTGAAAATAATAACTTTCGGTAAAAACTGCTTCTTTATTTTCCCATAATTCTCCAACGTCTTCTAACCGCACAATTGAACTACATCTGGGGCTTTTCAGAGATCGCAGTCGGCTCAATTCCGCCGAAAATCAACATCGTAGGTTTTCGAGCCCAGAAGTACAGTACTGACCTGCGGAGGCGCTTCGGCGATCACACGGCCCCGACGGATGACGAACAACCGGTTCGGCTTAAGACGGATGGCTTCCATCGCGTCGCCCGCCTGCAGGATCACCAGATCCGCATTCGCCCCTTTCGCGATACCGTAGCCTTCCAGCCCCATTGCCTTCGCCGAGTTCTCCGTAACGGCGGCGAACATCGCCTTCATCTCGTCAACGCCGGTCATCTGGCCGACATGCACCGCCATATGCGCGACTTCCAGCATGTCGTGGCTGCCAAGGCTGTACCAAGGGTCCATCACACAATCATGGCCGAGCGCAACGTTGATTCCGGCCGCCGTCATTTCCTTCACCCGCGTCATACCCCGGCGCTTCGGATAGCTGTCGTGCCGCCCTTGCAAGGTGATGTTGATCAATGGGTTCGGGATCGCATGCATCTGGCTTTCCAACATCAACGGCAGCAGCTTGGAGACATAGTAATTGTCCATCGAATGCATGGATGTCAGGTGCGAGCCAGCCACCCTGCCCTCCAGCCCGAGCCGCTTGGTCTCCGCTGTCAGCGTTTCGATATGACGCGACATTGGGTCATCCGTCTCATCGCAATGCATATCGACGCGCAGCCCACGCTCCGCCGCGATCTCGCACAGGGCGCGAACCGAGCGGGCGCCATCTTCCATTGTGCGCTCGAAATGCGGGATGCCACCGACGACATCGACACCCTTGTCCAGCGCACGCCTGAGGTTTTCAGCAGCACCTGGGGAGCGGAAATAGCCGTCCTGCGGGAAGGCGACGAGCTGGATATCGATATAGGGCTTTAACTCCTCCCGAACTTCGATCAGCGCATCGACGTTAAGCAGTCGCGGATCGGACGTGTCGACATGGCTGCGGATGGCGAGCGTGCCCTTGGCGATGGACCAGCGGGCAAGCTCCCGCACACGCTGTTTGATTGCGTCACCAGTCAGGTGCGGTTTCAGCTCCCCCCAAAGCTGGATGCCTTCGAGCAATGTGCCGGATTGGTTCAGACGCGGCTCGCCGAGGCTAAGGGTTGAATCCAGATGGAAGTGTGGGTCGATGAAAGGCGGCGTCACAAGACAGCCGCTCGTATCGATCACCCTGCCCGCGTCACCTGTGACCGCCGGCCCCACGTCGACAATGCGGTCTCCTTGAATGGCGATGGATTGGCCGGCACGCCCATCGGGCAGCGTGGCATTCTTGATCAGGATATCGAGCATTGGATCAGGCTTTCGTTAAACGCGGTCACCGCGCCGGAACGGCACCAGCAGTGCTTTGGGGTAACTGGCCCGCCGCGCCATCACCACCATGGCGGCGATGGAGAGCACGTAGGGCGCCATGAGGAAGAACTGGTAAGGGATCTGCGCGCCGGCAAGCTGCTGCGCGCGGACTTGCAGAGCGTCGAGCCCGGCAAACAGCAATGCGCCGAGCAGCGCCTTGCCGGGGCGCCAAGAGGCGAAGATCACCAGCGCAACGCAGATCCAGCCCCGGCCGTTGATCATGCCGAAATAGAAGGCGTCGAACGCGCTCATGGTGATGAAGGCGCCGCCGATTGCCATGAAGGCGCTGCCGACCATGACAGCGCCGGTCCGCACCGCCAGCACGTCGATACCCTGGGATTCGACCGCAACCGGGTTCTCCCCAGCCATACGGACCGCGAGGCCGAGCGGGGTGCGCTCCAGCACATACCAGACGGCGGGAACGGAGAGCAGCGCGAGATAGGTGAGCGGCGTCTGGCTGAACAGCGCCTCGCCGATCACCGGGATATCCGACAGACCCGGAATGGCATAGGGCTGGAACGGAACGATCTTCGGCGGCGTGGTCGCGTCCGGCAGCAGCATGCGGAAGACATAGTAACTGAGCGAAGAGGCAAACAGGGTGATGCCGATGCCGGTCACGTGTTGTGAGAGCCCGAGATAAACCGTGAAACTGGCGTGAAACAGGCCAAACAGCGCGCCGATAAAGGCCGCGAAGACAATACCTCCCCAGAGGTCCCCGCCCTGGAAGACCCACATCCACCCGGCCATGGCACCCATTGTCATGATGCCTTCGATGCCGAGATTGAGTACTCCCGCACGCTCGCAGATCAGCTCGCCGAGGGTGCCGAGAATGAGAGGGCTGACGATCCGGATGGTGGCGGCCCAGAACCCGGCGGTAAGGAGGATTTCGAAAATGTCGCCGATCATCGCGTCAACTCCAGCGGATGCGGTAGCGGGTGAGCATCACGCTGACCAGGATGGTCAGGACCGAGAGGCCAACCAGCACGTCAGCGATGTAGGTCGGAATATCGGTCGACCGGCTCATCGCGTCGGCACCGACATAGACGGCGGAAATGAAGAAAGCGGACAGGATGACACCGAGCGGATGCAATTGCGCCAGCATGGCGACGGCAATCCCCGCATACCCGAAGCCCGGCGAGAGATCTAGCGTGAGATAACCTTTGAGACCGGCGACTTCACTGACCCCGGCGAGACCGGCGAGACCGCCAGATATCAATGCAGTACGGATCACTGTTGCATTGACGCCGATACCGGCGAAACCGGCGGCGGAGGCATTCAAGCCAACGGCGCGGATCTCGTATCCCCAGACGGTGAAACGCATCAGCGCCCAGGCAAGCAAGGCGGCCACGAGTGCGAAGATGAAGCCAAGATGCAGGCGCCCCTTGGCCAGCAATGGCGGCCAAATGCCTTCGTCAATAATGGGCGCGGCCTGTGGCCAGCCGAGTGACATCGGGTCTTTCCACGGCCCCTCGAGCAAATACCCGGCCAGCAGCAGGATGACAAAGTTCAGCAACAGCGTCGTCACCACCTCGTCGACCTTCATATGGGTCTTCAGCAACACAGGCACGATCAGGATGGCGCCGCCAGACATGGCACCGACAAGCATCAGGAACGGGACCATCAGGACGGGCGGCAGGGAAATGAGGCCGGTGCCAAAGAAGGTCGCGGCCAGCGCCCCGCAATAGAGCTGCCCTTCGGCACCGATATTGTAGAACTTGGCCCGAAAGGCGACAGCGGCAGCCAGACCCGTGAAGATCAACGGCGTACTGCGCGTCAGCGTCTCGTTCAAGGCGAAGCTGGAGCCGAGAGATCCTTTCAGCAGGGCGAAGTAAGAGGCGAGAACAGGCTCTCCCGCCCAGATGATCAGCCCGGCGCCAAGCACGAGTGCGGCCAGCACGGCAAGGGGTGGGGCCAGCAACACGCGCCAGAGCGCCACTTCCTGTCTCGTCTCAATGCGCATGAGCGGACTCCGCTTCGTGTCCGGACATCAGCAGACCTACATCGCCGACCGTAAGGCCGGCCGTATCCTGAGGCGGCGTCATCCTGCCGTGATACATCACGGCTATACGGTCGCTGAGTGCGAAGAGTTCGTCCAAGTCCTCTGAGATCAGCAGCACGCCGGCGCCATCGGCACGGGCCTGCAGCAGACGGCTCTGGACATAGGCTATGGCCCCCTCGTCCAGACCGCGTACCGGCTGGTTCGCGAGGATGAATTCAGGTCCTCGCGACAAGACCCGCGCAAGGATGAGCTTTTGCATGTTACCGCCTGATAACAAGCGGGTTTCCGCCTCCGGACCTTCGCAGCGAATATCGAATTCCTCGATCAGGCGCTTGCTCCGTTCAAGCGCTCTACGCTTGTCGATGACGAAGCCGGCACGCGCAATTTCAGCGCCGCGCCGGTCTTCGCTGATCAGGTTCTCCCAGAGCGGCATCTCTCCAACCACGCCTGTTGCGTGCCGGTCCTCGGGAATCCGGCCGACACCGCGCCGGACAAGCTCCGTCGGATCGGCAACGCCCGGCGCGCCGAGGATCTCGACATCACCCGCATCGGCAGTCGTAAGACCGGACAACAGGTTCGCCAGGGTGCGCTGGCCATTTCCTGCCACACCGGCAAGCCCGATGATCTCGTGTGCCCGGATCTCCAGGCTGACATCTTTCAGACTCTGCGCCTCGCTGTCCGACTGACAATCGACATGGGTCAAACGGAGAACCGCGTTGCCAGGCATCATCGAGGTAACTTTCGGCCGGTTCACCTCTTCGCCCACCATCATCCGCGCCAGACCTGCCCGGTCCGCCTCGGATGTCGTCACCGTTCCGGCAACAGCTCCCCGGCGCAGCACGACCACCCGGTTCGTATGGTTCAGTATCTCGTTCAGCTTGTGAGAAATGAAAATGACCGCCAGCCCCTTGGCCGTCAGCTTCTTCAGGGTCTCGAACAAGCTGTCAGATTCCTGTGGCGTCAAAACCGCTGTCGGCTCGTCCAGAATAAGAATGCGGGCGTCGCGGTAGAGAGCCTTCAGAATCTCCACCCGCTGTCTTTCTCCGACGGAGAGAGCACCGACCAGTTTGTCCGGATCGGCATGGAGGCCGTACTCGGCCGCCATGTCCGCTATCTTCGTCCGGGCAGCCTTGATATCCCGGCGCCAGGCAAAGAGCGGCTCGGTGCCGAGGGTAATGTTCTCCAGCACCGTCAGGTTCTCAGCGAGGGTAAAATGCTGATGCACCATACCGATACCCGCCTGGATAGCGGCGTCCGTCGAGCCGGGCGGCAACGGTGCGCCATCCACGAGGATCTCACCCTCCTCAGCCACGTAATGGCCGAACAGAATATTCATCAATGTGGTTTTCCCAGCGCCGTTCTCGCCTAGCAGAGCAAGGACCTCACCCTGATTGAGGTCGAGCGAGATCGCATCGTTCGCGACCAGCGGTCCGAAACGTTTGGTGATGCCCCTGAAAGATAACAGGGGCATCACGGAGACAGATTTTTCGGTCACGTGCGTGACATCCGGACTGATCAGAACGTGGATTTAGGCTCGTTGTCGTTGATCTCGACCACGAAATCGCCGGACATGATCTTCTTGGAAAGCTCGGCCACCTTGGCTTTCGCGTCCGCCGGGATCTTGTCCTCGAACTCATAATACGGGGCAAGGCTGGCGCCGCCCTTCTGCATCATGGTCCATTCCTTGTAGTCCTCAGCCTTGAAGCTGCCGGCCTTGACCTGCTCGATGGCGTAGTCGATCGCACTTTCCATATGCCAAAGGGCGGAAGTCACAACTACGTCCTTGCCGTTTTCTTCCTTGTTCATGTCGTTGACATTGCCGAAGGCGAGGATGCCTTTCTCGCGGGCCGCGTCGACCACGCCGGCACGCTCGGCATAGAGGATGTCGACCCCGGATTCGATCTGAGCGAAGGCGGCTTCCTTGGCTTTCGGCGGATCGTACCAGGAACCGATGAAGGTCACCTTGAACTCGATCGAAGGATCGACGGACTTGGCGCCAGCCATGAAGGCATGGAACAACCGGTTCACCTCGCCGATCGGATAACCGCCGACCATGCCGATCTTTTTCGACTTGGTCATGCTGCCGGCGATGATGCCCATCAGGTAGCACGGCTCGTGGATGTAGTTGTCGAAAACGGAAAAATTGCTGCCGTGCGGCTTGAAGGGGTCGCCCATAACGAAGGCGACGTTCGGATATTCGTCTGCCACCTTGCGAGCCTCGCGGCTGATGCCGAAGGCCTCGCCGACGATTAGCTGGACGCCACTCTCGGCATATTCGCGCAGCACGCGGATATAATCGGTGTTGGAGACTTTCTCCGAAAAGGAATACTCGATCTTGCCCGCAGTTTTTGCGACCTCAAGGGCCTGATGCAGGCGCGCATCCCATTTCTGCTGGATCGGCTGGGTATAGATGCCCGCGACCTTGATCTTGCCGGCCGCGTTGGCGAGCCCCGCCGGCAGCATGGATACGGCGCTGAGAGCGGCTAGCGTTGCCAGAACCTGGCGGCGCGAAAGAATTGTCATATCAGTCCCCCGAGAATCGAAACGTCTAATGTTCCGGACTCTCTCCGGATACATTCGATCATTTTCTGTTTTGCCAAATCCTCCCGTCTCATCCGTGGCATTCTTCTGCCCCCTGTTTCAGGAGGCCGCCCACCCTCGGGCTGCGATGCCATCGTATGTGACGGTTCAATTTCAGCATTTGGTTTCGGAATGTCAATCGAACCCGGAAGGAGACAGGCAAACACCAGATTACCGTTATCCGGCCTCAGGATGAAACCGGAGGGGCATTTTCGTTACCGGGTGCATCATTTTCCTGCTCCGGAGCGACCACAGGGATCAGCAGGCTGAAAGTGGTACCCTCACCCGGTGTGCTCTCGACAGTCAGGCTGCCGCCGAGCACGTTGGCGGCAGCGTTGTAGGATATGTGGAGCCCAAGCCCCGTCCCGCCCTGACCGAACTTGGTTGTGTAAAATGGGTTAAAGATTTTTTCCGAGACGTCCTGCTCCATACCGATCCCGTCATCCCGAACGGAGATTCCAAGCATTCCACCGTCAGCCTCTGCAACGGAAATATAGATGTTGCCGGGTTTGTCCGGGAAAGCATGTTTTGCGGCATTGTCGACGAGGTTGGTGAGGATTTGCCCAAGTTCGCCCGGGTAGCTATCGATCTCGAGCTCATCGGAAATATCCTCAATCGTGACCCGAATATCTTTTCCAATGGACGGCTGCAATGTCAGAACCGTAGCTGACACCAGCTCATGCAGGCGGAATTTCCGCCGGTATGATGTCGTTCTGTCGACAGCTACCTGCTTGAAGTTTGTGACCAGGTCACAGGCGCGCTCGACATTCAGGGATGCCATCGAGGTTGTTTTCCTAACACGGTCCAGGAACGCCATAAGGTCTGACTTGCGCAGCCCCTTTTGCAGCAAGGCATTGAAACTCTCGATCTCGTGACTCTGGGCGGACAAGCTCAGTTTGCTGTTTCCCAGAGGCGTGTTCAATTCATGTGCTATGCCCGCGACCAGACGCCCGAGAGCAGCCAGTTTCTCAACCTCTACCAGTTCGTTCTGTGTCTTCTGCAAATTGTTCAGTGCTTCGGAAAGGTCCGCGTTAGTCGAGGCCAGATCCTGCGTGCGCCTTTGAACCCTTTCCTCAAGCTCCTCATTCATTTCCTTGAGAGCCTGCTCCCGGCTGACGAGCGCGTCGGCCATGGCTTCAAGATCTCCGGAGAGCTGATTGAATTCCTTGATTGTTCCAGTCGGCCAGGTCTTTGGCCGGCGCCCCGATGCGACCAAACGGGCACGCTCGATAACGGACTTCACGGTGCGTGACATCGTTTGCGCCCAAAGCGGAGCCAGAAGTGCGCCGATGAGCGATGTTGAGATAAAGCCCGTGACGATGATGGCAACGAGTTCCCGGGTCGCGGAATTATCCATGCCACGTGGAATTCGGCTAACGAACAACCATCCAAGCGAGTTGGAAAAATCAGCCCACGTATAATAACTCCGCCCATCGTAGGAGAGCGTCTCCGGCATGGGCGTCCCGTTCAAACCAGCCTGAACAACAGGCAGGTGCAGAAGGTTGTGGCGTCCCGAACGTGCAATTCGGGTATCTGCAACAACCTCTCCCAGCCGGTCGACGATCCAGAGATCAAGTTGCCGGTCGCTACGCGAAAACTGACTTATGGAGACAATCTGAGCGAGAGGAACTTCCCCAATGATCGTTTTATTGCTTCCTTCCAGAGGGACAGCTACGCCGACGGTCACTATTCCCGATATGGAGGATAGCTGCGTGTCACTCCAGGCCTGCTTCTTCGTATCGGTAACCGTTTGAAAAAGCCGATTGCCGGACATATCTATTCCGACAATTTCTTCAATATATTCAGTGCTGTAATTCTTGACGCTGGCATCGACCAACAGACCTTGATTGTCGACCAGATAGATGGCGTCGAAGCCATCGCCTCGGGCCGTTTGCAGCAGAAAGTAGATTTCCTGTTCGGGAACATTATCGACGGCGGCGGCCAGAACCTTGAGGCGGTGTTCAAGGGAACGGAGGTACTCCTCTACACGCGCAGCCATCTCCGCCGCCGACTCTTTGGCTATCAGCCTGTTTTCATCGGCGATCTGCGGCAAGCGTATGGCAAGCGTGATCGATCCGACGATAACGAGAGCAACCAAAGGCGTGAAGACGAATAGCAGAGAGAGCGCAACACGCAGGGAGAGAACCCTTGGGGCCTTCATTTCCGGATGAATTTCCCTTTTTGCACGGTAACGAAAACAAGCTGTCTGGCGCTGTCGCCATAATCGTCGAACGTCACTTTCTGCTGCAGTCCCTGGATTGTGCCGAGCGCATCCATTGCCGATTTGATGGTCTGACCGTCCTCCATGTCCTGGAGAGCGGAAAACAGGACTGTCGCACCATCATAAGCCGCGATGCTTGAAAAACCCGGGTCGGAACGGAATCGCGCTTTGTAAGCATCCCGGAATGCAACGTAATGTGCCGTCTCATCGTACCGGTCATAGGTCTGAAGCAGGAGCAGCCCTTCAATTGCGGCACCGCCAAGAGTGAGAAGGCTTTCCGAAGCAGCCCATTCCGCGGCCATGAGCTCTATTTCGCTATTCTGCTTTCGTACCTGCTGGGTGAGTTGCGCAGCATCTACACCATTGGCGATAAAGATTATTGCGTCGGGATTCGAATCCAACAGGGTCGTCGCCGCGCGCGAAAACTCTCCTCCGATCGTGCTGTCGAACTGGAACGAGGCAACGAGTGTGCCTCCTAGCTCGGTAAATGCTCTTTCGAACTCATCTGCCCAGCTTTGGGAAAACAGCGCATTTCTTCCGTCAAGCGCCGCAGCGATTTTCCGGTGTCCTACATCGATGCTGTATCGCGCGTAAGCTTCGGCATACTGGCGGGTTGATGAGCCAATACGGTAGAAATGATCGTCATTGCCGACGAAAGACAGGGAAGAAACCGTCGGTGTAATCGAGACTGTCTGAGCCTCGTTGATCACTGGAACCATGCCGCCGGCGACAACGCTGAGATTGGGGCCGATAATCGCGTCTACACCCTCAGCAACCAAGGAGCGCGCAGCTTCCGCACCACCTTCCGACGTACCATGATCGTCGCGAACGAGAAGCTGGATCTGACGCCCGTTAATCCCACCGGCTTCGTTTTTCTCGTCGACGGCCATCTGGACGGCATTTCGTGACGCGATGCCGATATCGGATGCCCTTCCTTCCAGGCCACCGATAAATCCAAGACGAATGACTTCGGGCTCGCCACAGGCTGCGAGTTGCAGCAAGAGCATCATTACCGCAGAAAGCGTTGCAAATTGGCGCATGAGCTGTCTCTCCAGTGATCGATACACTGGACGTTTTCATAGTTAGAATAAAATTTAGTAAATGTTTCGACACGGCGGCAGACCGATGTCGCGCTCTGGCATTTGGTGGAGCTACGGACTCTGAAAAACCGGCAAACTAGGATATCAAATGCGGTCTGTTCTGTAGGAGGGTTCCATGACCGATCTTGAAGTCTATTTGTCCGGCGAGATTCACACGGACTGGCGCGCGGAAATCGAAGAGGCCGTAAATGCTGCTGGATTGCCGATTGTTTTCACGGCGCCAGTGACCGTTCACGAAAACAGCGACGATTGCGGTGTTTCCATCCTCGGTGCCGAAGAGAAGCCGTTCTGGGCCGATCACAAAGGCGCCAAGGTCAATGCCATCCGCACCCGCACCCTGATTGAGCGTGCCGATATCGTCGTTGTCCGGTTCGGCGACAAATACAAGCAGTGGAATGCTGCCTTCGATGCGGGATACGCTTCCGCTCTCGGAAAGCCGCTCATCATCCAACACGACCCAGCATTGACGCACCCGCTGAAAGAAGTCGATGGCGCCGCGCTGGCCGTTGCGGAAACACCGGCACAGGTGGCTGCAGTATTGCGTTATGTGGTGACCGGAGAACTTTAAGGTCGAGCGCATAAACCGATGAAGCATATAGGAATTGTTGGCTGCTCGGCCGAAGGCGCGGCGCTCTGCTACCGGACAATCTGTTCTGAAGGAGCGGCACTGCTCGGCGCGCACGAGCATCCCGACATTACGATGCACACGCCACCACTCTCGAAATATGTCAGCTGCCTCGAAGCGGGAGATTTAAGCGGCGTCGGAGAGTTGATGCTTGATTCCGCGCGAAGACTGGAACGAGCCGGGGCGGATTTCTTGATTTGCCCGGATAATACCATTCACCAGGCATTCGACTATGTGGCGGAGCGATCCCCGCTTCCATGGCTGCATATTGCAGAAGAATCCGCGGCTCTCGCCCGGGAGCATGGATTCCAAAAAGTCGGTTTGCTTGGTACCAGATGGTTGGTCGAGAGTGATGTCTATCCGGACAAATTCGACGCGCTTGGCATCGGCTGGGCCCGGCCTGAGCCGGAAGAAATTGCCGAAATTTCACGGATCATCATGGAAGAACTCGTTCCAGGCCGGTTCCGCACTGACTCGACATCGTATTTTCAGGCGCTGATCGAACGCATGAAAGAGCGCGGCGCGGATTCGGTTCTTCTCGGCTGCACCGAGATTCCGCTCATTATCAGCGACGAAAACAGTGCTCTACCGACATTGGACTCGACGCGGATACTCGCCCGCGCGGCTCTTCGGGCGGCGGCCAGCTGATATCAGCCTGCACCAGAAACAAAACGCGCCGCTTGGAAGCGGCGCGGTCGGC
>NZ_JACZFS010000011.1 GCF_014904795.1 Nisaea nitritireducens
GTTTCGGATGTAGGGGGAATTATCCGAAGGTAATGTATTCGGCCCAGATCTGGTCCAGCTGTCGCAGCGTGGCCGTCGCATTTTCCATGCCGCGCAGAAGTTCGCCGCGGCCATTGGTGAATTCCATGTGACGCTCTTCCAGTTCCCGGAGCCGGGAGACGATGTCCCTGCCTTTGGGGGACAACCTCAGGCGCACCGAACGGCGATCGTGCGCCGCACGTTCCTGCTCCAGATATCCGTACTCGGACAGTTTCTTGACGTTGTAGGAAACGGTCGAGGCCTGATAGCCCTTGCGATGAATGAGATCCCGGACGGGAATGTCCTCGTCCCCGATACCGACAAGCATCAAAGCCTGTGAAGGATTGATGTTGTTGATACCCATCGATTCGAGTTCAACGCGAACCACATCGAGATACCGGCGATGCAGCCGGTCGAGCATCGATGTGAGTTCCAGATAGCCCGACCGTACGGTTTCGGCGGATGCGCCGATGCCGATATCAGCCGTATCGATCTTCAGAGCAGAGCGTCGAAGTGTTTGTACGGTCATGGTTTGTCTCCGCATTGCATGAGCAGTTGCTTTCGAACTGATGCCATTCCATCAAAATGGTTTCTATTTGTAAAGCTTAATCAGCAAATGACATTACGAATGATTGTCATCCACGAGTATGCGGTGGTTTTGCACGGCTAATGCCCTGATTTCCTTCTAAAAATTAAAAAGAAATTCATAGAAAATATCTGCCTGGTGCGAAGCCAATCCCAGCGCCTGCAGTAAATTTAGGCAGCTGACGATTAAAAAGTTGCGCCGCAAAATGGAAAGAACGCCGATTGACCAGCGTTGGCGGTCAGCGATTATAGGGCCAAGGCTTTAATGAATGGCAGGTCGTGGGCGCCGGTTTCTATACGTAAACCGACTCGCGACCCTCCAATGAGAAATGGAAATGTTAATGACTGACTCGCGGCGGCACAGTGCAGGTTACGTGGACAGTTATTATGGCCGGTCCCTGAAGGCGCCGCCCCAACGCCCGGCACTCGCGCATGATCTCGACTGCGATATCTGTGTCGTCGGAGGCGGCATGGCGGGCCTTGCAACGGCCTTGGGGCTCGCAGAGCGGGGTAAGAAGGTTGTGGTGCTTGAAGCTCAACGGGTCGGTTGGGGAGCATCGGGCCGCAATGGCGGTTTTGTCAGTGCCGGCTACAGCCTTGGATCGGATGACATTGAAGCCGTAGTGGGCTGCGAGGATGCGGATGCGCTTATGCGCCTCAGCCTCGATGCCCTCACCCTCATCCGCTCAAGGCTTGATCTTTACAGCATCGATGCCGGGCCGAAGCGGGATGGCATTATGAAAGCGTCCTGGTACAGGAATGCCGATGGCCTGAAAGCCAGTGCCGAGAAGAATAACGCGCGGTTCGGACTGGGACTGGAATTCAAGAGCCGGCAGGAGATGCAGGAACTCTATCGCACAGAACGATATCATGAGGGCCTTCTGGACCCGACCGCCTTTCAGTTTCACTCCCTGAACTTCACGAACGGTATCGCAGATGCCTGCATCGGTCTGGGCGCAGAGATCTTCGAAAACAGCCCTGTGAATCATATGGATCTGAGTGGTGACAAAAAGCGGATCGACACGGCCACAGGCAGCGTGACGGCCAATCAGGTTGCAATCTGCTGTTCGGGCTATATTGGCCAGCTGCACCCGAAGCTGTCCCGTGCGACCCTGCCGGTCGGTACCTATGTGGTTCTCACAGAGCCGGTCGGCGACCGGCTGCAAGATGCCATCAGATCGCCATACGCGACGTCGGATAGTCGCATCGCCAATGATTACTACCGCGCCCTGCCCGATACCAGGCTGCTATGGGGCGGACGTGTCAGCTCCAACCTGTCGCCGCGTAATCTGGGGCAGAAGATGATCGGCGATATCCTGAAGATCTATCCCCAGCTTGAAGGTATCCGGGCGGAGGTCGCCTGGCCCGGGACCATGGGGTATTCGGTACACAAGATGCCTCAGATCGGCGAGTTGCAGCCGGGTGTCTGGTATAATCAGGGATATGGCGGGCATGGTATGTGCGCCACCACGGTCGGTGGAGAGGTCGTGGCGAAGGCCATCGCCGAGGATGACGAGACGTACAAGCTGTTCGCCCCCTTCGGTCTCGACTTCGCAGGCGGCCCATTCGGCCCGCTCATTGCCCAATGTGCTTATTGGGGCTTTCAGATGCAGGACCGCTGGCAGGCCTGGCGCTCGAACTGAAGCTGAAGCCCCTAAGCCATCTGTTCCTTCACTTTCAGGAACCTGATCTTCGGCCAGTTCTCGGCCGTGTGCTGCAGGTGCCAGCCATTACGGGCCATGAAGACCGGCATGTTGTCGTGATCGTCGGCCAGATCGCCCTGGTTGGCGTCGATGAATTTCTTCAGCTCCGCAGGGTCGTCCGCTTCGAGCCAGCGCGCCGTGTGCAGGCCCGCAGTCTCGAAGCTCACCGGAACGTCGTACTCTGTGCGAATCCGGTCCGCCAACACCTCGAATTGCAGCGCGCCGACCACACCGACGATCCAGCTGCCGCCGATGCGGGTCTTGAAGGCCTTCGCAGCACCCTCTTCCGCAAGTTGAACGACAGCCTTCTCCAGATGCTTGGCCCGGAGCGGGTCGGTAGGACGCACCCGCTGCAGCAATTCCGGCGCGAAACTCGGAATACCGTTGAACTGCAGATCCTCGCCCTCGGTCAGGGCATCACCGATTCGCAGGTTTCCGTGGTTAGGAATGCCAATGATGTCGCCCGGCCAGGCCTCGTCCGCAATTTCGCGGTCCTGGGCAAGAAACATCACCGGATTGTGGATGTTCATGGTCTTGCCGCTGCGCACATGCTTCAGCTTGGCGCCGCGTTTGAAATGGCCAGAGCAGATCCGGGCGAAGGCAATGCGGTCCCTATGCTTTGGGTCCATGTTCGCCTGGATCTTGAAAACGAAGGCCGAGACCTTCTTTTCATCAGGCGTTACTTCGCGTGATTTCGTCGATTGCGGGCGCGGCTGGGGAGCGTAACGGGCAACACCGCCAAGCAGCTCTCGCACCCCGAAATTGTTCACCGCACTGCCGAAATAGACCGGCGTCATGGTGCCACCAAGGAAAGCTTCCGGGTCGAAGTCCGGGCACAATCCGCGCGCCATCTCGACTTCCTCTCGGAGCTGCTTTGCGGCGGAAGCAGGCAACAGCTCGTCAAGTTTCGGATCGTCCAGCCCGTTGCAGGTCAGACCCTGGTCCGGTGCATCGTGACTGCCGCGATCCATCAGGATCAGTTTATCGTTCAGCAGGTCGTAACAGCCCTTGAAGGCTTTCCCCATGCCGATCGGCCAGCTCGCAGGTGTCACGTCGAGAGCCAGTTTCTGCTCGATCTCGTCCAGCAGCTCGAAACTGTCCCGTGCCTCGCGGTCCATCTTGTTGACGAAGGTGATGATCGGCACATCGCGCAGGCGGCAGACCTCGAACAGCTTCAAGGTCTGTTCCTCGATACCTTTCGCGCCGTCGATCACCATGATGGCGCTGTCGACGGCCGTCAGGGTCCGATAGGTGTCTTCGGAGAAGTCTTCGTGGCCCGGCGTATCGAGCAAGTTGAACGTGTTGTCCCCGTAATCGAAGGTCATGACCGACGAGGCGACGGAGATGCCGCGCTCACGCTCGACCTTCATCCAGTCGGAATGGGCGCGCCGCTGCTGCCCGCGTGCCTTAACGGCACCGGCCATCTGGATCGCGCCCCCGAACAGGAGCAGCTTCTCGGTCAAAGTGGTCTTACCGGCATCCGGGTGCGCGATGATCGCGAAAGTGCGCCGGCGCCCCACAGCGTCGTCAAGGGAACTCATCTAATCGTCCTTATTGGGGAACGCCGTCGTATATAAAGACTTTGTCCGGCCAGTCCAATAGCGGATCCTGACGGGCGGCCATGCGGAAACGGGAGGCGCTTCAAAGTGCAGCCGGGGAAACTCAATCTCATCACCGATGTTCCGGGACTCCGCGTGGGCAACGCTCATGACGAGCAGTTGCGGAGCGGCGTTACCGTTCTGGTGCCGGATGGCACCATGGTTGCCTCGGTTGATTCGCGCGGCGGCGGCACCGGGTCGCGCGAATTCGATCTTTTACGTCCAGAGGCGACAGTTCAGGACGTGAACGCAATCGTACTCAGCGGCGGGTCCGCTTTCGGGCTCGATGCTGCGGGTGGTGTCATGGCGGGACTGCGCGAAAAGGGTATCGGATATCGGGCGGGCGCATCGGTTGTGCCCATTGTCCCGGCTGCAATCCTTTTCGATCTCAACAATGGCGGCGACAAGGATTGGGGTACTAACTCCCCCTACCCTGTGCTCGGCCGGGAGGCTCTGGCAGCAGCCTCGGATGGTTTCGGGCTCGGCAATGCAGGCGCCGGGTTTGGCGCAAATGCCGGCGGGTATAAAGGCGGTCTCGGCAGTGCCTCCGTTCTGGTTAGCGACGACGGTCCGACAGTCGGTGCGTTGGTCGCCGTAAACGCGGTCGGTGCCGTTACTTATCCCGTCTCCGGCGCATTCTTCGCTTGGGATTCCGAAGCGGGTGCTGAGTTCGGCGGTGTCCTGCCGGTTTCCGAGGACAGAGGCAGTGCCGTTGACATGCCTAAGCTCGCGGGCCCGAGAGAGAACACCACGATCGGCATCGTCGCGACTGACGCTGCGCTGACCAAATCCCAGTGCAGGCAATTCGCCATCATGGCGCACCAGGGACTGACCCGTGCCATCCGGCCTGCGAATACGCCTTTCGACGGAGACGTGGTCTTCGGCGTTTCTACCGGCATCCGGCCACTTGCGGATCCGGCGCGCGATCTTGCGACGCTTGGCGCACATGCTGCGGATTGTCTTGCCCGCGCTGTTGCGCGCGGCGTCTTTGAGGCCGACAGTCAGGGGCAATCCATCAGTTATCGGGAAAAAATGGGGGTTCAGTGTCGGACAAACTGACGACTTCCAGTCATACGATCACCATCCGCACGTTGTTGCTGCGGGATATCGGCGGGCTTTTCCTGATCGCTCTTGGAGCGGTGCTGGCGGTAACGCTCTATTTCGGGAATCAGGGCGGTCTCATTGTCATCAGGGAAAATGCCAACGCCACCATCAAGTCGATCAAGCAGACATTGTCGCTACATATCAGGCCGGCTTTGAAGGCCGCCGAACTTGTCGGCCAGTACACCATGCCCAACGGCGCACCGATGAGTGCCACAGCTCAAGGCATGGCGCGGACCGCAATGCAGCTTCAGCCGCATATCCGGGCACTGGCGTTCTTGCGAAATGATGGATCGATGGAATGGATTGCTCCCGATGGACGCATGGGCACCCGTCAGATCACCGCCGGATCGATCGAAGAGCAAGCCGTCAAGGAAGCCCACGAGATCGGAGAACCCTATCTCGCATCTGCCATTTATGCGGAAAATGCAGGACTGACCCTGATCAGCGCGCGCAGCCCGATTTATGACAGGAGCCATACTTATCTCGGGGTGGCAGCCGCAGCGATTTCACCCCTGGATATTTCCATATTCCTACGGGATGCCGACATCGCAGGTGGCTCTGTCTTTGTGCTGGACGAAAAGGATCGCCTGCTCGCCCACCCCATTCTGACGGATCCGAGCATGCAGGCGCTGATGTCTGCGGATAAGCCGCTGCTCAGTGCAATGGAACTCGGCGATCCCGTACTTGCCGCCCTCATGGATCCGGAACGACGCGATGTGGGGACGGTAGATGAATCAAACGGTACGCAATTCTGGACCACCACAGTCGCCGGTACAGAATATGTAGCTCTCGCGCAGAAGGTCTCCGTTGCCCATGGTAAACTCTACACGGTTGGAATGTATGTAGACCTGTCGACGACCAGTTACAGCGACATGCTCCGTTATCTGACCTATGGCGCCATAGCGGGCCTGATTGTGATGGGGTTGGCAATGCTGCGACTAAGGCAACTTGCCGAGCGCATCCGGCAGCCGGTTGCCGAGCTTGCATCCGCGTCGAATGCTGTCGCAAAGCTCGATCTGGAAACGGTTCCTGAAATTCGCGGTAATCCGGTTCGCGAATTCAATGATGCGGCGGATGCTTTCAACGCGATGATTTCCGGCTTGGCACAGTTCCGGGTCTATGTGCCGCGCTCACTTGTGATGGAAATCCTCAGGGAACGCGGCAGCCAGGGCGTCCCATCCGTGGAACGGGAGGTGACGGTGCTGTTTTCCGACATCGTCGGCTTCACGGGAATATCGCAGCAATATCCGCCCGATGAACTGGTCGAAATGCTCAATGCCCATTTCACGTTGATGAACGAAGCAATCGAAGCGGAAGGCGGCAACATCGACAAGTATTCTGGCGACAGCGTGATGGCTTTCTGGGGCGCTCCGGCGATACGCGAGGACCACGCAGCAGCCTGTTTGCGGTCAGCCAGCCGGATAGCCAAACTACTTCGCGAGGATAACCGGCGACGCGTAGAGCAAGGCGGGGACCCGATCCATATCCGCATCGGAATAGCGACAGGCACCGCCATCGTCGGCAATATCGGAGCACCGGACCGGATCAACTACACGATAATCGGCGATTCGGTGAATGTTGCCAACCGGATAGAGCAACTGGGTAAGCAAGTCAAACCGGATGCGGACATCTGTGTTCTCGTTGCTGCGGAGACAGCTACGGCGGCAGGAAACCCCACGAACATCACCGATGTCGGCTTTTTCGAGCTGCGCGGACGGACCGGCGCCGTTCAGGTCTTCCAGCTGAACCTTGACGACACCGATCTCGGCCAGCGCCTTTAGAGAGCGCTCACGCGTTCTATGTTCGTGTCACCCGTGTGAGTTCAGCTAAGCTTCCCTTGCGGACGGAACGAAAGCGCCGTCAGGGAGGAAGCAAAATGAAAATAAAATCAGTCGACGTCATTCCCCTGCAGATTCCATTCGAGGATGGA